>NZ_JAMYLO010000022.1:0-112667 GCF_040318075.1 Mesorhizobium sp. M1328 | reverse complement strand
TGGCGCCACATCGGCCACCTCGTTGCGACGATCGAACCCGGCGAATGCAAAAACTACTTCGCAAACGCCGGATACGCTTCCGTCAAAACGTGAAAGACTCTAGGCAGCGGCGATCGCCAGCGCGTGCCCGCGTGCGTTTTCGCGCAGCGCGTCGAGGTGGATCGATTTGACCAGCCCGGCGAGATCGCCTTCGGCGGACTGCCCTCCCAATTCCTTCAGCATCAGCCAGCTGACTTCCTGGACGCCGGCGAGGCGTTTGCCATTGGCGACCTCGCGCCAGACCTTCAGCGCGCGCAGGATGATGGCGTGGGTGGCGGCGGCAAGCCCGGCGCTGCGGAACAGTGCCTGCAACGCTATGTCATGCCCGCCGGCCAGCAGTGCCCTCACCCGTTGCTCGGACTGCTGGCTGAGCGCGACCAGCGCCGAGCCAAAGAAGTCGACCTTGCCGTGCGCGATGGTGCGGATGATGAAGCTTGCGGTCAGGTCGCCGCGCAGGCGCAGATGTTCGACAAGTGCGGTATGTTCCTCTGCTCGCGTGCCTTCGATCAGCGTCACCGAAGCCTTGACGCAAGCATCGCGCGTGACGCGCTCGGCCCTGGCGGCGCCCATCAGCGCCAGCACCAGCGCTGAGCCCTTGAGCGTCTCGCCCACTTTGACCAGCAGCAAATGGCGGCAATCGGCGGGCAGGCGCACGTCGGCAATCAGCGCCTCGCGCACCAGAGGCAGGTGGCCGTGCCGCTCGGCCATGCGCCGAAAGCTGATCGATGCGATGTCGGCGCCGCTGTTGGCGAGCAGCGTGGCGCAGGCCTCCGGCTCGCCGATCTCGGCGATCGCCGCCGCAACCGACATTGAGACGCGCGGCCGGTCGGCGATCACCTTCTGCGTCGCTTTCTGGCCGCCGGCAACCCGATCGATCAGGTCGGCATCGGTAAGCAGCGGCGACCGCGCCAGCACCAAGGCTGCGACTTCCGGCTGGTCCGAGGCCAGCGCGCTGACGATCTGCGGCGGCGCATGATGGCTCATGGAAAGCGCGTCGGCGATCGCCAGTCGCACCTTCGACGATGCGTCATCGAGCAGCAACGTCAGCGCCGCCTCCGCAGCGCAGCGGTCCTCGAAAGGCAGGTCCGAGTCGACATAGGCGCGGGCAAGTGCGCTTGCCGCCGCAACGCGCTCCGACACCTTCGCCGTGTGAATCCATTTCAGGAAATGCGAAACGACCATGTCGCCTGCTTACGCCCTTTGCCAGAACGCTTCTGGCCCCTGTGGAGACCGTAGGCACAAATGGTTTACGAACGGTTCACCATGTTCGTTAACTGGCTTGCGAGCCCGGTTTGCAACGCCTATCAACCCTTAAGCAGCGGAGGAGATCGACAATGGCCGGACTTTATCTGGAGGAGTTCGTTGTCGGCCATGAGTTCAAGCACACGCTGCGCAAGACCGTGACCGAAAGCGACAACATGCTGTTTTCGGTGATGACGCTGAACCCGCAGCCGCTGCACATCGATTTCGACTTCGCCGCCAAGAGCGAATGGGGCAAGCCCCTGGTCAATTCGCTGTTCACGCTTGGCCTGATGATCGGCATCTCGGTCAACGACATCACCGTCGGCACCACCATCGCTAATCTCGGCATGAAGGAGACGGTGTTTCCGCACCCCGTCTTCCATGGCGACACCATTCGCGTCGAGACCACTGTCGTCTCGGTGCGCGAATCCAGGTCGAAGCCGGACCGCGGCGTCGTCGAGTTCGAGCATCGCGCCTATAACCAGAACGACGTCCTGGTTGCCAAATGCACGAGGCAAGCGATGATGATGAAAAAGGCATAGCCGATGCGTTCCCTGCTCTTCGTTCCCGGCGATTCGGAAAAGAAGCTGGAAAGGGCCTTTGGCGTGGGCGCCGACGTGGTCATCGTCGATCTCGAGGATTCGATTGCCGCGCAGAACAAGGGTCTGGCGCGCGACACAGCGGCGCATTTCATCGCCGAGCACAGGCACCGAACCAACTCCGTGATCTATCTGCGCGTCAATGACCTTTCGACCGGACTGACCGACGACGATCTGGCGGCGCTCGTGCCAGCAAAACCAGACGGCATCATGCTGCCTAAGTCGAACAGCGGACTGGATGTTCAGCATCTCTCGGCCAAGCTCAGGGTGCACGAAGCTGAAAGCGGCCTGCCGGATGGAGCTATAAAGATCCTGCCGATCATCACAGAAACGGCCGCAGGCGTCTTGGCCGCAGCGACCTACGCCCGTGCAAGCGCGCGGCTTGTCGGCGTCACCTGGGGGGCGGAAGATTTGTCGGCGGCAATCGGCGCGCGCGCGACGCGCGACGAGAACGGCCGCTACACGGATGTATTCCGCTTCGCCCGCACCATGACCATCCTCGCCGCAAGTGCCGCGGAAGTCGCCGCAATCGACACCGTCTTTCCGGATTTTCGCAACATGGCCGGTTTCGAGGCCGAATGCGCCGAGGCCGAGCGCGACGGTTTCACCGGCAAGCTGGCGATCCATCCGGCGCAGGTGCCGGTCATCAACGCCGCCTTCACGCCCTCGGCGCAAGCGGTGAAAAGCGCCCTTGCGATCGTCGAGGCGTTCAAGGCGGCAGGAAATCCCGGCGTCGTCGGCATGGATGGCAAGATGTACGACCGGCCGCATCTCAAGCTCGCAGAGCGGCTCCTGGCGCGAGCCAAGGCATCGGGGCTTGATCCTTAGGGGTCTGTTCCGCTCCGAAATTATCCCACCCACGGCCCCGAATAGTCGGCATAGAGCTTTGCCGGATCTGGCCGCGGCCGTTCCGGCGCTGGCCCCTGATAGGAGCCGATATGGACGAAACCGACGACCCGCTCATGCGGCGCCAAGCCGAGGATCGCCCTGCCCTCCGGCACGTCGGAATACCAGTTGCTGATCATGTTGGTGCCGTAGCCCAGCGCATTGGCGGCAAGCATCAGGTTCATCGCCGCCATGCCGCCGGACAGGAACATCTCCCATTGCGGGATCTTTGGATTTTCCCTGGGGATCGAGATCACGCCGATGACCAGCGGGGCCCGTGAAAAGCGCGCCAATTCCTGGTTGCGCCGGCCTTCCGGCAGCGGCCCTTCGCGCTGTTCGGCAAGTTCTGCCAGCTTCTTGCCGATCTCGATGCGAGCCTCGCCGCGATAAAGGATGAAACGCCAAGGCTCCAGCCGGCCATGGTCCGGCACCCGTGAGGCGGCGGCGATCATCGTCGCGATCTCCGTATCGCTCGGCGCCGGTTCTTTCAAATCCGGGATCGGCGCGGAATTTCGGGTCAGCAGAAGATCGATGATCGGCGACGCCATGGGCGCAAGTCTCCTGGAATTTGAGCTGAAGCGCACCATCGGGACATCGGGCGGCTTGGGCATTGGCGCGGCGCGCCGGACAAAGAGCCCTGTAGCAGAAGCCGACCGGACTCTTAAGCCTTGAAATTGCCACCGCCTTGGGCTTCAACGCAAGGCATGTTTGAGGGGACATTGCGTCTTTTCCTGATATGGCTCGCTGCCGCACTGTTGATGGTGCCGGTTTCGCTCGCCGTCGCCCAGGATGTGGACGGCCTCGGCGAGCTGAAACTTCCCGGAATTTCGGGCTATGCGCCTCCGAAAAGCGAGACATCGCTGGCGTTGGGGAGCAGCGGGGCAATCACGCTGTCGGCGCAATTGACCGACAAGGGCGCCGACATCACGCGCGGCATCGTCTGGCGCGTCTTCAAGCCCGAATCGGCCAGCGACGGCAAGCTGCCGATGGTCGCCTCCGCTCATGGCGGCACCGCCGTATTCCAGCTTGAGCCGGGTTCCTATCTGGTCCACGCCTCCTACGGGCGGGCCGGCGCCACCAAGCGCATCACTGTCGGCAAGGAAGCCAAGCGCGAAAGCCTCGTGCTCGATGCCGGCGGCCTCAAGCTCGATGCCGTTCTGTCCGGCGGGGTACGCATACCGCCGAAGAAGCTGCGCTTCTCGATTTATGAGAGCCACGCCGCGGCCGATGGCGATCGTGCGCTGATCATACCCGATGTCGAGCCGAACAGCGTGGTGCGGCTCAATGCCGGCACCTACCATGTCGTGTCGACCTATGGTGCGGTGAACGCGGTCATCCGCTCCGACATCCGCGTCGAGGCCGGCAAGCTGACCGAAGCGACGGTCGAGCACCGTGCCGCCGAGATGACCATGAAGCTGGTGCGCGAACCAGGCGGCGAGGCGATCGCCGACACCTCCTGGTCGCTGCTCAACGAGTCCGGCGATCCTATCAAGGAAACCGTCGGCGCCTTTGCCTCGATGGTGCTGGCCGAGGGCGACTACACCATCATCGCCAAGAACCGCGACCGCATCTACCAGAAGGATTTTACGGTGGTGGCGGGGCACAACCAGGATATCGAAGTTCTGGCCACCGAGGCTTCCGCTATCGATTCCGAGGAAGGCGCCGACTAAGCCGCGCCCCTCTAGGCTGCTTTGCCCATGCGTCGCGCCAGCAACGACACGCGGCCACGCGCCTCGGCCGGCGCCAGGTCGAAGACCCCGCGCTGAAGGCGGTCGAGCAAGGCCTTGCGGTCGCGCAGCGGCTCCAGTTCGTCCCACCCCAGCGCATCGCCCACGCGCACGTCGATCGATTTGCCGGATAGGCGCGCAAATTCACGGATGAGCAGCGATGTGCGCAGCGTCAGCGAGGCCTTGCCGACGAATTTCGCGACACGCCCGTCGCGCTCGGCCATGTTCATCGGCCCGCTGACCAGATGGAACAGCCGACCGTTCTGGCCGGAAAAATGCATCGGGATGACCGATGCCTTGGCATCCTGGACGAGACGGGCCGGAAACATCTTCCACGGCAAATCGCGCGCCCAGCCAAATCCCTTCGGCGCGGTAGCCACGCCGCCGGCCGGGAAGACAACGATGCTGACGCCCTGCTTGAGCAGCCGCACCGCTTCATGGCGGACCGCCATGTTGTTCTTCAGCGCGTCCTTGGTCTCGGAAAAGTCGATCGGCAGCGAATAGGGCTCCATCTCGCGGATCTTGAGCAGATCCTTGTGGATCATGACGCGGAACGGCCGGCCGAGTTGCTCCGCCAGCGACAGCACGGCAATACCATCGCCGATGCCGAACGGATGGTTGGCAACGATCACCAGCGGCGTGTCGGGCAGGTTTGCCGGCGGCCATTGACCGGCGGTCCGCACCCGGACATCGATCAGCTCCAGCATGCGGCTGAACACGCGCTCGCCGCTCGGCACCACGTGCCGGCGCCAGAAATCATAAAGTGCCGCGAAACGATCGCGTCCAGACAGGCCTTCGACCGATTGGATGAACCAGCGCGTCAGCGCCGGCTGATGCGGACTGGCATAGGAGAGCTCTGGAAATGGTCTTTCACGCATCTTCAGCTTGAGCATGGGGCTCGCTATACAATTGGCGTGACAGGCATATGAAAATGGCGGTGGATCGCTCCACCGCCATTCATTGCTGGTCGGCTGGTTCAGGCCGCGCGGCGCTTGCGGTCGGGTGTCACCGCCTCGTCGGCAAGCAGCTTTACGGCGGCTGCGAGGCCGAGCGATTCCTGATCGCGCGACCCGAGACGGCGGACATTGACCGTTTGTTCCTCGGCCTCCCGCTTGCCGCAAACGAGGATGACCGGGACCTTGGCAAGCGAATGCTCGCGAACCTTATAGTTGATCTTCTCGTTGCGCAGGTCGGCTTCGGCGATCAGCCCGGCCGCCTTCAGCTGCGCGACGACCTTTTGCGCGTAATCGTCGGCATCGGAAGTGATTGTCGCCACCACCACCTGCAGCGGCGCGAACCACAGCGGGAAATGGCCGGAATAATTCTCGATCAGGATGCCGAGAAACCGCTCCATCGAGCCGCAGATTGCGCGATGCACCATCACCGGCTGCTTCTTTTCCGAATCCGAGCCGATGTAGAAGGCGCCGAACCGTTCCGGCAGGTTGAAATCAACCTGCGTGGTGCCGCATTGCCAGTCGCGGCCGATGGCGTCCTTCAGCACATATTCGAACTTCGGCCCGTAGAACGTGCCCTCACCCGGATTGACGCCCGTCTTGATCCGGTTGCCCGACCGCGCCGCGATCTTGTCGAGCACATCCTGCAGCACGCCCTCGGCATGATCCCACATCGCGTCGGTGCCGACCCGTTTTTCAGGGCGGGTCGCCAGCTTGACGGTGATTTCGTCGAAGCCGAAATCGGCATAGGTCGACAGGATCAGGTCGTTGATCTTGATGCACTCGTCGGCGAGTTGTTCCTCGGTGCAGAAGATGTGGGCATCGTCCTGGGTAAAGCCGCGCACGCGCATCAGCCCGTGCAGCGCGCCGGACGGCTCATAGCGATGCACATTGCCGAATTCCGCAAGTTTTACCGGGAGATCGCGGTAGGACTTCAGCCCGTGCTTGAAGATTTGGACGTGGCCGGGGCAGTTCATCGGCTTCAGCGCAAACACCCGGTCGTCGTCGGTGTCGTCGCCAGCAACCGTCACCTTGAACATGTTGTCCCGGTACCAGCCCCAGTGGCCTGACGTCTCCCACAGGCTCTTGTCGAGCACCTGTGGTGCGTTGACTTCCTGATAGCCCTGCTCGTCGAGGCGGCGACGCATGTAATTGACCAGGTTCTGGAACATCCTCCAGCCCTTGGCATGCCAGAACACGACCCCGGGGCCCTCCTCCTGGAAGTGGAACAGGTCCATCTCACGGCCGAGCTTCCTGTGGTCGCGCTTCTCGGCTTCCTCCAGCATCGTCTGATAGGCTTCGAGCTGCGCCTGATCGGCCCAGGCCGTGCCGTAGATGCGCGTCAGCATCGGATTGTTGCTATCGCCGCGCCAATAGGCGCCGGCGACCTTCATCAGCTTGAAGGCGTTGCCGATCTGGCCGGTCGAGGCCATATGCGGGCCGCGGCAAAGGTCGAACCAGTCGCCCTGTGCATAGATCTTGAGATCCTGATCCTCGGCGATGGCGTCGATCAGCTCGAGCTTGTAGCGTTCGCCCTTGTCGGCAAAGATCCTTTTCGCCTTCTCACGCGACCAGACCTCTTTGGTGAACGGCTTGTTGCGCGCAATGATCTCGCGCATCTTCTTCTCGATCACCGGGAAATCGTCGGGCGTGAACGGCTCGTTGCGGGCAAAATCGTAGTAGAATCCGTTCTCGATCACCGGTCCGATGGTCACCTGCGTTCCCGGCCAAAGTTCCTGCACGGCTTCGGCCAGCACATGCGCCGCATCGTGGCGGATGAGCTCCAGCGCGCGCGGGTCCTCGCGGGTGATGATCTCGACTTTGCCCGATTTGCCGATCGGGTCGGAAAGGTCGCGCACTGTGCCGTCGATCGAATAGGCAACGGCCTTCTTGGCCAGCGACTTCGAGATCGATTCCGCCAGGCCGGCGCCGGTCATCGCCGCGTCGTAGTCGCGGATGGAGCCATCGGGAAATGTCAGGGAAACGGAATTCAGCATAAAATTCTCCTATCCAGTCCCGCAAACGAGCGCGGGTGGTGAAATGCATGTCGCCCAAAACTGCTTAGCGGTTTTTGGGGCTAAGACATGCATCAGTAAGAGCCGGATGCGTCCGGCGGCGAGCGGTCTTTTATGGACAGTTCTCGGCGCCGTAAAGCCGGATGTAGGTCACCTGAGGAGATTCGGCAGCTCTTTCAGGAACATCGCCCGCGTCTTGAGCCCCTTTGGCGTGTCGGAACGTTTCGTATCGACTACCAGGCGGGCAAAGACGATCTTGCGGGCATCGGTCTGCGCCCAGCCGACAAACCAGCCAAGCGAGCGCTTGTCGGCGCTGTCGCCGAGCTTGGTCGTTCCAGTCTTGCCCTGCACCGTCCAGCCGCCTACCCGGAAGGTCGGGACAATCGCGCTGGTCATCGCATCGGCGTTGTCCGAGACCGGCAGTTTCCGCGCCAGCAGCTTACGCAGAAAATCGACCTGTTCGACCGGCGATATCTCAAGCGAAGAGTTCACCCAGGAATGGGTGAGGCCGTCATTCTTGCCGGAATTGCCGGAGACGTCGGTGTTGCCATAGTCCAATCTGGACACATAGCTGGCAAACTGTTTGCTGCCGAGCCGGCGTGTAACCTCGCGTGAGAACCAAAGGACCGAATCCCTTTCCCAGATCGTCGGGTCGACGGTCTTGCGGTCCCGTTTCGGCGCATTGAACTCTGCCTTGTACTCCCAGCTTGGCGTGTGCTCGTCGCTCAGGATTCCAGCATCGTAGCCGATCAGCGCCAGCGGAACCTTGAATGTCGAGGCGGGGCTGAAGCGCTGGTCGCAGGTCCCTTGGCGATACAGCGTCTCGCCGCTGGCGGCGTCGACGATCAGCGTGCATTCGACGTCCCCGAGGGGCGCCGACTGCGCACGGATCGGAAAACCCAACAGCCACGCCAGGACATAGAGAACCACGGCGAAAACGAAAGGAAGACGATCTATCCGGCGCATTTGGTAATCTCTCCTGAAGGGTGTCAGGAGCGGCTTAGTGAGGTGTCTTGTCTCGATTTTGTCTCAAATGCGCGATGTCTGCGCAAGCTGCGGTTAACCCTACCAAATCGTAAAAGCGGTCCGGTTGTGCACTGAACAGTTGCGGTCAGCTGTCCAGGTCGCTACGTTTTTTCCCGATCAGCCAGTACCGCCATGGCGTGAACCAGAGGTAGCGATCCGCCAGCACCTTAGGCACGCGGTCGATGCCGTGCGTTCCGAACGGTCCGCAGCGCAGCACCCGGAAAAACCCCATCCAGCCGCCGGCCCACAGCCCGTGGCGGGCGATCGCTTCGTGCGCGTATTCGGAACAGGTCGGCAGATGCCGGCAGGAATTGCCGACGAAGCCGGACAGCGTCAACTGGTAGAACCGGACGAGCGCCGTGCCGACGACGCGGCCTGGCGTCTTGCGCCATGGGCCGGGCCAGTTGCGTCCTTGTCGAATCGGCCTGGCGCCGTGCGCATGCCGATGTTGGCCAACCACCGCAGTCTCCACATCGCGTTTTCCCTACGATAGATGTGCGCATCGGGCCAGGAACGCAATGCCGTCTGGCAATCCCGTCATGGCCTGGTACGGCGAACCGGGTAGCGGTCGGGCGTCGGCTTCCGACATACGGCGACGCTGGTCGGCCGCCTCTCCTCGCACCAATCCCTACGCGGTTTCTCGTCGTGCCATTGAAACGTCGCGATCCGCACAACGTCGCCCAGAATGTTGAGAAACTGGATTATGGCAGCACTCCTTGAGCACTGATTAGAGCCCCGCTGGCCTTGCTCTTCAAACGAGTATAACGTCCACGTCAGATAACTCTGAGTTATGCGAGTGAAGCGTGGACACCTGCCCCTGACGGCTCTCAGAAGCTTCGAAGCAGCCGGTCGTCACCTGAGCTTCAGCCGTGCGGCCGAGGAGCTTTACGTCTCGCAGGCAGCGATCAGCCGCCAGATCCGCGAGCTCGAAGCCTTCCTGCGCCAACCGTTATTCTTCCGCCATCATCGCCGCGTCGAGTTGACCGACACCGGCCGGCGGCTGCTCGACCAGTTGGTCAGAAGTTTCGAGGGCATCGACAGGCTGCTTTCGGAATTGACGGCGGCCCCGACGCAGTCCGTGGTCCGTGTCAGCGTCGAGCCATCGCTTGCATCCGTATGGCTGGTGCCGCGGCTCAACCGCTTTCGCGAGTTGCGACCCGATATCGACGTTTCCCTTGAGGTCAACCCGAGGTTGATAGAGTTTCGCAGCGATCAGCCCGAACTTGCCCTACGCTTCAGTGCGCACGCCACCTCATGGCCACGCAGCGAAGCCGAACAGCTTGCCGCGGTCGTCGATTCCCCGGTTCTGTCGCCGGCACTTCTTGCATCCGGCCCAGCTCTGGAAAAGCCGATCGACCTTGGTCGCTATACATTGCTGCACTAAGAAAACCGTCAGGCTTGGGCGCGCTGGTTCGAAGCGGCGGGCGTGACGGCTGATGCCGTGCCTGCGCGCGGCCCGATGCTCGCGGATGCTTCGCTTTCGAAGCAGGCAGCCTTGCTTGGACATGGTGTCGCGCTGGCCGATCTTTTGCAGATCGGCGAAGAACTTGCGTCCGGCGCGCTGATCAAGCCTTTCGACATCGACGTCGCGTCGGGCGCCTATTGGCTAGTGGCCAGAAGGCTGAATGACCTTTCAGAGCCGGCCAGGGCTTTTGCCGACTGGGTCCGGGCGGAATTCGCCGAAAGCCGGCGTTTTCTCGCCAAGGTTTAAGCCGCCTCTTCCGCCCGCTTCTTCTCGATCTGGCCTATGGCATCGACCACTGCGTCAAAGGTCAGCATGGTCGAGGCGTGGCGCGCCTTGTAGTCGCGCACCGGTTCCAGGTATTTCAGGTCGGCGAAGCGGCCTTCGGGCGGCGGGCCATTTTCCTTCAGCATCTTCAGCATCGTCTCGCGCACGCTGCGTAATTCTTCGGCGCTGGCGCCGACGACATGCTGCGCCATGATCGAAGACGACGCCTGGCCAAGCGCACAGGCCTTCACGTCATGCGCGAAATCGCTGACGACGCCGTCATCCATCTTCAGATCGACGGTCACCGTCGAGCCGCACAGCTTGGAATGTGCTCGTGCGGTTGCGTCGGGCCGGTCGAGCCGGCCGATCCGTGCGATGTTTCCGGCAAAACCCAGAATTTTCGCATTGTAGACATCGTCGATCATATTTTTCCAATCCGTCGCCGCCCAGCGAACAGTCATTGCCGCTCTGGCGTCTTCCTTTCGCTCGGTACGAACATATATAATGGCGGTAGTCGGGTATCGACAAGGCGACCACAAACCTCGTCATGCCCAATTCTGTTCACGCCACTTACGGGCTGGAAACCGGGCGAGTTTCTAACACCCGAAAGGTCGTGGTCCGTTCAACTCGTTCCTCCTGAGAGAGGAACTACGGGAGACGCCTTTATGGACGCCGTTATCAAGAAACTCATGCCGCGGTCTGCCTATATGGAAAAGCCGGTCACCGACCGGCCGAGCGAGGCCGAAGTCGAAGCCGCGGTGCGCACCTTGTTGCGCTGGACCGGCGACAATCCGGACCGCGAGGGCCTGATCGACACGCCGAAGCGCGTCACCAAGGCGTTCGGCGAAATGTTCAACGGCTATGATATGTGCCCAGCCGAGGAACTTGGCCGCACGTTCGAGGAAGTCGCTGGTTATGACGACCTCGTCCTCGTCAAGGACATATCCTTCCACTCGCATTGCGAGCATCACATGGTGCCGATCATCGGCAAGGCGCATGTCGGCTATCTGCCTGACGGCAAGGTTGTCGGCCTGTCCAAGATCGCCCGCGTCGTCGACATCTTCGCCCATCGCCTGCAGACCCAGGAAGCGATGACCGCGCAGATTGCCGGCGTCATCCAGGACGTACTCAATCCGCGCGGCGTCGCGGTCATGCTTGAGGCCGAGCATATGTGCATGGCCATGCGCGGCATCCGCAAGCAGGGCTCGACCACGCTGACCTCGACCTTCACCGGCGTCTTCAAGGACACACCCGAAGAGCAGGTCCGCTTCGTTACCATGGTGCGCGGCGGCAGGATCTGATCGGCCTGCCGGCTTCGCTAGATAAGGACCGGCGAATGTCGGCATTGGAATTCCCGAAAGCTCCAACAGACAAAAAGGCGCTTGAGGAAGGCAGGGTCCTTTCACCGCGCTTCGATTCCGGGGGCCTCGTCACCGTCGTCGTCACCGATGCCGAAGACGGCATGCTGCTGATGGTCGCGCATATGAATGCCGAGGCGCTGGCGCTAACCCTCGAGACCGGCGTCGCGCACTACTGGTCGCGTTCGCGCAATGCGCTGTGGAAGAAGGGCGAGACCTCTGGCAATGTCCAGCAGGTCGTCGAGATGCTCACGGATTGTGACCAGGACGCGATATGGTTGCGCGTCAAAGTGCAGGGTCACGAAGCAACTTGTCACACCGGCCGACGTTCATGCTTTTATCGGACGGTGGGGCTGAGCGATGGCAAAGGGACGCTTGCCAGCGACGGCAGCAAGCCGCTGTTCGATGCGGAAAAAACCTATCGAAAGCCCGATACACCATCAATATGAACCATTCGCAGCACTTCAGCCACGTATATTCATGATTTCGATACGGCCCGCCTGTAGGATGACCGTGGGACAAGGGAGATTGTGATGCTCGACTGGGCGTCATTGCGCAACAGACCTGACGTTCGGGAGGCCAATGGCCTCTCCTCGGCCGCGGGCGCATCCGAAACCAAATCCCCGGGCAAAACAGGGATTTCGCTGGCATTGGGTGGCGGCTGTGCGCGCGGCTGGGCGCATATCGGCGTGCTGCGCGCGCTTGACGAAGCCGGCATCGAAGTGTCGATGATCGCCGGCACCTCGATCGGCGCGCTGGTCGGCGGCTGCTATGTTGCCGGCAAGCTCGACGAGCTGGAAGAATTCGCGCGCAGCCTGACCAGGCGGCGCATTTTTGGTCTTCTCGACCTCAATCTACGCGGCAGCGGCCTGTTCGGTGGCATGAAGCTCGATGCGCGGCTGCGCGAGCACATAGCCGGCATCCGCTTCGAGGACCTGCCAAAACCATTCGTCTGCGTCGCTTCGGAAATCCGCACCGGCCATGAGATCTGGCTGTCGAGCGGCTCGTTGAGCACCGCCATGCGCGCCTCCTACGCGCTGCCCGGCGTGTTCGAGCCGGTCGCCTGCAATGGGCGTGTGCTGGTTGACGGCGCCCTGGTCAATCCGGTGCCGGTCTCGGTCTGCCGTGCCTACGAGCAGCCGCTCGTGGTTGCGGTGAACCTTCACTACGATCTGTTCGGCCGCGCCGCGGTGATCAAGCACAGTGCCGGCGAGCTGGTCATCGAGAAAGACGCGCCGCGGGCCGGCCACGCCGATCCCGAACGTCAGTCGCGCGAGACGCGGCTCGGCATTACCGGCGTCATGGTCGAAGCCTTCAACATCATCCAAGACCGCATCTCGCGCGCCAGGCTGGCCGGTGACCCGCCGGACATATCGCTGCAGCCGAAGCTCAGCCATATCGGCCTGACCGAATTCCACCGCGCCGACGAAGCGATCCGTATCGGCTACCAGGCAACGATGGCGCAGATCGGCGATCTGACCCGGCTGCAGACCGTCCTCGCTTAGGCAGAGCGGTCAGCGAGCTCTCAGGCAAGCGCCGCGTCGACGATACGAAATTGCACCGTGCGGTTGCCGTTCCAGTGGTTGCCCGACAGTGAGCCGGCTACATGCACCGGCTTGCCCCTGTTCTTGAACAGGAATTCGCCAAGAGCCGTGTCGATGGCGCGAAAGGCGATCGCCTGGATGCGGCCGCCGCTTTCCGACTGCAGTTCGGCGCGGATGTGGTTGCTGCCGACCGCCCGCGCATCGACAAGCCGGTGGCGCGGCAGCGCGAACACCGGCGCGACGTGCCCTGCGCCGAACGGCCCTGCCCTCTCAAGCGCATCGAGCAGCGCAAGCGTCGCGCCCTCGGCGGCAAGCGCGCCGTCGATCGCCAGGCTCTCCTCGCCTTGCAGGCGGAACACATCCACAGCCGCGCGCTCTTCGAAGAAAGCCCTGAGTTCGCCGAGCTTCGCCCGCTCGACAGTGATGCCGGCCGCCATTCCGTGGCCGCCGCCCTTGACGATCAGCCCAGCATCGGCAGCCTCGCGCACCAGCCGGCCGAGGTCGAAGCCCGACACCGAACGGCCTGACCCCGTACCGACACCATTGGCGTTGAAGGCGATGGCAAAGGCCGGCCGTCTTGCATGGTCCTTGAGCCGTGAGGCAAGCAGGCCGACAATGCCCGGATGCCAGTTGCTGCTGGCTGTGACCACGATGGCCGGACCATTGCCGCCGGCAAGCTCCGCGTCGGCCTCTGAGCGCGCCGCGGCCAGCATCTCCTGCTCCATGGATTGCCGCTCCTGGTTGAGCCGATCCAGCGTCTCGGCGATGGTGCGGGCTTCGACCGGGTCGTCGGTTGCAAGCAGGCGGCTGCCAAGTGCTGCGTCGCCGATGCGCCCGCCGGCGTTGATGCGCGGACCGATCAGAAAGGCCAGATGGAACGTGCTGATCGGCTCGCCTATACGCGAGACCCGCGCCAGCGCCGCCAGCCCTTCGTTTCTCTGCTGCCGCGCCACCTGCAGCCCCTTGACCACGAAGGCGCGGTTGACGCCGGTGAGCGGCACCACGTCGCAGACTGTGCCCAGCGCCACCAGGTCGAGCAGGGCAAGCAGGTCCGGCGGTGCGGCATCCGGCAAGCGGCTGCGGAGGATCTTCGCGGTCTGCACCAGGCAAAGGAAGACGACGCCGGCGGCACAAAGATGGCCCTGGCCGGAAAGGTCGTCCTCGCGATTTGGGTTGACGACCGCAGCCGCCCCCGGCAACGGCCCGCCGACCTGATGGTGATCGAGCACCACGACGTCGGCGCCGGCGGCCTTCGCCGCGTCGATGGAAGCAGCACTATTGGTGCCGCAATCGACGGTGACGATCAGCGTCGCGCCGCGCGAGACGAGTTCGCGCATCGCTTCCGGATTGGGGCCGTAACCCTCGAAGATGCGGTCCGGTATATAAATCTCCGACGGCACCGAGAAATGTGCGAGGAAGCGCTTGAGCAGCGCCGACGAGGCGGCGCCGTCGACATCGTAGTCGCCAAAGATCGCCACCTTTTCCCTGGCCATCACCGCCTGGGCGATGCGAGAGGCCGCCTTGTCCATGTCGGTCAGCGATGCCGGGTCGGGCAGCAGGTTGCGGATGGTCGGATCCAGAAACCGCTCGGTCTGCTCGGCGGTGACGCCGCGCCCGGCCAGCACGCGCGCCACGATATCGGGCACGCCATAACCTTGCGCGATGGCGAGCGCAGCCATGTCCTGGCGCTCGGTCAGCCGGTGTTCCCAGGAAACGCCGGTGGCCGATTGCCTGACATCGAGGAAAAAGCGTCTTTCCCCCGTCACGTGACGCGCCGTCTGCAATTTGTCATTGCGCACAATATGCAACGGCTAACTGAGTCGAAATCAAAACTTTTCCAGATCCTGGTGCCTGGCCTTGATCTCGCGCACGGTCCGCGATGACGAGCGCAGCACGATCGTATGCGTGGTGATGAAATTGCGGCCGAACTTGACGCCGGCCAGCATATTGCCGTCGGTCACGCCGGTCGCGGCAAACAGCACGTCGCCGCGTGCCATGTCTTGCGTGTGGTAGATCCGTTTGGGGTCGGAGATGCCCATCTTGGCGGCGCGCACCAGCTTTTCCGGCGTGTCGAGCATCAACCTGCCCTGCATCTGGCCACCGGTGCAGCGCAAGGCGGCAGCTGCGAGCACGCCTTCCGGCGCGCCTCCGGTGCCGAGATAGATGTCGATGCCGGTCTCGTCCGGGTCGGTGGTGTGGATGACCCCGGCGACATCACCGTCGCCGATCAGACGGATTGCGGCTCCGGTCGCCCGCACGGCTTCGATCAACGCGCCATGGCGTGGCCGGTCGAGAATACAGGCGGTGATCTCCGCCACCGGCACGCCCTTGGCCTTGGCCAGGCTGGCGATGTTTTCGGCCGGCGAGGCATCGATGTCGATGATGCCGTCGGCATAGCCCGGGCCGATCGCGATCTTGTCCATATAGACGTCCGGCGCGAACAAAAGGCTGCCTTTTTCGGCAATGGCAATAACGGCCAATGCGTTGGGCAGGTTCTTAGCGCAGATCGTCGTGCCTTCCAGCGGATCGAGCGCGATGTCGACAGCCGGGCCTTTTCGGGTACCGACCTCCTCGCCGATATAGAGCATCGGCGCCTCGTCGCGCTCGCCCTCGCCGATCACCACCGTGCCGTTGATGGCAAGACGGTTGAGCTCCTGCCGCATGGCATCGACCGCAACCTGGTCAGCGGCTTTCTCGTCGCCGCGTCCGCGCAATCTGGCGGCCGCGACCGCGGCGCGTTCGGTGACGCGCACCAATTCCATGGTCAGTATCCGGTCGAGGCCGGCGACAATGTTCTGGGCCACATTCATCGATGGACAATCCTCGTTGGCACTTTGTTTTTATGCATGTCGTTGTTCCAAAACCGCCGCACACTTTTGGGCGACATGCATTAGCCTCCCGCCGGAGACGCGCTTCTTGTGTCAAAGCCCCGTGACAACAGCAAGACCTGCGCTGGACCTTTTTGAAAGCGCAGCAATATCAATCGATTAAACGCAAAATGTGAGACTACTATCCGGCCCGCTCGATGCGGATGACTTGCGGCTTGTCGGTCAGAAGCCTGTCCCTGGTGATGCCGTCGACGGCCTTGCGCACCGCCGCCTCGGTCGTCTCGTGGGTCACCAGGATGACGGTCTTCTGTGCCTCGGTTTCCGGCCCAGCGGCATGCTGGACGATCGATTCCAGCGAAATGTCGTTGTCGGCCATGCGCTTGGCTATTGCCGCGAAAACGCCGAGGCGGTCGTGCACGGTCAGCCGGATGAAATAACCGCCGGCATGGCTGCGCATCTGCGCCTTCTTGTAGGGCTTCAATTCCTTCGCCGGCCGGCCGAAGACCGGACCATGCTGGAAGCCAGGCCGGCTCTTGGCGATGTCGGCAATGTCGCCGATCACCGCCGACGCGGTGGCGTTGCCGCCGGCGCCAGGGCCGGAAAGCAGCAATTCGCCGAGGATGTCGGTTTCTATCGCGACCGCGTTGGTGACGCCGTGCACCTGCGCGATGACCGAGGCCGTCGGCACCATGGTCGGGTGCACGCGCTGCTCGATGCCGCTTTCGGTGCGTTGGGCGACGCCAAGCAGCTTGATCCGGTAGCCGAGATCGCCGGCCGCGCGGATGTCGGCCTGGCTGATGTTGGAGATGCCTTCCATGTAAATATCGTTGGCGGCGATCCTCGTGCCGAAGGCAAGGCTGGTCAGGATCGACAGCTTGTGCGCGGTGTCGTGGCCCTCGATGTCGAAGGTCGGGTCGGCTTCGGCATAGCCCAGCCGTTGCGCATCCTTCAGGCAGGCATCAAAGGACAGGCCCTCGGCTTCCATGCGCGTCAGAATATAGTTGCAGGTACCGTTGAGGATGCCGAAAACGCGGGTCACCGAATTGCCGGCCATCGCCTCGCGCATTGTCTTGATGACCGGAATGCCGCCGGCCACCGCCGCCTCGTAATTGAGCAGCACGCCTTTCCTCTCGGCGATCTCGGCCAATGCCACCCCGTGCTTGGCAAGCAACGCCTTGTTGGCGGTGACGACATGGCGGCCGGCCTCGAGCGCCGCTTTGACGGACGAGCGTGACGGGCCTTCGTCGCCGCCGATCAGCTCGACGAAGACATCTATCTCGGCGGTCTGCGCCATCTTGACGGCGTCGTCGAACCACTGTGCTGTGCCAAGATCAACGCCGCGGTCGCGTTTGGGATCGCGGGCCGAAACCGCCGACACGACGATGTCGCGTCCGCACTGCCGCGTCAGTTCGGCCGCCTTGTCGCGCAGCACGCGGGCCACCGACGCACCGACGGTGCCCAGGCCGGCAATTCCAACACGCAACGCTTCAGCCATGTCCGGCGACGCCCCATTCGGTCGATTGATGTGTAAAAAATCAGCGATGCGCGGCGAGCGGTACGACGTTATTCGGCTGCTTGGCGCTGGACGCGAGGAAGCGCTTGATGTTGCGCGCCGCTTGCCGGATCCGGTGCTCGTTTTCGACCAGCGCGATGCGCACGTGATCGTCGCCATGCTCGCCGAAGCCGACGCCCGGCGCCACCGCGACGTCGGCGTGCTCGATCAGGAGCTTGGAGAATTCGAGCGAGCCGAGGTGCTTGAACGGTTCCGGGATCGGCGCCCAGGCGAACATCGATGCCGCCGGTGCCGGAATGGTCCAGCCGGCGCGGCTGAATGCGTCGACCATGACATCGCGGCGTTTGCGGTAGACGTCGCGCACTTCGGCGATGTCGGCGCCGTCGCCATTAAGTGCATGCGCCGCCGCCACCTGGATCGGCGTGAAGGCGCCGTAGTCGAGATAGGATTTCACGCGCGTCAGCGCCGAGATCAGCCGTTCATTGCCGACCGCAAAACCCATGCGCCAGCCCGGCATCGAAAAGGTCTTCGACATCGAGGTGAACTCGACCGCGACGTCTATGGCGCCCGGCACCTGCAGCACCGAAGGCGGCGGATTGCCGTCGAAATAGATCTCCGAATAGGCAAGATCCGACAGGATGATGATGTCGTTCTTCCTCGCGAAGGCCACCACCTCCTTATAGAAATCGAGCGAAGCGACCAGTGCCGTCGGGTTGGACGGATAATTGAGGATCAGTGCCAGCGGCTTCGGGATCGAATGGCGGATGCCGCGCTCCAATGCCGGGATGAAGCCGTCGTCCGGCTCGACCTGCAGCGAGCGGATGACGCCGCCCGACATAATGAAGCCGAAGGCGTGGATCGGATAGGTCGGATTGGGGCACAGGATCACGTCGCCGGGGGCGGTGATCGCCTGCGCCATATTGGCGAAGCCCTCCTTCGAGCCGAGCGTCGCCACCACCTGGCTGTCCGGGTCGAGCTTCACGCCGAAGCGGCGGGCATAGTAGTTGGCCTGGGCACGGCGCAGACCCGGAATGCCGCGCGACGACGAATATCGGTGCGTGCGCGGATCGCGCACCACCTCGCATAATTTGTCGACGATGGCCTTGGGCGTCGGCAGGTCCGGATTGCCCATGCCAAGGTCGACGATGTCGGCGCCGCGCGAACGGGCGCTTGCCTTCAGCCGGTTGACCTGTTCGAAGACATAGGGCGGAAGCCGGCGGACCTTGTGAAATTCTTCCATGGCAGTTCCAGACAGTGAGGTTGCGGTCGCGCGTATAAGCTTATTTGCAATTAGGGTCGAGAGCGGGGTCGCATTTGCCTTCGATCTGCTTCAGCGCCTCGGCGCCGTGTTTTTTTGCCAGCTGGTCCAGCGCTGCCTGGTCCGCGACCTTGACGCCGCCGCCCTTCGCGGCCTGGCTCTGCTCCTCGGCCTTCAACTGGGCGAGCTTGGCGTTCTTTTCCTCGTCGGTGAATTGCTCGGCCGCCACCTGCGGCCGGATGTTCAGGTTCGGGTAGGAACCGGTGTCCTTCGCGCCGACAAGGCCGGTGGCGGGCGCCGCACCTTCTATGTTGCTGCTCGTGCAGCCGGCCATCGCCAACAGGACGAGCCCCATGCGGCAAAAACGACCAGTGCCGGAAAAAACGTTCTTGCCAATATTAATCGTCATATTGTTTTCCTGGCGGCCGGGTTAGAGCACATTGGACCCTGTCCGATATCCCATGGTAATATGTCAACAAAACGCTTCGGGAGGAACCCCGCGAACCATGTCCAAAACACCCGATTCGGGCAAAGCGGAAGATGACCAACCTTCGACCGTCGAGCAATATCTGGTGAAGGACCCGGAACGCTTCGCTCTGAACATGGCCCGCATGATCGAGCAGGCCGGCAAAGCCGCCTCGGCATGGGCCGAGCCGCGGGAAAAGGGCGAGGTGCGCGATCACGTCGCCGAGCCGGTCGTCGACATGGTGAAGACCTTCTCCAAGCTCACCGAGTACTGGCTCTCCGACCCGCAGCGCGCGCTGGAGGCGCAAACGCGGCTGTTTTCGGGCTACATGACCGTCTGGGCCAACTCCATCCAGCGCCTCAGCGCCGGCGCCGAGGACGCCGAAGATGCGGTCAGACCCGAGCGCGGCGACAAGCGTTTCCAGGACCCCGAATGGGGCCGCAACGCCTTCTTCGATTTTCTGAAACAGGCGTATCTGGTCACCTCGCGCTGGGCGGCCGAACTGGTTGAGCACGCCGACGGCCTGGACGAACACACCCGCCACAAGGCCAGCTTTTACGTCAGGCAGGTATCCAACGCCATCTCGCCGTCGAATTTCATCCTGACCAATCCGGAATTGTTCCGCGAGACCGTCGCCTCGAACGGCGAAAACCTGGTGCGCGGCATGAAAATGCTGGCCGAGGACATTGCCGCCGGCAAGGGCGACCTGAAGCTGCGGCAGGCCGATTATTCACCCTTCGAGATTGGCAAGAATCTCGCAACCACGCCCGGCAAGGTGGTCGGCCGCAGCGACGTCGCCGAAATCCTGCAATACGATCCTGCGACCGAGACCGTGCTCAAGCGGCCGCTGCTGATCTGCCCGCCATGGATCAACAAATACTACATTCTCGACCTCAATCCGCAAAAATCCTTCATTCGTTGGGCAGTCGAGCAAGGCCACACCGTCTTCGTCATCTCGTGGATCAACCCGGACGAGCGGCACGGCGCCAAGAGTTGGGAGGCCTACATCCGAGAGGGCCTGCAATACGGCCTCGACACGATCGAAAAGGCCACCGGCGAAAGGCAAGTCAACGCCGTTGGCTATTGCGTCGGCGGCACGCTTCTGGCGGCGGCCCTGGCTCTGATGGCGCAGGAAGGCGACCACCGCATCAAATCCGCCACCTTCTTCACCACCCAGGTCGATTTCACCTATGCCGGCGATCTAAAAGTGTTTGTCGACGAGGAGCAGGTCGCGGCCGTCGAAAAGGCGATGAACGAGAAAGGCTATCTCGACGGCACCAAGATGGCGACCGCCTTCAACATGCTGCGCTCGGGCGACCTGATCTGGCCCTATGTCGTCAACAACTACATGCGCGGCAAGGATCCCCTGCCCTTCGACCTGCTCTACTGGAATGCCGATTCGACCCGCATGGGCGCTGCCAACCATTCTTTCTATTTGCGCAATTGCTATCTCGAGAACAGGCTTTCCCAAGGCACGATGGAACTGGCTGGCCGCACGGTTTCGCTGAAGGACGTTACCATTCCGGTCTACAACCTCGCCTCTAAGGAGGACCACATCGCGCCGGCGCTTTCGGTATTCCTCGGCTCTAAATATTTCGGCGGCGAGGTCGACTACGTCATGGCCGGCTCCGGCCACATCGCCGGGGTCGTCAATCCGCCGGCGGCGCAGAAATATCACTACTGGACCGGCGGCAAGCCGGCCGGCGACTTCGACCAATGGCTCGCCGGGGCCACCGACCATCCCGGTTCCTGGTGGCCGCACTGGCAACGCTGGATCGAAGCCAGGGACAATACCCGCGTACCGGCCCGCAAACCGGGCGAGCATATGCAAGTTCTAGGCGAAGCCCCCGGCACCTATGTCAAGGTGCGCGTGTAACCATCTGTAATGTGTGGTGAGTTGACGCGCCGCCAAAAGCGGGCGAAATGGTGCCGTCAACCCTGAGCAGCCTTGATTCATCCTCTAGCCGCCAAATTACTTTGAGGCTTGCAGATTTGACACAGGTCTCGTTTCCGGTTCGGGGAACAAGGGTCATTTCGACGAGACGTTTCGACGCCGCGCCAATGACGAACCGGTCGGATATCGAGGGGGAATTTTGTTTTGAGATCAGCAGGATCGCGCCTCGCGAAGGGAGAAAGCCGCGCCATTGTGGCGGCGCTTTTCTCGGTGCTCCTGGCGTCCTGCACCTCTGCCGGCGACCCGACCATGTCGGTCGGCATGCCAGGCTATAATACCTCGACTACCGAAATCAGCACGGCCGCCGGTGCGCCCCAGGCCAGCACGGCCGCGTCATCGTCGCAGATGACAACCGCACAAATGACGATGAATGCAGAGGGCGACGCCAACCTTCCCGGGCAGGTCGCCTATGTGCCATTGGCCAAGCCAGGGGCCAAGCCCGATGCCGGCTTCCCGATCGCCGTTCCCACGGCAGCCGAGACGATCGCGGGACACACGCCGCAACCGCTGCATCCAAACGCCCAGACGGCCGATCCGGCCGTGGCACAGAACAGTGCCGGCGCATCGAAGCCCGACGCTAAGGCCGCCGCGCCGGCGATGAACAACCCGGTCTATGTGACCGCCGGCGAGATGCCGCAGCCACAGGCCTACGCACCGAAGAAAAACTTCCTGGCCTCGCTGTTCAGCGCCACCCCCGCTTCGGCAGCAGCATCGCCGGCCAACAGCAGATCAGGCGGGCAACCAACGGTCATGCAGGCCAAGGCGACGCCCGCGGCAAAACCCACCGTTACCCTGGCCTCGGCCAACCCGGCTGAAAAGCCGGTGCAGCTGGTGTCGACAGGCGATACCAGCCACTTCACGGCCGATGCGCTGCCCGGTGTGCGCCAGACGGCGCTGTTCGAGATCAAGCGCAAATCCGGCCTCGACGATGAGAGTGATGTCGATCTCAACGAAGACGAAGGTTCGGGTGGCGCCTACCAGGTCGCCTCCGCCGCCGGCCTCGCCCGGCTGGCGCCCAACGGTCTCCTGAAACAGAACGAAAGCGTCGACGTCGCCTGCTTGAAGCCGTCGCTGGTTCGCGTGCTGAAGACGATCGAAGGTCACTACGGCCGCAAGATGACGGTCACCTCCGGCTATCGCGATCCGGCCCGCAACCGCCGCGCCAATGGTGCCAAGAACTCGCTGCACATGTACTGCGCCGCCGCCGACATCCAGGTCCCCGGCGTCTCGAAATGGGAACTGGCGAGCTACCTCCGCACCATGCCGGGCCGCGGCGGCGTCGGTACCTACTGCCACACCGAATCCGTTCACGTCGATGTCGGACCGGAGCGCGACTGGAACTGGCGCTGCCGCAGGCGCGGCTAGGGCGAGGTTCTTCGGGCACTGCGAAGGCCCCCTCGGCGGCGTTGCATCATGCCGCAAAACCAGCTTGGCTGTCGGAAAGACGCAGTTTGGAGCCAAAGGAAAAAAGTTGTCGCAGCCGGCGGCAGACGGGTTGCCGGTTTGTCGCGACGCAACTATAAGCGCTCACATCTGAGCGCGCCCATCGTCTAGCGGTCAGGACACCGCCCTTTCACGGCGGTAACAGGGGTTCGATTCCCCTTGGGCGTACCAGCAATTTCAACTTGGCATATGTCTATCGCCAGCGTGATGCTGCGCAAGCTTTGCTGGACCCGCTACTCTGATGGGGATGTCGGCAAGAAGGCGCGAAGACAGACTGAAGATTGTGTCGAACGCTTCCTACGCCCGCAGTCCCCTCGCCTCGCCGCCGCGCTTGCGTGGAACCATCATGTCCCTGGCAAGCAGGCCGCTCACCCGGCAAAAGGCCATGAAGGCCCGCCATGCGTCTTCGGTCTCGACGATGTCCACCGTGGCACCAAAACAGGCGTTGAACGCGGCCTGGTAGGTTGGCCCCTTCCGGCGAACCGGCCACGTTTGCAGGAAATCGAGCGCCTGCTCGACACTATAGATTTCCTCGACCGGCTGGCCGGGCACAGGCGCGATCCGCACCGGCACCTCGAATTGCAGTCTGTCCATTCGATGTCTCCCGAACCGACGCCCCCGCAGCAACGCCGTTCGTCGCAAAAAAATTGCCGTGGCGGCTTAATGCTTGGGCCGCTTCTCGCCTAGAAATGTGTCGTCACTACGGTAGCCAATGAACCCGGCGGAAGCATGGGCCGCTACACGCAAGGAGAATGCCCCCAGGGCGTGAATATCGCCGGTCTTCGGCCGTCGCCGGCAGTTCGTCCTTGAACCTTGCGCTTTCCAGTGCCAAATCTGGGGAGATTTCTCTCGCGGAGGCTCATCCAGCCTCGCATCTCTGCAAGACGGATAAAAATGGTCACCTATCTCGACGCCGCCACGGCACCGCTCAGAAACACCGGCCAGATCCGTCTTTACGACGAGGAAGGTTTTGTCGGCATGCGCAAGGCTTGCGATCTCACCGCGCGCTGCCTCGACGAACTGGTGACGATGGTGGCGCCCGGCGTCACCACCGAAGCGATCGATCGCTTCGTCTTCGAGTTCGGCATGGACCATGGCGCGCTTCCGGCGACGCTCAACTACCGCGGCTACACGAAATCATCCTGCACCTCGATCAACCACGTCGTCTGTCACGGCATACCCGACAGCAAGCCGTTGAAGGATGGCGACATCGTCAATATCGACGTCACCTATATCCTCGACGGCTGGCATGGCGACTCCTCGCGCATGTATCCGGTGGGCACGATCAAGCGTGCCGCGGAGCGGCTGCTTGAAGTCACGTACGAGTGCCTGATGCGCGGCATCGCGGCAATCAAGCCGGGCGCCCGCACCGGCGCCATCGGCGCCGCCATCCAGACCTACGCCGAAGCCGAGCGTTGCTCGGTAGTGCGCGATTTCTGCGGCCACGGGGTCGGCCGGCTGTTTCACGACGCGCCGAACATCCTGCATTACGGCAGCGCCAGCGAAGGGGTCGAGATGCGGCCGGGGATGATCTTCACCGTCGAGCCGATGATCAATCTCGGTCGGCCGCATGTAAAAGTGCTGTCGGACGGCTGGACCGCGGTGACGCGCGACCGTTCGCTGTCGGCGCAGTACGAGCACACGATCGGCGTCACCGAGAGCGGCTGCGAGATCTTCACGCTGTCGCCAAAAAACCTCGACCGCCCCGGCCTGCGGGCCTAGTGTCTGGCAGATCGGGCGTTACCGTGCCCGGCAAATGCTGGGTGGGGCAGCCATGAACGGTGACGACGACGAGCGGGCCTTCTTTCCCGAAAGGCCGGTGCGATCGCCCGCCAAGGCGGTGGCCGCCGACAAGCCGCATTATCTCGGCCATCGCGACCGCTTGCGCGAGCGCTTCGCCGCCGGTCCCAACACCCTCCCCGAGGTCCTCGGCGCGCCCGTCGAGCGCCTGCAGGAGGTGAAGGGCATCGGCCCGGCGGTGGCGCTCGACCTCAAGGTGGTTGCGGCAACGGCGCAGCGCATGGCGCGCGGCGAGATCGCCGGCCGCGAGCTGTTGTCGACCTGGACGCAGGTTCTCGAATACTGCCGGTCGGTGATGGCCTTCGAGGAGCGCGAGCAGTTCCGCATCCTGTTCCTCGACAAGAAAAACGCGCTGATCGCCGACGAAGTGCAGCAGGTCGGCACGGTCGACCACACACCGGTCTATCCGCGCGAGGTGGTCAGGCGCGCTTTGGAGCTCTCCGCTACGGCGATCATTCTGGCGCATAACCACCCGTCGGGAGACCCGACGCCGTCGCGCGCCGACATCGAGATGACCAAGCTGATCATCGAGACGGCCAAACCGCTGGGCATTGCCGTTCACGACCACATCATCATCGGCAGGAAAGGCCACTCCAGCATGAAGGGCCTGCTGCTGATTTGATCGAGAATGCCTGCATCACCGCGATCGCGCGCGCACGATGAAGACAGGCGACGATACTGCACTTGGCCAGGCGAGGCGTTATCCCTGCGTCTTCAGCCCCCGAAGCATTGTCACCGCGACAATTGCCGTCAGCAGCACAATCCCCGCGGCAGTCATCAACGTGATGTCCGCCGCGCTCGTGTACGCGCTTCGCGCTGCCAACAATAACGCGCTGCCGTCGCCGAGACTTGGCGCAAGGCTGCTCGCTGCCCCAATACCGCGTAGCGCGGTCTCTATTGTATTGGCGGGAATACCCGCGGGCATGGTGACGCCGAGCGCAGTGCGATAAAGGAGGGTGGCAAGACTGCCAAGCAAGGCGATGCCTAGCGCGCCACCGAACTCGGAGGCCGTCTCGGAAAGGGCCGAGGCAGCGCCGGATCGCTCCTTGGGCGCCGCGCTTACGACGAGGTCCGCGACGATCGCAATGCCGGGAGCCGAGCCGATCGAGAACAGCACGTTTCCCAGAACAATCAGAACCAAGCTGTGTATTTCCCCAGCGTATGCCATCAGGGCAAGACCGCCAGCAGCAAGCGTCAGGCCGAAGCCGAGGACATAAGCTGGCCGCATCAGCCTGAGCACAGCCGAAGTCAACAATGATCCCACGATGAAGCCGAGCCCGGCCGGGATGCTCCAGAGGCCCGCTTCCAGGGGGGTTAGCCCCAAGACCAACTGGAGATACTGGGCGACAAGAACGAGAATTCCGAAGCCAACGAAGAAGTCGAGGACGTTAATGCCGAGCGCCGCCACCACAGCCGGCCGCTTGAACAGGCGCAAGTCAAGCAGCGGATCGGGCAAGCTCATCTGCCGCCTTGCGAACACCACTCCGAACAACAGGCCTAGTGCGACCGCGGATGCCGCCCACACGACACTGCCGCCCTCAGCAACTAGCTTGATCCCGAAGACGATCGGCAACACAGCTGCCAGAGACAAGGCAGCACTCAGGATATCAAGTCGCCCGGCGTTTGGGGTCCTGTGCTCGGGCAGCAATACCGGTCCGACTATCAGCAGAAGCGCCGTAATGGGGAGAGGCACCAGAAACACGGCTCCCCACCAGAAGTGTGATAGAAGCAGACCACCAACGACCGGGCCGATCGCGCCGCCAAACGAGAAACTCGCGACCCAGACGCTTACAGCGAAGGTCCGCTGACGGTCATAGCGGAACATGTTGCTGATGAGAGATAGCGTCGAGGGCGCCAGCGTTGCGCCAGCAATCCCGAGCAGCGCCCGAGCCAGGATGAGCATCTCGGCACTGCGCGCAAAGGCTGCGACCAGCGACAGGAGCCCGAAAGACGTAGATCCAATCAGCAGCAGCTTCCGCCGGCCGATGCGATCGCCAAGAGCTCCCATGATGAGGAGCGACCCGGCCGCCAGAAAGCCGTAGATGTCCACGATCCAGAGCAGTTGCGCGGCCGTGGGCTTGAGGTCGGCGCTTAGCGATGGCACGGCCAGGTTCAGCACGGTCAGATCCATCGCGTAGAGTATGCAGGGCAGCGCGATGATGGCGAGGCCGATCCATTCGCGATGCGTGGCTCGGCCCGCGTGCAGGCCGGTGGTGTCGGATGTGCCCATTGCCATCTCCCGATTGTTGAAGTCCGCTGACGGATTGCCTGGCTGCTTACGCCGCTATCATTCAAAGCGAAGACACGCGCGGCTTTGTGGCCTCCAAGGCCTCACCAGCGGACCAAAGCGCAACCCCGAGAAGGGTCAGGTCCTTGACGATGAAGGCGCCAAGCGCCGGGTCGAGTTGCGGCGTGGTGACGAGGAAACTCAGCGTGACCACCAGCGAGGCAGCGATGCCGTAACTGCCAATTGCCGAGACCCATGGCGTAAAGGGACGCGAGGCCATCATGAGAGCCAAGGCGATCTCCACAACGCCGATGAGGTCCGAGGACAGCTGCTGATTAAGCAGTCCGGGGAGCCAGAATAAGAACGGGCTGTGAACAAGCAACGGATGAATCGCCGTCGCTTCGGCCGCAGTGAACTTCGCCACTCCGAACAACGCGAAAAATAGGACAACGCTATATCGAGCTACCACCTGCCCTGCCACCAGGGTCCATTTCTGCAAAGTTGTCATGACTTTTTTCCTTGATAAGTGCGTGCTACACGCACATAATAAGTCATATAATCGCTAGCGCCGTCAACCCCTCATGATAAAGACTGCCGCCATGACACGTTTGAGAACCGCCAATATGCTTGCCGCCTTCGCTGGCGAAATCGCTGAACGCGTGGACGCGACCCTCAAAAGTCACCCCAACCAAACCGACTCTGCCTCAGCTGCGCTCAACATCATGGGCTTTTGGGAGGGCATCACCAACGCGCAGCTCGCGCGGGCGCTAAACCTCTCGCACACTGCGACGGTGCGTCTGGTCGACAAGCTTGAGGCTCAGGGTTTCGTCGAAGCTCGCAAGGGTGAAGACAAGCGTGCTACGCACCTCCACGTCACTCCGGCCGGCCGCGAAGCCGTATTGCCCGCTCTTGTCGCACGTTGCGCGGCGGTCAACGACTATCTTGGGGTCCTCACCGCGGCTGAAGAAAAACAACTCACCGGCCTTCTCGAAAAGCTAATGCGCCCACTAGCGACGGATGCATACGGGGTCAGCCATTTTTGTCGCCTCTGCGAATTTGCGGCGTGTCCCGGGGACCAGTGCCCGATGCACGCCAACATAGAGTCTTGGCCCGAAATTTGACGGACCATGTACCTTGCGTCGCTGCTGCTGATTTGAGGTTTGTTGTTTTGAGCTTTGTTGCGCGGATGTACCGTGAGGCTCAAGGCAGGTCGGGTCGATAAACTCCGGCGCCGAGGCTCAGCTGGCCGTGCGCAGGCGCCGCGTTCGGACAAAGGTCTTAAGTCCCTCGGAATCAAACGCGTGGCCGAAGGCATAACCCTGCAATATGTCGCAGCCCAGGCCCTTGAGTATCCGTGCATGCTGCATCGTCTCGACGCCTTCCGCGACGACCTCGATACCCAGCGACCTGCCGATTTCAATGATCGACGAGACAACCTGCCTTCTCTGCGGCGATTTGACGATTGGGGTAACCAGCTGCCGATCTATCTTCAGCCGGCGAGGCTGCAACTTCAGCAAACTGACCATCGAAGCGTAGCCGGTACCAAAATCGTCTATTTCGACGTCAATCCCCAGTTCTTTTATCTGCTCGATGTTCCAGGTGACAAGATCGTCGTTCTCGTCCAGGAAAATCGACTCAACGAGCTCAAACGAAACTGTTCCTTTCTTGATATTTTGTTCTCGCAGGCTCTTGATGAGCTCTTCGTCTTGAAGGCGCCTCGCCGAGACATTGACCGACACCCGTGGAATGTTAAGTTTTGCAGCGGACCACTCTTCGAAATCCGAAAGCGATTGCTTCAATATGGCTTGATCGATGATCGAGACGACGTTCAGTTCTTCTGCAATCCTCAGGAAGACGTCGGGCGCCAAAATACCCTTTACTGGATGTCGCCACCTCGCCAGCGCCTCAACCCCAACGATTTCGAGCGTCTTTGCGTCAAATTGGGGCTGGTAGAACGGGATGAACTCGTTGCGCTCGAGGCCGCCGAGAATTTCGTCGGCAATCCGCTTTGTATCGACGATTTCGCTTTGCATCGCGTCGGTGAAGAATTCGTATCGATTGCGCCCACGCCTCTTTGCTCGGTAAAGCGCAATATCGGCGTTCACCAGCAGGTGTTTTGCTTCGACATCTTTTCCGTTGTCGACAGCTATACCCACGCTGACGCCAAAACGGCATCGATGGCCCTGATAGTAGACGGGTTCGCGCATCTGGCTGATGACCCGATCGGCAAGCAGCGCCAGTTGCTTGGTATCGTCGCGTACCACGCACAGAACGATGAATTCGTCTCCTCCGATTCGGGCGACGAATCCTTCGTCGCCGACCTTCGATCTGAGGACTGTCGACGCGTGAACCAACATCGCGTCACCGGCGGCGTGGCCCAGCGTATCGTTGATGTGCTTGAACCGATCCAGATCGATGTGAAGCAGTGCCGCACGCCCGCCGGAGCGCCTGGCGTTTGCCGCGTAGTCTTCCAGTACCTGGTCGAGGTAGCGTCGGTTGGGCAAGCCGGTCAGCGAGTCATGAAGCGCGATGTGCTCTATGCGCGCCTTGGCCGACTCGAGTTCTGCATTTTTCGACTCGGACAGCTGTTTTGCGCGAACCAGATCCTTGTTCAGCAGGACGTCGGCAGTCACGTCCCATTCCGCGCCGATCATTTTTGGGGTGTCGTTTGCGGCCCGGTAAAGGATCGCCTTGGAGCGGACATGACGGACTTCGCCATTCGGGCGCACAATCCGGTACTCCGACAAATATGGTCGTCCGCTGGCCACCGCCCTATCGAAATCTGCATTGGCGCCAGCCAGATCATCTGGATGGATCGCTCCCGCCCAGTCTGTGTAACCCCGGTGCTCCCCCGCTGGTTTGCCATATATTTCATTGACGCGTTCATCCCATGTAAGCTCGTTGGTCGCGAGATCGTGTTCCCAAACCCCAATAGCCGAGGCTTCCAGAGCGAGTTCAAGGCGTCGTGACAATCGGCGCAATTCCGCATAATTGCGCTGTCTTTCGCCTATCAGACGACCCGTGACCAGGAAGGGGAACACAACCAAGGCCCCGGCCGTCGCCATGATCGCGCGCAGCAACCATGCATTACTTGGCGTCGAAGGCCAGCCGTTCTTGGGAATGGCAGCGAGCTGCCACGAGCCGGAAGGAAGCAAAACGTCAGCCGTCACCGGATCGCTTTTGCTGATCTCCTCATTGCCGTAGAATTGACCACCACGGTGACCGAGGGCGTCCCTGCCGATCAGCGCGACGTCGATCCCGAGATCGTCGTCAAGCATGCCGCTCGCTCTGTAAAGGCGCTGCACGTCGACAACGGCGGAAATAATGCCCCAGAACCTTTCCGTGTTGCCCGCGCTCGGCACGAAAACCGGAAAGCGGCCAATGAAGCCTTGTCCTCCCTGCTTCAGCTCGACGGGACCGGCAAGCACCAGCTTGCGTTCGTCTCGCGCCCTTAGCGCAGCCGCACGTTGCCGCTCGTTCTTGCGGTAGTCCAGGCCCATCGCCTGCTCGTTACCCTCCATCGGGTACATCAGGGAAACGACCAGATCGGGCGCGCCGGCAATATTGTTCAATTGCGAGTCGGCGCCAAACAGATTGCTCGCCAGCGAGGCGAAGCGTTGCTGTCCCATATAGGGCTCGGTCACGACCGCGGCGACCAATCCACGCACGAGTTGAAGGTTTCCGTTGATATTGCCTTCGAGCTTGGCACGGATGAGATTGACCTTGGTCAGCACGTCCGCACGGACGGCCTGGTCCGAGACGACTTTGTTCTGGTGCTCCGCGAACGCTGCGCTGATAAGTATGACGACAAGCGCGATCGCCGCCGGAATATTTGCCGACGAAAAGACGACCTCCTTGATGCCGCCGAACCTAGCGCGGAAAAAAGCCAATAGGCGATTCCTCAAGTGCCATTTCAGGTTCCCGGGTCGACCCGATGAGGAACATTAGCTTTCAATGTTTAATTTGACCTTCACGCTCCTTAGAGCTTTTGCACTTTCCGACCGTTGCTGATGTTGCAGGCCCGAGCGGCTGGAGCCAGCTGCCGATTTCCACTGCCATCGTCCCACTGATTGCGATGCGCTGGCGCCGGGGATCCAGCGTCTGCTGACCATTCGCGAGGAGATCTGATGCGAGCGGGAAACGGCGGCCGGCCGCCGTTCCCTGCTCATCTCATGGCGTTCGTCTGTGGAAGCGGACCGACAGAGAGGCCAGCTAGACCAGGCTTGCTCGGAAGATCGAGGAGCGCGAGCGCGATTGCACACTTCGACGCTCCGACCCGAGTACTCAAGAGTGTTGGCCTGGACTAGTGGCCCTCAATCGCCTTGGGAGACACAAAGTATGGTATCTTGCCGACGCTGCGCTTCGTCGCGCCAATGGAATAGGCCATCGGTATCTTGGGAGAGTTCTCGGGCAGGCCGTACATATCCTTGCCGGCCCGCACTGCAAATGAAAAGTGCTGCCACGAAACCGTGTCATGCTCATTGAGAAAATCGAGCGTCAGACCCGCTGAAATCAGCGCATTCACCACGTCACTGATCGGGTGGATCCACTCATAATAGCGAGGATGCTTCAAGATGCGGTCATCGCCGGTGTAGGTCAGTTCCTCGTTCCAGGCGAGCGGCCGAGCTATCGGCGTTCGCCAGTCGTGCTTCAATTCCAGGGCCGCGGCCTTTCGATCGCACTGAAACATCAATGGATGGCCCTCGGCCATGTAGAGGCGGCCGCCGGGTCGCAGGAGATCGGCAACCACCCGCGCCCAACGGAACACGTCGTCCAGCCAGTTTACCGAACCCCAAGTAACGTAAGCGATGTCAAAGGTCCGACCGAGCGCTTCCACCGCCTCGAACAGTGGCGCTTCCACGAAGCGCACGTCGGTGCCTGCCTTCGCAGCAAAATCCCGCGCCGCGGCGATCGCGGTCGGTGAAAAGTCGAGCCCGGTCACACTGCCCGCGCCGAGATTCTTAAGGCTGATCGTGTCAAGACCGATGTGACACTGCAGGTGGACGATATCCTTGCCGGCGATATCGCCGAGCTCGCGCGTTTCCAGCTCATAGAGATTGGATCCGCCGGCCAGCACATTCTCGATGTGGTAGCTGCCCGTTGTGTCGGTCGAGTGCAGTTCGGCCCGATCATCCCAATTAAGGCGGTTCGCGCCCAGAAACCGTTCCAAATTCCCCCCACCCCTGACTGACGCATGGTAAACAAGTCGTTAAAGTACCTTTGCAGCGAAAGTATCGCGCGTCAATCCGGACCGGGCGGCAGTGCGCCAGCGCTCGCAAAAGCCATGGCCCAGGAAGGCTTGCTGCTGATCAAAGGCTTCTGGCGCAATCGCCGCGCCCGGCGACAAGACCCCGCAGGCGCTCCCTGACGCCGCCGTCGTGGTCTGCATGTGGATTAGTCGGTTCCTCAGCCCCCGCGGCCACCATCGCGATGTTTCTGGAGAGCTCGTTTGCGGGGTCAACTGCGTCTGCTGTGCCGCTCGTGAGTGCTCGGTAGAGTGCCACATAATCGCTGCACATGCGCTCGACCGTGAACCGCTTCTCGAACGTCTGCCGCACTCGTGCGCGCTCGAGGCTGTCTATCCGCCGGAGCGCGCCCACAGCTTCCTCCACCGTATCCACGATCCATCCGGACACACCGTGATCGATGATCTCCGGGACGGCGCCACGCCGGAACGCAATCCCCGGCGTACCACAGGCCATTGCTTCGATCGTTACGAGCCCGAAGGGTTCCGGCCAGTCGATCGGGAACAAAAGCGCTTTCGCATTGCCCAGAAAATCCGCCTTTTGCCGCTCATCGATCTCGCCAATGAACTCCACGTTCGAATGCCGCAGCACTTGCGGCTCGACCCTTTCCTTCCAGAACGACTGGTCCACCTTGTCGATCTTGGCGGCGATCTTCAGGGGAAACCCGGCTCGCGCTGCTATTTCTATGGCCGTTTCCGGCCCCTTTTCCGGCGAGATACGACCGAGAAATGCAAGATAGCCAGAGGTGTTCGGGTGGAATGGCAAAAGATCGCGGGGCAGGCCGTGATGCACGGTTCCAACCCAATTGACGGGCGGCATGGGCCGGCGCTGGTCGAAGGAAATCGAGACCAGGGGAACGTCGTCGAACATCGCATAAAGCTGCGCCACATCGGGCAGGTCGAGCCTGCCGTGAAGCGTGGTAACCGTTCGTCTGGCAAAATCCCGAATTATGGGGAAGTGCAGAACATCGACGTGGAAATGCAAAACTTCGAATTCATCGGCTCGCCGGCGCACCCGTTCAAGCATCATGACATGGTGCGGAACACCGTCCAGAACCCTGGGATTCAGGCGCAACGCGACCTCGCAACACGGCACCAGCTCGGCTGAGGTACGAGAATCGCCGCTGGCGAACAGCGTCACCTCGTGGCCCTGTCGGACAAGTTCTTCGGTCAGATACGACACAATTCGCTCGGTTCCACCGTAGGTTCGGGGCGGCACGGATTCGGTTAGCGGCGCGATCTGGGCTATTTTCATTTAGAAAATCTTTTCGGCGGCAACCGCCGTCTTTCAAACAAGCTTCGGCGGCAACCAAGACAAGCGAGAGCTTCCCGTTGCAAAGTATTCTATGCAGAGCGTATTTATAGTTGTGCCGTCCGTGCTCCTCCCGCGCAATTAGGTTGCCCTTATTCAATTCCTCTGGATCCAAGAACTGCGATCGCCGAGAAATGTTTCACCGGCTCGATAAAAAGACAGAATGAGCTACGCGCCGCCGCCCCGCCGCCCCTGACCAGGCAGCTTTGGATTTGCTCGATCACCATCAATTGATCCAGGCGTGTCGGTGCCCAATGGAACATAAAGCCCGGAAATCAGTTAGATAGCCGGATTTGACTGGAGTTCGCCAGATGCGCAACTCCGGCCGGGCAAGGGCACTGCCGTGACACGGAGTGAGCGGCTTCGGGCGTATCGCGCCGAACTCAGGCACCACCTTGCCGAACTCGGGAGCCATAAACGCTCCCTATGGAGGATGCCATGAACCAGTGGACAAACGCCAGGCTCTGTGACGTAGCCAACCTGATCCTTGGGGCAATTCTGTTCTTTTCTCCCTGGATCTTCGCCTTTGCGGCAGGCCCGCAGACGCAGAACGCCCTCGGCAGCGGAATCTTGATCGTCGTGCTTTCGATTGCCGCCCTCGCGGCATTTGCCGTGTGGGAAGAGTGGGTGAATCTGGTCGTCGGACTGTGGGTCCTCGTGTCTCCCTGGGTGCTTGGATTCCAGGCGACAACGGCGATGACCGTGCATGTCGTGATCGGCATTCTGGTCGCCGTCCTGGCCGCGATCGAGCTCTGGATGATGTACCAGAACCCTCCGACCCAGTCCGCCGCCTAGCAGGCGCAGCCACCCGGCGCCCTTTTTAGGCCTGACGGATCGATGGGTCGTCTGCCGGCCTCTCGGCAACAGCCGCCGGAGGCCGGATGGCAGTTTGTTTGGACGAGTCCCGAGAAGGATGGCGCATTAGGGTCGGTGACAATCCGCGTTCGACGGCCAGGATTGCGGGACATCCCATTCATCCGATGCGAAGGACCGCCAGCACAGAGAAATGGTATTTTTGCCCTTCCCACAGCCGGCTCTAGAATTTTCATCGCAAATCAAGTTATGATGCACTTGGTATTTCCCGGGACGGCTTTGCGCCGCTTGGAATACCGGGAGGAACCGGGACATGGCCGTTGCGCTTGTACTCGTTCTGATAGTCGTGGGCTCGGTGTTGTTCCACTTCCTGAGCCCATGGTGGTGGACGCCGATTGCCTCAAACTGGGACTATATCGACAACACCATCATTATAACTTTCTGGATCACCGGCGTCGTCTTCGCCGCCGTGGTTCTTTTCATGGCCTATTGCGTCTTCCGCTTCCGTCATCGGGAAGGCAATCAGGCGGCATATGAACCTGAGAACAGGCGGCTCGAATCCTGGCTGACGGTCGTCACCGCGGTTGGCGTCACGGCTTTGCTGGTTCCCGGCCTGTTCGTCTGGAGCCGGTTCGTTACCGTTCCAAGCGACGCAACCGAGGTCGAAGTCGTCGGCCAGCAGTGGCAATGGAGTTTCCGCCTCCCCGGCAAGGACGGCAAGCTCGGCACATCGGACACCCGCGACGTCAACGCTGAAAATCCACTCGGCGTGATCGCCGCCGATGCCAACGGCCAGGACGATGTCGTAGTGGAAGCGGCCGACCTGCACCTCCCGGTTGGCAAACCGGTCAAGATGCTGCTCCGCTCGATCGATGTGCTGCACGATTTCTACGTGCCGGAATTCCGCGCCAAGATGGACATGATCCCGGGCTCGGTCACCTATTTCTGGTTCACTCCGACCAAGACCGGAACCTTCCAGGTCCTGTGTGCCGAACTCTGCGGCCAGGGACATCCGATGATGCATGGCGTGGTCATGGTCGATACTCAGGAAGACTATCTGGCGTGGCTTGGCCAGCAGCAGACTTTTGCGCAGCTGTCCGCGCCCCAGCAGATGGGCTCGGCAGAGTAGGAAACCGGAACGACGGCGCGCCGTCGGGATTGAAAATAGTGCGGCAAGCCCGAACTGTCGGGCTGGCCGAAAAGGGCACGGAGGTGTTCCTATGGTCGATATCACACCTGCAGATGCGGTACCGCCGGCCGAAGTCGCGGAAATGGAACTTTACCATCCGCACAGCTGGTGGACGAAATATGTCTTCTCGCAGGATGCCAAGGTCATCGCCATCCAATATTCGGCGACGGCGACGGCGATCGGCATGGTGGCGCTGGTGTTGTCCTGGCTGATGCGGCTGCAGCTCGGCTTCCCCGGCACGTTCGACTTCATCACTCCGGAAGCCTACTACCAGTTCATCACCATGCACGGCATGATCATGGTGATCTACCTGCTCACCGCACTCTTCCTGGGCGGCTTTGGCAACTATCTGATCCCGCTGATGGTTGGCGCTCGCGACATGGTCTTTCCCTATGTCAACATGCTGAGCTACTGGATCTATCTGCTCGCCGTGCTGGTCCTGGTGTCGAGCTTCTTTGCGCCCGGCGGACCGACGGGTGCCGGCTGGACGCTCTATCCGCCGCAGGCGATCATGACCGGTACGCCAGGCGGCCAGGACTGGGGCATCATCCTGATGCTCGTCTCGCTGATCCTGTTCATCGTCGGCTTTACCATGGGCGGCTTGAACTATGTCGTGACGGTGCTGCAGGGCCGCACGCGCGGCATGACGCTGATGCGCCTTCCGCTCACCGTCTGGGGTATTTTCACCGCCACGGTCATGGCTCTGCTCGCCTTCCCGGCGCTGTTCGTCGCCTGCGTGATGATGCTGCTCGACCGGGCGCTCGGCACCAGCTTCTTCATGCCGGCGATCGTCGAGATGGGCGAACAGTTGCAGCATGGCGGCGGCAGCCCGATCCTGTTCCAGCATCTGTTCTGGTTCTTCGGCCATCCCGAGGTCTACATCGTTGCGCTTCCGGCTTTCGGCATCGTGTCCGACCTGATCAGCACCCATGCGCGCAAGAACATCTTCGGCTACCGCATGATGGTCTGGGCCATCGTCGGCATCGGCGCGCTGAGTTTCGTGGTCTGGGCGCACCATATGTATGTCAGCGGCATGCATCCCTATTTCGGCTTTTTCTTCGCCACCACGACATTGATCATCGCAGTTCCAACAGCCATCAAGGTTTACAACTGGGTACTGACGCTGTGGCGCGGCGACATCCATCTCACCATACCGATGCTTTTTGCCCTGGCCTTCATCGTCACCTTCGTCAATGGCGGGTTGACCGGGCTATTCCTCGGCAATGTCGTCGTCGACGTTCCGCTGTCGGACACAATGTTCGTCGTCGCCCATTTCCATATGGTCATGGGGGTCGCCCCGATCATCGTGATTTTCGGCGCGATCTATCACTGGTATCCGAAGGTCACCGGTCGGATGCTGAACGAGACACTGGGCCGGTTCCATTTCTGGGTCACCTTCCTCGGCGCCTATCTGATCTTCTTTCCCATGCACTATCTCGGCTTGATGGGCGTGCCGCGGCGCTACAACGAATTGACCGACATGACGGTGATGACGGAATCGGCCCACCACCTGAACTCGTTCATCAGCATCATGGCTTTTATCGTCGGTTTTGCCCAGATTGTGTTTCTGTTCAATCTCATCTGGAGCATCCGCCATGGCCGTGAGGCTGGCGGCAATCCGTGGCGGGCAACGACGCTTGAGTGGCAGAGGCCCGAAACACCGCCCGCCCACGGCAATTTCGGCAAGGATCTGCCGATCGTCTATCGCTGGGCCTATGACTACAGCGTGCCGGGAGCCAAGGAGGACTTCATACCGCAAAACGTTCCGGGCTCCTTCGCGCCCTCCAGGGAGCCGGCATGAGCGTAATCCTGGTTTTCCTGCTCGTGATCGCCGGTATTGCTGGGTGGTGGCTTTCCCATCAGCGGCTAATGACGAAGCCGTGGCTCGAGCAAGGTATGATCGGGGATTTTGTCGCCCTGGACCGATCGGCGCTGCCGACCGCAAAGATCGGTCTCGGCGTCTTCCTTGCCGTCGTCGGCTGCCTGTTCGCGCTGTTCACCAGTGCTTACTTCATGCGCATGGCGCTGTCGGATTGGCGGCCGCTGCCCATCCCGCACCTGCTCTGGCTTAACACCGGCGTACTGGTCTTGAGCAGCATTGCGATACAGTGCGCTTCGCTCGCGGCGCGCAAGGGTCAAGTGGACATGGTCAGGCTCGGCCTCGCCACCGCTGGGCTCACAGCGCTCGTCTTCCTGATCGGACAGCTTGTGGCATGGCGGGAACTGAGTGCGGACGGCTATTTTCTGGCGTCCAATCCGGCCAACAGCTTCTTCTACCTGCTAACGGGAATGCATGGCCTGCATATACTGGGGGGGCTGGTCGGGTTGGGCAGAACGAGCGTCGGCGCCTGGAACGGAGCGCCGCCGCACCGGCTTCGCCTCAGTGTCGAGCTGTGCGCCATGTACTGGCATTTCCTGCTTTTCGTCTGGCTCGCCATCTTTGCTCTTCTGGCCGGCTGGGCTTCGACTTTAATCGACATTTGCCGAGGGTTGCTGACCTAGGAGGAACGGGCGGATGGCAGAGACGACACTGACCCACATCGGCCGAACGGGGCCGCGCCCCCCAGGCTGGCAAGGCATCGCCGCCGACTGGTCCTCGGATCAGCGGGCGTTCAAAAACGTGTCCTGGGGCAAGGCCATGATGTGGATCTTCCTGCTCAGCGACACGTTCATCTTCGGCTGCTTCCTGCTCTCCTACATGACCGCGCGTATCTCAACACGCGTGCCGTGGCCCAATCCGAGCGAGGTCTTTGCCCTGCGCATCGGCGGCTCCGACATTCCGTTGATCCTTATCGCCATAATGACCTTCGTGCTGATCTCAAGCAGCGGAACGATGGCCATGGCGGTCAATTTCGGCTATCGCCGCGACCGCCGCAAGACTGCAGTCCTGATGCTTTTGACCGCAGCACTCGGCGCGACCTTCGTCGGCATGCAAGCCTTCGAATGGACCAAGCTGATCACCGAAGGCGTCCGGCCTTGGGGCAATCCATGGGGCGCTGCACAGTTCGGCGCATCCTTTTTCATGATTACCGGCTTCCACGGCACGCATGTGACGATCGGGGTGATCTTCCTGATCATCGTGGCGCGAAAGGTCTGGCGCGGGGACTACGACGTCGGACGGCCCGGCTTCTTCACCAGCCGGAGGGGCCGCTACGAGAACGTCGAAATCATGGGGCTTTACTGGCATTTCGTCGACCTGGTCTGGGTGTTCATTTTCGCATTTTTCTATCTTTGGTGAGAGGCAGGACATGGCTGAAGCAACCGCAAACGGCCTGGGACAGCATACGCTGGACCGCGCCCATACCCATGATGCGACGACGACCGGCGTTACCCCGGCGGAGGTTCATCAGGAGCACCCGATCAAGCTCTATTTGGTGGTCTGGGCGTGGTTGTTCATCCTCAGCACCTGCTCCTATCTGGTCGACTATTTCGGCCTCCACGGCTATCTCAGATGGTCGCTGATCCTGATCTTCATGATCCTCAAGGCCGGGCTGATCGTCGCCATCTTCATGCACATGGCCTGGGAACGGCTGGCGCTGACATATGCGATCATCCTGCCGCCGGTGCTGGTTCTGGTGTTCGTGACGATGATGGTCTTCGAAGCGGACTACACGCTTCTCACCAGAATGGCGTTTTTCGGGGCCGGGCCCTGACATGCAATCCGGATCCAGGCCGTCCGGTCCTGGAGCCTTCGCCTTGAAACAATCCACGGCTGGTCCATTTCTGTTGGTATCGGAAACGACTGGCCATGCCGGCGTTTCCACATGCGTCGCGAACACCAGCAAGGGGCGCCCAAGATGACCATCGCAAACAGACTGAAGGACTTCATCGATAGGAAAGGAATTTCCTACGACACCGTCGAGCATCACCGCACGGCGACAAGCAGACAATCCGCCATTGCGGCACATGTGCCTGGCAGCATAATGGCCAAATCGGTTGTCGTTCACCACGACCGTGGCTACGCGCTGGCCGTGGTTCCAAGCACGCACAGGATAGAACTCGCGACATTGCAGGATGTCATGGACAAGCCCCTTGGATTGGCCTCTGAAGACGAGGTGGTCTCGTTGTTCGGCGATTGCGACGTCGGCGCCGTGCCGCCGATCGGCGCTGCCTATGATGTGCCGGTGGTCCTCGACGAAAGCCTCGGCGACGCTCCCGAAGTCTATTTCGAGGGCGGCGACCACAAGACGCTTGTGCATGTGAGCGGCAAAGATTTCCGCGACCTGACAAAGGACGCGCGCCAGGCCCGTTTCAGCCACCCCGCCTATTGAAAGCTCTGCCCCACCCTGCCCGCACCGGCATTTCGCCGGTACGGGCACGGCAGGTTTTCAGCTCACGGTCTGGTGGCCGGCGGCGATTCCACAACTTTCCGATAGACATGCCAGGTGGCATGACCAAGGATCGGCAGCACGACTGCCAACCCGGCGAACACTGGCAGCGAGCCGATGATCAGGGCGACGGCGACGATAAGGCCCCACACCGCCATCACGATCGGGTTGGCCAGGACAACGCGCACCGAGGTGTGGATGGCTTCGTAGGCCCCGACATCGCGGTCGAGCAACAACGGGAATGCGACGACCGTGGTGCACAACACAACCGCGGCGAACACGAAGCCGATGGCGTGACCCAGGATGATGAGCGTCCAGCCGCGTCCCGTGGCGAATATTTCACTGATGAAGCTGGACAGCGATTGCGGTGGCGCCGGGCCGAACAGGGTCTGATAGAAAATCTGGGCCGTCAAAAGCCAGGCGATGAAGATCGCAAGCAGCATGATGCCGACCGCTGCAATAGCCGGCAGTGCCGGAGAACTCCTGACCTCAAAGGCGTGTCTCCACGAGGCATCGAGCCCGGCTTCCCGTCGCCGGCTGATCTCATAGAGGCCGATCGCCGCGAACGGACCAATCAGTGCAAAGCCGGACACAAGCGGAAACAGCAATGGCAGCGTGTTGTTGCCTGATGTCCAGACAGCAAGCACGATTCCCGCAAGCGGATAGATCAGGCAGAGAAAAACGATGTGCGACGGCTTGACCATAAAATCATCGACCCCACGCCTGAGCGCATCAAAAAGATCGGAGACACCGATTTTTCGAACTCTGGTGTGTTCCAGCGTCTCGCTGGCACCTGCTATCACGTGAAAGCTTGCCATGACCATTCCTCCAGACCAGGTCCGGTAAGGTCGCGTTTTACTGTGCTGCCGTTCTGCATGATTGGCCCACGCAAACCGCGACCTGCACCATGATCAATATACTCTCATGCGGGGGACTTGTCGCGCTTTGTAGGAAGGCCGGGAGTAAGGGTCCCGGGTAGCCTGACTAGCTCCAGACGCCGTTTTTCGATATGCTCTTCTAGTCGAAGGTGAAGGTCATGGATGGAAGGACAGTTCTCATACTCGGCCTTGGCGTCGTTATTCTGCTGTTGCTGGGATTTTGTGCTCTGCCGACGTGATGTTTTGGAGCAGGTGTCAATAGCCGGCTGACGCGACCACTCGCATTACAATGGTGTCGGCAAGCAGCGCCGCAAAGATTGCGAAAAGATAGACAATCGAATACGCAAACAGCGCCTTTGCCGGCTTCATCTCCTTGTCGGCGACGAGAACCTTCCAGGCCTGCCAAATGAAACCTGCGCCCAATGCGGCTGAAACAGTGCCGTAATATCCGCTCGCGAAGCCAAAGCCCCAAGGGAGAACGCCGATTGGCGCCAAGAGCAGCGAATAGGCGAAGATTTGTTTTCTGGTCGAGTGCTGGCCGGCCGCATTCGGCATCATCGGGATACCCGCCGCGGCATAGTCGCCGACCTTGAAAAGGGCCAGCGCCCAGAAATGAGGCGGCGTCCAGAGGAAAATGATCAGAAACAGGATGAGACTTTCAATACCGATAGCGCCGGTTGCAGCCGCCCACCCGATCACCGGAGGAAGGGCGCCTGCCGCGCCGCCTATGACGATGTTCTGTGGCGTCGAGCGCTTCAGCCACATTGTGTAGATAACGACGTAGAAAAAAATGGTGAACGCCAACAGCGATGCGGCAAGCCACCCCACCAGCACGCCGAGCGTCATGACCGACAGTGCGGAAAGCACCAGACCGAAGCCGAGAGCTTCGCCAGGCGTGACGCGACCGGACGGAATTGGTCGCTTGGACGTGCGAGACATCAAGGCGTCTATGTCTGCGTCGTACCACATATTGAGCGCGCCGGCGGCTCCTGCTCCGACCGCAATTGCGCCGATGGCGATTACGGCGGTAACTGGATTCATTACGCCGGGCGCCATCATCAGGCCGACGAAGGCGGTAAAAACGGCAAGCGCCATGACTCGCGGTTTCAAAAGCGCAAAGAAATCACCCGCCGTCGCCTCCGAGAGGCGGATGCCGGTATCCTTGAGACGGCTTTCTTCAGTCGACATTCAGACGACCACCGATGGGAACGGCAGCCTAGCCGGCCAATGTCTTTTTTGCAACGAGCCGCCTCCCCACCTGACGCTGCCGGCAGATTGCGGCCGAGGCTATGCCTCGACCTGTTTGCGATACCAAGATCCGGCGGAAGAGCCGCGTTATTTGGAGAATTGCTTCAGGTAGGCAATGACATTGGCGATGTCCTCGTCTTTCTTGAGGCCGACAAACGCCATCTTCGTTCCTTTGACCATCGCTTTCGGATCGTGAAGGTAGGTGGTCAGCGTGGCCTCATCCCATTTGACGCCGGACTTGCCGGCCTCGGTCATCGCCTTGGAATAGCTGAACCCCGGATGCGTCCCGGCCGTTCGGCCGATGACGCCGTTCAAGGACGGACCGATCTTGTTCTGGTCCTTGTCTGCCACGTGGCAGACCTTGCATTTGGCGAAGACCTTCTCACCCGCCGCGGCATCCTGGGCCCACGAGGGGCCGGCAATGACGGTCGCGACGGACATGACGATAAAAAACACAATGGCACGCATGGCATTTCCTCCCTGATCGCCAATTTGCCCTGGCTGACCTGCACAGGCCGACATCTAGTCCGCTGGCATGCGCTCTTGAATGGCAGAACGGATATCCACTGCCTGGAGTTGCGGCACCTACATACCACAGAACCCGGCCGGCAGGTAGAGTTCGATCATTGAATGGATTAATGCGGATAATCCGCGCTCAAGGCAATTTGGTGTTGCAGGTGGTGGCGATCCGGCCGACCGCCTCTTCAACTCCGGCTAGGTCAAACTCGGCTTTGCCGCGCCCCGACAGCAGCCCGAACCGCCAGGACAGCAGCAGCCGGTCCGCGGAAATCAGTCGCCTGATGCCGTCGGCACCGTCGCGGACCAGCATCCTGCTGCGCGGGCCGACCGACCAGCTTTCGTTGAGCTTGCCGGATTGGCCGACAGTCACCGACATGGCGATGGTTCGGCTGGCGGAAACGGTGTCGCTCAGCTGCAGCCATTCGCTCCAACGCGGTTCGCCGGCGGTCCGGCAGGCGATCGTCAATACCGGGCTGTAACTCAATGCGCCGCCGCCGGTGATGAGCTTGTTGGTCGCGTAAAGCGAGGCGGTGACAAGGCCATCGCTGGTCTTGTCGAACCGCCAGTTGTCGAGAACCGTATCAGCCTGAGCGATCCCGCAGACCGACGCAAGCAGGAATGCCGCCGCCATCACGCTTCCGATACCGAAGAACTGTCTCAACGATGCCTCCAACAACCGCTGCGGTCAGCAACCCTGCGCAGATAATCATCAAAGCTTCGTATCGCCACCTCGACCGCCAGATGCGTGAAATCCGTTGCGTCTGCGCCACAACGAAAAAGGCCGCCTCGAGAAGGCGGCCTTTCGGAATTCAGCAGGGACGTTATTCAGCGTCCTTGGCGGCCTTCTTCTTCGGCGCGGCCTTTTTCTTCGGCTCTTCAGCGTCGTCGTCGGCCTTCTTGGCGTCGGCTTTTTTCGCGGCCGGCTTCTTCGCCGGCTTTGCCTTGGTCGTCTCCGTATCCTCGTCGTCGGCCAGCAGTTCTTCCTTGCTGACCTTGACATCGGTGACCGAAATCTGGCCGAGCAGATGGTCGACCACCTTCTCTTCGAACATGGGCGCGCGCAACGTATTCAGCGCTTCGGGATTGTTGCGATAGAATTCGAAGGCTTCCTGCTGCTGGCTGGCCGGATAGCGGCGTACCTGCTCGAACAGGCCGCGCTGCAGTTCCTCGTCCGTCACCGTGACGCCTGCCTTCTCGCCGATTTCGGCGAGAACCAGGCCGAGACGCACGCGGCGTTCGGCAAGGCGCATATATTCGGCGCGCGCTTCTTCCTCAGTCGTCTCTTCGTCGGCGAAGGTGCGTCCGGCGGCTTCGAGATCGCGGTTGACCTGGTTCCAGATGTTGTTGAACTCGGCCTCGACGAGCTTGGACGGCGCCTCGAACGAGTAGGCGGCGTCGAGCTGGTCGAGCAACTGGCGCTTGACCTTCTGGCGCGTCATCGAGCCGAACTGATTTTCGATCTGACCGCGCACCACCACGCGCAGGCGCTCCAGCGACTCCAGGCCGAGGTTTTTGGCCATCTCGTCGTTGATCTCAAGTTCGCAGGGCTTCGACACTTCCTTGACGGTCACGTCGAAAGTGGCTTCCTTGCCGGCCAGATGCGCCGCCTGGTAGTTTTCCGGGAAGGTTACCGTGATCTGCTTCTCGTCGCCAGCCTTGCTGCCGACCAGCTGGTCCTCGAAGCCGGGGATGAATTCCTTGGAGCCGAGTACCAGCGGCTGATCGGTGCCGGCGCCGCCGTTGAAGGCTTCGCCGTCGATCTTGCCGACATAATCGATGGTCACGCGGTCGCCCTCGGCGGCCTTGCCGGTCTTCGGCTCGTAGGTGCGGGCGGATTCAGCGACACGCTTGACCTGCTCGTCGATCTCTTCATCCGGCACGTCGAACACCTGGCGCGTCACCTTGATGTCGGAGAAATCCTTGATCTCGATCGGCGGAATGACCTCATAGTTCAAGCGGAACTCGAAGTCGGCGCCGCCTGCCAGAATCTTCTCGGCCTCCTTCTCGTCCTCCGTCATGATCACTTCGGGCTGCATGGCGGCCTTTTCGCCGCGCCCGGTGATGATCGAACGGGTCGAATCGTTGAGGATCTCGTTGACCACTTCGGCCATGAACGATTTGCCGTAGACCTTGCGCAGGTGCTGCACCGGCACCTTGCCCGGGCGGAAGCCGTTGATGCGGACCTTGTTCCTGGCATCGGAGAGCCGCGCCATCAGCTTGGCTTCCATGTCACCGGCCGGCACGGTGATCTTGATCTCGCGCTTGAGACCGGAGTTGAGCGTTTCGGTGACCTGCATCATAAAACCTTTGTTTCCACCAATGAGGCCGTCAAACGGCCCCTGCCGTTTACAGCCTGCCGGTATGATCTTGCCGGGAATGGCTTTTGGTGCGGGACTTGGCGATCTGTCCGCCCAACGCGGCACAAATCCTCCAGAAATACGCTCCAAAATGTGAATAAGTCTTTGTTTTTCCTACTTCTTATCACATTCTGCAGAAGCGGATCGTCGCGTCCCGTCACATTCGACACGCCTTTTGTCACAGGCGACGCTGATTTTCAACCATCTTTGCATTCCGGCCAATGATGCCGATATCGGCCCTGACATTGACAGAATGATGGCTACATGGGATTGGCCGGGCAATGCGGATGTGGCGGAATTGGTAGACGCCCTGGATTTAGGTTCCAGTGCCGAAAGGCGTGGGGGTTCGAGTCCCTTCATCCGCACCACCCTTCGCTCTTCGAGCTTCGGGTGGCAGGCCACTCGAAGCTCCTCTGAAGCCTTGGCGAAGGAGGATCATTGCCAAGGCCGTAGCGCGATCTAGTAAAGCGGCTCCTCGAACAGTGTCTTGTCGCCGTCCACCAGCGCTTTGATCTGCGCCGTGCCGTTGGCCGCGATCGCCACGCGGATGCCGAACGGCCGCACCCGCATATCGTTCTGGATCGCGATCCCCTCGCCTTCCGGCAGATAGAAGCGCTCGATGCCGTACTCCGGCGCGATCGTCGTTGCTCCCTGGCTGATATCCCAGCCCTCGGAGACGTGTCCGACGATATCGGCTTCGCCGGATGCTGCCGGCACCGGCGCTTGCCCGAACCAAGCCGCGGTCGGCCCCCAATAGCCATCGGCGCCCTGCTTCAGCCTGACCACGATCGACGTTTCCTCGCTGGAAAGCTTGCCGGCCGGAATGTTGCCGATCAGCTTCACCGGTATGCGCGAAATCTCGTAGCCAAGCGAGATATAGTCACCGCGCAAGAGATCGCGCGGATCGATCGGCTCGACCCTGAGCAGGACCTGCTTGCCGTCGCGCAGGATCGCCGCGCGTCCGGCGATGATCCAGCTCAGAAAGCCGATCTGGACGAGCGCCAGGACCAGCGCCGAGATGATCAGTCTTTTGCCGGTCATCATGCCGCCGCTCCTGTCATGTTCGAGGCGTTCATGCGCTTTTCTATGCGGATGATAATAAAGGCCAGAACGGCGAGAAGCACCGCCGCCGCAAGGAAGAAGCCTGCCGTGTCGAGCATTGATTGCAGCATCACCACATAGATGATGGCGAGTTCGAAGGCGAAGCCCGCATAGGCAACCCAGCGCAGCCCCCGGCTCTCGCGGCCGCCCAGCACGATCGCCGCGACGATGCCGGCCAGCGCAACAGCCGAGGCAATGGCGAAGCCGCTGCTGTAGCTGCTTTCATCCGCCAGTTCGAACTGGATCATCGCCAGGCCGGTGAGAAAGCCGATCAGCGCATGCAAGGGCAACCTGCCGCCGAGTTGCAAAACACTCTCGACCGGCCCGGCAGCAAAGATCGCAGCGGTAAAAAGCAGCACCGACGCGGCAACGAGCGGGATGGCGACTTGCAGCGTGTCGTACTCCATGACCAACAGCACCAGGTAGAAAAGGACCGACAGGATGATCAGGTGGCGCGCCGCCTGGCTGCGCGTCCAGAACGAAACGGCGAACAGCACCAGCGCCATGACGACGAAGAGATGCGGAAATTCCGTGCGCCGGAAGTAGTCGAACCCTCTCAGGAACAGCCAGGCATCGGCGATGCCGACGGCAGCGACGGTCAGCGGGTTTGAGCGCAGCGCCACCGCCGCCAGCGCCGTGCCGACGCCCCAGGTGATCAAGGCCGAGGCCTCGTCGCCCGACAAATGATACATCTGGCCGATCAGCGCGATCGATCCGCCGAATGCCGCCGCTGCGACGATCCACAGCGCCTCGCCGATCGCCGCATGGTCGCGCATCTTCAGCACCGCGCCGCCGACATAGCCGGCAAGGATAACGGCAAAAAGTGCCGCGACCCGCACCAGCCGCGGGATGACTTCCCAGTTGGCGGCGATAAAAATCAGGATAGCCGCGCCGAACAGCAGCGCCGCCATCATCGCCAGGATCGAGCCGAAGCTCAGCGATTTGCGTTCGTTGGCCTCGACGTCGCGCGTCAGCGCATCGGCTGTCGGCGCGTCGATCAGGCCGGCCTGCTGCCATCGCGCGATATCCGACCTGACCCGTGACGAATAGCTCGCCATTGCCCCTCCCCTTTCGCTTCGTCCTTTTAGCTCGTGCGCCCAAGCGTTTGACCTTACGGCATTTTCCGATTTGGGCGGAAAGCCGGACGCGCGTTAATGTTGCATTGCACAATTTGCATTGCTGCCATGCACCAATAGCGCTTTTAAATCGATATGATCCCACCTATTTTCACGGTGCACACAAAGACGGAATGATCCGAAAGAAAGACGAAACGAGAATACCATGAACCTGATCCGCAACTATCGCAACTGGCGCCGCTATAGGGACACCGTGTCCGAGCTGAGCCGCCTGAGCACCCGTGAACTGACCGACCTCGGCATCAGCCGCAGCGACATTCACTACGTCGCCCGCAAGGCGGTCTAATCCTTCGGGCCGCAAATGGTCCGACCAGTTTTGAAAAGAGAACGACAATGAACCTGATCCGCAACTATCGTAACTGGCGCGTCTACCGCGAGACGGTTACCGAGCTGGGTCGCCTGTCGAACCGCCAGCTCAACGATCTCGGCATCGTCCGTGACGAGATCAAGATGGTCGCTCGCAGGGCGATCTAACCACAAGAATTTCGCCAGGGTCGACCTCCTCCCCGACCCTGACGGATACGGTCAGCCTTCACCTCCTCCCGAGGGTTGACCACAAAAACGGCGCCCGCCGGACCTCCTCCCTCGGCGGGCGCTGTTTCTAAGTTGTTTCTAAAAAGGGTTTCGCGCCCTTTCAAATGGCGAAAAGAATTTCGTCAAAGCCGACCTCCTCCCCGGCGATGACGAATACGGTCGATCTTCACCTCCTCCCGAGGATCGACCAACAAAACGACACCCGCCGGACCTCCTCCCCCGGCGGGTGTTGTTGTTTTCAGGTCTAGGCACTCCGAAGCTGCTTTGGGGAGAGCCGTCTTTGCGGGACGGCCCTATCGTCAGTCCAGCGCCCCGCTTTTCAGCACGCCCCGTTCCTTCCACTGGCTCAGCGGAAAGATGTCCGGCGCGCCGCCCATCGGCGCATACCAGGAATCCACCACCCATTCCGTATCGCCGCGGTCGCTGATCACCGCCGTCCAATGCGGATAGCGCCCGTCGACAAACAGGCCTCGCGAGGCCTTGTCCTCGACCTTGTGAAACCTGAGCAGTTTTCGCTCGGCAAGATAGACCAGCAACGCATGCGTATTGGTCGATTCGTCGACACAATCCATTTGGCCCCTGATGCGCGAGGCACCGAATTCTGACTGCGGCTGGTCACGAATGCCGATGGCCTGGAAAATGCGTTGCTCGAAATAGCGGACCGCCTTGGAAATAGCGGAACGCTCGGCCTGGGGCGAAGCCGCACCCGCACGCAGGATAGAGCGGAAACGCGCACCGTCACTCGGGCCAAGCGCGAGCATTGTGCGATAGTTGCAACCGTAGCCGTGACATATGGGGATCCGTTTGGGAGCCGTCGCGGCCAGTTCGCCGGCGGCCGCTGATCCGCCTACCGCGGTCACGACTGTCAGAAATGTCGCTCTGGCAAAGACCCCGAGACTCCCACCCATTCGCGATAGTAGACGATTGCAGCGCGTGGCGGCAACAGCGCGGCTCATTCGTGTAATTGCAATCCTCGCGCCAAGCGACTATTTCGGCGCTCATGGACAAGAATCCCATTCACGTCATCGGCGGCGGTCTCGCCGGCGCCGAAGCCGCCTGGCAGGCGGCCGAAGCCGGCGTCCCCGTTGTCCTGCATGAAATGCGTCCCGTCCGCGGCACCGAAGCGCACAAGACCGACGGGCTGGCCGAGCTCGTCTGTTCCAATTCCTTCCGCTCGGACGATGCGCAAACCAATGCCGTCGGCCTGCTGCACGCCGAAATGCGGCTGGCCGGTTCACTGATCATGAGCGCCGGCGATGCGCACCAGGTGCCGGCCGGCGGTGCGCTGGCCGTCGACCGCGACGGATTTTCCGAAGCGGTCACCAGGAAGCTCGAAGCCCACCCGCTCATCACCATCCGACGCGAGGAAGTGCCCGGCCTGCCGCCGGCGGACTGGGACCAGGCAATCGTTGCCACCGGCCCGCTGACCGCGCCTTCGCTCGCCCGATCGATAGCGGAAGTGACCGGCGCCGACGCGCTCGCCTTCTTCGATGCCATCGCGCCGATCGTCCATTTCGACACGATCGACATGGACATCTGCTGGTTCCAGTCGCGCTACGACAAGGTCGGGCCCGGCGGTACCGGCAAGGACTACATCAATTGCCCGATGGACAAGGAGCAGTACCTTGCCTTCGTGCAGGCGCTGGTCGACGGCCAGAAAACCGAATTCAAGCAGTGGGAAGGTACGCCCTATTTCGACGGCTGCCTGCCGATCGAGGTGATGGCCGAGCGCGGCGTCGAGACATTGCGCTACGGGCCGATGAAGCCGATGGGGCTGACCAATGCGCATAATCCGTCCGTAAAGGCCTATGCCGTCGTTCAGCTTCGCCAGGACAACGCGCTGGGCACGCTCTACAACATGGTCGGCTTCCAGACCAAGCTGAAGCACGCCGAGCAGGTGCGCATTTTCCACACCATCCCCGGGCTGGAGAATGCCGAGTTCGCCCGCCTCGGCGGCCTGCACCGCAACACCTACATCAATTCGCCGACGCTGCTCGACGCTTCGTTGCAGTTGAAGTCGCGACCCGGCCTGCGTTTTGCCGGCCAGATCACCGGCTGCGAGGGCTATGTCGAGAGCGCCGCCATAGGCTTGCTTGCCGGGCGCTTCGCCGCCGCAGAACGGCTCGGCCACGCGCCGTCGCTGCCGCCCTTGACCACCGCGTTTGGCGCGCTGCTCAACCACATCACCGGTGGCCATATTGTCTCCGACGACGAGCCTGGAAAGCGCTCTTTCCAGCCGATGAACGTCAATTTCGGCCTGTTCCCGCCCGTGGACACGCCGAAGATCGAAGGCAAGCGGCTGCGCGGCAAGGACAAGACGGTCGCCAAGCGGCACGCCGTGACGTCGCGCGCGCTGGCCGACTGCCGCGAATGGCTGGGGCTGCCTTCCCGGGCGGAAGCTGCGGAATAGTGCCGATCTCCGCTCTTGCGCGTTGCGCGGCGGAGAAGTAGGATATTATCCTACTTTGTATCGCGAGGCCAAAATCCCATGGAATCCGCTGAGAAACTGTCCGTCACCGTAACGCCCGCCATGGCGCGTATGATCCGCGAAAAGGTCGAGGACGGCTCCTACGGATCGGCGAGCGAGGTCATCCGCGCGGCACTTCGCGCTTTCCAGCGCGAAGAGGAAGAACATGCCGAGCGCATGGCCTCGATCCGGGCGCGCGTGAAGGCCTCGATCGAGGACACAAGGCCTGACGTTCCGCTGGACCAGGCAATCACGAGAGTGAAGAGCAGGATTTCGGAGTTGGCGAGGGGGAACGATGATCCAGCGTCTCGCCGTAGTTCTTAGCGAAGGCGCGATCACGGATTTGGTATCGATTGCCGGCTATATCGTCAACCGCGGTGCGAGCGAAGCGGCTGCGGACAATTTCGTCGACAGGATCAAGCTGCGTTGCGGAAACATCGGCAATGCACCGCGTGGCGGCCGGCCGCGCGACGACATTGCACCAGGATTGCGAACGGTGCCGTTCGAGCACTCGGCTATTATCGCCTATGTTGTCAGCGACGATCTCGTTCGCATCGTCAACATCTTCTATGGCGGTCGCGATTATGAAACGCTGATGCGCGATGGCGGGTCGAGTGATCCATCGTGATGGAAGCTACTCGGCCGGGCCGATGCTCGCCGCCGGCAGTCCCGGCTTGGCGGCCGGGCCGGATTTCCTCATTAGCAATCAGCCTTCACACCGCCGGCCAGCCCCGCGTCGCGCGCCGGAACAAAAGCCAATGCCGGCGCAAGGCCGAAAGCCGCACCGCGCCATCAAGCGGTGAATGGCGGGAGCCGTCAATCTTGCTGAGATAGGCGCTCGACAACGCCAGCGGCAGAAAGGCCGGGCGCAGCGAAACCGGCAGAGCGGACGCCCCCTGCGTGAAAGCGGAAAGATGCTCGCGTGCCAGCGCGATCATCGCGGCCACTGCGCGTTCCGCGCCCGGCCCGCCGTCGCCTGTAACGAATTCTTGCGGCGACGATCCCGCCGCCGCCAAAATGTCGGCCGGGACAAAGCATTGCCCTCGCTTGCGATGCAGCGGCAGTAGAAGCAGGAGACCGGTCATTGCCTGCGCACAACCTGCCCTGCCAGCAAGTTCGGCAAAGCGCGGTGCTTCGACCGGATCGAGCACCATCGCCGCAAGCTGGATAAGTGCTGCGGCAGTCTCGCCGCAATAGCCTTCGAGGTCGGTGCGCGACGGCATCGGGTCGTCATAGAGATCGAAGATGCGCGCTTCGAGCATATTGTCGAAAGCGGCCTTGGGCAGGCGGTGAGCGGAAATAGTCGCCCTCAGCGCGTCCGCCACGGGATGGCCGACCTTAGCGCGATCCTCTTCGGCGGCGATGATGTCTCGCCACCATTGCAGCCGGACTTCACCCGGCAGCGCTTCGCGGATGCGATCGCGTATGCCGGCAATTTCGGCGTTGAAGGCATAGAGCGAAAACACCGCGTCCCGCTTGTCTTCGGGCGCGTAGAGCGCGGCGAGATAGCGGTCATGGTCGGCGGCGCGCACCGTCTCCATGACGGCTTTGGTGTTTTCGGCCACGTCAGTCGACGGCGATGAGCGCTGCGGCCACGGCGCGGTCTTCCGCCAGCAGCACATTATAGGTCCGCACCGCCGCCCCGGTCGACATCGGATCGGCGGAAATGCCCGCTTCTTTCAGCGCCGTACGCAGCGCGGCCGGCAACGGCCTCAGATCCCTGCCGCTGCCGACCAGCAGGATCTCGACCTTGTCGGCCTCATTGAACAGCTTGGCGAAATCCGCTGCCGTCAGCGCCAGCGGATCGGCCGGCTCCCAGCCGTATATGCCCGAAGGCAGGCACAGCAGCGAGCCGCGATGCGACATGTCGGCAAAGCGGAAGCCGCCATTGCCGTAAGCCTCGATCGGTGCGCGGCCCGGGAAATGCGCCTCGCGGATGACGATGCCCTTGGCCACTTTTGCGGCAAGCCGTCAGGTGGCTATGGCTTTGCCGCCGCCCACCGGCTTTTCCTCATCGGATGCTGTGGCCTGCGGCCGCAGCTTGAACAGGATAAGCAGTGGCGCGGCGATAAAGATCGACGAATAGGTGCCGAACACGACGCCGAACAGCATCGCCATGGTGAACGAGCGGATCACCTCGCCGCCGAACAGCACCAGCGCCAGCAGCGCCAGGATCGTCGTCACCGAGGTCAGCGTCGTCCTCGACAGCGTCTCGTTGATGGCGTTGTTCAGCAATTGCGGCAGCGACATTCGCTTGTATTTTCGCAGATCCTCGCGAACACGGTCATAGACGACGATGGTGTCGTTGAGCGAATAACCGATGATAGTGAGGATCGCCGCCAGCGACGACTGGTTGAATTCGAGGCCGGTGATGACGAAGAAGCCGATCGTCATGACCACGTCGTGCACGGTCGCAACGATGGCGCCGACCGCGAACTGCCATTCGAAGCGGAACCAGACATAGATCAGGATGCCGAGCAGCGCGACAAGCATGGCAATGGTGCCTTGCTTGGCAAGTTCGCCCGAAACCGTTGGCCCCACCACTTCGACGCGGCGAAAATCATACTGGTCCTGCAGTTCGCCGCGCACCTTGTCGATGACGGTCTGTTCGGCGTTCTCGCCACCCTCCTGGGTACCGACGCGGATCAGCACGTCGTTCGGCTCGCCGAACTGCTGAACCTGCACCTCCCCGATATTCAGTTCCGTCAGTCTGCCGCGGATGTCGGCCAGATCGGCATTGCCGGCCTTGGACTGCACCTCGATCAGTGAGCCGCCCTTGAAATCGATGCCGTAATTGATGTCGATGGTCATGAAGCCGATGACCGACAACACCGAAAGCACGCTGGACAGTGTGAACGTCCAGCGGCGGATGCCCATGAACGGAATTTTCGTGCCGGGCGGAATGAACGTCACAGGCGCCCGCGGCAACTCCTTCGGACGGGCGCGGCGAAGCCAGATCGACACCAGCAGGCGGGTGAAGGTGAAGGCGGTGAAGACCGTGGTCAGGATGCCGATGGCATAGGTGACGGCAAAGCCCTTCACCGGTCCGGTTCCGAGCCAGAACAGCACCACGGTCGCGATCAGCGAGGTGACGTTGGAATCGACGATGGTCGCCAGCGCCTTGCTGAAACCGGTGTCGATCGCCTGGATCACCGAGCGGCCGTTACGCCGCTCCTCGCGGATGCGCTCATAGATGAGAACGTTCGAATCGACCGCCATGCCGATGGTCAGCACGATACCAGCGATACCGGGTAGGGTCAGCGTTGCGCCAAGCAGCGACAGCAGCCCGACAATCATCGCCACATGCACCGCCAGCGCGATGTTGGCGAGGAAGCCGAGGAAACCGTAGGCGACGAACATGAATGCCACCACCAGGATCGACCCGATGATGCCGGCGACCTTGCCGGCATGGATGGAATCCTGGCCAAGTCCCGGCCCCACCGTGCGTTCTTCGATCACCGTCAGCGTCGCAGGCAAGGCGCCGGCACGCAGCAACACGGCGAGGTCGTTGGCGCTCTCAGCGGTGAAATTCCCCGATATCTGGCCGGTACCGCCGGGGATCGGTTCACGGATCTGCGGCGCCGAAATCACCTGGTTGTCGAGGATGATGGCAAACAGCTTGCCGACGTTCTGCGATGTCGCCTGGCCGAACCGCTGCGCCCCTTTCGAATCGAAGCGGAACGAAACAACCGGCTCGTTGTTTTGGGAGTTGAAGGTCGCCTGGGCATCGACGAGGTTTTCACCCGAAACGATGACGCGGTTCTCGATCAGATACGGTACCGGCGGGTCGTCCTGCGAATACAGCACCGAGGATCCCGGCGGCGGACGGCCGTTCAGCGCGTCCTGCACCGGCATCGATTGGTCGACCATCTGGAAAGTCAGCTTTGCGGTCTGGCCAAGAATTTCCTTCAGCCGCTGCGGGTCTTGGAGACCAGGCACCTGCACCAGGATACGGTCGTCGCCTTGGCGCTGCACGATCGGCTCGGTGGTGCCGAGTTCGTTGACGCGACGCTCGACAACCTGGATCGCCTGCGTCAGCGCCGTCGAGGTGCGATATTTGATCCCCGCATCGGTGACGGCAAATTTGAGCAGGCCGGGCTCGGAATCATCCAGCGTCATCTCCTGGATGGAGCCGCCGCTGAACAGGCCTGCGGCCACCGGATTGGTCAATGGTTTCAAGGCTGTCTTGGCAGCCTCGATCTGTGCGGGATCGGTGATGCGGACCTGCACCGTACGGCCCGTTCCGGAAAGGCCGGTATAGCCGATCTTGGCATCGCGCAGCAGCGTCCTGATTTCGTCGCGCGTCGTCTCCAGCCGATCCTTGATCAGATCGTTCGGATCCATCCTGAGCAGGATGTGCGAGCCGCCCTGCAGGTCGAGGCCGAGCGTCATCTGCCGCTTCGGCAGCCAGTCGGGCAACTTGGCCAGCGTGCTGGCGGAAAAAAGGTTGGGCGCAGCGAGGACCACTGTGGCGGCCACGGCCAGCCAGATCAGGATCATCTTGAAGCGCGAAAAATAAAGCATATGGCGTCGTCCGTCAGGGCGTGCTGGCGGATCGTTCCGCCGACAATTCGGTTATTTCTTGGCGTTCTGGTTCGCCACCGGTTCGCCCTTGACGCGCACGTCGGCGAGTGTCGAGCGCAGCGCCGTCACCTTGGTGCCGCCGCCAAGGTCGATTTCGAGCTCGTTGTCGTCGATCACCTTGGTCACCTTGCCGACGAAGCCGCCGCCGGTGACCACCGTATCGCCGCGGCGAACCGCCGCCAGCATCTCGCCGCGCTTCTTCAGCTGCGTGCGCTGCGGCCGGATGATCAGAAAATACATGATCACGAAAATCAGAGCAAACGGCACGATCTGGATAAACATTGCGGACGAGTCCCCGCCGATGCCTTGGGCGTATGCCGGTGTCACGAACATCGAGGTACTCCTGAACTTTGAAAAACAGCCGCAAGGCGGCCCCGCCAAATTTGGCCGGAATATAGTCGGTAACGTTGCCAATGCAACTGCGCCGCCGGGCAAATCGGCTGCTTTTCCGGGCTGGTGAGCCGTGTTAGAGGGTGATCCCGAAAAGCGACGCTCGGTTTTCGCAAAAGATCATGCCCGAACAAATGCTTGGGACGAGTTTCGAAACCGCTGAAATCAGGTAGGTTGGCCTGCCGCACGTCCCGAATGCGAAACAAAAAAGACAAGAGATGACCGACAGCACCATCGATACCCTGAGCCAGAAGCTCGACCGCCTGATCGAGGCGGTCGCCCGCCTCGCGCCGCCGCCGGTGCCGCAAACCGACCTCGGCGAAGCCGATTGCTTCGTCTGGCAGGCCGATCCCGGCTATCTGGAGCCGGTGCGCAAGGTCAACCGCGTCGACATCGGCCTGATACGCGGGGTCGATCGCGTCCGCGACATATTGGTCGACAACACCGAGCGCTTCGCCTCCGGCTATGCTGCCAACAACGTGCTGTTGTGGGGCGCGCGCGGCATGGGCAAATCGTCGCTGGTCAAGGCGGTGCACGCCGCGGTCAACGCTTCGACCAAGCTCAACCTGCCGCTCAAGCTTATCGAGATCCATCGCGAAGACATCGACACGCTGCCGAAGCTGATGGGACTGCTGAAGGCCGCGCCGTTCCGCTTCATCCTGTTTTGCGACGACCTGTCATTCGACCATGACGACACGTCCTATAAATCGCTGAAGGCAGCTCTTGAAGGCGGCGTCGAGGGCCGCCCGGCCAACGTCATCTTCTACGCCACCTCGAACCGGCGGCATCTGTTGCCGCGCGACATGATCGACAATGAGCGCTCGACGGCGATCAATCCGTCCGAAGCGGTCGAGGAGAAGGTTTCGCTGTCGGACCGTTTCGGCCTGTGGCTTGGCTTCCACAAATGTTCGCAGGATGAATATCTCGACATGATCGACGGCTATGTCCGCCATCACGATCTCGCCATCGATCCCGAGACGCTGCGCGCCGAGGCGCTGGAATGGGCGACGACGCGCGGCAGCCGTTCGGGCCGCATCGCCTGGCAGTTCACCCAGGATCTGGCAGGCCGGCTCGGAAAATCGCTCAAGGATTAGCCGCTCAAGGACTAACAGCAGAAGAAGCCCGCACCTTGCGGAGCGGACTTCCTCGGCGGGCTGAAGGTCAGGCGGCCCGCAAATTGCTTTTCGTCTTCTATTCGAGATAGGTCGAAGGATCGACCGGCGCCGAGTTCTTCCGCACTTCGAAATGCAGTTTCGGCGAGTCGGTGGTGCCGCTCATGCCGGACAGGGCGATTTCCTGGCCGCGCTTGACCTTCTGGCCGCGCTGCACCTCAATCGAGCTGGCGTGGCCGTAGACGGTGACCAGACCGTTTTCGTGCCGCACCAGCACCGTGTTGCCGAATTCCTTGAGGCCGTCACCGGCATAGATGACGACGCCGTTTTCGGCCGCCTTGACCGGCGTCCCCTCGGGCACGGCGATGTCGACGCCGTCCTTGCCGCCGCCGAAGCTTGAGATCACACGGCCGCGCACCGGCCAGCGCATCTTGCCGATGCCGGTTGCGTCCGGCGCCACCGCATCGTCGTCCTCGGCCTGCTGGATGACTTTCGCGTCCTTCTTCGGCGGCGTGTAGGAGGCGAGCGTCTGCGTCGGCGTTGTCTTGGCAGGCGGCTGGGTCGTGGCCGTCGTCACCGGATCGACCTTTGCCGGCTTCGCACCGGCGACGACAGCGGTTCCGCCTGCCGGCACTTGCAGGGTCTGGCCGATCTTGAGCAGTCCATCCTGCATGCCGTTCGCCTGCTTCAACGCGACGACGCCGACGCCGGTCTTTCTGGCGATGGCGGACAGCGTATCGCCTTGCTGAACCGTGTAGGTACCGCCGGCACTGGCCGGCTTGGCCGTCGCCGAAGCCACCTTCGCCGCGGCCTTTCCATCCTTCGGCTGGCTTGCGGCAGCCGAGGCGTCCACCTGCGCGGTAGACTTGCCTTCCCTAAGCTTCGGCTGCTGCGGCAGCACGGCCACCTTCTCCGGCGCGTCGGCCGGCTGGTCGTGCCTGGTGCCATTCGCGGGCTTGGCGTCGGCGACTTTCGGCGCGGCACCGTTGCTCGAATACGCATAGGCCGGGATGACGAGCTTCTGGCCGGTCTTCAGCCCCTTGGTCGCGCTCAGCCCGTTGACTTTCATGATGGCATCGGCCGGCACGCCGTAGCGCCGGGACAGGCCGGAAATGGTCTCGCCATCCTTGACGACGATCTCGGTCGCATGTGGTGCGCCGGCGGCCGTCGCCATGCGCGGCGCGTCGGGCTCGGCGTTCTTGAATGGCCTTGCCGCCGGAGCGACGGTGCCGGTTGCCGTCCTGTCGACACGAGGAGCGGCAGGCGCCAGGGCCGGCGCGGCAGCGGTGCGCACCGGACGGGCGGCAGGCGCCAGGGCGGGAGCCGGAGGCGGCAATTGCTGCGCCGTGACCGGTTCGAGGCTTGAGCGGCTGACCGACTGGGTGTGGCTGCCGTCGATCGGCGCGGCCGCAACATCGCCCGGATAGGGCTGAGCAGCATCCTGCTTGTCGATGATGGCGCGCTGGTTGTTGGTCGAGGCGGTGAACACGTCGTCGACGCTGTTGAACCGCGCCACCTGGGAACTACACCCCGTCGCAGCGCCTGCGATCATGAGGACGGCGCAGCCACGCGCCAGATTGCGTCCGTTTGCCTTCAAAACACTGAATTGCATCGCACTAACCCGCACAGACCCGGTACATCTGAGTGTGATTAAAGCGCGTTAATGTTACCGGTCGGTTAAACCTGTAGAATCAGGCGCAAATTTTCTTAAAATATTCGAGGAAGGCTCTCAGCTTCGTCATCCTAGGGCGGAGCAGGAGCGGAGCTTCCGTCGCGGAGACCCTGGGATCCATTCCGTGACGTTGGCCGAAGAATGCGGCGGAGCAGAATTCTGCTGCGCCCTAGGATGACGAAACACCCGGCTTCGGCTGCCCCCAAGCGGCCGACGGTTAGGATATCAAATCACCGCGGCGACGCCGCGCAGGATCGGCTGCAGGCGCACCAGGCCGATATCCTCGCGTTCGAAGCGGCTGCCGACCTTGGTCAGCTTGGCCAGCACCTGCTCGCCTTCGTCGGGTCCGATCGGCGCGATGACGATGCCGCCGCTCGACAATTGATCGAGGAGAAAGCGCGGCAGGCTGTCGAAGGCCGCCCAGGCGACTATGCGGTCGAACGGCGCTTCGTTGGCCAGCCCGTTGGAACCGTCGGCCTGGCGCACGATGACATTGCCGATGGCGAGTGCCTCGAGGCGCTGCCGGGCCTGTTCGGCCAGCGTCTTGTAACGGTCGATGGTGACGATCCGAGCGGCAAGCCGCGACATCACCGCCGCCGTATAGCCGGACCCGGTGCCGATCTCGAGCACCCGGTTGCCCGGCTCGATGGCAAGTGCCGCGATCACCGCCGCCTGCAGGTCGGCACCTTCGATGGCCTCGCCGCATTCGATCGGCAGCATACGGTCCGACCAGGCGATCGAGTGAAAATGCGGAGACAGAAAGCCGCGCCGCGGCGTCGCCTCGAAGGCGGCGATCAGCGCCTTCGGCACTGTGCCCCTGCCTCGCAGGCGAAGCAGGAAGGCAGCGAAACCTTCGCGCTCGTCGACCGTTGCAGCGTGGTTCAAGTTCATGCGAGCGCCTTGGCCAGTTGATCGCGGATTTCATGCGCGGTGAGATCGAGCTGCAGCGGCGTCACCGACACCTGCCGATTGCGCAAGGCATGGAGGTCGGTGCCTTGCTTGCCCTCGACCGGCTCGCGGCCGAAGCGCAGCCAGTAGTAAGGCAAGCCGCGCCCGTCGCGCCGCTCGTCGACCCACAGGCTGTGGACCAGCTTGCCCTGCGAAGTGACCACAGTTCCGGCGATCTCTTCCGGCGCACAATTCGGAAAATTGACGTTGAGCAGCACGCCGTCCGGCAACGGCATGGCGACGAGCTTTTCGAGCAGCGCCGGCGCCAGCGCTTCGGTGGTCTCGTAGGGAACGACGCGGTCCTCGCCGACATAGGAATAGGCCTGGCTGATGGCGATCGATCGCACGCCGAGCAGCGCGCCCTCCATGGCGCCGGCGACGGTGCCCGAATAGGTGACGTCGTCGGCGATGTTGGCGCCGGAATTGACGCCGGACAGGATCAGGTCGGGCGCTTCGGGCAGGATCTTCTTCACGCCCATGATGACGCAGTCGGTCGGCGTGCCGCGCACGGCAAAGTGCTTTTCGCCGATTTTCCTGAGCCGCAGCGGCTCCGAGATCGACAGCGAATGCGCATAGCCGGACTGGTCCTGTTCCGGCGCCACCACCCAGACGTCGTCCGACAGCGTGCGGGCGATGCGTTCGAGTGATGCAAGGCCCTCGGCATGGATGCCGTCGTCGTTGGTCAGAAGGATGCGCATTATTTCGATTCGATCTTTTGCAGACCGCCCATGTAAGGCCGAAGCGCTTCAGGAATGGTTACGCTGCCGTCCTCATTCTGGTAATTTTCGATGACGGCGATCAGAGCGCGGCCGACGGCGGTGCCCGAACCGTTCAGGGTGTGGACGAAGCGGTTGCCCTTGCCGTCCTTGTCCCTGTAGCGGGCGTCCATGCGCCGCGCCTGGAAATCGCCGCATACCGAGCACGACGAGATTTCGCGATAGGCATTCTGGCCCGGCAGCCAGACCTCGATATCGTAGGTCTTGCGCGCGCCAAAGCCCATGTCGCCAGTGCACAGCGTCATGGTGCGGAAAGGCAGGCCGAGCCGCTTCAGCACCTCCTCGGCGCATTCGGTCATGCGCTCATGCTCGGCAACCGAAGTCTCCTGGTCGGTGATCGACACCAGCTCGACCTTGTAGAACTGGTGCTGGCGCAGCATGCCGCGCGTGTCGCGCCCAGCCGAGCCCGCCTCCGAGCGGAAGCACGGCGTCAGCGCGGTATAGCGCAGCGGCAGTTTTTCGTGCGGCGTGATTTCGTCGCGAACGAGATTGGTCAGCGGGACTTCGGCGGTTGGTATTAGGCCAAGCCTGCCGTCCCCATGCCGAACGAAGAATAAATCCTCCTCGAATTTTGGCAGTTGCCCGGTCCCGAAAAGCACCTCGTCGCGTACCATCAACGGCGGCTGGATCTCCACATAGCCGTGCTCGGTCGTGTGCAGATCGAGCATGAACTGGCCGAGCGCGCGTTCCATCCGCGCCAGGCCGCTTTTCAGCACGGTGAAACGCGAGCCGGAAAGCCGTGCTGCCCGCTCGAAATCCATCATGCCGAGCGCTTCGCCGATCTCGAAATGCTCCTTGACCCAGTTCGGCCGCGTCGGCACCTCGCCGACGACGCGCTTGACGACGTTGTCGTGCTCGTCCTTGCCGACCGGCACGTCGTCGAACGGCACATTTGGCAGCACTGCCAACGCATCGTTCAGCGCCTTGTCGAGCTCGCGTTCGCGCGCCTCGCCATTCTGGATGAAGGCCTTGATCTCGCCGACCTCGGCCTTCAGCCTTTCGGCAAGAGCGGCATCGCCCGAGCGCATGGCATTGCCGATCTCCCTCGATGCGGCGTTGCGGCGTTCCTGCCGGGTCTGCAGCTCCGTCAGATGCTCGCGCCGCGCCTCATCCGCGCCGATCAGGTCGTCGACCGTGGACTGCGCCGCCTCAGCCGACCACGAGCGCTTCTGGAGCGCCTCGACAAGGGCCTTCGGGTTGTCGCGAATCCATTTGATGTCAAGCATGGTCTGTTCGTCCTCAGAGGGCATGTCGCCCAAAATGCGCAGCGGTTGTGGGGCAACGAGATGCCCAAAACAAAGACCAGAGGGCGTAAACCGCATCTTTCGTTGATGCAAGATGTCAGGCCGAGTTCCTTCGCGCCCCCCTCTGTCCTGCCGGACATCTCCCCCTCAAGGGGGGAGATCGGCAGCTTTGGGGACAGCGCCCTTTCTGCATCCTATGAGATTGGCGAAAGCGGCAAGGACAGCCGATCTCCCCGCCTGTGGGGGAGATGTCCGGCAGGACAGAGGGGGGCGCTGTCCCGCCGACATCAGCCGACAACGCAGGAACTCTCAAAAGGAAGCAAGAAACAAAAAACCCGCCTCGGGAGGCGGGTTTTTGGAGCCAATTGGCACCATACCCAAATCAGTAGCATAGCTGCCGGCACAAAGCAAGAACAAAGTTGCTGCGGCCGGCAAAAAGATGCTGCCCGCCTCAACCGAACCTACGTCGAAGACGCGTCCGCCGGCTTTTCGGCCACCTCTTCGGTGGCGTCCTGCTTTTCGCGGGCCACACGGTCGCGCTCCTTGCTGCGCTCGATCAGCCGGGCCGACCAGATCGAGACCTCGTAGAGCAGGATCGTCGGAATGGCGAGGCCGATCTGGCTCATCGGGTCGGGCGGCGTCAGCACCGCCGCCACGACGAAGGCGATGACGATCGCCCATTTGCGCTTCTCGGCCAATCCCTGCGACGACAGCATGCCGACCCGCGTCATCAGGCTGGTCACCACCGGCAACTGGAACACCAGGCCGAAGGAGAAGATCAGCGTCATGATCAGGCTGAGATATTCGGACACTTTCGGCAGCAGCGAAATCTGCACCTGGTCGTTGGTGCCGGTCTGCTGCATGGCGAGGAAGAACCACATCACCATCGGCGTGAAGAAGAAATAGACCAGCGACGCGCCCATCAAGAACAGGATCGGCGAGGCGATCAGGAACGGCAGGAAGGCATTGCGTTCGTTCTTGTAGAGGCCGGGCGCGATGAATTTGTAGATCTGCGTGGCGATCAGCGGAAAGGCGATGACCATGCCGCCGAACATGGCGAGCTTGACCTGGGTAAAGAAGAATTCCTGCGGCGCCGTATAGATCAGCTCGACCTTGTGCGGGTCGAGCCCGGCCCATTGGGTCGCCCATCTGAACGGGATCACCAACAGGTTGAACAGCTTCTTGGCGAAGAAGAAGCAGACCAGGAAGGCGACGAAAAAACCGCCGATCGACCACATCAGCCGCCGGCGCAGCTCGATCAGGTGCTCCATCAGCGGAGCCGACGATTTTTCGATCTCGTCCTTTTCCGTGTCCGAAGTGCTCACTTGGCGGCTCCCGCCGTTTTCGTGGCGGCCGGCTTCTTCGTTGCTGTCGCAGGCTTCTTCGCTGCTGCCGCCGGCTTCTTCGCTGCTGACGACTGCGGTTTTGGCTCAGCTTTTGCGGCGGCCTTTGGCGCAGCGGTCTTTGCCGGCTTGGCCGGCGCGGCAGCCGCGGCTTTCGCGGGCGCCGGCTTCTTCTTTGCCGCCGGCGCTTTTTGCGGCACGGCCGCTGCAGCCGTTTGCGCCTGTACTGCCGGCGCCACGACGGACTCGTCCGTCATCGCCGGAAAGATCGGCGTGGCCGGCGTCGGCTCCGGCGGGCTGACGCCCGGCATCGTCGTTGCGCCGTTCTTCAGCGGCTCGGCCGCCTGCTCTGTCGAAGCGGCGGCATCGACGGCCGGCTTGGGCTTCATCACGGCATCGACGCCGGAACGGACGTCGGCGGCGGCCTGCTCGAATGGATTGAGCTGCTTCCTGATCTCGGCTGCCGGATTGAGGCTTCTCAGCGAATCGACCGACTTCTTGACGTCGTCGAGTTCGGCTTCCTTCAGCGCATCATTGAACTGCCGCTGGAAATCGGACGCCATGGCGCGCAGCTTCGCCGTCGTGCGGCCGAAGGTGCGCAGCATGTTGGGCAAATCCTTGGGCCCGACGACCACGATCATGACGATCGCGATCACCAGCATCTCGGTCCAGCCGACTTCGAACATGGCTATACGTTCCGACTAAAGTTTGGGCTCAGCTTTTGCTGGCCTTTTCCTTCGGTACCGAAACGGTTTCGTCGGCACGGTGTTCGACAGTGCGCTTGTCCTCGGCAGTCTCGTCGTCGGCCATGCCCTTTTTGAAGCTCTTGATGCCCTTGGCCATGTCGCCCATCAGCTCGGGGATCTTGCCGCGGCCGAAGACCAGCAGCACGATCACCAGAACGATCATCCAGTGCCAAATCGAAAATGAACCCATAGCAAATCTCTCTCGAACGGTTTCCCAGACGCTGATCTATGCGCTTTCGGGTTCGGATTCAAACAGAACTGCGACAGAGTTCATGAATGAGTGGCCGAAGTCACGCACTTTCGGCACGGCGGCCCGCTACCAATCGGCGCAGTTCCATCCTGCCTGTGGCTTTAAGATGGCGCTCGGCTCAATCTTCCGTGACTCGCGGCGTCAAAAGGCCGAGTTCTTCGAGGTCGATGTCGGTCAGCGGATCCTCGTCGTCGGTGAGCGGATCGGGGTCGGCCGGCGGCAGCGGCACCGAGAAATTCGACGGCATGCGGCCGGACAGCAGCCCCGCACCCTTCAATTCCTCCATGCCGGGGAGATCGCGTATCTCCTCCAGCGCGAAATGGTCGAGGAAAATATCGGTCGTGCCATAGGTGACGGGACGGCCGGGCGTACGGCGCCGGCCGCGCATCCTCACCCATTCGGTCTCCATCAGCGTGTCGAGCGTCCCCTTTGACGTCTCGACGCCGCGGATATCCTCGATCTCGGCACGCGTTACCGGCTGGTGGTAGGCGATGATCGCCAGCACTTCGAGGGCAGCGCGGGAAAGTTTGCGCTGTTGCACCGTGTCACGGCTCATCAGGAAGGCGAGGTCGCCGGCGGTGCGAAAAGCCCAGGCATCGCCGACGCGCACCAGATTGACGCCGCGCCGAGCATAGATCTGCTGCAGTTCGGCCATCGCCGCGGCAATGTTGATGCCGTCGGGCAGCCGCGAAGTGAGCTGTTTTGCGCTGACCGGCTCGGCGCTGGCGAATACGATCGCCTCGGCCATCCGTACGGCCTCCGCCATATGCAGCCGCTCGCCAGGATTCTGCGTCAAATTCTGCCCCTGGTTTTGTGCCGGGTTTTCGGCGACCGCGCCTTGCTCGACGTCGTCTTCGACCTTGAACGGAATGACCGAAGCGTTGGCGCGTTCGCTCATGGTGTCACCTCGACTATCTTGATGGCCTGGGCGCGGCCGCGCAGATAAAGCGGCGCGAACACCTGGTCCTGCCGCATCTCCATCTTGCCTTCGCGCACCAGTTCCAGCGTCGCGGCAAACGAGCTGGCAACCGCGGTGCGCCGCTCTTCCGGGCCGGCCAGATATTCGACCAGGAAACTGTCGAGCGCCGTCCAGTCGCGCAGCGACCCGATCAGCCTGGTCAGCACGTCGCGCGCATCCTTGAGCGACCAGACGCCGCGCCTGGCGATCGTCACATTGGTGATCGCCTGCTTCTGGCGCTGCTGGGCATAGGCGGTCAACAGGTCGTAGAGCGAGGCCGAATAGGCATTGCGCTTCTCGACGATGACCATTTCCGGCATGCCGCGTGCAAACACGTCGCGTCCGAGCCGGTTGCGGTTGACCAGGCGTGCCGCCGCGTCGCGCATCGCCTCCAGCCGCTTCAGCCGGAACTGCAGCACCGCCGCCAGCTCCTCGCCGCTTTCGCCTTCGTCGCCGGGCTGCTTGGGGATCAGGAGCTTCGATTTGAGAAACGCCAGCCACGCCGCCATCACCAGATAGTCGGCGGCAAGCTCCAGCCTTAGCGCCCTCACCTTCTCGACGAAGGCCAGATACTGTTCGGCCAGCGCCAGGATCGAGATACGCGACAGGTCGACCTTCTGATTGCGGGCAAGATGCAGCAGAAGATCGAGCGGACCTTCGAAGCCGGCCACATCGACGACCAACGCCGGATCGCCGGTCAGCCGAGAATCGTCGTTCTCGGCCCACAAGCGGTCCATCGGTGCGGCCTTGCCGGCCTTCAGGTCCAATGTTTCCGCCACTTCGCTTCCTTTGATGCTAGGCCACCGCGTCGAAATAACTGGCAAATTCGGCCCGAATCTCGGTCTCGTCCGCCACGTCACGGTTCCTGATATAGGTCAGCGCCCGCTCCGCGCGCTCAAACGACTTGCCTTCCAGCCCGGTCGTGCGCGATGCAATGCCGGCCATCTCCTCGAACACGCCGTTGCAGTGAAGGACCAGATCGCAGCCCGCCGCAAGGATAGCGGCCGCTTTCGACGGGAAATCCCCAGAAAGTGCCTTCATCGAGGTATCGTCGCTCATCAACAGACCGTCGAAGCCGATTTCGCCGCGGATGATCTTTTCGATGACCTTGCCGGATGTCGTGGCCGGGTTCTTCGGGTCGATCGCGCTATAGACGACATGCGCCGTCATCGCCATCGGCAAATGGTTGAGCTCCCTGAACGGGGCAAAATCATGCCGCTGCAAGTCGCCGATCGAGGCGTCGACGGTCGGCAGTTCGAAATGCGTGTCGGCGAATGCCCTTCCATGGCCGGGAATATGCTTCATCACCGGCAGCACGCCGCCCGCCATCAGGCCTTCCGCCGCGGCGCGACCCAATTCGATGACGGCGCGCGGCTCCTTGCCATAGGCGCGCGCGCCGATGACGTCGCTGGCGCCCTCGATCGGCACGTCGAGCACCGGCAGGCAATCCGCCGTGATACCGTAGCGCAGCAGATCGAAGGCATGCAGCCGCGCCATCAGCCAGGCGGCACGGGTGCCGGCGTCATGATCGTCGCGCCACAAGACACCGAGTGCGCCGGCAGCCGGATAGTTCGGCGCCAGCGGCGGCCGCAGGCGCTGCACCCGACCGCCCTCCTGGTCGATGAATACGGGCGCATCCGCACGCCCGACGCAGTCGCGCATGGCGGCGACCAGATCGCGGATCTGCTCGGTCTCGCCGATATTGCGCGCAAACAGGATGAAGCCCCACGGGCATTCGTTGCGGTAGAAACGGATCTCGTCGCGGGTCAGTGATTTCCCGGCGCAGCCGAGGATCATGGATTTTGATTCGGTCATGCGGAACAGTTTAGAGCTTCGCGCCGACAAAGGGAATCGCCCGCAATTGCCTCCAAAGGTTTCCGTTTACGCAAAAAGCCGGCGCGAGCGCCGGCTTTTCGAGGGGGCTTTGGTGCCGCTAGTGGGACACGAAGCAATTGCCGCCGGCAGCCTTGTAGCTGGTGCACAGTTTGATCGCCTCGTTGCGAGACTGCGCCGGAACGCGGACGCGGTAGAAGGTGCCCTTGCCGGCAATCTCGGCCTTGACGATGTTGGCGGTGCGGCCGGAAAGCACGCTGCCGTAGCGGCGTTGCAGATCCTGGTAAGTCGCCTGGGCGCTTTCGACTGTCGGCTGCGAAGCGATCTGTATCGACCACGAACCAGCGCCGGCCGCAGCCGGATCGATGGAAGCAACCTGATCGGGCTTGACCTCGCCGACCACGTCGACCGGCTGGTCGGACGGACGCTGCGGCGCCACTGGAACCGTGGCCGGGGTGCTGGCGGACTGCTTGCTGGCTGACGGCTGGGCCTTGGCTTCAGCCTTTGTGTCGGGCTTGGGCGCCGGCTGCAGCTTGGTGGTTTCGGCCTGATCGCCACTCGGCTGGTCGCCACTCGGCTGGTCACCAATCTTCTGATCGCCAATCTTCGGATCACTTGTCATTTGGTCGATCAGGGGCACGGTGCCGGTCTGCGCGGCGGCGTCGGCCTGGCCCGCCGGAGCCACGTGCTGCGGCGCCGGATCGGCCGGCTCGGCAGCAGCCATCTGCGGGGCGGCAGGCGCCGGATCTTCGCGCGCCACCAGCGAGCCGTCAGGTTTCACGACCATGGTCCGTACCTTGCGCGGCGCAACGGCGACGATCTCGGGGTTTGCACCCTTCTCGGCCTCCTGCAGGACCTGCGCGATGCGATCCTCGGACTTGGGCGCCGGTGCGGCGGCGGTTTCGGAAGCGCCAGCTGCATTGGCGCCAAGCGCGCTGGGGTCAGACGCGTTGGTGTCAGGCACGTTGGTGCCAGACGCGTCGGTGTCGGACGCCACGGTGCCGGGCGCGTCGATATCGTCTGCGGCATCGGGGTCATTGGGCGAAAGATCGACGACGCGGCTCTCCGGTTCGTTGGCCTTCAGGTCCACAGGCTCTTCGGTGTTGGTGACCAGCTTCTGCTGAACGGGCTCGGCGGGCTTGGCGCCCTTGACCACAGCGTCATAAACCTTGTTGTCCTGGTTCGGCACGACGGTGCCGCCTGGATTTTCCGGCTTGATCTTGATCGGCCTGTTGTCCGCCTTGACGATAACCGGCGCATCGCTGCCGCTCTTGCCGCCGTGGGTCAACGCAAAGGCGCCAAGGCCTCCGGCGATCGCCACCGCGCCAACCACCGCTCCTATCAGCAGCCCGCGCCTGCGCGGCTGCCTTTCGGCCCCGCGTTCGGCAAGACCCGGAACCGACATCTCCTCGTCCAGTTCGGGATCGTAATCGAGCTCATCGAAGGTGAAATCGTCGGCCTGCGAAACCGGCTGGCCACTGGGCAATGGGGCCAGATCGAAACCGTCCGCTGCATCGGCATAGGAAGCGGCCGCCGCGCTGACGGGGGCTTCCGCAGGCTTGGCGCCATAGGCGCGCGTCTCGCCGCGATCCTGCTTATAGCCAGACGCGAAGCCGGCATCGTATTCATCGTCGTAGCCAGCACTGCGCACCGGGGCGGGCGCTATATCCGTGGCATTCATTTCGGTGAGAAGGCTGGCAAAATCGGCATCAAGATCGTCGTAGGCGGGCGCCACCGGCTCGTCATCGTCGAAGTTGAGCTCCGGAATGTCGAGATCGTCCGCCAGCGCCACGACGCGCTCGGGCACGTCGACCGTCTCGACATCGGGCATCTCGTCATATGCGGAAGGCTGTTGATGCGAGGTTGGTGCAGCTTCCGTGTAGGCGGGCCGATCTTCATAGGACGGCCTCTCTTCGACCGGTGCGGCCCGATTGGACGGCGTTGCAGCCGGCTGCGGCGGTGCCGGACGCGCCGAAGCGACCGGCTGGCTTGCAAAAGCGGGCTGAGGCTGTGCGACGGGCGTCACGCGGCTCCACGAGCGGGCCGGCTCGGGCGGTGTGGCGCGTGTCGTCAGCCAGTTCAGCGCATCGAGCGGATCTTCTTCGGAAGCAGCTGCGGCACTCTTGTCGGCCGAGTCATGATCCAGGCCGATATTCCTGGCGAAGTCGGCATCGAGCGCATCGTTGTCTAAATCATCCGCAGGTCCGGCAGCGGCTTCAACACCGAAATCCTCGCCTTCAAGCTCATCGAGGAGGACACTGCCAAGATCGGCGTCATCGGCGGCACTGGACTGCTGCGGCTCAGCGGGCTCGTGCTCGTCGAGTTCCCAATCCAGCTCGTCGACAGGATGCACCGGTTCGTTGGTGACGTCTTCAGCCGCACCCATGGGCTGTTCAGCAGCCACTGCTGGCTTCTGAATTACCGGCGCGACGGGCTGCTGAGCAACCATAACGGGCTTCTGGGCAGGCTGCTGGGCAGACTGCTGGCTTGTCTGAGGTTCGTTGACCGTTTGTGCCGGTCGTGTGCTCATCGCACCCAGCAGCGCGTTCAGCTCGTCCTCCAGGCTGCGTTCCTCAGCCACTGGGGCCGTCGGGACGACAGCGGCGGCCGGCGCCGCTGGTTCGGCTGCAACGACCTGCGCCACCGGCTCTTCGGCGTCCTCGGCAGGCGCATCGTCGAAGCTCAGATCGAAATCGTCGTCGAACGCCGCTTCGGCGGCCGTGCCGGAAAGCCGGGCGGCCTCTGGCTCTTCGATCGACAGCTCTTCGATAAACGCTGGTTCTTCGATTTCGGCAGGCTCGTTCGGGCGAACGTCGAAGTCCATGTCGACATCGGCCATGGCATCATCGAAATGGCCGGCAAGATCCTCATCGGCCGAAACCGCCTCAGCCGGCGATGCCGGGGCGGCGACCGCCGGCTCATGTTCGTCGAACATCAGCTCGTCTTCGAGCGAGCTTGCAACGGCATCGTCGAACTCGTCATCGAACGCAGGCGCGGCGGCTTGCGCCGCGGTTTCAACGGCGACGGTCTGCTCCATCGGCTCATGCTCTTCAAACATCAGCTCATCTTCGAGCGAACTTGCCACGGCGTTGTCGAACTCATCGTCGAAGGCGGGCCCTTCGACCGGCTCGATAGCCTCGGCTGCGGCCCTGGGTTCATCCTCGCCGGTCACCGCGATCTTGGCCGTCACATCGTCGTCGAGCCGAAAATCCTGGTCGAGCGAGGCGGCAAGTTCGTCGTCACTCGAAAGGTCATCCTCGAACGGCGACACGTCTTCGAGCGAGCCGGCGACGGCGTTATGAAACTCGTCGTCGAACTCCGGCTCGACAGCGGGAGCGAACGATCTTTCGGGGCCGGAGGCAATTTCGTCGGCGGCAACAGGAGCGGCCGCAAAAGGAGCAGCATCATCCGCCGCACTGTCGTCGAACGCGAAATCCTGTTCGAACGAGGCGGCAAGCGCGTCCTCAATTTCATCCGCGGTAGCCGGTTCGGGTGCCGGCTCGCGAAGCTCGGCAGGGGAAGCATTGTCATTGGCGTCGGCGCCGAACTCGCCCATCAACTCCTTCTCGAGATCGATGTCGAAATCGCCCTCGTCCACCGGAGGCTCGACGGCAGCGGTTTTCGGCTGGGCCGGGGTTTGCGGTTTGACCGGCTGGCGCGGGTCGAACCCCATGATCCTGGTCAGTTCCGCGAACGGATCATCGTTGGCGATGTCGTTGTGGTCGGCTGCTCTCAGCTGGGTTCTGTCTGCCATTATTGTTCCCGAACTCGCACTCATTCGGACGCCATGGACGTCGCGTAGGGTTGGCCCTTACCAGCGCAATGTGGGCAAAAGGTGACAGGTTTTTTACTCAAACCTAACGCATTTCGGTGGGCGCATTGGCTCCGATCAGCGTCAGGCCGGACGTCAAAACGTCCGAAACAGCCTGCACCAGCCCTAGTCTGGCATGCGTCAATTGTCGGTCGTTAACCTTAACAAAACGTAAGTCGGGATTATCGGTGCCCCGGTTCCAGTGTCCGTGGAAGCTGGAAGCGAGTTCGTAGAGGTAAAATGCCAGCCGGTGGGGCTCGAGCGCGAGCGCCGCCGCTTCGATCAGCCGCGGATATTCGGCGAGTTTCCTGATCAGGCCGATCTCACCCTCATCGGTCAGCAAAGCCACTTCGGCGGCCAGCTGGTTGCGGTCGAACATGGCCTCGCCCAATTGCTCGCTCGCCTGCCGAAACACCGAATGGCAGCGCGCCGAGGCGTACTGCACGTAGAACACCGGATTGTCCTTCGACTGCTCGGTCACCTTGGCGAAGTCGAAGTCGAGCGGCGCGTCGTTCTTGCGATAGAGCATCATGAAGCGGATCGGGTCGCGGCCAACCTCCTCGACCACTTCGCGCAAGGTCACGAACTCGCCGGACCGCTTCGACATGCGCACCGGCTCGCCGGCGCGAAACAGCCTCACCAGTTGGCAAAGCAGCACGGTTAGCTTGACCTCGTCGCCCGCAATCGCCCGGGCAAGCGCTTCCAGCCGTTTCACATAGCCGCCATGATCGGCGCCAAGCACATAGATCAGATCGACGAAGCCGCGATCGACCTTGTCCTTGAGATAAGCGACGTCGGCGGCGAAATAAGTGAAGGTGCCGTCCGACTTGACCAGCGCCCGGTCCATATCGTCGCCGACTGCGGTCGAGCGGAACAGCGTCTGCTCGCGGTCCTCCCAGTCGTCCGGCTTCTCGCCCTTGGGCGGCGGCAGCTTGCCCTTGTAGATGTGGCCCTTCAGCGTCAGGTCGCTGATCGCCGAGCGGATCTTCTTCGCATTGTTGGCATGCAGCGTCCGCTCGGAGAAGAAGACGTCGTGATGCACGTTGAGCAGCGCCAGATCCTCGCGGATCATCGTCATCATCGCATCGATCGTCCTGTCCTTGACGATGGCAAGCGCCTCCTCGTCCGGCATCTGCAGCAGGGAGCGGCCGAATTCGTTGGCCAGCGCCTGACCAACGGGGATCAGATAGTCGCCTGGATAAAGCCCGGCCGGAATGTCGCCGATCTCATCGCCAAGCGCCTCGCGGTAGCGCAGCATGACCGAGCGTCCGAGCACATCGATTTGCGAACCGGCATCGTTGATGACGTATTCCTTGGTCACGTCGTAACCGGCGAAGGCCATCAGATTGGCGAGCGCGTCGCCGACCACGGCACCCCGGCAATGCCCGACATGCATCGGGCCGGTCGGGTTGGCCGAGACATATTCGACATTGGTTTTCTTGCCGCCGCCGACCGTCGAGCGGCCGTAGTTGCGGCCTTCGCCGAGCAGCGCCGTCAGATGCGCCTGCCAGAAGCCGTCCTTGAGCCTGAGATTGACAAAGCCCGGGCCGGCGATCTCGGCGGCCGCGATATCCTCGTCGGCGCGCAGCGCCTCGGCCAGCCTTTCGGCCAGCGCACGCGGGTTCTGGCCGGTCGGCTTGGCCAACACCATGGCTGCGTTGGTCGCGAGGTCGCCATGGCTGGCATCGCGCGGCGGCTCGACAGCGATGCGCGACAGGTCCGGCGACACGCCATCCTTGTCTTTCAAATCAAGCGCTTCGACGGCCTTTATGATTCGCGCGTTGAAATCGGCGAAGATGTTCATTGCTATGGCTCTGACGGTTTTGCAGGGATCCGGCGCGTTGGCCGGCAAATCGAGCCCGCCCTAGCTCAAATCCGGCGTATGGTCAAACAAACGCCTGTGTTCCTTGAGCGCATAAGTGTCCGTCATGCCGGCCAGGAAATCGGCAACACTGCGCGCCTTGACGCGGTCCTCTGCCCGGTCGAGCCCTTCGCGCCAGCCATCCGGCATGGCGCGCGGATCGGCGAAATAAACGTCGAACAGGTCCCTGACGATCTGGTCGGCATCGGCGCGCACCCGCATGACCTCCGCGTGCCGGTAGAGGTGCTTGTAAAGAAAGGCCTTCAGCTCCTTTTCCGATGCGGCCGTTTCGGCGGAGAAGCTCACCATCGTCTCGCCGGCCGCCCTTACCGCTTCGGCGCTGCCGGGTTTGATGCGCGCCAGATTGGCCGTCGTCGAGACGATCACGTCCTCGACCATGATGGTGATCTGCCGGCGCATCAGCTCGTGGCTGGTGCGTACGTCATCGAGCGCCGGATAGCGCTCACGCACGCCCTTGAGGATCGACCCCGGCAGCGAGACATCCTCCAGCATATCCAGCGTCAACAGCCCTGCCCTCAAGCCGTCATCGATGTCGTGGGTGTTGTAGGCGATGTCGTCGGCAATCGCCGCGCACTGGGCCTCGATACCGGCGAAGCGGTCGAGTTCGAGGTCGTGCAGTTCGGAATAGTCGCGGATTGCCTGCGGCACCGGCCCCTTCAGCCCTTTCCCTTTGGCATCGGTCAGCGGGCCATTGTGCTTGACCAGCCCCTCCAGCGTTTCCCAGGTGAGGTTCAGCCCGTCGAACTCGGCATAGCGCCGCTCCAGCCGCGTCACCACGCGCAGCGATTGTGCATTGTGGTCGAAGCCGCCCCAGGCGGCCATCTTATCGTTCAGCGCGTCCTCGCCGGTATGGCCGAAGGGCGTGTGGCCGAAGTCGTGCACCAGGGCCACCGCCTCGGCCAGGTCCTCGTCGCCGCGCAGCGCCCGCGCCAGAGCGCGTGCAATTTGCGCCACCTCGATCGAATGCGTCAGCCTTGTGCGGTAATGGTCGCCTTCATGTGCGACGAACACTTGCGTCTTGTGCTTCAGCCGGCGGAACGCCGTCGAATGGATGATGCGGTCGCGGTCGCGCTGGAACGGCGTGCGCGTCGGGCTTTCCACCTCGTCGAACAGCCGCCCGCGCGATTTCGCCGGGTCGCTGGCATAGGCCGCGCGCGGCCGATAGCCGAATCCGATGTCGCCCAACTCGTTGGTCATAGCGTATGCCGCAGTTGACTTGCCCCGTCGCGCTTCATACCTATCATACAAAACCGAAAGCAAGGTGACGCCCATGGGCGCTGATGCCAAGACCGCCATGAAAGTCGAGATGACCGACGCCGCCGCCAGGCGGATCGCCAAGATTGTTGCGAGCGAAGCCGATAAGACGGCCCTGCGCGTTTCGGTCGAGGGCGGCGGCTGTTCCGGCTTCTCCTACAAGTTCGATCTGGTCGACAGGCGCAATGACGACGACGTCGCCATCGAAAAGGACGGCGCCACCGTGCTGATCGACGACCTGTCGCTGGTCTATATGGGCGGCTCGGTGATCGATTTCGTCGACGATCTGATGGGCCAGTCGTTCCAGATCAGAAACCCCAATGCGGTCGCCTCCTGCGGCTGCGGCACCAGCTTCTCGATCTAGAAATGCCCGACATCGGCGCGGTCCGTCAGGTCGCGCTTTCCGCCGGACGCGACCTCGACGCAACGCTGGCGTTCTGGCGCGAGGTGCTCGGCATGAGCCTGCATGCGCGTTTCGATCCTCCAGGCATCGCCTTCATCATGGCAGGTGACGTGCGCCTGCTTTTCACCGACGGCCTGCCGGCTGGCACCGTCTATCTCGACATCTCGGGCCTCGAAGAGTTCCACGCTTCGGCAAAGGCCGCCGGCGTCCCCTTCACCGCGCCGCCGGCGCTCGTCCATCGCGACACCGAAGGCCTGTTCGGCCAGGCGGGGGAAAGCGAATGGATGGCCTTCCTAAAGGACCCGGCAGGCAATACGATCGGCCTTGTCGAACGTCACCCGCCGGATCGCTAGTCTCCGGACCACCAGCCTATCGAGGCCGTCATGAAAATCGTCACCTGGAACATCAACGGCGTTCGCGCCCGCATCGGCAATTTGACCCATTGGCTGACGGAAAGCGCGCCAGACATCGCCTGCCTGCAGGAGATCAAGACCGTCGACGAGCAGTTTCCTCGCGCCGAGATCGAGGCGCTCGGCTACAATGTCGAGACTTACGGCCAAAAAGGCTTCAACGGCGTCGCCATCCTGTCGAAGCTGCGTTTCGACGAGGTCAATCGCGGCTTGCCGGGCGACGATGCCGACGAGCAGGCGCGTTTCATCGAAGGCGTGTTCTCGACCGACAAGGGCGCCTTGCGCGTTGCCTCGATCTATCTGCCGAACGGCAACCCGATCGACGACGAGAAGAAGTTCTCCTACAAGCTTTCCTGGATGGCGCGGCTGGAGCGCTGGGCCGAGGAGCGGCTTGCACTGGAAGAGCCGCTGGTTCTGGCCGGCGACTACAATGTCATTCCGGAGCCTATCGACGCGAAATATCCGGAAAACTGGCTAAGCGATGCGCTGTTCCAACCCGCGACGCGGCAGGCGTTCCGGCGGCTGAAGAATCTCGGCTTCACCGAAGCCGTGCGTGCCGTCAGCGACGCCCCGGACGTCTTTACGTTCTGGGACTATCAGGCCGGCGCCTGGCAGAAGAACAACGGCATCCGCATCGACCACCTGCTTTTGTCGCCCGAGGCCGCCAACTGGTTTTCCTCGGCCTCGATCGAAAAACAGGTGCGCGCCTGGGAAAAGCCCTCCGACCACGTACCGGTGGCGATCGATCTGGCGCTGCAGCCGGCCTGACCGGAGCTGCTGTCCGGCGGCACATTGATAAGTTGACCTCTTATCGCCACAAATCGCGCGCTTGATGGGAAATCATCATGGTGGCTGGGGTTCCCATGACTACTCGATTTGCATTCTGCCCGATCGGCTGCGCGCTTGCGATGGCGGTAGCGACGCCGGCTTTTGCCGATGCAGAATGCCTTGCCAACGGCAAATCATTCCAGATCGGCCGGGTCGCCTGCCTGACGGTTGCAGGCGGGAGCCATCTCGCCCGTTGCGACATGGTGCTCAACAACACGTCCTGGACAAAGCTCCGCGACGGCTGCCCGGAGGACACACTGGCCCCACATCTGCAGGGCACGCCGATCTCAACACCGGCGCCCGGCGGCGTGCCGGCGGAACCGACCGCGAATTGATTTAAATCTACAATCCCGCCGACCTATTGGTCGCCGCCACCCTTGGTGAGGATGTCGTCGGCCAGCGAGATCGCGGTGCGGCGGTCGGCTTCGCCGGCGGCCGCAAACGCTTCTTCCTGCATGCCGCGGATCCATGGCTGGTCGGCGGGTGAGGCCCGTTCGAGCGCCGCGGTCATCATCGCCAGCCCCCGCACGATCTTGCCGCTTTGGAAAAGCAGGTTGCCGAGCGTCGCCTGCGCGCCCGCGTGGCCCTTTTCGGCCGCCAGCTGGAACCAGCGTCCGGCCTGCTTGACGCTGGCCTTGACGCCGCCCTCACCCTTGAGGAACATCTGGCCCATCTCGAACTGGGCGTTCGGGTTGCGGTAGTTGGCGGCGGCACGCATGTAATATTCCTGGGCCGCCACCTCGTTCTCCTCGACGGGGCTGCCGGGAATGCCTTTCCTCAGATAGTCGCCAAGCGCCACCAGCGCGTCCGAAACATAGCTTTCCTCGGGCGAACCGGGCTCGACATCCTGGTCGACGATCTCGCTAAAGAACTTGAACGCCGCGTAGTCGTCTCGCGCCACGCCGTCGCCTTCCGCATACATGCGCGCAAGCTTCCAGGTGGCGCCGATCTGGCCGTTCTCGGCGGCATATTTATACGCTTCCGCGGCCTGCTCCTTATGGCCGTTCTTGTAGGCGGAAAAGCCGAACTGGAACACCGCCCAAGGGCTCGACTGCGGCTTCACGCCGGTCTTGTCGTCGAATACCTTGTCGTCGAAAGCCATGGCCTGGCCGACGGCGCCCAAGGTCGCGCCAAAAGTGGCGAGCGCAACCAGTGCCGAAAGGACAGACGACCTCAACAACTCAGATGTCCGCATAGCAGTGTGTTTCTTTGGCACCGCCGGGATGGGTGACCGCGCCGTCGCGGGCAGATCCGACCGTCTGTGCGTATTTCCAGATCGCGCCCGACTGATAATCGGTCGTGCGCGCCTTCCATGCTTTTGCCCTCGCCGCCAGTTCGGCTTTGGACAATGCAACCTCGATCGTGCCGTTCACCGCATCGATCGAGATCAAGTCGCCATCCCTAAGCAGCCCGATCGGGCCGCCCACTGCCGCTTCCGGCCCGACATGGCCGATGCAGAAACCGCGCGTTGCGCCCGAAAAACGCCCGTCGGTGATGAGCGCCACCTTGCCGCCCATGCCCTGGCCGTAGAGAGCCGCCGTCGTCGACAGCATTTCGCGCATGCCCGGGCCGCCGCGCGGACCCTCGTAACGGATGACGAGAACCTCGCCTTCCCTGTAGTTGCGATGTGTAACCGCTTCGAAACATTCCTCTTCCGAATCGAAGCAGCGCGCCGGACCCGAGAATTTCAGTTCCGCCATACCAGCGACCTTCACGATCGCGCCTTCGGGGGCAAGGTTACCCTTCAAGCCCACGACCCCGCCGGTCTGGGTAATCGGCCTGTTGGCGGGACGGACCACATCCTGACTGTCATTCCAGGAAACATGTTCCATATTTTCGGCCAAAGTGCGGCCGGTCACCGTCAGGCAATCGCCATGAAGATAGCCATGGTCGAGCAGCGTCTTCATCAAGAGCGGAATGCCGCCGGCCTCGAACATGTCCTTGGCGACGTATTTGCCGCCCGGCTTGAGGTCGGCGATATAGGGTGTTTTCTCGAATATCCTGGCCACGTCGAAAAGATCGAACTTTATCCCGGCCTCGTGCGCGATCGCCGGCAGATGCAGCGCCGCGTTGGTCGAGCCGCCGGTGGCCGAGACCACGGTCGCGGCATTTTCCAACGCTTCTATAGTAACGATGTCGCGCGGGCGGATGTTCCTTGCGATCAGCTCCATGATCTTTTCGCCGGAAGCGAAATTGAAGCGGTCGCGCATCTCGTAGGGTGCCGGCGCGCCGCAGGAATAGGGCAGCGCCAGGCCGATCGCCTCAGCGACGGTGGCCATGGTATTGGCGGTGAACTGGGCGCCGCAGGAGCCGGCAGACGGACAGGCGGCTTGCTCGATCTCGAGCAGCTCGGCGTCGCTGATGGTGCCGACCGAATGCTGGCCCACCGCCTCGAACACGTCCTGTACAGTGATCTGCCGGCCACGGTAGCTGCCGGGCAGGATCGAGCCGCCATAGATGAAGATCGACGGTACGTTGAGGCGCACCATGGCCATCATCATGCCGGGCAGCGACTTGTCGCAACCGGCCAATCCGACCAACGCATCGTAGCAATGGCCGCGCATCGTGAGCTCGACCGAGTCGGCGATGACCTCGCGCGACACCAGCGACGACTTCATGCCCTGATGGCCCATGGCGATGCCGTCGGTGACGGTGATGGTGCAGAATTCGCGTGGCGTGCCATTGGCGGATGCCACGCCCTTCTTGACCACTTGCGCCTGGCGCATCAGCGAGATGTTGCAGGGTGCTGCTTCGTTCCAGCAGCTGGCGACACCGACCAGCGGCTGCGCGATCTCGGCCGCCGACAGCCCCATCGCATAGAGGTAGGAGCGATGCGGTGCCCGCTCGGGACCAACGGTCACGTGGCGGCTCGGCAGCTTGGCCTTGGAGATCCCTCTGGCGTCCATACTCGTCCTTGCCGCGGGCGGTGCGGCCTGCCTCTTCGCCTAGCCTTTTGGCGCGTGTCCCGAGACAAGTTTGAGGTGCGCCGGGTTTATGGCGGGAAATAGGCAATGTTCCCGGGCGGCCGGGTGGCGCGAGGGTTGTTCAGAAACTGTTGCCAAAACGTCACAATTATCGGAGCGAACATCATGGGCCAATTGTTGCGCTGGCCGAACGCCGGATGATGCACCGAACAAAACGGCCGGGCAACGCCCGGCCGTTTTGTCGTTTAAAAATCTGTAGTTAGAACTTGATCTTGACGGAAGCCGAACCGGCGAGAAGCAGGTCGTTGCCGTAGGTATAGGTGACGGCATTTGCCACGTCGCCGACACCGCTGAAAGTCGATGACCCGCTCGTCAGCACACCGATCGAGCCGCCGAGCCTGACCTCGACCTGGTCGTTCGGCGAATAGGAGACGCCGCTGGCAACGGCCCAGGTATCCGACTGATAGCCCGAGGTCGTCGAGGTGCCGCGATCCCAGGTCAGCGAAACCACGCCCGACAATTGATCGGTGAACTTGTGACCGATACCGCCCGTGACCGTCCAGCCGTCGCGATAAAGCAGGTCGAATGAAACGGGCGAGGGAGCACCGGTCACCGGACTGCGTACGCCATTGATGGCAATGACGCCAAGCTTGCTCCACTCCTGCCAGCGGATGGAACCGAAGGCCAGCCAGCCAGGAGCTATACCGCTCTGCAGCTTGAATTCCAGAGCCTGAGGTATCTCAGCCGACGCCGAGACTGGGTACACCCCGGTGGAGCCAGGAACCAGATCCGCTGGAAAGGCGCCCCTGAAGCCGGTCGTGTCGACCGTTCCCGACAGCCCGTCATATTTGTAGCTGGAAGAGTACATCAGGCTGGCGCGCAGAGCGATCTCGGGGATCTCATAGGCTGCGCCCGCACGCCAACCCCACGCCTCGTCGGATAGCTTGAATACGCCGAGGCCGGTATTGCCGAAGGCGAGCAGTGTCTGGCGGGACAGAAACGCGTCGACCTGCTGGTAGGAGACGCCGCCGATGAATCGTATGGAGCCCTTGCCGACGTTCACCTTGTAAGAGCAGGTGAGACCGAAATCGTCTGTGTCGACGGCGTATTTGACCGCTGTCGGTGAATAGGCGTTGTTCATGCCGAAATTTGCGTCCGCACCATACGGTCTCGTATAGGTGGCAAGACAGTCTACGGGCTCAAAGATGTTGGCCTTGATGCCGACATGCGGCACCGCATAGTCGCCACCAACGTCCACCGCCGATGTCGACAAACCCGAGCCGTCGAGGCGCTGCACATTCTTGAGTTTGCGCTGCGGCGAAACATAGGTGACGCCCGCATCGAACGAATATGGCGCCGCGTCGAACAGCTGGTCGATGTTGACGCCGCCCCGGTCAAAGCCCCCGGCTTGCACCGTCCCAGCCAAAGCCAGCGAAAAAGCCCCCGCGCCCAGCAGCACTTTCAGACGCGAATAACACATGAATCTCCTCCCCGAAATATCCTTGCATCAAGCTAGAACCAATTCAGGTTAACGGCGCAACAACGAATTCGCCGTGCGTACATGTACACCTTGGCTGAACGCATTTCCGACAAGGTGTCGGCCTTCTTCCCGAGACGGGAAAATGGCCGCCTCAATACAAATCGACGAGAAAACTCGGGAAAACCGCCCAAATCACTACAGAACAGTGCATTTTGAGTGCCCAGTCAGCCATTGTTACATTACGGCAACAATGGGGCAAAAACATCAGTTTGCCTCAAGATTTACGCTGCGGAATGCCTGTTTTCGTGGCAGGCGGCCTATCTGGAAAGCAGATTCGTGACCGGCGAATCTATCCCGGCCAGCCGGCCCAATTTGTTTGATCAGCCGGCCTCGCGTACCCGCGTCAATGCCACCGAAAGCTTCTCTTGCGCCTCGCGATATTCGGCGAGTTTTTCGCGCTCGGCCTCCACCACCTCTTCCGGCGCGTTGGCGACGAATTTCTCGTTGGACAGCTTCTTGTAGAGCCGCGCTATTTCCTCGGTCACCTTGGCAAGTTCCTTCTGCAGGCGCGCTGCCTCCGCGGCAAGGTCGATCAGGCTGCCGAGCGGCAGGCAGATGGTCGCTTCGTTAAGCACGATCTGCGCGGAGCCCTTGGGTGCCGCATCGACCAGCGAGATGTCGCCGACCCGCGCCAGCCGCTTGATTGCCGATGCCTGGCGCTCCAGCCTTTCGTGTGTCGTGTCATTGGCACCGATCACCATCAGGGGAGCTATCGCCGCCGGCGGCACGTTCATTTCCGAACGCACCGAGCGGATGCCGGAGACGAGATCGACCAGCCAGTTGATATCGGCGGCGGCCTCCTCGTCCTCGAAATCGGGCGACGGCCAAGCCGCATGACAAAGCAGCGACGGCCGTTGCCTGCCCTCGCCGGCGGTTTCGGCCCACAGTTCCTCGGTCATGAACGGCATCATCGGATGCAGCAGCTTATAGATCTCGTCCAGCACGAAGGCGACGCATGCCCTGCTCTCGGCCTTGGCGGCCTCGTCGGCGCCCATGAACACCGGCTTCAGCAGTTCCAGGTACCAGTCGCAGAATTGGTTCCAGACGAACCGGTAGGCGGCGCCCGCCGCCTCGTTGAAGCGGTATGAGGTGATACCGTCGGTTATGTCTCGCGCGGCTCGCGTCAGCTCCGTCAGGATCCAGCGATTGACCGCGAGCTTGGCGTCCTGCAGCCAGAAATCGTCGTCGCGCGCCACTTCGTTCATCTCGGCAAAACGCGTCGCGTTCCACAGCTTGGTGCCGAAATTGCGGTAACCGGCAATGCGGGCCGGATCGAGCTTAACGTCGCGCCCTTGCGCTGCCATCACCGTCAAGGTGAAGCGCAGCGCATCGGCGCCATATTCGTCGATGAGCTCGAGCGGATCGATGACGTTGCCTTTCGACTTCGACATCTTCTGCCCGTTCTTGTCGCGAACCAGCGCATGGACATAGACCGTGTGGAACGGCTCCTGGTCCATGAAATGCAGGCCCATCATCATCATGCGGGCGACCCAGAAGAAGATGATGTCGAAACCGGTGACCAGCACGTCGGTCGGGTAATAGGTCTTCAGCTCCGGCGTCTGGTCCGGCCAGCCGAGCGTCGAGAACGGCCACAGCGCCGACGAGAACCATGTATCGAGCACGTCCTCGTCGCGGGTCAGGATCTCGCCAGGCTGGAAATTCTCGAGCTTGTCCTCGACCCAGGCCTTCCACGGCCCTTCCAGCGCCAGATAATATTCGACGGCGGCACCGAGCGCTTCTTCCTCGGTCTTTTCGACAAAGACATGCCCGTCCGGGCCGTACCAGGCAGGGATCTGGTGGCCCCACCAGAGCTGGCGCGAAATGCACCAGGGCTGGATGTTCTCCATCCAGTCGAAATAGGTCTTTTCCCAGTTTTTGGGCACGAAATTGGTACGGCTCTCGCGCACCGAGGCGATCGCCGGCTTGGCCAGTTCCGCCGCATTGACATACCACTGGTCGGTCAGAAACGGCTCGATCGGCACGCCGCCACGGTCGCCGTGCGGGACAGTGTGGCGATGCGGCTCGACCTTCTCGAGAAAGCCGCCCGCCTCCATCAGCTCGACGATCTTCCTGCGCGCATCGAAACGGTCGAGGCCGTCCAGGCTGTCCCAGACGGCCTGGCGCTCCGGCGTCACTTCCAGTCCGGCGAGAAAGTCCTCATTGTCCTTGAGGCTCACCGCCGCATTGACGGTGAGGATGTTGACCGCCGGCAGCCGGTGGCGCTTGCCGACCTCGAAATCGTTGAAGTCATGCGCCGGCGTGATCTTGACCGCACCGCTGCCTTTTTCGGGATCGGAATACTCGTCCGCCACCACCGGGATCTTGCGGCCGACGATCGGCAGGATGAGGTTCTTGCCGACAAGATGCCGGAAACGTTCGTCGTCGGGGTGGACTGCTACAGCCGTATCGCCCAGCATCGTCTCCGGGCGGGTCGTCGCAACGGTGATGAAGGTCTTCGGATTCTCCGGATCGAAGGTCACGCCCGCGACCGGATAGCGGAAGTGCCACAGATTGCCGTTGACTTCCTGCTGCTCGACCTCGAGATCCGAGATGGCGGTCAACAGCTTCGGGTCCCAGTTCACAAGGCGCTTGTCCTTGTAGATCAGCCCTTCCTTGTAGAGCGTCACGAACACTTCGAGCACGGCCTTGGACAGGCCTTCGTCCATAGTGAAGCGCTCCCGGCTCCAGTCGGCCGAGGCTCCGAGCCGCTTCAGCTGGTTGAGGATGGCGCCGCCGGACTCGGCCTTCCACTCCCAGACCTTGTCGATGAACTCATCGCGCGTCAGGTCGCGGCGGTGGATCTGCTTTTCCATCAGCTGGCGCTCGACCACCATCTGCGTGGCGATGCCGGCATGATCCATGCCCGGCTGCCACAAGACGTTCTTGCCGCGCATGCGCTCGAAGCGCACCAGAATGTCCTGCAGCGTGTTGTTGAGCGCGTGGCCCATATGCAGCGAGCCGGTGACGTTCGGCGGCGGGATGACGATGGTGAAGGCTTCAGCCCCCTCCTCGGCCCCGGCCCCGGCCCGAAACGCGTCGGCCTCTTCCCAGATCCTGGCAATCTTCGGCTCGACGGCTTTGGCGTCGTAGGTCTTTTCGAGCATGGGAAAACGGTCCGCGCTGTCCGGAATTTGTGGTCCGGTGTAAATCGGAAGGTTGTTGCCAAGTCAACCGCAAGGGCGGCGGGTTTGTTCCACGCTACGGATCACACGAGTTTGTCCGTTCCGCGGGGTCATCGCGCTCGAATTCGACATGGCTTTCCCAAAGCCGGGGCAGTCGGCTCAGTCCGAACGGCGACGTGTGGCGATAAGGCTTGAAATGGCCGCGCTGAACCGCCTAGCGCTCACGAGAGCTCCAGATAGCCCATAATAACTTCTCCTGGCTGCAGGCTGCTGTGCTACTGCGCGCCGCGCGCGACGCGCTCGATTTCCTCGCGCACCAGCCGCTCGACCAGCGTCGGCAGGTTGTTGTCCAGCCAGTCCTGCAGCATGGGCCGCAGCATCTCCTCGGCCATCTCGTCGAAGGTCTTCTTGCTGCGGCTGGCAAACGCGTCGGAGAGCTCGCCGAAGGCGGCGGCAACCTGCCGGCCCGTATGCTCCGAAAGGATCGCCGGACGTGCGGGCGGCGCCTCGCTGGCCGCCGGACGCGCCAATCCGATTTTCGAAGATTCCGGGCCGATTTTCGAAGGTTCCGGGCCGATTTTCGAAGGTTCCGGGCCACTTTCCGAAAGCTCCGGCCCAATTTCCGAAGGCTCTGGCGCAGGTCCAGCACTCGCCTCGCCCTCGAAAACCTCGGCTTTCGGCTTGGCGTCCGGCGTACGGAGTGGCTCGGCGCGCTCCGGCTTGGCTATCGCGTCGCCGACCGCGGCGATCTCGCGCCGCCAATCGGCGATGATAGTGTCGGTCGTCTCGGCAGCCTTGGCCGTCGCAGGCCGATCCGGCTTTGCGGGCGGTTCGGGAGCGGCGTTCACCTCAGCCAGCGTCACCGCTGCTTTTACAGGGCCGGGGCGCAGCGGCGTTTCCAGGCGCTCAATGACCGGCGCGGCCGCTGGCTGCACCTCGGCGCGCGTGGCCGGCTTGGCGATCTCCAGTCCGCCGCGCAGTTCGGAGCGGAACGCATCCCCCTCCGCTGCCCGTCCGGCTGCCGGCGCCGGTTGCAGATCCTGGCGCAGCTCCTCCGCGTCGCCCGGCTGCTTGCGGCCGGTATCGCTGTCCTCGATGATCCTTCTGATGGAAGCCAGTATCTCTTCCATGGAAGGTTCGCGCTGTACGCTGCTCGCCGTCGCCATCGTCACATCCGCCGCCCTTGTGACTCGTTCTCAGATTTCCTGTCCGGCAATGCCGGATTCGAATCATGGCAACAGCGTAACCGACGGAACGCCTTGCGAGAATCCCCAATCTGGCGACATCTCGGATTTCAACAGATTAGGGTCGGGAGTTGAAGCCCGCGCGTCGTTCGAGCGCGGGCTGAAAACACGCCTTGGCGATCAGCGGCCGTCCGGCGTGCGCAGGCCGATCCACTTGTCCTTGACGGCGTTGTAATGCTCTTCCGGCCTGTACTTCGTCACGTTGAGCGCAAGGCGCTCTGCCGACAAATGGCCAACCGCCGAGAGGATGGCATAGCTTGCCACCACCACGTCGCGTTCGGCGCTGACAAGATTGATCTTGGCGGTGATGAGGGTCGCCTGCGCGTTGAGCACGTCGAGCGTGGTGCGCTGGCCGACATTGCGCTCTTCGATGACGCCGTTCAGGGCAAGCTGTGCGGCGGCGACCACCTGCCGGTTGGCCGTGACGCTTTGCTGCGCGGCGGTGTATTGCGACCATGCCGAGGTCACCGCTTGGCGCACGGTGTCGCGGCTGACATCGACCTCGATACGGGCCTGGCTAAGTGATTCCTTTGATTGGCGAACCAATGCCGAGGTCCGGCCGCCGGAATAGATCGGTATCGTCAATGTCGCGCCGATGTTCGCCGAATTGGTTACGCCATCCTGTGTCGAGGAGAGCGAGCCCGGCGCGGTGCCGCGAATGGCGCTCGAAACACCTGCCGACGCCGATAGTTGCGGCAGCAACGCGCCTTCGGCAGACTTCACCGAAAACGCCGCCGCGTCGACCAGATGCGCGGTGGCGAGGATGGCCGGATGCTCGGCCGATGCGATCGCAATCGCCGCATCGAGGCTCGACGGCAACAGCTTCGACACCGGCGAAGCCGGCCTGAGCCTGCCCGGCTCGTCGCCGACGATCTGGCGATAGGTCGCAGCGCTTGCCAGCGCCGTCGCGCGGGCGGCGCTCAACTGCGCCACCGCGGAGGCACGCTGGGCGTCGGCTTGCGCGACGTCGGTGCGCGTACCTTCGCCGACCTCGAAGCGCGAACGCGCCGCACGCGCCTGCTCGGTCAGGAATTGCAGGTTCTGTTCGGTCAGCACGGCGACCTGGCGGTCGCGGATAACGTCCATATAGGCACTTGCCGCGTTGAAAAGAGTGTTTTCTTCGGCGTTGCGCAGGCTTTCGAACGAAGCGCGGACCCGCGATTCGGCGGCCGCCACATTGTTCCTGGTCTGAAAACCGTCAAACAGCGTCTGGTCGATCTCGACGCCGAAGTTGCCGGTGGTTATCGAGATGTTTCGGTGCAACCGATTGCTGTGGCTGGCGGTATAATCAATACTTCCGGAACCAGTGATGGTCGGGCGCCAGCCGGACTTGGCGATGGCGACGCCCTCGTCGGTGACGCGGGCGCCGGCGCGTGAAGAATTAAGCGAGGAATTGTTCTGATAGGCCTTTGAAAGTGCCCCGAGGATGGTTTCGGCCGAGGCGGCCAGTGGAGAAAGCGCTGTCGCCGAAACGAGGACAGCGGTAAAAAGCAACTTGCGTACAGACGGCACGTTATATTCCCTCATTCGTTTTGCACGGGAACTGCGCCACGCTGGCTTCTCCTCTGATCAGCCGGCGCCGCGTTTTTTATCGTTCCCCCGCTGAAAGCCCCCAAGAAACACCCGGTTATGCAGATCAGCAACGATTGTTCAAACGCAAGCGATCATGACAACGCCTTCGCTGCAAGGCAAAATCACTCAGAATTCGAAGGCGGGAATGCGTTCGAATCCCGGTAGTGGCTTAATTGCCGCATTAAACGCGCGTCTTCCCGTTACAACCCCTCCAGTCTTAAAAAAAAGCCGGGCTACGCCCGAATTGCCCTGCCCTTCAACGGCGACGAGTCGGCCGCCTTCGGCAAGCTGATCGAACAGCGCCGTCGGCACCTCGCCGACGCTGCCGCCGATCAGGATGACGTCGTAAGGCGCCCTGGCAGCATGGCCTTGCGGCAGCGGTCCCTGGACCACCGTGACATTGGCGCAACCAAGTGCCGCGAGCGTCGACGTGGCGCTCTCGGCGAGCGCCACATCGCTTTCCAGCGCGACCACGGACCTTGCCAGCCGCGACAGGATCGCCGCCGCATAGCCGGTGCCGCAGCCGACATCGAGTGCCGAATCGCTTGGGCCGACATCGGCCAGCTGCATCAGCTTGGCCAATGGCGACGGTTCCATCAGATAGCGCGGACCATCGGCCGTATCGGCAATGCGGATGTCCTCATCGATATAGGCAAGATCGCGCTGGCCGGCGCCGACAAAGGCCTCGCGCGGCACGACAAGCATCGCCTCGAGCAATGGCGCGCTGGTCACGTCGGTGGTGCGGATCTGGCCGTCGACCATCTTCACCCGGCGTTCGGCAAAATCAGCGCTCATGTTCCAACCATCCGCTTGCCGCGCAAAGACCGCGGCTGTTTCGACCGGAACTGAAGCCCCCTGGCGCTGACGCGCGGGAGCTCGGGCATTGGAGGCCTCGCCCGGAATCGAACCGGGGTGCAAGGATTTGCAGTCCTCTGCGTAACCACTCCGCCACGAGGCCTCATTGCTCCCGGCGTTCCACCCGGCTCCAATAGGTTGCGGCGAAAATGCCGTCAAGCGGCCACCATGCATTCCCAACGGTTCTTCCGACATCGAGGCACTGCTTATCAACGCAATGCCATGCTAGCAATAATATATTAGCTTATCGTTAAGCATGATGCGCGGCGACAGGAACCCGAAACCGGCGGCCACGTTGGGCAGATAGGAGGCTCCGCCATGGCTCGAGCAGCTACGAAAGACGGCACACCGCGCGGATTGTCGCAGTCTGCAGAGCTTGTGCGCTATGCCATCGACCGCCTCGGCATAGAAGGCGCAAACAGCCTGCCGCCGCGCGACCGGGCGCGGCTGGCATCGGCTACCGCCGTTCTCAAGGAGCTTTGCGAACGCCTGGAAAGCTGCTTCGACCAACCTCGGTGATGCCTAGACGGACCACGCCGCTCTCAAACAATTGCCTGTTTCCAGCAGGGCAACCTCAATCGGGCCGGCGCCGTCGCTCCCACCAGACGACGAAGCGGCGCCGGTGACGGCGCACCAATGCGAATTCGTAGGAGAGTACCAGCAATCCGATCGGTACCATCCAGAAACCCAGGATCGGCAGGAAACCGAGAATGCCGCCGATGATCAGCACGACGCCGATCGCAATCCTGAGGCCGCGCGAGCGCGGCATGGTGAACTGGCGGCCGAAGACCGAGATTTTCCGGGCCGGTGGCTGTTCGTCGCTCATTGCCGTCATGTGAAATGTCGATCCGTTTGCATCAGTAGCACCATCAGCCGGAGAAAGCCGCAGCGGCCTTTTCTGTTCCGTGACAGGCGAGAGACAGCTCATATGAGGGCGCTCGCCGGCCATTGCCAGAAAGCCCTGCGCCAAAAAGCACCGAAAAAATGCGAAATGCTTCTTTGCAAAGCCGAAACGGGTTTGCTATAGGCTGCCCCACTCACATAAGAGCCTCTGTTCCCCGGTAGCTCAGTGGTAGAGCAACCGGCTGTTAACCGGTTGGTCGCTGGTTCGAATCCGGCCCGGGGAGCCACAACCACCAGAAAAGTCTTGAAACCCAAGGATTGCAAGGGTTTCCGCTTCCCCAGAGATACACCGCGCGATACACTGCGGGGTACCCTGAGCATGAAGATTGACGTGAAGCACATACAGAAACGTGGCAAGGCAGGTTGGCGCTACAGGCGCAAAATCCCCGAGGAACTTCGGGCAATTTTGGGCAAACGGGAACATCTCGTCCCGCTTGGCGCCACCGAACAGGAAGCCCTGAAAAATTATCCGAAGGTTCATGCCGAGGCCGAGAAACTCCTCCTATCGGCCATCTCCAGCAAGAAGGCGCATCCGCTCAACTCGCACCTACCATTGACCCCTTTGGAACAGTTCAAATGGGGACAGCAGCATGTCCGCAGATTGCAGTTGGACCCGGAATGGTCTGGTACCGATCACGAACACGACAGCGAAGCCCTCAGGCGCGAGCTAATCGCTGAGCAGATCGCCGCGAAGTATCCCATCGACGATCAAGGGAACCCGACAGGGATTAGCTCGAAAGACGCAGCTACCCTTCGGGCACTTATGTATGGCGCCCGACAAGGTCAGCCGGCCCCGACCCTTGCGGACGCCAAAAGGCTCTATCTCAAGGAGCGCGTTGGCGACGACGAAACGAAGCAAATGGAGCTTGAGCGGGTCTTCAAGCTCGTCGGGGAAGCACTTGGCAAGGATCGCAAACTGTCTACCCTCAAGCGCGAGGACGCTAAGGAAGTCCGCGACTACATGCTCGATGGGCGCAAAGCGTCTTCGGTTGACCGCTATCTGAACGTGGTCCGCGCGATGATCAACCATGCCATCAGAGAGTTTGACCTAGCCGGCGTCATCAACCCATTCATGAATTTGGAAGCGGCGCCGAAGGACAAGGCCGAGCCCGATAAGGACAAACGCCGTCCCTTCACTCAGGCCGAGGTCACCGCCATAACCGCCCGCATCGCGTACCATGCGAAGCCAGACCTTCAGCACATCTGGACAATCCTAAATGGAACCGGATGCCGATTGGCTGAAGTCTCGGGCCTACGGGTGACAGACGTACACCTTGACCACTCCACTCCGCACATCACAGTCGAGTGGCATGACGACCGGCGCATTAAGAATAAGGTGTCGCGGCGCAACGTCCCATTGATAGGTGGCGCGCTGGAGGCCGCAAAGGAAGCCGCCAAAGCCGCCGGCAGCGCAACGATGCTCTTTCCGACCTACGGACGTCCCAAGGGTGCGTCCTCAGCTTCTGCCGCCTTGGGCAAGCACGTTCGGGCTTGTGTGACCGATCCGAAGGCCACAACCCATTCGCTTCGGCATCTCATGAAGGACCGATTGAGATTGGCCGGGGTCACCAAGTCGGACCAAGACATTGTGCTGGGTCACTCCTCGGGCAGCGTTGGGGAGGACTATGGTGGCGACGAGGCACGGCTTGAGGTGGCGAGACGGGCGCTTGAGAAGGCTCTAGGATGAGTGCTGCCCCGTCACTTTGAAAGACCTGCAGGTGTTCCTCTTCGCCGGACTTTGGAGGCGCTGGCAGGGCATCCCGGCCTAGGCGACTTCGAGCGGTATGGCTCTATTCAGCGACGGTTCGGGGCGGAAAAAAGCCATAGCGGCCCTTTGACGGCTGCTTGGAGAAAAAGTGGGTCGTGATGTTTGGCCGGATTGCCTCGTTAGGGTCCTCGTTCTCTAGGACTATTATTTGCAAATCACCGGGTCGTACTGCGAGATCGCTGTAGAAGGCTTGCTTGACGGCGACCCTCTGCTCGGAGGAAAGTTCTGCATCTTCGTGATCGGCCTCTCTGAACGTTACCAGCGGTGAATCCAGCACTACAAAACCTAGGGGAGACCTATCCAACGCTGCGATGGCTGTTTGTAGTCCGATAGTGAACGCAGCGTGCGTTAGGGCCCGTAACCCCTTTCCTTGCTCTCCCCTCCGGCGGTTCCCGAGCACCATGTCCTGATTTCGCTCATCGAAGTAGACAGGCTTCTCGTGTGGGAACTGCCAAGCCTCTAACAAAGTCTCGAAGGCTTTGCTGAATGCCTGGACGCTCTTCGCAGGAAGCCCCGGGCGTTCATCAGTAACTCGGCCGGCAGAGCCCAACGCTGCCTGTGACTCCGCTCGTTTGCTACGCAGGGCGTCAGTCCGGTCGACCAGCGAACGGGCTTGGCGGAGTCGCGCGCGTGTCTCAAGTAAGTTGGTGTGCTCGGCACGGGCAGCGGATAGTCGAGGTGTCAAAGTCTCGCGAACTAGCGCATCTGCTTCGTTATAAGACAAGAACGCAACAGCGGCTTCGATCTCCGACTCTTCTTGCTCGGCATTGAGATCAGTGACCGTCGCCGTCAACTCAAGCCGCAGTTGCTTGATCTTGGCGATCTCGATTTGGCAAGCCGCACGCAGAGCATCAATGTCACCATCGTGCGGAAGGCCGTCATGATGATGATCACCTGCGGTCGCACCGCAAAGCGGACAACGGCCTGCCTTCAGAGCAACAAAGAACTGCCCGGCCTCTGCAATCGCCTCTAACCTTTCGACGTCCGACCGATAGCTTTGATCGAGTAAGACAAATCGTTCCTTCAGCGCATCGATCTCGTTCACGCGAGCTTCAAATCGCTCCCGGTCGACCCACGCGCTGCGACGTGCACGTTCTTGACCCTCGAAGACGGAACGCTCAGTTGAGAGGACCTGCCAACTAGAAGAAATGGCGCTCTCTATTTTTCTTTCCTGATCAGCTAACTCGGCGGGATCCCCGGTTAGCTCTCTAAGATCGGCCTCATAGTCACTGATGATTTGGTCGAGCAGGGCGATCTGCGCTTCGATCTCGGCCTTTGCGATGGCGCGTTTTTTTACAGCAATCAGCGAGCTGTCGTCCGCTCCCGTCAGAAGGAGTTTGAAGACGCTCGACTGTAACGTGCGCTGCGTCGATTCCCCCGTGAAAGTTGGGGACCCTTTCTTGATGATACTCTCTTCGTCAATGATCACTAGATGGGCGAGGTTTCGAAAGCTGAGGTTCTGCAATTCATTGTTGGCGTTCTTTCGCAGACGCTTCTGGTCGAGATCGATTAGACGCAGAAGGAAGGTGCTGATGTTATCCGCGTCGCTCGCAGAATGGCGCGACGCGAGCGTAACGGCGGCAGCATCGGGTTCGGGCCAGCCAGTGAGTTGAAAGTCTCCCCCTTGCAATGCGCGCGTCAGCGTAAAGACACCGCTGTCGCGCGCTTCTATGGTCAAGTACGCCGTATCATACCCGACGCTTTCGGGAATCTGACGCGGCGGTGTTGCACCTCCGAGCATAAAGTCGATTGCTTCGACAATGTATGATTTGCCGGTATCAGAAGGCCCGGAAATGACGTTGAGTCCCGCCTCAAAGCTAATTTCTGCTTCTTTTACTTCTGGGCCGGTGACACGAAGACCACGAAGCTGAAAGCCGCTCATGTGAAATACTCGGGTGGCTGGCGTACTGCCTGAAATTCTCGGGTCCAGCGTTCAAAGTGAGCGTCGAAATAGCTTTTGAGCTCATCATCGTCTAGAACGCCAAATACTTCGACCGCCCACTGGGCGCGATCGCGCAAGAGCTGGCTGTAGTGGGTTTGAAGGCAGTCAAGAAATGGGCCTGCCTCGTCCGAAGCTCGATAGCTAATACCCTCAGCACCAATGATCCGTTCGACTAAGCGCCGGCTGACCAACAGAAGGAGACCGCGCTCGATGATGCCGCGACGGACGAGAAGCTCTCCGTTTCGCAATGGGATGTTCGGATGAAGGCTTTCCGGACCATCGGCGTCTTGTGAGTGCACAACCAGATAGTCGAAGTAGAGGAGCCTTTGGAGATCGTATGCAGCGGGGTATGCTTCCGCCAGGATCGCGAGTGTACGGGCGCCAGTCTCCAGCGCACTGTTGAATGGTGTCAGTTCGCGCACGGGGTCACTCATTTGGCACCCATGTCAGCCGATCTGCATTGGCCAGTTGGTGGCAGACGCCACGTCGATCTATTGGCTCGACACGCCCAAGCAGAGCTGAACTTGTCAAAGAAAGCGCAGTGGCCTGTTTGGTAGTTTCGTTGACGCGGGTCAGACCGCAGGCGTGGTCAGCCTCGGCAACGTCTATGACGCCGTCATAGATTTGGTTCTGAAGATTCTCAAAAGCACCTTCTGGCAGTGTGTCCCGTGAGAAACTGCGGAGAGCCTCCGCGCAATAGAAGCTTTCTCTCGCACGTGTGAAATGCGCCGAATGCTTCGCGGTGAGCTGCGTATGCGCACTTACATTTGTTCGAAGATTGTCGCCATAGGCTTCGAGAAGCTGCGCGACGTAACGGCTTTCACCGGGGGCGATGTGATCTGGCGGTGCTGGTGGGGTAGTGCGCGCTGGAAGCCCCAACCCGAAGCGAACTGCAAAGAAGCGAGTAGCCATGTGGCCCTCAATCAACCTAAGCGGCGGCAAGTGACCGATACGCGTGAAATCGAGCGAATTGACATGATCGAGCAACGCACCTTCCAGCGGGACCTGCCCGGTCGCCGTAAGCTGTTCGGCGCACTTATCCGGCCATGCAGCGATCAGCCCAGCCTTGAGTGCGTGTGGCTTCTTTAAGAGGCGCATAAGCTTGGTGCCGACGCCTCGCGGCGCAACGAAATAATAGCGTCGCGGCACAGTGTAGGCACCGATGTGGGTAAAGTAGGCCAGCTTCGCGAGTTCGAGCCAGATGTCGCTGGGCGCGAGTGGATGATCGTAGTGCTTGCACTGATAGTTGTCCCACGGGCTGTCATCAACCGTTGGATCAACTGTCGCGATGATGTCGCATCCCATGTCACCGGCACCGCCCGCTCGCTCCACTAATCCGTAGCCAGGGAGGCTCGATGCCCATTCGTCGACACATGCCTCCCATTCCGCAGCGGAGAAGATTTTTATGCGTTCGATCGGTGGAATGAATGGGCCCGAGCGAATCTCAAGCGGATCGGCCCCGCCAAGTGTCGTTGCGACGGTGATGGCGCGTGTGGGTGGTTTCATCGGCCGACACGCAGCCCAACGATCTGCGTTTCATTTCGTATGCTGTGAATAGAATCACTTATTTCCACTGCTCGGCCCTCCCAACGCCACCTATGCCACGATCAATGCTTTCGTGAAACTGCCCTTTTTCTGAATCATGAACTTGTCGACTGCGCAGCGACATTGCATTTAGTTGAACCCCGTGGCTTGGCCCTCAGGGCGGCGCCAGCAGCCTCTGTTGGCCGCCTGCCCGCTTTGGTCAACCGTGTGCTCAATCCTCATCTCGCCAGACCACCCGCCGCACAGTCCTTATTTCCGCAAGCCGCCTGACCCGTATGCCCTGCCGTTCTCGCGCTGTTGGGTTTTGCGTCTCGGCAAGCATGCAGTCGTTCTTGCCGCACCGTTCGCAGCTCATTTTGCCACCCACAACTTCAGCCTCGATGTCCCCGAAGATTTCCTTCAGGTCACCCGGCTGATACCAGCGCTTGACGTTGCAGAGCCCGCATTGAATGCGCACGAGCTGCCCTACCTCATGGGCATTGCTGAGCTTCCATTCGCCACCGCGCTTTCGTCTTCCACCAGTGTCAGGCATGACCCAAATTAGGAACACATTCCTCTCTCGGTCAATTCGCCATTGACAATTTCGTTCCCATTTTGTTCACTACTGGGAACGAAATTAGGAGACGCTCATGTGGATGACATGTGTCCCTAGACAGCCGGCAGAGAGACCAACAGCCATGGGAGAACAAACCGAGAGATCGCAGGAACAGCAAGTTGATCCTGCCGACTGGGAGCTTGTGACTGACGAAGCCATAGCTGCCCGTGGTGGTGCCAGAGAAGCGGTCAAGGCGCTTCTTATCGCCAACGCCGCCCTGGAGCGTGAGCTGGCCCTAGCGGCCCCTGCTTTGAGCCATGGGTGTGGGGATGGCACCGCCGAAGATGGTACGCCAGCGACACGGAAACTTCGCGCTAGACAAAGGCAGCCAGCATGCCGGACAGCATCCTTCCTCAGCAAAAGGCACCCAAGCTCATCGTCGTCACGGCGTTCGACCGTGATGAGACCGGCGACCTTCAGCCCGTCTTCGGTCCAGCCGAGCAGCAGTCGGAAGATCGGGCGATAAGGACCGCCAAAGCTCTGGCGACGAAACATGCCGGTGTCATTGCGTGGTCGCGTGAAGCCAACCCGGCGCTTGGCGAATACGGCGAGCCGAAGACCCTCTTTGTTGGTGGCGACGTGCCGGACATGGAATGACGGGCCGCTCGGTACCCCTTAGGCTCCCCTGAAGTTCTCCTCAGGGTGTAGCCGAGGGGGCACAGGGACACAGGAGACCCTTACCTACCCACCATCAGAGGAACCGGGGCGATCCGGACAGCATCTCGTCAACCATAACGATGCACTGTTTGGTGGTATCGATCGTCCTTTTGTAGTCGGCAAGAAGGATCGCCTTCAAGTCTTCAGGGGCCTGAGTCCCTTCCGTCCGCGTCATCTTAATGTCTGGATCGGAAAGCCACGCGATCGACTCTTCGGATCGTTCGATTTCTTTCAATAACGTGTCCCGATAACGGGCCAACCCTTCAGCTTTCGTCATCTCATTCCCTCCGTATCCAGTTCCCGGCTTGCGTCATCCGCCCTCGGCAGTCGGCGGTTCTTCCTCATTTAGAAAATTCGTGCCTAGCCCGAAGAGGCCGGCTAGCGGGAATAGGCCACCGAGGGTCGGGTCAGACTGTCGTGTTGAACTCTTCGCATCTGGTTCGCGCATTAGAGCCTCCGCGATGCGTTGAAGTGGCATCTGGCTCTCGATCAGCCTCAGCTCATTATCAATTTGATTGATGTGGGCGATGTGACTCAGAAAGATGTCGATGGACCAATCCATGTCGGGCACCTTAAGTTTGCTATTCGCGGACATGGCGAAGAACTGAACACCATCGGAAACACTGCTGGCCCGAAAGGATGTGTGGGCGACGATGTTGCGGAGCACGCCGCATTCCCTGGCTTGTATCGCGAGCTTGTCGAACTTCTTTGCCAGAACTCTGTCGAAGATGAAGAGGTCGACCAATGTCCGAAGAGTCTTGATCTTTTCATCGAAAGCCATGTTTCGAGTGATGATTGCTCGGCGGGCGCCATTGACGCCAAGTACCTCTCCCAGAGCAGTTCCGATTCCACTTTCAAGAAGCGCAAAAAAGCCCATAAATGCGCCGACTAGAGAGAATGTTCTCATCTCCGGGTCTAGTTCGAGCAGTGCGGACTTGGACAGCATTGAGACAGCCTAGCGGGTCTTCCCCAACATCGCGGTAATGGTCCCATAGTTCTCAGCCACGTGGATGACCTTAGCTTCGCCCTGCATCTTGATTTGTGTGCCACCAGAAGTGTTCGGCTCAAACTGGCTAACGTGTGTAAAAATTCACTGAAATCTTACCGCCGTTATACGTGGTGAGTTGAAGCAGCATTGTTCTCTCCGAAATTGAGTCGGGCCGGACTGATTAAAAGTCCCTACTCCTATTCACGCTCGGGCGATACGGAACATAGGTTCCGAGTTCGAGCTTCTTTCCGCAGGCTTGGCAGTTGAAATGACGGCTCCGTTCCCGGTGTTGCTGTATTGCCAATCCTGCGCGGGGGCAACACATGCCGCCCCGCCTGCTACTCGGTCCCCCTAAGCATCCCCTCTTCTCGGCAGCAGCCAGGAACGCCTTACGTGCCTCCTCAGGTTCCATCTCATCGGAAATGCAGGCGATGCAAACGCGCACCGCTTGGTTCCATTTGGGGCCACGCTTAGTCCACTTCATCAGCTCCTGTCCGGCTGCCTCGGCGTTGTTGACGTTGCGGGTCAGACCGGCGCGGTCAGTTTTGACGGGGACCGGAGGAGAGAACCAATGGGTTGCCATGAGGTGAATCTAGAGCGGGATGAGCCTGCCGACCAACCCGGTTGCAGTTCGCGGATAGGGAACAACGCAGGCCCTCGGCGGTTTACAAATCGCAGCGGTCGATTCTTCGTGGATGTAGCCGCTGTGGGTCCGTCGCCTCATCCTTTCGGGCGGCGGGCCCTCCGTGTTAGTTATTTGGGGGGAGTAACGCCCCCTCCTCTTCTGCAGCAGCCAGGAACGCCTTACGTGCCTCCTCAGGTTCCATCTCGTCGAAAATGACGGCCATGCAGACGCGCACCGCGAGGTCCCAGCAAGGTCCACGCCTGGTCCACTTCATCAGCTCCTCGCCGGCTGTCTCGGCGTTGTTGACGTTGCGGATGATCCCGGGACGCTCGGTCTTGACGGGGACCGGAGGGTTGAACCAATGGAGTGCCATACGTCACTCTTTGTCGGCCCGATCAAGTTCCTCCAGCAAATACCTTTGCTCAGCCGACAGTTCCCGTTCTACAGGCAGATTTAGCTGGTTGCGAAGGTAATTGCGGATTACCTCTGAGGTGATCCACCGCCGCACAACTTCGGCAATAACCTTCTGTTTGGCTTTATCGATTTCAGCCACACTGGAGCGCCAAAGGCTATTCGCGAAGGTCGAACGCGACAAACAGGCCAAAGGCTGGGGCAATCTCGACAATAAGCTCGACCAGCGCGCAGTCACATTCCACCAGATGTGGCCCGTCTCGGCGCACCGCTGTGATGGTCTCTTTGACGGAGATGATTTGACCGCGACGGGCTTGTAGGATCAGCTCTTCAACAATCTCGTGGGCAGTCATTTTGCTGGGTCGACAGTTCGTCAGAACGTTCATCCGAGGCCTCCACCTCAGCGATAACCCAAGGGAACATTGATGATCCTCTGCCGGGAAAAATCAAGAAGAATGTTGGGTAGAAATTTCTGAGCGGGAACCAGAGAAACCAGGACGGAGCGAGCCTCTGTTTGACGCTCAGCCAGCCCGCTAGGCACCTTCTTCGGTCGGCCCCTGTTTGGCCTGATCAATAGCCGCAAGTAATGACGCTAGGGTCGGCGAGAGTTCTGGTTCGACTGCTAGCCTTAACAGCTTGTGCATGTGACGACGATTGTCTTCGGAATGGATCAGTTTCCGAAATGCTTTGGAGACAGACGGATGGCCTGCTTTGTTCTTCTTGGTCATGTGCAGGGCGTCCCTTCCCCGTCAGCTGCAACCCGCCCGAAACGAAATGGTTCCAACACGAGGCTGGGAATTTTTTGGCAGAAATTTCTGAGCGCCTGATCGGATAACTGGCTCGCGCGGCGACCCCCCCGTGCCCCCTCGTTTCCCACGTCGTGCCGCTCGGGTCGCCTTCCGTCCCACTATCATTCCCACAACACGGCAGATTGTCGAATGATTTCAATGGGGCAAACAGGAGAATGTATCTCTTATCGGCCCTGTCTGTAGCTCCGCGCGTATACGTAGGGGCTGCCAGTGGCGGTGGCGGGCATTTCGTGGGATTGATGCACTGAATTTGGGGCCGCGCCGGCCAGGGGGAAAAGACCATGAAAACCGCCATCACAGTACTCATTGTTCTGCAAGTCGCCAATTTGGCGGCCACGTATGGGGCCGATTACTTTGGTCGTCGCCGCGCCACGGCTATTCGCTGCCTGATCTATGCCACGCACGCCATGGGCGAGCCGAAGGCTTGCACGGAGGCATTTCCACGGCCCGAGGTGCAATAGGACGCGCGGCCCAGGCGCGACCCATTGCGGCGAGCGTCCCGAGGAAACAGGCCACAATAAGCCCGCGCATGGTTTCCCTTCAGTGGGACGATAGTCACCAGAGCGCGTTCATGTCAGCAGCATAACCGCACGGGCAGCCCTTCGGCGGCTGCCACTATCCAACCGCACTCCCTTGACCGTGTACCTAATTCTCAAGTACAAGGTACACACAGAAGGCTCAATGCCTTGTGGATCAAGGGATACAGATCAAGAGAATGACGACAGCAGTGGCCTACCTTCGCACCTCATCGCGCACCAATCTCGACGGGGACAGCGCCCCGAGGCAGAAACAGGCAATTGAGGAGTACGCCAAGCGCCACGGGCTGAAGGTGGTCAAGGAGTTTCACGACGCTGCCGTGAGCGGCACCGACCCGATAGACACGCGGCCCGGCTTTCAGGCGCTTCTGGAATACCTTGCTGGGAATGGGGCTAGGGTGATCCTGATAGAGAACGCGTCCCGGTTTGCCCGTGACCTTGCCGTGCAGTTGGCAGGCCATAAGCTCCTTCAGGACCTGGGGTATGAGTTGATCCCGGTCGATGCCCCCAATCACTTCACGGACGACACACCGACCGCTGCCATGGTGCGGCAGATACTTGGGGCCGTTGCGGAGTTTGAAAAGGCCCAGTTGGTGGCCAAGCTCAGGGGCGCGCGTGACAGGGCTTCTAGGGTCGCTGGGAGGCGCGTGGAGGGTAACCACGGTTATCGGGTGTCCAGCCCTGAGGTGATCCGGGAGGCGAAGCGATTGGCCCGCAAGAGCCCAAGGACAGGCAAGGCAAGGACCTTGCGCGAGATCGCGGCGGCGCTTGCCCAGCTTGGTCACATGACGGCGAAGGGGCAGCCATTCTCGGCTTCTCAGGTGCAGCGGCTGATAGAAGCGGGTTAGGTCGGTTTCCTACGGTCCGGGAATACCGGCACCACTACCACAGATGGTCATGCATTAGAGGGCGCTGAATTAAATAACCTGACTACTAGCTATGAAGCAGCGCGGACGGTTGTGTCACGCGTCATGGATGCAACCCTGAATAATTGGGCTCCCTCTAGAACTACGGGACAGCGCCGTCAACGATTAGTGAACGGCTGTGGTCGGATCGTTCATCAAAGACAAACCCTTCCACTGGGCGTGAAGGCGATTTCCTCGCCGGCTGACATCAACCGCACCACTGGCACTGTGAAGGCGATAAGCACCCCTACTAGCACCTACGAAGGCGAATTGGTGCACCAATAGCTCTATGAAACGCTCCTCTCCCAAGCTGACCCGCGCGGTTCTCCCCTGATCGCGACTGCCGGTTGCCCTGTTTGCTCCTTTCCGGTGTCAATCGGCGCCGAACTTTGACCCCCGATTGGCGTCCAATATTGACCCCCTTGCCTAAGCGCGACGAGGAGCGCTCGCCGGGCGGAGCTGGTCGGGGTTGCGCAGCCCGGCGAGTGCGGATTGTTTGGGCGGTGGTCGGCAGAGGCGCGTCAGGCGCGGTTCTTGAAGCGCCAGGACTCGTTTCCGGTCTCGATGATCTCGCAGTGATGGGTGAGCCGGTCGAGCAGCGCCGTCGTCATCTTTGCGTCGCTGGCAAAGACACTCGGCCATTCGCCGAATGCCAGGTTGGTGGTGACGATGATGGAGGTGCGTTCGTAGAGCCGACTGATGAGATGGAAGAGAAGCTGCCCGCCGGCCTGGGCGAAGGGGAGATAGCCGAGTTCGTCGAGGACGACGAAGTCGAGTCGAGTGAGGTGGTCAGCGATGCGTCCCTGCTTGCCGTTTCGGTGCTCCGTCTCGAGCCGGTTGACGAGATCGACGAGGTTGAAGAAGCGGCCGCGTGAACCGTTGCGGATCAGGGCGCGCGCGATGGCGATCGCCAGATGCGACTTGCCGGTTCCGGTGCCGCCGATGAGCACGGCATTGCGCTGGTCGGCGACGAAGGTGCCGTTGGCGAGCTCGCGGACGAGGGCCTCGTTGACCGGCGTGTCGGTGAAGTCGAAGTCCTCGATCTCCTTGGCGAGCGGCAGCTTGGCGACGGTCAGCTGGTATTTGATGGAGCGCGCCTGCTTCTCGGCAATCTCCGCCGACAGGAGATCGCCGACGATCCTCGGCGGCTCGTGCTGACGCTTGATCCCGGTGGCCATGATCTCGTCATAGGCGCCGCGCATGCCGTAGAGCTTCAAGGTGCCCATCAGTTCGAGAACCTGAGTCCTTTCCATCAGCTTGCCCTCCTGAGGCTGTCGTAACGGGCGCAGTCGGCCTGCGGCTCATGCTTCAGGCGTAGCGCATCCGGAGTGAGCACGGTCACCGCCGGCGCCGGATCGCGGCGGCGGGCCAGGATGTTGAGGATGACGGCCGACGAGCAGACGTTCTGGTCGAGCGCCTCCTGACAGGCCGTCTCGACGGCCTCGATCCCGTCGGAGACCACCGCAGCCAGGATGGCGACCATCTGCCGGTCGCCGTCGTCGGCGTCCTTCAGTATGCGGCGGACCTGCTCCGTGGCCGACGGCAGAACCCAATCCCGGAACGGTGCGCCGTTGCGTAGCGCTCCGGGCTTTCGGGAGAGGACCGGGACGTAGTGCCAGGGATCATAAACCGTCTCGCCGCGTCCGAAGAAGCGGGCGTGCTCGCCGACAATGAGGCCGTCCTGGCGGATGACGATGCGGTCGGCATAGGCCTGGATCTCGACCGGCCGTCCGACTGCCGTCGACAGCACCGAGTATTTGTTGTTGTCGAAGCGCACCGTGCAGGTCTTCGACACCGAGGCGGGAACCACATGGAAGCCGTCGAACGGGCCGCGATAGGCGACCAGCTTGCGGCGTTCCTCCTCGAACACTTCCCAGATCGTGCGGTCCGGCTGATCGACATGGCGATGGGCCTTAGCCCAGGCGACGCACTTGTCGAGCAGCCAGGCGTTCAGCTCCTCATAACTCCTGAAGCGCAGCCGCGGCGTGAAGAAGCGCTCGCGCACCAGCCCGACCTGGTTCTCCACCTGCCCCTTCTCCCAGCCGGAGGCCGGGGTGCAGGCGACCGGCTGCACCAGGTAATGGCTGCACATCTGCAGGAAGCGGCGATTGTATTGACGGTCCTTGCCGACGAAGACCGTCTCCACCGCCGTCTTCATGTTGTCGTAGATGCCGCGCGTGCAGGCCCCGCCGAAGAAAGCGAAGGCCCGGTCGTGGGCATCGAATACCATCTCCTGCGTCTCGCGCGGATAGGCCCGCACGAACATCATGCGGCTGTGGCAGAGCCGGACATGGGCCACCTTCAGGGTCACCGTCACGCCGTCGATGAGGACGATCTCGTGGCTCCAGTCGAACTGGTAGGCGTCGCCGGGCGGGAAGAACAGCGGCACATAGGCGTCCTCCGACGCCGAGCCTTGCGCCTTCGCCCAGGTCTTGGCGTAGCGCCGGACCGCATCATAGCCGCCTTCGTAGCCGAGCCGGTGAAGCTCTTCGTATATCCGCACCAGCGTCAGGCGATCGCGGCCGGACTTGCCGCGGTTGCTGCTCAGGAGCGCATCGAACTGGTCCTGCCAGGGTCTGATCTTCGGCATCGGCTGCCGCTCGCGCTCATAGGAGAAGGACGTCTCGTCAGACCTGAGGATCTTGCGCACCGTGTTGCGCGCCAGATGAAGGTCCCGGCAGATCCGTTTGACCGACCACCTCTGAACGTAAAAAGCGCGCCGAACACGGGCAATTGTATCCACCGACTTCATCCCCCCTCCATCCGCTCGCCGAGACAAGCGGATGGTCGCAGATCGCCATCAACAGGGGGGGTCAAAATTGGACGCCGATTCCCCGCCTCAGGGGGTCAAAATTGCACGCCGAAACACACTTTCCGGGGCGACGGACGTGGCGCTTGGCGGGTCAGCTTTGGTGAGGCGCTTGTGTCCTGATCAGTGCCTTTCCATGGGGACAACCGCCCAAATCGACCACCACACTCAACCAAGGAGCAATGGAATACACGACCGAAATACTTGACCGATCCACCGGCGACCTCAAAACCGTCTCACTCGGCAATTGGGTCACCGTGACTTACTACGGCGCTACCAAGGGCGTCGGACCTCGGCAAATCCGAGCAATCTTGTCCCACCTCGGGCTACTTCAAGAACAGCTTGAAGTGTCCAAGTCGGGAACCTCTCGGGTTGCCCGAAGACGATTGACCGACGAAGCCATCAAAGCCGGACTGGGCAAGCGCAACTATCCCAAGAAAGCAGGAACCTACCCCTTCGATGTCCTCTCCCCAAAAGGACAGGAATGGATCGACCAGCGTTGGGACGACGCAGTCCAGACCATGGCTGCTGAGACTGCTTCAAGTCCGATGGTCAACACTGCCAAGGAATGCCTCGACACGTTCAGGGCATCTCGCCGGTCGAACATGACACCCCAGGAGGAAGTCTGCTTTTTGTCCGACCAGTTCCCCGATCTCCTCCAGGTCGACATGTGCACGATAACCGGAGCGTCACCCCGAATGGTTTCCCTGCATGTGAACACCCGAGCGGACCAGATCAGGGCATGGAAGGCTTGGAAAGCGAAGCCCCTTTCGGTGACCAAACATGTCACCTTCAATCCCGACTTGATTGATACCTGGGGCTAGACTTCGAGCTGAACCCGGACTGGGGATTTCCTTCTTTGGTCTCCCCCTTCTGTGGTCTTCAACCCGAGGTTTCCGCCAGTCCCCCAATTGGTTCGCCTTCGGGCGTTCCCTGACTACGTCACCATGATCGTCATCCGACTGGATACCTACATTACACAAGGAGTTACATCGTCGAAAAATGACCGCCGATGAGAAGGCCCTCGCCTCCGTGCGCCGGCCAGACTTTGACCCTAATGACCGCTTCGTCGCCGTGGAAGCTGTCACCGCCTACCTCGCCGCCTTTCACGATCAGCACCCGGACGGCAGGCCAATTATCGATCACCAAGCGACCCATCGATGGCAGGGGTTGGTCAGCGAGATCGGCATGTGTGTCTATCGCACGACCGTGTTTGAGATCATGCATCGGACGACCGACCGGAAGGCCCTCACCGACCGTGAGGTCCTGTTCTTGGTGATGACCGCAGACTGCCCAGATACGTACACCGCAGCCGACTGGGATGCGATGGTCGCTCAGCGGCTTGAGGCCGCCAACAGTCGCAGGGACGCTGCTAAACGAAAGGAGAGAAATAGCCACGACGATGAACGAGCCGAACGTGGCGGACGTGTCCAGCACCGTCTCGACCACATTGCAGGCACCTATGCTGTCCCCGATGCAGCCCTCTCACACCGCGCCAAGCTTCGCAGATCGAAGTCCATCAAGGCAGCGGCAGAGCGGCGTGAGGGGCGGCGGAAGGTCGTTGAGGGCGTGGTTGTCCAGCATCGCAATGCTGACTGGCGAGACATGACCTCGGATCAAGTCAAAGAACACCAGACCGTCTTGGACAAGCTCGCAGCAAAGGGCACCCTCGACGCCGTCTTCGCCGAGGAATTGTCCGGCAAGATCCCGCCCGACCTTTACTACCTCCAGCGCTTCGGTCGGGTGAAGCGGCTATGACCTACAGAGGCGCAATGCCGTTGGAGGATTACCCGACAAGGGACACCGCACTTGCAATTCTCGACGCCCTTCAGCGGATCGAGGAAGGTACCCCTAACGAGCTTGACCGGCTCACCGGCATCGCCAACGCGGTGATCGTCGCGGACCGCTGTTGGTTTGTCTATGGCTATCCCCAGCTTGAGCCGGCGGCGCTGGCGAGGCACATGGCCGAAGTCTACATGGGGCCCCGTAGCAAGGCCCCGACCGCCGCTCCGGTGACGCCCATCGCAGAACCCGGGGCAAGACCGGATCACAGCTACGGCTTCACGCCCCGCCGGTGACATTGACCACAAAGAACGTGTGATCGGACCATCACTACCCACCACCTCTTGGCGCATTCCGCGTCGGGAGCGATCAACCATGACTGAAAGGACACCACATGAACGACTACCAGGACGATCCCAGCAAATACATTCCCGACCAGACCTTACTCGGGCAAGCCATGTACCGCGCTCGGATGGCAGAGCAGGCAGCCAATCAGGCCAAGATGGAGGCCCTCGCCGAGCAGGCCAAAGAGGACGCCCTCAAGGCCGAGATCGAGCGGGCAACAGAATTGTCCGTCCAGAACAATCCTCAGCTTCAGGCGCAGCGGATCGGCTTCGGCACCAACCGCACGATCTCATCGCAAAGCATCGGAATGATCGCGCCAAGGGAAGTTGTCGAAAGCACCCACGTGCGCTTCAACGGCTGGGAGATCAGCGGCCAGCAAGCCCGCGACATGGTCCAATACGGCCAGTGGTCAAAGGCTGAATACGACAAGGCGTTGTCGGATGCGCTGGCGCTGCACGGGTACAAGGCCCCCGGTTCTTTCAAATAGCCGCAGCGGGCGACGAGAAGCTTTCGGCCCCCGTCGAGGGGTCGGAAGTCCCGACTGCGGATGAGATCGACACGAAGGAAGACGACGACAAGGAACTGACCGACGACGAGAAAAAGGAGAAGACCGAGACCCAGTTGATCGAAGGGGCCGACAGAGCCCTTGACCGATGGAACCAGAACCAAACCCAAGAGGTTCGGGAAGCTTCGATTGCCTCATACATCGAGACGGGAGAGATCGACCACGCGGCAGCCGGTGTCGATGAGCTGGAAGTCTCCATTGTTTAGGCGGCGGCAGCGGTCCAGATCGAGCGTCAGGTGTTGAACCCGGTTGGACTATCGATGGACCAATGGATGGAACACATCGGCGAGGCCGAGTTGCCAGCCTTCCGCCGCGCTGTCGTCGAGGGTGACTGGCAAGCCCTGATCAACCATGCCCGTGCCGCTGCAAAGATGCGGCTGGATTTGGGCATCTAAGTCAGACTTCCCGGGTGGTGGCTGCTCTAAGCCCCAAGCTCACAGCCCTGCCCGGGCTTCCTATCAAACACCACCACAAAACCCAGCGGTTTGACCGTGGGGCGGCTTCAGGCCCCTCCCCGGTACAATCCGCCATTGCGGAACCTTCCGCGCTTCCACCATGCAAATACGGAGAACATGCAACAGATCGAAATGAGCGGGTCATACACTGCCGTCACGACGCTGTCGGGCGAGGAAATCAGGATCACCACAACACGCAAAGACCCGGTTCCGGTCGTGTGTCGAGAATTGGTCAAGCGAGGCGTCGACCCCAGCGAGCGTGTCAGGGTCACTATCGGGGGCGTGCCAATGTGGAAGGCAGATCGGACCATTGGCGCGTGGGCGGGGATCGACGTCACGGAATACGACCGGGATGGACTTCGGACTGAGAAGCACCGCCCGTTCCCCGCCGGTCGGATGAGGTCATAGCACCCAGCGGTTTGACCGTGGAGCGTGTTCAGGGCTCGGCAACGACCGAAGCTTTGGCGCGCGCCGTGCGTTCTGAGAATTGAAATTGACATCAGAAGTGACGTCGCGCCCCTTGACTAAGAGATACACCGCCGCTACCCCTAGAGATACACCAAGGCGGTCGGCGCTTTGGGGAAGATGTCACACCAAGAGATTGGAAATACAGGCATTTCTGGCTTTTTTGCACTCGGTTCGATTTGTCGAATTTGTCCGGCCCGGGGAGCCACCGCCTTTTCTACGCCAAGTCGCGATTTTGCACCCCGGCGTGCGATTTTTCCCTACGCTTCGATCTCGTAGTCCAGCTTCCAGAGTGGCAGAGCGTCGAGGACCGACGAATCCAAGCGTAGAATATCGGCCTCGCCCGCCCATGCCTATTCCTTGCAAGCCGCAATCTCAAGATCGGCGGCAGCCATGCGGAAATACCGACGATCGGCGGCTTCGCCGATCATCGGCTTCGCGCCTCGAAGCTGATCTTGCCAGAGCTTGACCAAGACCGCTCTGGTCGTGATCAATGCGCCACGCCGTCGGATGCGTGTAGGAGTCTCCAAGTCAGGCCGACGCGGCCGTCGAACTGGGATGCGAAATGTTCGGCGGCGACGCCTTCCAGGCCATCATCGACAAGAGCCTCGATGCTTCGTCGCATCAGCGCGTGCTGCATCTCGCGGGCGTGGGCCAGGTCTGTCTCTCTCATGATTTCCATGACGTGGTAGGCGACAACGGGCTGGCCGAGGCAAGACATGAGCGTGCTCGGTTCTGACGTCACAGCCGTAACTGCGTCTTCGATCTTCATTCAGGCGCTCCTCATCAAACATGATGCTGGCGCCTCCCCATGAGACGACGGTGTTCCGTCGTTTCTTTTTACAATTTCGACTGTCGCGCACGAGTGAAGGGACAAGTGCGCGAACAGGAGAATTACCCTCTTGTTCCAGTCTCCTTGAGCAACCTCGCTACCCAAATCAGTATGCTGCAAAATTGAATTAAAGGCGACCGGATAGTTAATCGATGGTTAATGGCGGCGCTCGCGTCTCAGGCGTTCGCACATGAAACATCGGGCAGGTCCGCCTTGCGCCTCATGTCGACCATAGAGGCGAACTTTGCCTCCGCCCGGAAGCAGATGAGGTGGATGGCTCCCGCTCCCGGCATCTGAGTGCCACAGTGGGTTTGCTGTCAGGCAACCCGAGCAAAGGAGCCATCCGCCATGCAGATTACCACCGTGGGCCTTGATCTGGCCAAGCGCATTTTTCAGGTTCATGCCGTCGACGCGTCTGGGGGCGTTGTCGTGCGCAAGGCCCTGCGCCGATCGCAAGTTCTGCCGTTCTTCACCAAGTTGCCACCCTGCCTGATCGGCATGGAGGCCTGCGGGACGGCACATCACTGGGCTCGAGAACTGACGGAGCTCGGCCATGAAGTCCGCCTGATGCCACCGTCCTACGTGAAGCCCTATGTGAAGCGCGGCAAGAATGATGCGGTGGACGCGGAAGCGATTTGCGAAGCGGCAACACGCCCGACCATGCGCTTCGTGGCGATGAAGTCGGCCGAGCAACAGGCGGCCCTGTCGCTTCACCGCACACGCAATCTTCTGGTCAAGCAGCGCACGCAACTCGTGAACATGATCCGCGGCCTGTTGGCTGAGTTCGGCATCGACATTCCCCAAGGTTTGGAGCGGGCGCTTAAGCTGGCGCGCCAGATAGCCGCGAAGAAATCCACATTGGACGTACCGGCAATGGCACTGCAGATTCTGTGTATCCTGTGCGAGCAGGTGCTCAACACCCATGCCCGGCTCCAGACCATTGACCGGTCGATCCTTGCCCAACAAAGAACGAATGAAGTGGCACGGCGTCTATCGACCATACCTGGCATTGGCCCGATCGGTGCCACAGCGTTGGCGGCCTCGGTTGCTGATCCGGGTCAGTTCCGCTCGGGTCGAGAGTTTGCCGCCTGGCTCGGGCTGACACCTTCGCAAAACTCGAGCGGCGGAAAGGACCGTCTCGGGCACATCACCAAGATGGGCGACCGGTACCTGAGAAAGCTCCTTGTGATCGGCGCGACCTCCCTGATCCGACGGGCAAGGCATAAGCCCGAGGCTGCGGATCCGCGCCTCCTCGCGTTGCTCGCCAGGAAGCCAGCGCGCGTGGCGAGCGTAGCGATGGCAAACAAGATGGCCCGCGTGGTGTGGGCTATCATGGCGCGCGGCGAAACCTATCAGGCGCGTCATGCTCCGAACCTTGCAGCGTAAGTTGCGCAGAAGACACTGAAGCAGAAATCAGATCGAGCCGATCGATCGGCTCCATGAGGTTGTGAGAGCGACGCGATGTGATGGCGAGACCGGTCAGGCCGGGAACAGGGACAACCCATGCGATGTCGGAGGCATCATAGCCTGATAAGCAGATTGGGACCCAGTTCGCCGACCCCATCAGGGCCAGCAGTCTCGAATGGCTGCATCAACAGGCCGGACAGAAGACTGCACCCGACCAACGCGCCATAATGTCGAATTACCTCTTGCATCGCGGGAGCCATCCACAGAAGACATTGCAGTTGACCGCGCTGGAGGTCGTGGTCGCGCCAGCAGCCGAAATTGATTTCACAGCTTCTGAATGCCCGTTAACAGCGGCGAACCAGCTGTTCGCAACGCCAGGAAGATCGCCCTGCGGAAATGCAGTCCGCTAGCTTGCCGGCGACCTTCAAGAACTGCATCGCGATGCCTATGGCCTGGCACCAGGCTGCGGAACCAACGCCGACAGACACGCAGGCAACCCTTAGCCTGCAAGGGGCAACTCGGTGCACGAAGGGGCGACCATATCCCCGACGGAAACAACTTGAAGAAACGCTTCGCTACCCATAGCATGCCATCCCCTGGTGAAATCTGATCAGGAGGTCAGTGGGATCGGTCGGGTTTTAAGCCAGTGCAAGGTAGGGAGGATAATTATGGCTTCCGAAGTACAGGCAAACAACGGCGTTAACGTAGAGGCGCTGCTCGCCGCAAAAGAAGCGCTTACCAACGCCCCGGAGGCCGCGCAGTTCAAGTGGCGCGCGGCCTGCGAATGGAAGGATGGCACCCACAGCCACTCGACGGTCGAAAGCTTCTACGGTCTCGGCCAGGACCAGCATCGCAAGACCACCTTCGCATTCGATGCCGACCATCCGGAGGTCTTCGCTTCCCTGGATCAGGGCGCCACGCCTGTCGAATACGTGCTGGTCGGGCTGGCGAGTTGCCTGACCGCCGGCATCGCCGCGGTTGCCCAGAACCGGAACATCCAGTTGAAGTCGGTGAAGGCGACCATCGAAGGCGACATGGATATAGCGGGCATACTCGGCATCGACAGCGACGTCCGCAACGGCTTCAGCGGCATCACGGTGAAGTACAATATCGACGCCGACGCCAAGCCCGAGGACATCGAGGCTCTCGTCGCGCAGTCACAGAAGCGGTCGGCTGTCTATGACATTGTAACCAATCCGACGAACGTCACGGTCGTGGTGAATTGAAAGGCGCTTCGAGCCGTAGACTCTCCTGATGAGAGGGCGCGATTAGTTCCGTCACCACAGTGATCGTCGGTGCAGGGCACGCGGGGCTCGCGATGAGCCGCTGCCTCGCGGAGCGCTCTATCGACCATGTGCTGCTGGAGCGCGGCGAGATCGCCCATACCTGGCGCACCGAGCGATGGGATTCGTTGCGGCTGCTCACCCCGAACTGGCAGAGCCGGCTGCCGGGCTTCCGCTACGATGGCGACGACCCCGACGGCTACCGGACGATGCCTGAAGTGATCGACTTCCTCGGGAATTATGCCAAGGCGATCGCGGCTCCAGTCAGAACACATACGACCGTTACCTCGGTTCGCAGCGACGGGGCGGGATATCTCGTGCGCACGGACCGCGGCGAGTGGCGCTGCCGAACTGTCGTGCTGGCGTCGGGCGCGTGCAACATCGCACGCCTGCCCGATTTGGCCGTCCGCGTGCCGCCGTCGGTCGCCATGCTGACGGCACAGTCCTACCGCAATCCGGCTCAGGTCGCCGGCGGCGGCGTGATGGTGGTGGGTGCCTCGTCGAGCGGCACCCAGATCGCACAGGAGCTGCAGCGTTCGGGGCGTCAAGTGACCCTGTCGGTGGGCGAGCACATCCGGGCGCCGCGCGTCTATCGCGGCAAGGACCTGGAGTGGTGGATGGACGCGGCCGGCGTGCTCGACGAGCGCTACGACGAGGTAGACGACATCAGACGGGCACGACGGGTTCCTTCGCTGCAGCTTGCCGGCACCCCCGACCGCACCACCCTCGACCTCAATGCGCTGGTCGACCTCGGCGTCAGACTCGTTGGCCGTCTCGCTGGCATCACCGAAGACGGCAAGGCCCAGTTTGCGGGGTCGTTGCGCAACATGTGCGCGCTTTCCGATCTCAAGATGGCCCGGCTGCTCGACCTCATCGACGAATGGGCGCGCGCCAACGGCCTTGACGCTACGGTCGGGCCGCCGGATCGCCTGCCGCCGACCCGTGTTGAGGACAACCCGCCGCTCGGCCTCGACCTTACCGGAGGTGCGATCAGGACGATCATCTGGGCCACCGGCTACCGGCCAGACTACTCCTGGCTGGAGTTGCCGGTCCTCGACCGCAAAGGCCACGTCCGTCACGACGGCGGCGTTGCGGAACATCCGGGCATGTACCTGATGGGGATGCAATTTCTGCGCCGCCGCAAGTCTGCGCTGATCGACGGCGCCGGCGACGACGCGCGTGATCTCAGCGACCATCTGGCATCTTACCTCAGGCACAAATCAATCAACGTCTAAGGCCAAGGAGGTCAGCTACCGCGACAACGCCGAATTCCGTGACCCTGCAATCATATTCCCAAGTGCAACTTCGGCTTCCAGAAGGGGCGGAACAACTCAATCTTGGGACAGCGGTTCATCACCACTTTCAAGCCCGCTTCCTCCGCCAACAGGGCGGCGGTGTCATCGCGCACCCCAATCTGACTCCACAGAACCTTGGCACCAATTGCGATGGCTTCCTGTGCAACTTCCAACAGGTCTTCGGAGCGGCGAAAAACCTCAACCATATCCACAGGCCGGTCGATGGCCGCCAGTGACGCGTACACCTTGAGCCCTCGAATTTCATCCAGACCTGGAGTGGGATTGACCGGGATCATGTCATAGCCGGTTTCGTGCAGAACCCTGAGAACACCATAGGAAAACTTGGTCTTGTCGGGGCTGGCCCCCACCATCGCAATGGTTTTGACCGACTTCAGAATGTCTTGCAGATAAGCCTCCGAATAGGGCTCATCATGATTCATATGGGTCATTTCTTTGTGTCCAACGGGGTCGCAATATCGGCTTTCAATTCATGTGCGGCCAAGGGATCTAGGAAGGGGTTGCGATAGAGCTTGTCGTGGCTTTCAACGCCGACCTCCAGCGTGCAGTCGCTCATAGGGCGGGCAACGCAGAGGATTATATAGCCATTGTTGATCTGGCGATTGTTCAGCGCCCGCTGGGCCTTTTGACTGACTTTGCCGGTGATTATCTTGGCCGCGCAGGTTATGCAGCCGCCATACTTGCACCCGTAGGGCAGGTCCACGCCCTGCTCGCGCAGGCTTTGCAAGAGGGGCTTGCGGTGATCGACCTCAAAGGCTGCACCGCCTTGGTTGGCGAGGGTGATGGTGAAGCTGGTCATACCCAGATGTCACTCGTGCAATCACCGCCGGGATAACGGGTTTCGTGGCAGCGGCTTGGTCCATTTGGTTCCTTGCCAAAATCGACGACAAATCGCGGATCAATTTCCATGCCGCCGTTTTCCGTATCGCAATTGACCATCAGCATGCATCCGCCATTGGTGCGGATTTCCGGATAGAACTGATTGTCCCAGGTCGAGAAGAGCGAGGTCGTCACATAAAGGCGCTTGCCGTCGAGGCTGAGCTGTATCATCTGAGGCCCACCAGTCACTTTCACGCCATTGATCTCGGGCGCACGGCCGAGAAGTCCGCCCATCCACACCTGTCCGGTGAGCTTGGCGTTGTGCGGGTCCGAGATGTCATATTGGCGGATGTCGCCATGCAACCAGTTGCACAGATAGAGGTGTCTATCGTCCATACTGAGCAGAATGACCGAGATCACGCCCGGTATCGGGATCGGCCATTCGGGATGCGGCTCATTGCCAACATCGACAATTTTTTCCCATTGCCAGTCACCCGCCGCATCCTTCCACCAATGGATGATGTTTGCAGAAAGGGCCGCGCCGACAAAGCCGTGACTGCTGTCGGGATTATGATGGAATCGCACTTCCAGTGGGAGCAAGCCATCTTCACCGAGATAGAATGTCTGCTTTGGTTCCTTCTTCTCAAAATCCCAGAAATGTATCTCTCGGCCATACTTCAGGTGGCCAACCTCCTCCAGGTCAAAACCAGGCATGAAGGTATTGGGCGCGGCCCATTCCGAACTGACCATCACGTTATGTCGCGGCTGGTACCAGAAATCATAACCAAACTTGATGCTGCCCATGGAGTTTTCCCAACGGCCGACAATCTCGAACTCCTTGTTGAGTTGCAAATAGCCGCCTGGGGCGTTGCCTTGAGCGTCGCCAAGCATGGAAATGATGATATCCGAGCCGAGGCAATGCACTGTGTGCGGCGCCGACAAGTTGGTCCTGGTTTTGATTTCAGCGCCGTCTATGACCTTGAACAGTGTCGGATTGCGGGGATCGGTTGCGCAATCGACAATATGCAGATTGGTCGAGCGCACACCCGGCACAATCAGATACTTGCGCTCCATGCTCGCATCGCCATGGCAGGACGAACAGGCATTCCAGCCCATGTGATGAAGCTCATCGCCAATACCCGGCATTTGCAAACGTGAAATCACTTGGCTGTAGGTCGAACTCTCCGGGTCGACATCAATGGTACACAAATAGTCCGGCTTCTGAATGCCCGTGCCAGTGTAGATGGCAATCGTATAGAGCAGCTTTTCGCGAGGTGCCCTCATCGCCTCTGCTGGAGAAGCATAGCCCGGTCCACAGCAATGATTGGTCATGGGTACTTCCCAATTTGAACAGATCACTGGCCAGCCCCAACGGGGGTCAAGCTGGAATGTTAGTGCATGCTTGGCATTAGCGCTATGGCCGGGGTGGCTGGTCAAGCGCGCGCACTGTGACGTACAACTGGGCGACAGAGCGTCCACGGGACTGTCCAACGCGAGCTGCTTATCCCGGCGGAACATTGGTGGGGCGATGGACGGCACGAGAGCGGCCGTAAACCGCGCCCAATCGACGCCCTCCCCGAAGGCCGGATTGGCGAGGTCATCGAAGCGGCGCGATCCTATGGCGCATTCGCCCCGCCTGAAGGTCAGGCCACCTTCAATGCAGCCGCTCGATACCGCCCGTAGCCGACCTTCACGAGCAGCCATTCCTCGCACATTTGGGAGAGATAGCACCGTGGGATGCCGATGTTGATGAGATCGCGGGTTCGCACCTCGCCGCGCTCTTGCGCCAGAGCAACGGCGCGATCCCGAAGCGACGGCGGCCGCCCACCTGCAAGGCCTAGTGCTTTTGCGCGGTCACGATCACGTTTTCGCATTTGATGCGGCTGTGGCGCGTCTCGGCGGAGCGCTATGGCGAACTCGTATTTCGCTGCTTCGTCGGTCCCGGGGAGCTAGCGCTCATTGTACGCTAAGGCGCGCTAGAACCAGCCGCGGCGCGCCCAGACTGCAATGCTGGCCGGGGAACGATCGACATCGTCGGGAACAAGTCCCGTCTCATAAATCAGCACAACAGGTCGGCCGGGGCTAACTAGCTGACACTTGGTTGATCCCGGCATCAACCCAGGAACGTGTCTGTTCCAGCACCTCATCGGAAAACGCTGGGTCGTCAATCGCCCGGGCGAGGATCACTGCCCCCACCATCGCCGCAAAGCTTCCGATCGCCGCGCGGCGCCTGTCTGCCGCATCCAGCTCCGGCAACGCCTTGCCAATACGGTCGATCTGCGATCGAAGACCTTCGGTCATGGCCGAGCGCGCTGCCGGGGTTTGATGGCGGATGGCCGCGGCAAGGCCCGCCGTCGGGCAACCACCGGCGCAGTTGTCGCGATGCCGGGGTGAAAGATAGTCATCCACATAAGCGCGAAGACCGCGCCCTCCGCCTGTGTCCGCGGCGAGGACATGGGCAAGGGTCTGCGCAATCAGGTCGTCTTTCGAGTTGAAGTGACCATAGAAACCGCCATGGGTCAGCCCGGCGGCCTTCATCACCTCCGCCACGCTGACCGCATCGAACCCCTTGTCGCGAAACAGCCGGCTGGCAACCTCCAAAATCCGGCGACGGTTCTCCGCCATCTGCTCTCGGCTGACCTTCATTTAAAAATTCTCCGCCGGCTCCGTTGACATTTACATGATGGTCATCATATTTATCTGCAATCATGATGACCGTCATGATTATAAGTTCCTGCAGAGAAAAGAGCAATCCCATGACCGCCATTCCGTCAGTCCTCATCACCGGCGCCTCCACCGGCATCGGAGCTTCCTATGCCGATCGCTTTGCGCGCCGCGGCCACGACCTCGTGCTGGTTGCCCGCGACACGGCACGAATGGAGGCGCTGTCGGCGCGCCTGCGTCAGGAGACCGGCGTGGCGATCGACATCGTCCAGGCTGATCTCACGCAGCCCACCGATCTTGCAACGGTGGAGACGAGGCTGCGCGACGACGCCCGCATCGGGATCCTCGTCAACAATGCCGGAACGGCCATCGGCGGAAGCTTCATCGAGCAGAGCACGGATGACGTTACACGGCTCGTAGCGCTCAACACGACCGCCCTTCTGCGGCTTGCCAGTGCCATCGCCCCGCGCCTTGCGGCGGCGGGCGAAGGCGCGATCGTCAACATCGGCTCCGTGGTCGGCCTGGCGCCGGAGTTCGGCATGACGGTCTACGGCGCAACCAAAGCCTTCGTGCTGTTTCTGTCGCAGGGACTCAGCCTCGAGCTCGCGCCGAAGGGTGTATACGTCCAGGCCGTGCTTCCCGCCACGACGCGAACGGAGATCTGGGAACACGTCGGCGCCGACGTCAACACGCTTTCCAACGTGATGGAGGTTGTCTAATCGCGGTGGGGACGTCAAGTATCTTCGCGCTCGGAGATGCGTTGGCCGGGTACACGGTTGTCTTCGCGGTCAACATCGGTCGCCGCATGAT
>NZ_JAMYLO010000021.1:0-117264 GCF_040318075.1 Mesorhizobium sp. M1328 | reverse complement strand
GCTGCTGGTCCTCTAATCGATCCGCCAGTATCGGTTCCCAGCGCCGCGATTACCGAACCGTCCGCTACGCTCGTGGCCGCACCTGAGGAAGAACCGCCGACAAGCCGGCTGGGATCCAGGGGATTGCGCGGCGTACCGAACGTACGGTTCTCACCGGTATTGGCGAACGCGAACTCCGACATGTTGGTTTTGCCGATGATGACTGCTCCCGCCGCGCGTAGCCTCGCGACACAATCCGCGTCTCGGGAGGCGGGCAAAGCGGTCGCAAGTGCTGCTGAGCCCGCTTGGGTTACGTCTCCTCGCACGTCGCAATTGTCCTTGACAGCAATTGGAAGGCCCGCGAGCGGGGAGGACGAAGGCGTTCCGGCGGCAACTAACCTGTCTTCTCGCTCTGCAGCTGCCAGTGCGTCCTCGGCCCACAGCCGTGTGAACGCCACACTCCCCTTCTCGCGCAGCGACGCTGCGCGAGCAAGGGAACGAGCAACCAGGTGGGTAGATTGAATTAGGCCCTCGGCGCGAGCCTTCGCGAGGGCCTCAATGGTATCCTTGGCTTCGAAAGCGCAGCTTTCGTTTATCATTTGACAAATCTTTCTAGACTAGCTAGTTCGCCGACCTTTCCGGCAAAAGCTCACCCGCAAAGAACCCTCCAGAATAGACTCGACGTCTGCTTGGCCGACACCCCGGGCGTGTAGCATCGGGATGAAGTCAGTGAACATGTAGGTATGCGGGTGCCAGACTCCCTGTGACTTTAACTGTTCGATCTTCACTTTCGGGTGTTAGTTGGTGCGTCGTCGGCCTGCCCAGGGAGCCGCAGGCGTGGTCCATACTCATGATGATCTGCGCACGAAACCCACCACGCATGAGCTTTGCTACGTTTTCGGCGCGGACATCGTCCTGCTGGAAATGGGCATACCCAATTTGGTCGAACCCGATATGGGAGCCGCCGTCCACGACGCGCCGATGGTAAGCGTGATCGGGGTTGGCACAGCAATGGCCAGTCAGGCAGCGATCGGCAGCAACGCCGCCGGCCGCCAAAAGCAGCTGCTGTTCTGGCCCCGCGCAACCTTGTGTAGTGTGCGTTATGATCGGTACTCCCGTCGCTTTCTGGCCGATGCAGGCAGCGGCGAGGAATTCTTCTCCTGCTGGGTGACAATGGGTGCGCCCGTCGAGATTGATGGCCCCGGCCCTCACACCGGTATCGCCAATGCCCTGGGTGATCTCGCGGACGTAAAGCTCTGCGATCTCATCGAGGTTACGAGCGCGCCAGTAGGAAGGTAGCCCCAGTCCCTCGTGGTAGAATCCGGTGGTGCAGACGATGTGCACGCCGGATTTTTCAGAGACCTCCTTCATTAGGAGGACGTCGCGGCCGAGCTCGATCGGACAGGGGTCGACGAAGGCGCACACGCCGTGCTCCGTGCGCAGTTCCACCAGCCGCCCAACCGCCTCCTCGATCAATGCCGCGCGGTCGAATTTCAGGAACGGATCGAACCAGGCGCCTGGAAACGCGATGAATAGATGCTCGTGCATCAGTGTGCGACCTAGGCTCCTGACCAGGATTGGCCCTGTTGCTGTCTGAACCCTCATGGTTTGTCCTCTAGCCGCACTCCGCGGCCACGGGAGGCTCAAAGTCAAATTCAGTCTGTCTATTACTATCATCTGGAAGCGAGATGGATTGGATGCCGCAACGGCCATGACACGCTGCTTGCAAAAATGCTCATGAAGCGGCCAGCTCGTTCTGATCACAAGACTCGCTCCTCTCCATCCCGTCAGCCCGTAACATCGAACACGCTCCGCAGATCGGAACCCTGAGCGGCAATCCTGTCGCCGCCGTCGCTGGTCCCAAGACCCCCGAATCCTGCAGCGTCCGGGGAGCTGTTGCCTTGCTCGGCTCTTTGGGCGCCGCCATCACCACTCTCTGCAAAGCATAGCGTGATCGGTCGTCATCTGGTGCAAGCGCTAGTACGGGAGTACACCCGTGAAGAAGTCAACGGTGGGGAAAATAAGGGGCGGACTGCTCGGGTTTTCGAGCGACTGTCGGTCGCTCGATCAAAAGAGTCATTTGAGGTGGAAGCTCTCCTTTGTGCATTTGGAGGACCCGTTCGTCCAGCTCCTTGTCTGCTTCCGTGAGACGATGGTTTAACCGAAGGTAGTCCGTCCAAGTCGGCGTACGGAATGTCTCTGTCCATTGCATAGGCTTCTGAAGGTTGCGCTGCAGAGTCCAGTGCCGAGCACCGACGCGGCTGTGTACATGACGCCGCTGTCGCATGACGTCGAGGAAGGCCTCGAGATTTCTCTCGGCTATCAGATATTCGACCTTGACCACGATCGGACCGCTTCTCGGCTTCAAATTGAGAGCGACAGCTGGGGCGTCGAATTCCTCCAACGGATCGGGCTCGGACTCACGGCGCTCGCGAAGAGGAAACAGGACACCGGCTGCAGCAACCAGCAGCAGAGCACCTGCGGAGCCCTCCAGCGCCAAGGTCAGGGAATGGTTCTGCGCCACCGTGCCCCACACCCAGCTGCCGGCCGCGATGCCGCCATTTATCAATGCATAATAGATCGAAATGGTGCGCCCCACGACCCAGCGCGGGCTCGCCAGCTGCACACTCACGCCAACCCCGGACCAAGCGGTGACCCAACCCGCGCCGCCCAAGGCCAGCGCAATTGCGGCCACGACGATCGAAGAGGTCAGTGCCAGGGAGAGGGAGCATGCCGCGCAGGCGAGGCACGCGAGCATCATCAGTCGTTCTTGAGACAAGCTCCGTCTGAACACGCTGTTGGAGACGCCGGCGAGGACAGCGCCTGTGCCGAAGCCAGCCATGAGCGTGCCATAAGCCAGCGGTCCTCCTCCCAGCTGATCGCGGACAATCAGCGGCAGTAGTGCGAGTATGGCGATGCCCGCCAGGCCAAAGAGGGTCCCGCGCGCGATCGCCGCCTTGATTTCCGATGACATCGCCGTGAAGCGCAATCCATCGTAGATCGCCGTCCTCACCGACTCACGCGGGAGAGGTGAGGAGCGAACCTTCCACTTGCAGCGCCATATGGTGACCATAGGGACAAGGTAGGTGAGTGTGGTTACGGCGAAAGCCGTCAAAAGCCCGAACGAGGCCACCACGATGCCGCCGAGCGCCGGGCCCACGGTTCGCACAGTGTTGAAGCCGACGGAGAGCAAGGTGACGGCAGCGGGAACCTCGCGTCGGTGCACCATATCGCCAACCGAAGCCTGCCAGGCGGGATCGTTGAGAGCGCCGCCGCATGCGATCAAGAAGCTGAAGCCGAGGATCATCCACGGACTGACAAAGCCCAGCGCCACGGACGCAGTGAGCATCGCGGAGGCTGTCACCATAAGGCAGCGGCCGGCGAACATAACCCGGCGCCGACTGTAATTGTCGGCGAGAACCCCGGCGAAGACGGACAAGATGAAAGCGGGCAGGTTCGACGAAGCCTGGACCAGCGCAACCATCAGATCGGAAGTCGAGATCGTCGCCATCAACCAGCTAATGGCAACAGTCTGCATCAACCAGCCGAGGCTGGAAACCTGTGTGGCGAGCCAGATCGAACGAAAGGTCGGGTTTCTGAGCGGGGCAAACGTCGCTGGCGAAATTGGATCTGTATCTGCGCGCACCGCTCTGCTCATATTTCGGAGCGTCGCCTCCCGTGTGACGGTTCGTATAAACTCGCCTGCGCGGAAGATGTGCAGGCGCAAGCTGCCACCATTTTGTAATTTCATTCCAGTCCAAGATTGATCACCTGCTGGCTTGCGTCAAATGCAGTATCTATATCTGGGTCATCTAGCGCCGAGATGGCCCTAAGCTCCGCATGCCGGCCCTATTGGGCGGCATGACCAAGGCCCTCGTCGGCCGCAAAGTCCAGCCCGCACTGTCGGTGGCCCGCGCCAGCGGTTCGGCACATTGCGTCGAAGCGGCCCCTCAAGCCTCGCATAGTCATCGCCGACGAGACGGCCTCGGCCCTCGCATAAGCTCGGCGTCTTGGGGCAACGGGCAGCGCATCTGGCCTCTGATAATGTCCGCCAGGATAAAGCGCGGTAGCGGGCAATATGCTTCTTAGCCCTCGATCGGTGATGAAACGTTCCAGTATCTGCACAAGCTTGACAAGATCCCTGAGGGCTGGCCCGTGTGGCGAGCAAGCACGCTGGCGGTCCTGGGGTGTAGGGGGGAGCCAGCTATTCGTCACGGCCCCCTATTTCCTCGTGAACATCGAGCAGCGGTAGTTCCACCAAGCCCCAGGCGGCGGCCATCTAAAAACGCGATGGCACCCTCCGGGACATTATATTGGCGAATTGAACACCGCGCGGCGCATACTGCCAGAGCAGGAGAATGCAAACGCGCATCAGCTATCGTAAACCGGCGCCAGGTCGCCTGAATACTCGCAATAGGTTGAACAATGAGCCAAGCACCACATCTTACGTTTGATCTCGATACGCCCGGCGTGAGCAGGGGGCGTCTTGTTGTCCCGGGAGGTGCCGACCGGGGAGAGCTTTTGCTCCCGGTCTTCAGTCTCAATAAAGGAGAGGGACCGCGCCTTCTTGTCACCGGCGGAAATCATGGCAACGAATTGGAGGGGCCAATTGTCGCGCGACGGCTTATTAAGTGGCTGCCAGAAGCGCAAACCTGTGGAAGGGTCATCGTCATACCGGTGCTCAATCCATTGGCCGTGCAGGCCTGGAGCCGCAATACTCCGCTCGACGGGTTGAATCTCAATCGCGTCTTTCCGGGCCGCGCCGACGGGTCAGTGACCGAACGAATCGCGGATGCGGTTTCGCGCGTATTGTTGCCGATGGCCGACACCGTATTTGATCTGCACAGCTTCGGACCAACGTGGGATTTTCCACCGGCGGCCACAACGCACCCCATTGCCGATCCCGATCTCATGGCCAGGACGGTGAGAATGGCGGAAGCGTTCAAATTGCCCTTGACATTGGTCTGGCAACACAACGACACGGCTGGAATGTTTGATATCACGGCCCAAAACCAGGGCAAGGTATTTGTTTGCGCTGAATTCGGCGGGGGCACGGTCGGCGCGGACAATCTCGCGATCTACGAGGCTGGAGTACGCAACGCGCTCATGGCGCTCCGGCTGGTCGAGGGCAAAGCCGAGTATCCAACGTTGCGACATCAGAGCTCCGGCCAAACACTCGAAACGCATCCCTCCGATGAGTTGAAATCGCCTGCGCCGGGCATCTTCGAACCTCGCTGCTCGGTGCTGGATGAAGTGAAGCAGGGAGATCTCATAGGCATCCTGCATCCGATGGATTCGCTGTCCGCTGAGTCCATTGGTATCCGCGCGCCTGGAACGTCCATCGTCTTGGCCATAGCATCGGGGGCGCATGTCGACGCCAACAAAGTGGTAGCGCTCGTTGCGCGGCCGCTGAAGATCTAAGAATCAGGTGCAGCTAGCGCCTCGCGTGCCAGTAGCGGAACGAATTTAATCCCGTCAGGATGAATCGAGTGACCGAATTGCAGATCAAAGACGTCCTCCTTGCGCCTGGCAATGGCGCATTCTTCTATGACGATCAAGCTGCCATTAGGTCGGGCGCGACCCAGGACGGCTTCATCTATGTCGGCGAACCGACAACACCTGGGTTCAATTCGATTCGCATGCCAGCATCTTCGCTCAGCGTCGGGCTCGTACTTACCGACGGCACCGTTGTTTGGGGCGACATGATGAACGTCCAGTACTCTGGGACCGGCGGACGCGATCCTTTGTTTGAAACTGCTCAAATCTCGGATTTGACGTCGCGCGTCGTGGCGCCACGGCTTCTTGATGTCGATGCGTCTTTTTACCTTCATGCCTGCGCGAAGGTTTTCGAACCATTCGAACAAGAGCGGCTACCCCTCGCGATTGAGTATGGCCTCAGCCAGGCGCTCCTACGCGCGGCGGCCCATCTTCAACGTAAGACGATGGCGGAGATCATATGCTGTGAATTTAACCTACCGTTGCCGACGCGTAGGGTCCCGATCTACTGCCAGAGCGGTGATGCTCGGGAAATCAACGTAGACAAAATGATCTTAAAGGCGGTGGATGTGCTTCCCCACGGCCTGATCAACTCGCGGCAGAAATTCGGCGTCGACGGCCATACCTTCATGGAGTTCGTGAAGTGGGTTGCAACGCGTACCCACCAAATCGGCGGCCCGGGGTATCATCCGGTGCTACATTTCGATGTGTATGGCTGGATCGGCCAGGAAATGGGCCTGGAGCCGCAAAGCATCGCGGACTTTATCTGCAAGATTGCAGATACGGTCCCGGATTTCACGCTCAACATCGAATCCCCAGCGGACTTTGGTTCGACGCAAGCTCAAATTGAGAACTATGCCCAAATTGTCTCGATTTTGGATGACCGGAGTTCCAGCGCGCGCATTGTCGTGGATGAGAGATGCAATACGCTTGAGGATATCCGGCTCTTTGCCGAAGCGAAGGCTGCGCATCTCGTTCAAATCAAGACCCCGGATGTCGGCTCAATTGCCGACACAGCGCGGGCCGTTCTCATCTGCAAAGAGAATAGGGTAGGGGCGTATGTCGGGGGAAGCTGTACCGAGACTGATCTCTCCGCCCAAGCCTCTGTCCACGTATCGGTGGCAACCCAGGCCGACATGATGCTTGCGAAGCCCGGAATGGGTGTCGACGAGGCATTCTCAATTGTTGGGAACGAACAAAACCGGTTGCTGGCGATGCTGAACCGTCGTCGGACTCAAAACGAAAACATTGGATGAAAAGCACGGTGTCGCATGCAGAACTCTCTTGAGAGGATCACTGTCGTAGCCGTGGAGCAGGCCGTGGCCGCGCCTTATGCGTCCTCTCGCCTTGCGGACGCCGGCGCCCGGGTGATCAAGATCGAAAGGCCCGAAGGGGACTTTGCGCGACACTACGATAAACTGGTGCGGGGACAGAGCGCTTACTTCGTCTGGCTCAACCGGGGTAAGGAATCGGTGTGTCTGGACCTGAGGTCGGAGGCTGACCGGGCCGTCCTAGAACCGCTCATCGCCAGTGCTGACGTCTTCATCCAGAATCTGAAGCCGGGCAGTATCGAAAAACTGGGTTTCGCGTCTGCTGATCTCCGTCGACGATATCCGCGGCTGATCACCTGCGACATCTCTGGCTTCGGGGATGCAGGGCCGTATTCCCATTTGAAGGCTTATGATCTCATCGTCCAGGCTGAAACCGGTCTATGCGCGATCACCGGCAACCAACAAGGGCTCGCGCGTGTAGGGGTCTCGGTTTGCGACATCTCAGCGGGCATGACAGCGCATAGCGCCATTCTTCAGGCGCTGTATCACCGCGAGGTCACCGGCGAAGGGACAAGCATCCAGGTGTCACTGTTCGATGCCGTCGCCGACTGGATGAACGTGCCGGTTCTGCAAAACGACTACAGCGGGTATCACACGGTACGCGCCGGCGTGAAACACCCCTCGCTAGCGCCATATGGCGCCTATCGTTGTGCCGACGGCAAAGAGGTCATCTTTTCGGTTCAGAATGACCGTGAATGGGTGAATTTCTGCGAGAAGTTCCTGAAGCAGCCGGGGCTTACACGCGCACCTGGTTTTGCCGACAACATGGAGCGTCTCGGTCACCGGGCGCAACTTGATGAGATCATTGAACTGCGTTTTTCTGAACTATCCTGCCACGAAGCAATGCGCGAGCTCGAGGCGGCGGGCTTGGCATATGGCCGACTGAACGAAGTGGCGGATGTTTCAACACATCCACACATTCGCAGGGTGCAGGTTGGCACTCCCGAAGGAACCGTCGAGACGATAGCGCCGGCTGCGGTCTTCAACTCCGAGCACCCCTCGCTTCGCCCAGTTCCCGCTCTTGGCGCTCATACGGAGACTGTCCGCGAGGAGGTTCTGCGGCATTTGCGCGAAAGAGCCGCCTCAGCGTGAGCGCGCGTCTGGTTAAGGTGAGTGCACTCGCGATTTCCAAAGAGCCTGGTACCTCGCATCATCTGGGCACGCCGGCCACCCAGAAAACTCACTGGCATCGCCCTCGCCAAAATCGGCCGCAGAGTACTCCATGATCAAGGACACAATTTCGGCCGTTGAAAGCGCGACGTCTGTACCCCTCTGGAGATCCCTACTCTTCGTTCCCGCTCACGTTCCGCGCTTTGTGGAGACGGCCCATGAGCGGGGTGCAGATGGCGTCATTCTCGACCTGGAGGATTCCGTTCCCCAGGATCAGAAGGGCGAGGCACGGCGGCAGCTTCCTGAATCCGTGGCAAAGGTGGCGCGCAAGGGCGCATCTGTTTTGGTCCGCGTGAATCATGGTTTGCGCGCTTTGGCGGCCGACCTCGATGCAGCGGTGATGTCAGGTGTTGACGCGCTGGTTCTTCCGAAGACGGATTCGGCCGAGTGGGTATTAGAGATCGCGACTGCGGTTTCGGAACTTGAACGGGAAAGAAATCTTCCGCTGGGACGCATCCGGTTCCTTGCCCAGATCGAGACTCCGGGCGCCTTGCAAAGGCTCGCGGCCATTGCGTCGGCGCATCCAAGGATGGTCGCAATGGCGCTTGGTCCTGAAGACTTCAGTGCCGCTGTTGGCGGCTCTCCGGAGTTCGACCTTCTGTTGGTGCCGAACCTTTCTGTTCTGTTTGCCGCGCGTGCGGCCGGGTTGCTCCCGCTGGGCTTCGTAGGGAGCATCGGCGAGTTCTCCGACCCTGATAACCTTCGTGAAACCGCGGCGCATGCGCGGCGGCTTGGCTTTGCCGGAGCCTTGGCGATCCATCCGAAACAAGTTGCCATATTCAATGAGGCTTTCTCGCCAAGCGCACAGGAACTCGAGTGGGCCCGACGCGTCATCGCGGCGGAAGACGATGCCGCCACGCGTGGCCAGTCTGCATTCTCGTTGAATGGTAAGATGATTGATCCCCCGGTGGTGCGGCGCGCCCACGAGATCCTGGCTCTCGCCAGCAATAACTGACCTGCCTTTATCAGCAGCCGGACGCTGGTTTTCGAGCATGGCCCGAATGTTGCTTGCCTGCCATCTCATTTCGAGATAGATAAGAAGGCACTGGGGATTGCCCGGTTTGGATTTGTTCATCGTGGACATCAGGCAGTTAAGATACTTTGTCGGCGTCGTCGAAGCCGGCAGTTTCACGAAGGCAGCGGCGACGCTCAACGTTGCTCAAAGCGCTCTAAGCCTGCATGTGCGTCAACTCGAGGAAGGATTCGGCACCCAGCTGCTCGTTCGCGACAGGACCGGTGTCAGCGTCACGGCGTCCGGAGACAAGCTGCTTGAGCGCGCGCGGATCATTCTGAAGGAAATTCAGCTCACTGAGGCGGAACTGACCAACTCGGTGGCCGCTCCTTCCGGAGAGGTGACCATTGGCATTCCGTCCGGAGCCGCTCGCGTCCTTAGTGGTCCCCTGATTGAATCGGTAAGAAACGAATTGCCGAGGATCTCGCTTAAGATGATCGAGGGCATGACGGGACCGCTGGAGGAGTGGATGGCTGCTGGCCGCTTCAATCTGGCGGTCCTGTACCGCACTGCCGAGAGCGTGGGGCAAATGACGGTGCTGGCCCGCGAAGAGTTTTGCCTGGTGGTGCCGCCGGGTGAACCGCCTTTCGAAGAGTCGATTCCGCTCGCCGACCTGCACGCGTTTCCGCTGGCGGTTCCAATGCGCAACAACAATGTCAGGCGTTCGGTGGCTGATGTCGTTGCGCAACACGGTTGTGCGCTTGACGTCAGATTCGAAGTCGACTCCCTTTCTACGATCATCAACATGGTCATGGAAGGAAAGGCTTATTCTATTCTTACCCCGTCAGCCATTCAGAAAGAGGCGTCTCAAGGCCAAGTCCGAACGGTCAAGATCGTTGATCCAGTGATCACCCGTTCCGTTGTGCTCGCCGTCAACCCGAAAGATGAGCGCTCTCCCGCCGTTTCTGCGGTCCGCAAGCTAATCCCCAAGGTCGTGAATACATTGATCGAGGGCAGGCACTGGTCAGCCACGGCTCCCGACCGGACTTAGGCAGTTTCAGTGCTATCGCTCCTCAGCGGCTGCTTGAGCGATATCAATCTGGATTCCAGATGGTTTTGGTCGATATTCCATATTTGACCGGGCGCGACCATCGCGATGAAACTGCAGAGAAGCGAGCCCATGGCCCGGATCGGCATATCGGCTGGTCTCGCATTGGCAAGAATTCAGTCAAGCGGAGCATGCGATGTCCAACGCCACGAGCTATCAGCTTTTCATCAACGGCAGGTGGCGAGACGGTGGTGACGAAACCAGTCTGCCGGTAATCAATCCGGCGACAGAGAAGGTATTTGGCTCGGTGGCCGCGGCTTCAGCGCCGGACCTGGATGAGGCCCTTGCTTCGGCAGAACGCAGCCGCAAGGCTTGGTCTTCACGGCCTGCAAAAGAACGTGGCGAGATCCTGGTAGCGGCCGCTAGGATCTTGGCAGCGAAGCGTGGAGCCGCAGCCAGGGACCTGTCGGCCGAACAGGGAAAGACGATTGCCGAAGCGACAGGTGAGTACGCGCGCGCTGTCGAAACACTGGAGTGGAACGGCACCCACGCCGAAGAGCTGTCGGCCCCTATTCGGATGGGCCCGAACCGGATGATCGTCCCGGAGCCCCTTGGAGTCGTTGCTGCCTTTACGCCTTGGAACTACCCGGCCGTTCTCATTGCCCGCAAACTCGCCCCTGCTTTGGCGGCAGGCTGCCCGGTGATCCTAAAAGGGGCTGAAGAGACACCAAGCGCGGCTGTCCATTTCGTCGAAGCCTTGCGACAAGCGGGCATCCCGGACGGCGTGGTCAATCTCGTCTTCGGCGTTCCGGTGCAAATATCCCGGCATCTACTCAGTTCGCCGATCGTGAAGATCTTGACTTTCACGGGCTCTACCGAGGTTGGAAAACAGCTCGCCAAGCTTGCCGCGAATAACTTGCAGCGGTGCATTCTTGAACTCGGTGGGCACTCCCCGGTCGTTGTATGCGAGGATGCCCACCTGGCAAACGCCGTACCGGCAATTTCGGAATACAAGTTCGAGTGCGCGGGCCAGAGCTGCAACGCGCCCAGCAGAATCCTCGTCGCGCGGCCTCTCTATGAAGAGTTTCTGTCCCGGATGACCGCAGTCGCCCGCGAAATCAAGATCGGCCCACCGGACGATCCGGCGACGGAGATGGGACCGATGGCAAACGCGCGGCAAATCGAGGCCATGCAGCGTCTGGTCAAGGATGCGGTCGATCGCGGCGCCCGCATCGAAACCGGCGGCACCCGCCTCGACCAGCCGGGTTTTTACTGGCCACCGACCATCCTGACAGGGGTGCCAAAGGATGCGAAAGTTCTTCATGACGAGCCGTTCGGGCCGATCCTCACCGTGGCGCCGTTCGACACGATCGAGGAGGCGATCGAAGAAGCCAACGCCACCGAGTATGGCCTTGCCGCCTACTTCTTCACCGCCGCCGACGATGCGAAACAGGCGCTGATACGCGGTCTTTCGGCAGGCGCCCTCAGTGTAAATTACCTGAAAGGGGTTTCCGCAGATGCACCGTATGGAGGCGTTAAACAGAGCGGCTATGGATATGAGGGCGGCGAACAGGGTTTGCGGAGCTTCCAGAACCTAAAGCTGGTCAACGGGTTCGGGTCATTCGGATGAGATTTCGTGAATAAAAAAACACGGACCATTGCCGGCAAGGATATCACAAAGAGCGTCGCCGATGCCCTTCAGTACATCTCGTACTACCATCCCCCCGACTATATCCGGTACCTTTCGCAGGCATACGCGCGCGAACAGAGCCCGGCGGCAAAGAACGCCATCGGGCAGATTCTGCTGAACTCTCGCATGGCCGCCTTCGGGCGGCGGCCGATCTGTCAGGACACCGGCCTCGTGGTAGTCTTCGCAAAGGTCGGCATGGACGCCCGCATCAAATCAACGGCCAGTTTCGCTGACCTCGTGAATGAGGGCGTCCGTCGGGCATATCTCGACCCGGACAACCCCCTTCGGGCATCGATCGTTGCCGATCCGCTCGCCGGACGGGTCAACACCCGCGACAACACGCCGGCGGTCATTCACATCGAGCTCGTGCCCGGTAACCAGATTGAGATCACCATCGCTGCAAAAGGCGGCGGGTCGGAAAACAAGGCGCGTTTCACCACCCTAAACCCCAGCGCGTCCGTTGCCGACTGGGTGGTCGACACCATTTCGACCCTTGGCAGCGGATGGTGCCCACCCGGCCTGATCTCCGTCGGCATCGGTGGTAGCGCTGAAAAGGCGATGCTGCTGGCCAAGGAAGCCATGAACGAGCCGATTGACATGTCTGAACTGCTTTCCAGGGGGTCTTCAAACGCGGAGGAGGAACTGCGGATCGAGCTTTATGAGCGAATTAACGCGCTGGGCATTGGCGCCCAGGGCCTTGGTGGTCTGACGACAGTGGTTGACGTCAAGGTTGCGACCTATCCTACACATGTGGCGTCCAAGCCTGTGGCACTTATCCCGCAATGCGCCGCTAACCGGCACTTGAAGTTTACCTTGGACGGCACAGGACCGGTACAGCTCCAACCGCCCGATCTTTCCGAATGGCCCCCGATCGGTCATGAGGACTTGCATACAAGCGGCGTCCGTCGGGTCAATCTCGATGGGCTCACGAAGGAAGAGACGGCATCGTGGCGCTGCGGGGAAACCCTTCTTTTGTCCGGAAAAATGTTGACGGGCCGTGACGCCGCCCACCAGCGAATGGTCGACCTGATCGATGCCGGCAAGCCGCTCCCGGTCGATCTGCGGGGGCGCGTGATCTACTACGTCGGACCAGTCCACGCGGTGAGGGATGAGGTCCTCGGGCCTGCTGGTCCAACAACCGCCAGCCGGATGGACGTTTTTGGTGAAAAGATCCTCGCCGAGACCGGGCTCTTCGCGATGCTAGGTAAGGCGGAGAGGGGACCGGCGGCCATCGAGTCGATTGTCAGACACAAGACACCCTATCTCATCGCGGTGGGTGGCGCTGCGTACCTGATTTCAAAATCGATCAAGGCGGCGCGGATCGTTGCCTTTGAAGACCTTGGCATGGAAGCGATCTATGAATTCGAGGTACAAGATATGCCGGTCATCATGGCCGTCGATGTTGAGGGAAACTCCATTCACAATTCCGGGCCTCTTGAGTGGCGTAAGCGCATGGCGGCCGACAGCATCGCACGCAGTATCGGCGTTTGAGTCTTCCCGGCCGGGCGACCCGGCCATACTCCATGTCGCGAAATCGGGCTGGGCGCCCGGACTCTGGGCCGTAGCGGCAACACGGGCGCCTAGGCTCCTCGGCGAGCCAAAGAAGAAAGGCCCTCAATTCATCTCGAAATGCGCCGATGTAAACACTGCATCGACCATGCCGTCCGCGCGATCGATGCTCGGGTGCTGTCGAGGGTGCCAATCAGGTAAAGCAGCGGAGATCCAAAAAAAATGCGCTATCTATTTACGACGAGGTCTCCGCCGAAGGGCGACTATATCTCTCCAACTGCGTCACCGCCCCGGTAGGCGGCGGGGCGACAGCCAACCGGTTCCACAGCCATTCCATGCTTCGAACTCCCTCACCTGATTTTCGACAACCCCACTCTGGCACATTGCGGGCCGAGAATGGATGCCGTCCACTACATTCGATCACTTGAATTAATGATAGTTGGTTGGCACTGATTGCGCTGTCGACCACGGCTTGAGAGCAAAGGTCATGAAGTCGAAACCCGACCCTATGCGACTAGACGCTTGGGACGTCCGGATTCTCTCAGAGATTCAGTCAGACGGTCGGATTTCGAAAAGCGAGCTCGCAAAACGTGTTCACCTTTCGGCTTCGGCCTGTTCGGAGCGGCTTCGTATGCTTCAAGCCGCAGGGATCATTGAGGGGTTCTACGCGCGATTAAGTCCAGCCCTCGTCGGGGGCATTGTTTTTGTGATGGTCGAGGTGGTTCTGGATCGACACCGTCTCGAGGACCAGCGGCACTTCGAGACTGCGATCCAAGACCTCCCGGAAATCCTTGACTGCTGGGCTATAGGGGGGCGGGTCGATTATCTGATGCGCGTTTCAACTCCTTCTATGGCTGCGTATCAGGATTTCATGGAGGGACTGCTGCAGGCAGGCTTGGGTATCGATCAATACTACAGCCTGGTCGTGACAAAACCAGTGAAATCCAATTCACCGATCCCCTTGTCCGCGCTACGACAACGGTAAACTCCCGAAGCCTTGGTTTCCACGGCGATTGGTGCCGATTCCGCGAATTCGTCGGCCAAAGACGTAAATTTCCGTGAAACTCAAGAGGTGTTTGCCGGTATGCTGATTGTTAAAGAGACGGCTGGCCGAGTGTTCTCCGCCGGCCGATCGCGAGGAGAGGGACGATGCGCTTGAGCAATCTGGGAACCGAGCAACTCCGGGAGAAGGATCGAAGCTTCGTCTTCCATCCGTCCACGCACTTAGCCAAGCACAGTCGCGGCGAAACGCCAAACCGGATTATGGCCGGCGCAGAAGGCGTCTACATCTGGGATACGGAAGGCCGAAAGAGCCTTGACGGTTTCGGCGGGCTTTATTGCGTCAATATGGGGTATGGCTGCTCCGAGATAGCCGACGCCATTGCCAAGCAAGCACATGAGCTGCCGTTCGCGCATGTCTATGCCAGCCAAGGCACGGCGCCGGTTGCCCTCTTGGCAGAGGCCGTGGTCGAATATTTCGGGCAGAACATGCGAAGGGTCTATTTCGGCCTTTCCGGTTCCGACGCCAACGAAACCAATATCAAGCTGGTCTGGTACTACAATAACATCCTCGGCCGCCCTGAAAAGAAGAAGATCATCTCGCGGCATCGCGGATATCACGGGTCCGGGCTGGTCACCGGTAGCCTGACAGGCCTTCCCTTCTTTCACGAGTTCTTCGACCTGCCTCTGAATTTGGTGCGCCATACGACGGCGCCCCACCATTACCGCCAGGCGCATGATGGCGAAAGCGAAGAAGCGTTCTCCAGGCGCTGTGCTAACAAACTTGAAGCCCTTATCCTCGCTGAAGGCCCCGAGACAGTTGCAGCCTTTATCGGAGAGCCGGTACTTGGGACCGGGGGAATCGTTCCACCCCCAAAGGGTTACTGGACCGCGATTCAAGGGGTGCTCGACAAGTACGATATCCTTCTGATCGCCGATGAAGTGGTCTGCGGCTTCGCGCGAACCGGTGAAAACTTCGGTTCCCACCTCTACGGCATGCGCCCGGATTTTGTAACCATCGCCAAGGGTTTGAGTTCCGCCTACCTGCCCATCTCCGGGTCAATTATCGGCGACCGCGTCTGGTCGGTCTTGGAACAAGGAACGGAGAAGCACGGCCCACTCGGCCATGGCTGGACATATTCCGGTCACACGCTTTGCGCGGCGGCCGCGCTTGCTAACATTAAATTGCTTAAGGAAAGAAATATCCTGGAACATGTTCGGGACGTCGGACAGTATTGGCAAGCCCGTATGAAAGCCGAACTGGAGCGACATCCCATTGTCGGCGAGGTTCGCGGCGTCGGCATCCTATCCGCCGTGGAACTGATGCGGGATCCTAAAGAACGGGTGCCATTCGAGCCCGGACTTCAGGTCGGCGTGCGCGCCGCCGCTGCTCTGTTTGAGAATGGTGTCATCGGGCGAGCTATGCCGCACGGCGATATTCTCGGCTTTGCCCCACCTCTGATCATTACCCGAAAAGAGATTGACATCATCGTCGATGCGACTGCGAAATCAGTCGATGCGACCTATCGCGCGCTGAAGGCTGAGGGCGCGGTTTGATGCTGCTCGCCAAGGCCGACGAGCTTGCCGCGTTTCGCCGAACCGACGGCGGCACTCGTCGTTTCACTTGCGGGCGCCTATGCGCTGTCATCGCGCCGGCGACCCCGTCGGGCAAGAATGTGGGGCCGCGCGTGGCGGCCCTGCTCGATGCCGCGCAGGCGTCGGAGATCATCGAAGTGGTCTCGCCTGACACGTTCAAGCGGCCGATCTATGCCGGCAACGCCATCCAGACGGTGCAGTCTACCGACACCAACAAGGTGATCACCGTGCCCACCACTTCGTTTCCAAGCGCCTCCCAAGGCAATGCGGCTGCCGTCGAGAATATCTCGGCGGCAGCCGACCCGGGTCTCTCTATTTTCATCGAAAACAAGCTCTTCGAAACTGACTGTCCGGAGTTGATCTCGCCCAAGATCGTTATCTCCGGTGGCCGTGCGCTGTGCTCCTCTGAGAAAATTCTAGGAAGTCATCCCGCCCGTCGCCGACAGGCTCGGTGCCGCCGTCGGCGCTTCCCGCGGCGCGGTCGACGCCGCCTACGCGCCCAGAGACCGGCATGTAGGCCAGACCGGAAGGTCGTCGCGCCCAATCTCTACACCGCCGTCGGCATCTCCGGTGCCATCCAGCACCTTGCCGGCATGAAAGGAACTCGAAGGCCATTGTCGCCATCAACAAGGGACGAGGAAGCTCCAATCTTCCAGGTCGTCGCCGACTACGCCTCGTCGGCGACGTTTTCGTTATCCTACCCGAGCTCTCCAGATCGAATTTGACCCAGGGTACAATGTCTCAACTCCAGATCCTAACTTTAACCTGCGATGACCGTCCCGGCATCGTCGCGGCCGTTGCAACCGAACTGGCTGTGCTCGGTGCCAACCTTGCCGAGAGCAGCCAGTTCTGGGACCGCACCAGCAATCGCTTCTTCATGCGTCTGGCCGTTGAAGGAGACGAGTCGCTTTCGACCGCCTCAATCGAGCGTGCGCTCAAACCGGCAATCGACCGCTTCGGCTTGTGTCTTCACACCGTCGATGCGCGCCGTAGGCCGAAGATCATCATAATGGTATCGAAATTCGACCATGCAATGCTTCATCTGCTTTATCAAATCAAGGTCGGTTGGCTGAAGGCTGACGTGGTGGCGATCGTATCTAACCACGAAGACAGCCGTGAGGTCGCTGAGCGGGAGCGGGTCGCCTATCATTACTGGCCGGTATGCAAGGACAACAAGACCGAGCCGGAACAAAAGCTGCTCGGTCTCGTAAGCGAAACTGGCGCGGACCTCGTGATCCTGGCGCGATACATGCAGGTCCTGTCTGACGCCGTGTCAACGTGCCTATTCGGCAAGATGATCAACATTCATCATTCCTTCCTGCCCTCATTCAAGGGCGCAAAGCCCTATCATCAGGCATACGAGCGCGGAGTGAAACTTGTCGGCGCTACCGCGCACTACGTGACGCCCGACCTCGACGAAGGTCCAATCATAGATCAGGAGGCTGAGCGCGTAACGCATGCAATGAGCGCGGAGGATTTCGTTGCGACGGGCCGCGACATCGAAAGCCGGGTCCTTGCACGGGCCGTCAAGCTGCATGTGGAGCGGCGGATTATGCTCAACGGAAATAAAGCAATCGTGTTCTCAGCTTAGCTGAGAACGCCTCAATGTGAAAATCTGTATCTTCGACCAATCACAAAGGAGAATCGACATGGCACGGCCCCCAATCCCCGGCAACCCAGGCCACACCCCGCCGGGCCCCCCCGACTGGGTCCCAGGCCCGCCAGATGGCGTTCCGGGTCGTCCGCCCGGCGTTCCGCCTGGCCCCAAGGACCCACCTCAGCTGCCGGATCGTCCAGTAGGATGACCTGGATAGGCTACGGCGATCTGAAAACAGGTATACTCCCCCACTGGGAGCATACCTGTGTCGGACGACTGGATTTCGAACTCCGTGACCTGGCATTCTTCGCCCGAGACTCGCTGCGAATAGACGAAGACCAACTGAAACAGGGGGTGCTCAGCATCGAGTTCGAATGGCCGCTGGCATCCGGGGAAGTCTGCCAGCTTCGCGCAGTTTTCCCCGACAGCTATCCCTTCGTGCGCCCGCAAGTCGCCCTTCGAGGAAACCCGGAAACTTTTCCGCACAAGCATTGCTCACCGACCGACGGCAACCTTTGCCTGTTGGGCCGTGACACAGGACTGTGGTCCATCGAGTGGACATTGGCGAAACTTCTGGAGAAGCAACTCGCCAACGCTCTGAATGGTACGGGCATGGAGGATCCACAGGGCGAACCGATGGAATTCTGGTGGAACGCCTTCGCCCCGGCATTCGATGGCTATGTCGACGGCAGCTATATGTTGATCGACACTGCCTGGAATGTAGGAGCTGAAACAGAGGGCACGTTGCGGGCGTCTTACTCCCTTCAAAAGATGGACGACAAAATTAGATTCCAGGGTGTGGTCGAGGAAATCAAGGCGAAGGACGGGTCCGTTCTAGCTGCCCGGAAATTTCCGCTTCCTCCCGGACTTCAATTGAAGAAGGTCACGGGCATATTTCCGTGGAGGCGCGTAGGTCGTTTCGCGCCGCCATCGCCCGAGGGTTGGCGGAAGGCGCAGGGCCAGCTTACCTTTGGAGGCGACGTGATCAATAGTGGCTCGCCCGCTATTTCGATGTCCGTCACGGTCCAATCGACGGAACTCAGCCACCGTGTTGACGGCGACACCTGGCTATTTCCACTGCGTTACGGACCAGCAAAGTCGTTCCGGGCTGTGAAGCAAGGACAGAGAGGGACCAGCCCCTCCATGATCATAGTTCCCACGCTCCGCGCCGGGGCCACAGACATCGGCGCCCGAGTTCCATCGGCCGGCATCTTGAAGGATAAGGTGATTGCCGTCTTCGGGATGGGAGCTATTGGTGCCCCAGTTGCGATCGAGCTTGCCCGCAACGGCTGTTCCCATCTCACCGTCATCGACCATGACATCGTCGAACCAGGAAACTCGATCCGATGGCCGCTTGGTGCGACGGCCTGGGGAATGCGAAAGACGACCGCCGTCAAGCACCACGTGGAATCCGAATACCGGAGCGTCGAGGTCGAGGCGATCCATCAGACCGTAGGCATAGCCACGGCGGCCGACGGGAACGGAGGAGACCATTCAGTTCTACCGCCGATTTTTGGGAAGGCGGACATCGTCATCGATGCAACGGCCTCTTCCGGAATCTCACGTTTGCTGGCCGATCACTGCAAGTCCGCAGGCAAACCGATGATCTCTCTTTTCGGGACGCTCTCTTTGAAGGGGGGCGTCGTTGCGGCCTATCAGCCGAAATCCGGCTGTCCAACCTGCCGCGAATTTGCCTACGCGAAAGGTTTGATCGAGAAAGCTCCTGGGTCAGGAGAAATCTCCGCGCTAAATCAGCCGGCTGGATGCGCCGAGTTGACCTTCACTGGGGCTTCATTCGATCTTCATGAATTATCGCTGGAAGCTGTCCGGTTGACCGTGGACATTCTCTCGCAGCCAGCCGAGTTCAAGGAATCCTTGGTTCACACCCTCACATTGCATGACGGCATCAAGCGGGTGCCGCCGTCTTGGCGGGTGGATGGGTTGCCTCCCATGAAGGAATGCGGATGCAAGCCATAGTGTGGGTGCCTCGGGCGATCATGCAGGACATGCAGATCGATGCCGACCTCTGGTATGATCGGGAAACGGGTGGGACCTTCATGGGGTACTGGGCCGAAAGCAACGTTGCCGTCATAACAGCAATGATCCCGGCCGGGCCCCGAGCATCTCACGAGCGAAGCAGCTTTCTCCCTGATCAAAGCTGGCAACAGGCGGAGATTGCGAAGCACTATGAGCGTTCCGGGAGGTTGGACACGTATCTCGGGGACTGGCACACCCACCCCGATGCCGTTTCGAACCGCCTGAGCTGGACGGATCGAGTATGCCTGAAAACGATCATAAAAACCCCGACGGCGCGAAATCAGAGGCCCGTCATGATGCTCATGTGCGGCAAACCGGGTGAGTGGTCTTTGCACTCTTGGTTCTGCCAACTGCGGACCAAGGTATTTCTCTTTGAATTCCTGGATGAGAGAGAAGCGACTATCGAAGCCTACACGAGTCCCTCTTCTGAAGCAGGCGAGGAGATCGTAACAGCTTAAATCAAAATTCTGGCCGACACAGGATGAGGGGGAGATGAGTTTTACGCATTGCGATTTGTGGCAGTTTTCTCGCGGTCAGATGGCCGAGATCACGCTCACGTCGGGAGCCAATCTAAGGTTGCTGGATTTGACAAGTTGCAGCAATTACGGGCGCGGAGAACGACATCAGTATATTGGCCGGCTTGCGAAGCAGCCAGTCCGCCTGCAGGTTCCCAAGTCGGTGCATTGGCATGTAGCCGTCGATATGCAGGGGCTTAAAGGCAGCACTTGTTCCAGCATCAGGAAATTGCCCGGGCCTCTACCCGAATTGCGCGAATCTCTGTGTTCTGTTTCGTCCCTGGTCAGGGAAAGTACGCCGCCGGGAACATCCACAGACGGGAATCGCCAATAGACGAAATGTTCATCTCCCATGTTTCCGAAGATAAGGAAGATGCCGTCTGTCCACTGGCGCTGAATGATGGACTCGCAGTCTGGTGTGAGTTATTTGAGCTTCGGATCGGTAACAGCCTCAGGCGGATCGATCAGGGATTAGCGAACAGCCATTTCGGCGTGGTCGTTTTGTCAGAGCCGTTCTTCAGAAAGGCTGGACGAACTACGAACTCGACGGAATCGCCGCTCGGTCTGTCAAATGGGAGCAACAGCTTCTACCCACCTGGCATAAATCGCCCAAAGCACTGCTACCAACACGCCTGACGATTTCCGACCTGATCACGTCGGTTATAGCTGCATAGGAATACAATGGCCGCGTTGCCGATCACCGGTCGAAATTGTCAAAGACGAACACTCGCACCGCGCGTCTTTTTGTTGGATTCGGTGACCCAATTTCAGCCCGGCCGCTGCTCTCCACCAATGCGCTTCGCACTCTCGAACTGCTCCATCAGCACCTTCTTGTGTTGTGAGGGTGCTGTAGCATTTCAGATAAAAACGTCCGAGATCGCCGCGTAGCTACGGCTGGCGAGCTAATGATATGCGCAACCGTCGCGGCATTTGTAAAGACGGTCAGCCCGGCCAGTTTGTGAGGTCGGCTTACGATGGGGTCTACAGGCCGGGTGGCGCACAGCAGAGAGATTGAGTCAGGACAATGAGGAAGGACATGCGAATTGTCTTCGAGACATTCCTGGAAAAATTATCGGCGAGTGTCGAGGAGAGCGATTTTCGCGGAGCCCTGGCCGATGTCGCCTCAAGTCTCGATCTACTCGCCTTTGCCTACCTCTCCATGCCGCCGGGGTCGGATGGCAGGCCCATGCTCATCTCCAATTATCCGGCGCTCTGGAGAGCGCGCTATCTTGAGAACCGGTATCAAAACGTCGACCCGGTCATTTTACGTGCAAGCTATGGAAAGTCCCCATTTCGATGGGGATTTGACCTAAAAGGTTTTGATCTGTCCGAGCCTCAGCTTAGGTTTTTCGAGGAAGCAGCGCAGTTCGGCATCCGCTGCGGCGTGACGATCCCGATCATTGATGGTCGCGGCAATTTTGCGGCTATGACCTTTGCCGCTGACAAGCCCGATCCTGCATACTTTCGCGTGGCCGATCGCTACGAGCAAGGTCTTCCGTTTTTCGCGAGCTGTTTTCATACGTTCGTCCGCTGCAGACTATCGGGCGATCAAACAGTTGGCGGTGTGTTGTTGACGCCGCGTGAATACGAGTGCCTGCAGTGGGCGGCGCGTGGCAAGTCCGCCCGAGATACCGGGGACATCCTGGAGATCTCGCGGTATACGGCTGAGTTCCATCTGGCAAACGTCCGCAAGAAGCTTGGCGTGACAACCACCCGACAGGCGATTACGCGTCTGGCGGCTTCAGGCTTTTCGCTTCCAAAGTCGGCTTGACCTCCGGAACTGCACAGGCTGCGCTTTCGCGAAGGATCGTCTCCAATGGCGAGGAAATGTTTCCCGCTATTGGAGGCCTATGATGATCCAGCTTATTGCGCCTGAGTGCTACGACGACTTTGCTGACGGACTGCATGCAATGTATCGGCTTCGATTTCGCGTCTTCAAGGAACGCCTAGGCTGGGACGTGCAGGATAATGGCGGCTATGAAATCGATTCCTTTGACGCGCTCAGACCGCACTACCTGTTGTTGCGCGGTTTCGACGGCCGGGTGGAGGGTTGCGTTCGCCTTCTGCCCTCAGCGGGCCCGACCATGATTCGCGATACCTTTCCCATGTTGTTGGAAGGAAGGGCTGCACCTGAGGATCCGAGCGTGTGGGAAAGCAGCCGTTTTGCGCTCGACATAGCTTCATCTGCGCAAAAGGGAGCGGGCGGTATCGCTCTCGGCACATACGAGCTCTTCGCCGGCATGATCGAGTTCGGCCTCTCACGCCGGCTCAGCCACGTCGTCACGGTCACCGACTTGCGCATGGAGCGCATTCTTCGTCGCGCCGGCTGGCCCCTCGAGCGGATCGGCAACCCGCACACGATCGGCGCGACACGCGCACTGGCGGGCTACCTCGAAGTGTCGAAAGCGACACTCCATGCGGTACGACAAAATAGCGGTATCGACAGTCCGGTGCTATGGGCGCCGGTGCTTCGCCGGGTGGCGTGAATGTGACGCCCGGCAGGAGAGCACAGTCATGTCCACGTCTCTTGCGACGGACGCCGATCTGCCCGACTGGTGGAATGATAGGTCATACGACTATGCCGCTCAGCTGACGCTGCGTGGCTGGGCCTGGGAGTTTTTGCGGCGCAATCCGGTATTCCAGCATGATGTGCTTGCTGCGCGCCGGCAGGCCAGCAGTTTGCCGCATGGAACCACCGTCGAGGTGATCGCGTCGGCCGGCAACCTGTCGCGCTGGGGTGTTTCGTTTCGCTGAATCTTACGGGCGCAATGCGCCTGTGTTTTGGTGTCCCCGCCGGTGCCCAAGCGTGTTGCCTGTCATCGCGGAACGGCAATTTGCATCGTCGACTATATCGTCGTTCGAGCTGGCGGCATTGCCATGTCGTGCTGCAGTCCTGCTGATGCCCGACAAGAGCCAGGAGGTTCTTCTTCGCGATGCGGAGCGCAGCCTCCAGCTTGCTGTTTCGGGAGCGGATGTCCTGCATCCTGTTTACCTGCGCACCGAGGCGATCTGGCCGGCAGCACTTTCGAAGCATCGTCTGTTAGCGCTGGAGTGCCTCAATGCCCTTTGTGCCTGCGGTAAACTGCCCGCGCGCTTGTTTCCGCCGGAAAGACGCGGGCCCCGATTGAACTTCGTCCTCCGCGCTCTCGATGGCGCGCTTGCCGGAGCATCACATCGCGAAATCGCCGAAGCGCTGGTCGGCCAAGCGCGCGTCCGGTCCGACTGGAACGATCCTCAAGATCACCTGCGCGATCGTATCCGCCGCGCCGTCTCACGTGGCCGTGCGCTCATGAACGGCGAATATCTGAATTTCCTTCTTTGAATGAGATCCGCGCTGTGCGTCAGCCGGCGAACAGTTCCTTGTAGCCGGTCGTCACCATCCAATTAGCACGGTCGATATGGCTGCGGATAGCCTTTTTGGCGCGGACCGGTTCAGTGGACGGGTCAATGCCGAGAATGCGATTGGCCATCTCCTCCTCGCCGGCATGGTCGGCACAGGCATCCAGAATACGCAGATAGATCGTGAAATGCTGCCTGTCGTAGCTCGTAAGGCTCTCCGACCAGGGGACTTCGTCGGCAATCGGCGTGATCGATTTGGGCTGTAACATCGCTGATTATACCCCCGCAAAACGGCCTCCGCGAAGCCCTCCGCCAGCGGATTGAGAAACTCAATGTGGATGCCCAAGGGTTACAAGGCCCCACCCCCCAATGATCCGGGTCGACTCGCCCGTGCAGCGGCCGGCGTGGAAAGGGCGCCCGAGGCGCCCTTCATTTCAGATCGGCTGTAGCAGGCCGCCTTCGCGTTGCGTATCAGAAGCGGTAGGTGACACCTGCGCCTATCAACCACGGATCGAGCGCAGCCTTCCCCGTCAGCTTCGCGCCGTCGACCGTGACGTCGAAGTCTGGCTTGAGGAAAAGCTTCTTCACGTCGAAGTTGACGCCCCAGTGCTGATCCACCATGTAGTCGAACCCGACCTGCAGCGCGGCGCCGAACGTGTTCCTAACCTTGAGAGCGTCGGCGCTGCCGACATCCTGGTTATAGAATATCGTGTAGTTCACGCCGGCACCAACATAGGGCTTGAAAGCGCCGAAATTGGTAACATGATACTGCAATGTGAGCGTAGGCGGCAGCAGCCAAACCTTGCCGATCTTGCCCAGCCCGCCGATCGCTCCTTGGCCCCCGATGTTTGCATAGGTGGTGCCGAGTATGAGCTCGGCGGCGATGTTGTCCGTGAAGAAATAGGAGATATCGAATTCCGGCGTCACCGTGTTCGAATAGGAAAGATCGGAGCCGGGCACTGCTTTGACGTAGCCCGAATCCTCAGTGACGACCCCCAACGCACGCAGGCGGATCTGCCAAGGGCTTGGCGCTTCCGTGACCGAGGCTCCCGCCTGCGGGACGCTCGCGGCTTGCGCAAGGTCCGCCGCGACGGCCTGCTGTCCCATCACGATGAGGAAAACGGCCGCTGTTACTCCCCGTGCCGCGCGCATTTGGTTTCTCGCCATGATATTCTCTCCTTGCTGTTTAGAAATGATGCACTGAACTACGAAAAGTCTTGTTCGAATTGCGTGATTGGCGGAGCGCTCATGCGCAGTTTGCGTGGGACCGCGCACCAATTATTTGCGCCGTGCTCGCAATCATCGACCTGTACTCACTTAGAAGTAAGCGGGATAACCAAAGGCCTGCAGCTTTGCGGCCGTCTTACGCGCGTGACCCGGGTGGGACGCGGTCGTCCCGCTTCGTGGTGGCGAGCAGGATCGGCGGATAGGCGGCAAGGGTGGTCCCGGCGCCATAGTAGTGCGGATTTCCGGCATCTTGCCAGAATTGTAGAGGTACTGACCGCGGCGCGTGATCACGGGAACCTTGTCAGGACGGTCGAAGATCGCTGTCAGGGCCTCGTGGTCGCGATCGAACTGTGTTCCACCGAAGTGCCTCAGGGTCCTGGCAGACTGGCTGTCGGCCCAGGCAAGTGTCTGTTCTCCTTCTACATCTTCGAGCCAAAGATGGGGATCATCGTACGGAGCATTCAGCGTTGGGCGGAAATCGAATACGGTCATGTCCGGCTAACCCGAAGAGTGATGTCGCCTGGAAAACAGGCGCAAAGTCTTCCGTCGGCCCGGGAAAGCTCAGTTTTCGCGGCTGCGACCGCATGTTCGGCGAGCTTGATCATGGCATGATTTCTCCTCTGTCCGTGCCGCAGCGCGTTTTGCGGACTGCTTTGCAGGTGTCGTGCCAAATGAAAAAATCATTTCAGAACAATGCGATCACCCTGATGGCGCTGTGTCTCATGTCCGACATCGTCGAAGATCCGACAACGAATGCAGCCGTGACCGCCTGAGAGAACCTCCTGTGCGAGCTCGGTGGGCACGGCGGAATAGCAATGAAGCTCACCGCGAAACTGGCCGAGCTTCAGATCGACATCGGCTACGGGGCGATCGACGACCACTAGGTCGCCGGTGCCGGGCGCGGCACAGCCTGAGGACTCCGCGGCGGCGATCATCGAATAACTGCGTTTACGACGGCTCCACCCTGGCCCACCGGTGGGCGCGCAAAAGACTGCTTTGCGGCCTCATCCCTCCGCCTGGATTGAGTCGCAGGAACCGAATGGCGCATGTGCTTTTGGAACCGGCAGAGTGGTCAGAACGCAATTCTCCTTCCCGCTATCTTTACAGAGATTCGACAATCCAGTTGGTGAAGTTCCCAGATCGCGCAATCATTGATGCGCTCAGGTCTGGGCATGCGCCCATCCGCAACCATGTCATCAAGAGCATCGATCCGACACCAACACAGAGAATTGCTTCCTCATGAGAGAGGCGTCGCGGCGGACATGAGATGCGTCACTCTTCATGATCGCCGCCTCCGAGGATGTCGGGATCGAGCCAGTGCAACGGCACGATAGGGCGAAGGATTTGGCAGCTCTTGCAACTGCCGACCTCGATGGGAGACGGCATATCGCGATCTGTCCGGCAGAGACACCGGGTTATGCACTGTCCGTTCATGAAGGCTTCGTGCTGGTCTCCATGAGAAGTATTCTGGTGCAGAAGGTGCCCGATTAGCTATTCGGAAAAGGCGACATCGACGTGCAAATCGGGCGCCGCCGGTGGCGTCCCCCCTCAATGTCGGATTTCCGACAGGATCGCAAATCCGCCAACCCGCTGTTTAACAAGGTTTTCCTTCTCTGGCACGGCCCATGCACGGGATTCTGCGAACGCATCAGCGAGACGTCGTCCATGATCATGCGCACCGAAAATGCCGTCGCCGCAGAAAAACCGCGCTCTCGCCCGCCATCAAGCCGGCGAAAGGCCGGCGCGTCATGGTCGAGGCGGGCGACTCGGCCGGCTTCAAACACCTGATGGGCCTGGAAAGCGTCTCGCGTAACGGCGAGGCGGTCATCGAGGCGGGCGGAAAGGATATACGTTGATGCCCCCAACCCACGTCCCCGGCATGACCCGTCGATTGTCACCGCGCTGGAATGCTCGGGTCTACATTCGACAACCCGCAGGACAATTCTCGCAAATCCGGTCGGCACCGGGGATCGAAACGTCCGCGAGGGGGCCAATGGCTATGGCCGATACTAGCCGCGAACAAGCCGCCTAGTGGGAAGATTCTATAGGAGGAAAGCCAAGTGGAGTTATCTTGCGTTGGGGTCGGTGCTGGGCCGTCCAATTTGAGCCTCGCGTGTCAGATACACGAGCAAGTTGGGCAAGGGGCACTGTTCCTGGATCGGCAGGTCGACTTCCGCTGGCATTCAGGCATCGCTTTTGATTCCTCGGAGCTCCAGGTCAGCCACTTCAAGGATCTGGTCACGCTGGTGAATCCGCGATCAGCCTACACTTTCGTAAACTTCCTGCACGAGAAGGGGCGTCTGTACCACTTCCTGAACGCACAGTTCGAAGCCGTGCTCAGAGTTGAGTTTGAGCAATACCTGAACTGGGTCTTCCAAAGGAACCCACTTGTACGTGGCGGCGAGACGGTGCGCGAAATCCGATTTGACGGCGAGTTCCGGGTGCGGACGGATAAGGCGGTTCTCGGCGCCAGAAACCTCGTGGTCGGCATTGGCAAGCAGGCGCAAATTCCGTCTCAATTTCAGGGCTGGACTGGACGCAACCTGTTCCACTCATCTGTTTTATTGCACATCCATCCTGAGGTGCGGAGAAAGCATGTCTGCGTGGTTGGCGGAGGCCAGTCGGGAGCCGAGGTGATGTTGCACCTTGTCGGCCTGCCGAAAGAACGGCGGCCTGCCTCGATCACTTGGGTCTCGCAGCGTGAGAACTACCTGCCTCTCGACAACAGCCCGTTCACAAACGAGTTGTTCATGCCCTGCTTTTCGGATCGTTTCGCGGCGATGAGCGAGTCGCAGCGCAAGCTGCTCCTGCGGCGTTTCGTGCTTGCCTCGGACGGCATTTCGGAAAGTACATTGCGCGCGATCTATCAGGCGCTGTACCGCCACGCATTTTTCGAGCCAAACCGATGCGACATCACACTGCGGCCGGGCTGCACCGTCTCGCACTGCATCAACGCCGGCGCGGGTCACAGACTGACCCTGCAGCACGGCATGGACGAGGTCGAAGAAGTCACGGCTGACATCGTCATCCTGGCCACCGGTTACGAGAACGCGGTCCCAGACTTCTTGGCACCCATCGCGCACCGGCTGGAGCAGATCGACAATGAATTAGCTATTCGCGAGGATTTTTCGGTGAGCTGGGACGGACCGGGTGACAGACGCATCTTCGTACAAAACGCGAGCCTCGGGCAGCGCGGCCTGGCCGATCCGAACCTAAGCCTGCTGGCCTGGCGCGCGCGCCGCATCCTCGATAGCCTTCTTGGGCGCGCGCCATGCGCGAACCCCGAGCATCCGGGCTTCATCAGCCATACCTCGATCGAGCGCTGGCCCGACCCCGTAGCCGAAGAAATGGGCAGCGGGATATGACTCGTAGACTTCTGATTATCGGCGGTGGCATCCTAGGAATGATGTCCGCCTCCGCTGCGCCGAAGGCCGGAGGCTTCTCCGAAATCATCGTGACCGAACAAGCCCTTGGACCAAGCGGCGCATCGCATTATTCTGGGGGCGTGCATTTCCCCTACGGTTGTCAAGACCGTACCAGGTCGCTCACTCGAAAGAGCGCCGTGGTCTTGCCGGCCATGGCTGGGTCGGCGGTCAGCGGATGGTGCCGGCCTTTAGCAATGCGTGTCGTGGCTGGACCGGGTGAAGCGATTGATCCGGCCCAGTTTACGGAACCCCTGGACCCGGCTGAGCCTGACATAGGCAGTCTCGCGCCGAGCTTCTGCGGGCAATATCCGCCGGAGCGGAACGCACTTAGCATCGCCGTCCCACATGACGTGAGTCCGTCTCTGTGGACCCGCAACTTGACCAGCGCCCGACTGCCCTAATTGGGATGTCCGACCAACCAGTCTTTCCAACAGGAGGCTTTTCGTATGTTGACTGATGCACAAAGAGAAAAGTGGCAGAAAGACGGATACGTCAGGCTCGAAAGGTTCTTCGCTCCGGCGGCTCAGGAAGATATCTCTATTTTTGTCGAAGATATGTCACGCTGGGATGTCAGCGATGATAAATGGCTCATGTGGTTCGAGAAGACGACGGACAATCGAAAGATCATCTCCAAGATCGAGAATTTTCTCGACTTCCATGATCCATTGCGTCGTTTGCTCTTAGAAGATCAGCGCATACAGTCAGCGGTCGAGGATTTGCTTGGCGAAGATTCGCGCAGGCTCAAGGAGCTGCTGATTTTCCACTACCCCGACAGCGGCGGCTATCTCCCGCATCAGGACATTTATCACATTCCACACAAACTCCCCGACCGGATGGTCCATGCGGTGGTTGCCATAGGCATCGACGACTCCGACCCGGAAAACGGCGGGCTTTTCTTCAGCCCCGGCAACCACAAGAAGGGGGTGTTTCCCATGGATGCCGGTGGGGTGATCGATCCTCAAGTCGCCGAAATGTTCTCCTGGGAACCCGTAGTATGGAAGGCTGGCGACATCTTCATCTTCGACGATTACGCACCGCACTACTCACGACCGAACAAAAGCAATCGTTCGCGGCGGACACTCTACTTGGTGTTCCAGCGTGCTTCAACCGGTGGACCGACCCGCGCTGAATATAACGTGCTTAAGCGCGCCCTTAACCCACCCGAGGGCAAAGTGGCCGATCTCGACAATCTCAAGCCCCCAAATGGCATTTTCTATCGCGATTGAGCTCACGCAGCAAGGCGGAGGCATGCACACGAAACTGATCGGCCGCTCGAAAATGCGCGGAGAGTATGGCGTTCTGATTTGCGGGCTCGCGGAGCGACCGCAGCCCGTTACGACGCTTCGGCACGTGGATTATGGAGGTGGTCGCAGGGCGGTCTTCTATGACGCCTACAGCCCGACTGGCGCCCCCCTCGTCGCCCGCCTTGCGGCCCAGAGCCGCATTATTCTGGCCGGGGCCGCCAACGGGTTGGGCTGCCGCTTCTCTGCGCAACTTGGACAAGAGGCTGTTGCGTTGGCAGCCGAAGATCCCACGGCTTCAACAGCTTAGGTTCGTTGTCATGCGCAAATACACGTTTTCTCGAACGGAGCTGTCGCGGGCGTTCGGTATCGACATGGCCACGCTTGGAACGGGAAGCGTCGGCACGGGTTTTTCGTTCGGTAGGCTGGCACCGGGCGTTACATCCGAGCCCCATCGGCATGACGAAATCGAGGCCTTCGTGGTCCTGTCTGGCGCGGGCAAGGTCACGATCGACCGTGGGGAAATCTCGGTCGAGGCGGGCGATATCGTTCTGTTCCAGCCTTTTGAAGCGCATGTGCTGCGCAACGACGGAAACGAAGACCTAGATTTCGTCGATGTCTACTGGCGAGACGGCGAGGCCGCCCTTGATGCCGCTGCAAAGACCACGGCTCCACGCGGGCCGATCTTCGTCTTCTCCACGCCGCCAACGCCAAATGGCGATCTGCATCTGGGGCATCTTTCTGGCCCCTATTTCGGCGCCGACGTGTATACTCGTTTCCTGCGCATGAAAGGAGTCGAAGCATATCACCTCACTGGAAGCGATGACAACCAGAGCTACGTCACGACACGCGCCGATGCCGATCAATCGACGCCTGCAAACGTGGCGCGCTACTACGCCGACGAGATTCGCGCCACGCTTGCACTTCTCGATTGTGACGTCCACAGCTTCCAACCCACAATGGGCGATGACGGTTACGGCGAGTTTCAAGCCGCGTGTTTCCGCAGTCTTCTGAGCAGCACGGCGGTAGATCTGCGCCAGAGCCCTGCGCTTTTCGACGCTGTGACAGGCCACTATCTTTACGAGCCGGATGTTAGCGGCCTCTGCCCCGATTGCGGCGGCTCCGCCGGTGGCAACATCTGCGAGGAATGCGGCGCCCCAAACCTTTGCCACGACTTGGGTGCAGCCCGGTCACGGCAGTCTACCGAGGCGCCGCTGGTCGGCTCCGTCCGCCGCCCGGAACTTGCCTTGGACCGATGCTACGACAATATCGACCGGCATCTAAGGGCGTCGGGCGTCCCGCTACGGATCTTGGATCTCTTCGCGCGCCTACGCCGACGCGGCAACTTTTCAGTGCCCATTACCCACCCCTCGGACTGGGGCCTGCCGGCCGAAGGGTTCCCGGGGCAAGTGATCTGGGTCTGGCCGGAAATGGCCTTCGGTTTTCTTTACAACATCCAGGCGCTCGGCCGCTTGCTGGGTCGCAACTGGAAGGCGGAGATGCCCGGCAACGACTGGCAGATTGTCCATTTCTTCGGCTTCGACAATTCGTTCTACCACGCGCTACTCTACCCAGCTCTTTACGCAGAGGTCTTCTCTCACTGGACGCCACGCATCCACTATCACGTCAACGAGTTCTACCTGCTCGACGGCAAGAAGTTCTCAACCAGCTGCCGCCATGCGGTCTGGGGCAAGGAGGTTCTGAGCCCAAAGACAGTCGACGTCGTGCGCCTCCATTTGGGCCTGACACGCCCGGAAGGTGAGCGGACCGATTTCACGCTGGACGCGCTGCGCCGCACCGAGAACGAGGTGTTCCAAGGGATATGGCTGAACTGGCTTGATGCGTTGAACCAGGAAATCAAGCAGGATTTTGCCGGCCGTGTACCCGATGCAGGCGACTGGAGCCCGGTCGACCGCGCCTTCTTTGCTCGGATAGAGATCTATCGCGCGGCGATGGAGCGCGCCTATTCGGACGAAGGCTTCTCGGTCCGGCGCGCGGCCGCTCAGGTCTGCGATTTCGTGCGCGATTGCGTGATCTACCGTCGGGCGCGAGACTATGCGGCGGCGCGACGTTTCTATCCCGCCCGCAATCGGACTTCGCTAGCCCTTCAGACGACGGCCGCTGCGATTCTGGCACCGACACTTGCTCCGCTGATGCCCCGATTCGCCAGAACGCTGGCGCGAGGCATCGATGGCGTCTCAACCGAAACATGGCCCCGGTCCGTCCAGCGCCTTGCGCCCGGGACGCGCTTTGATCTCGGACCCGTGTTGATGTTCTACGCCAAATCCGGCAATCCTCATCTCGATGAGGAGGAAGCACTATGAGCCCAAAGGTGCACCAGTGAGCTGTCCCAATCTCGACCAGATCTGCGCGGCAATCAAAGCCGATGATGCCAAATATCTTTACTCGCTGTCACTGGCGACCGAAGCCGCTATCAGACGGTAGAGACCAGATTGGCGGACCTGAACCAACGCATCGTCGTCACCCTGGCCCGCGCCTTCGAGGACCGCTCGGCCGATCGCTTCCCAACCCTTGCTGTTTCGTGCCGCAAATGCCGTGTGGGCTCGACTGCGCTGACCAACCTCTTCGGCATCGCGGGATTTCCGTCCTCCAGCCGGTCAAGACCGTCATGCGGTTCGAGGCGCTTGGTGAACCTGGCGCGCCCTGGATCGTGCGCCGATCACCGGAAATGTCGAATGCGAATGCTTGCCTGATGGTATCTTCGATCTGTCCGAGCCTGTACTGGCGCGGCAGTCGGCCGAAGAACAACTGAGCTACTGACAATCGGAAGATAGCAGGTTCAAAATTCTGCCCCAGAAACCGGATATTGCGCACAACCAGCGTTCACGATCGCGATGGTGCACAAGCTTCCAACCAGACCCGCGCAAAGACAGCCCGTCGCCTGAAGATAGTCGGCGAGGGCCGCCAAATCCCTCGCAAGCGTATCCTCCGTCACATGCACGCCGTCTTCGCCGACAATGCAGACGCTAGTCTCGTCGAGAGATAAGTCCAGCCAGGGTGCTCCTTCAGGATTGCGTGTTTGCTCGGGTACGGAGCCACCCCTCAGTTCCCAATCGAGGAGGCGATCCTACAATTCACATATTTGGAGATCGCTCGCCAGGTTACCCGGTCTGTGAACCCTGCAAGCCGAAAATTCAGATGCCGCCCATGCAGAGATATTTCATTTCTAGGTAGTCCTCGAGGCCATGGCGGGATCCCTCCCGCCCGATGCCGGACTGTTTTATCCCACCGAACGGCGCCGCTTCTGAAGACATCCGGCCGGTATTTACCCCGACCATTCCATATTCCAAGGCCTCGGCCACACGCCAGACACGCTTCAGGTTGGAGGCATAAAAGTAGGCCGCGAGGCCGTAGATCGTGTCGTTGGCCTCACGCACGACCTGATCCGCATCTTTGAAGCGAATAATCGGTGCCAGCGGCCCGAATGTCTCTTGTTGCGCGACGGTCATCTCGCTGGAGACACCGGTCAGGACTGTCGGTTGGAAAAACGTGCCATTCGTGCCGATGCGTTTGCCCCCGCATCGAATTGCGCCGCCTTTGGCGACTGCATCGGCAATATGGGATTCGATCTTGGCCAAAGCGTGCTTGTCGATGAGCGGTCCGATGTCCACTCCGGGAGCGAAACCGTCACCAACTTGAAGTTGGCGAGCCCGTTCCACGAATTTCTCGACGAACTCGTCGTGAACGCCCGACTGGACGTAAAGGCGGTTCGCCGAAACGCAGGTCTGGCCGGCATTGCGGAACTTCGCCTGGATCGCACCGTCAACCGCGGCATCGATATCGGCATCATCGAAGACGATGAAAGGTGCATTGCCACCGAGCTCAAGGCTGACTTTTTTGATCTGGTCCGAGCACTGGCGCATGAGAAGGCGCCCGATCTCAGTCGACCCGGTGAAGCTGATCTTGCGGACCTTGGGATTGGTACAAAGTTCGCGGCCGACCGCGTCACCTTCGGACGCATAGATCAGGTTGACGACGCCTTCGGGAAAGCCAGCCTGATGGGCGAGGGCGAACATTGCTCCCGCCACGAGCGGCGTCTGTTCAGCGGGCTTGAGGAGGATCGTGCAGCCCGCCGCCAAGGCTGGCGAGATTTTGCGCGCCACCATCGAGGCCGGGAAATTCCATGGCGTTATCGTGCCAACAACTCCGATGGGCTGCTTGATTACCAGCATTCGGCGGTCCATCGATGGTGCGGAGATCGTCTCGCCGTAGACGCGATTGGCCTCCTCGGCGTACCATTGCAGATACGCCGCAGCATGCGATACCTCCGACTTGGCTTCGGCAAGCGGCTTGCCCATCTCCGCGGTGAGAATCTCGGCGAGATCGTCGGCGTAGTCGATGATCAACTGATGCCATCGCCATAGAACGTCGCTGCGCTCACGTGCGGTCAACCCTGCCCATCCAGGCTGAGCGACATAGGCCTTGTCGATCGCAGCGCATGTCTCCTCGACACCCATGTCGGGTAGTTCTGCCAGCACTTCGCCAGTCGACGGGTTGAGGACCTCGAATGTCCGCTCGCTAGTCCGCGTGCCAAGTGCCGGCACGCGATCAATGGGTCCAAACAGGTCAGGGGATCTCAGGTGACGGATCATCGGCAGGCACAGGGGCAATACCGGATTCCTCCTCAACGCAGCAGGTATATATAGCAGGTGCGGTATGTACTCCGTGACGTCCGGGTTCCTTATAGGGCCTCGGCCAGACAGCTGGTAGACCACGGTACCCAACTGGAAAGGGAGAATACCTGAATACGCTAGAAGATGCCTCGCGGTTCTACTAGTCGAACGATTGAACAACGGACACTCGGCTTCGCCAGCCGCGCGGAGTGGATGCTGGTGGCCTGCGCCGAATCGGCGACTCTATCCACTCGAAGAGAGGCTGGCCTGAGGAGGAGCGCACCCCAAAAACGCCTCAACCGGCAAATGCCTGGCAAAGCCCGCGAAAACCGCTCCTCGCGGCTTTAAACAGATCCCGTTTACCGGGCGAGCGCCCGCAAGACGAGAAAGAGGATGGAGAGGAACAGGGTGGCGAAGGCGCGCCGAGGGAAGACCGGCCGGCGCATTTGCATGGGGATGGAGCTCATGATCAATTCCCCGCCTGTTGCTGCGGCAAAAGATAGCCTGTGGTCGAATGGTCGAGCACCAGATAACGCGCGGCGACCGCCTTGACCTCGTCGATGGTGACCTTGCGGACGCGGTCCGGCCTCTCGAGCACGTCCTTCACATTGCCACCGGTGGTGAGCGTCTTGCCATAAATGTTGGCGATGTGGTCCAGCTCGTCGTGCGCAAAAATCACCGAGCGGATATAGCGGTCTTTGGCCATGTCCAGCTCGTCGCTGGTGACGCCATCCTTGGCGATCCGGGCGACTTCGGCAACGGCCGCCGCTTCGAGATCGACGAGCTTTGCATCGCCGCGCGGCGAGCCGGAGATAGTGAAATTGGTGTCGTCTAGCATGGTGCCCTGGAAGGAGGCGCCGGCCGCCGAGGCTATGCCTTGCTTGACGACAAGCTCCTGATATAGCCGGCTGCGGTTACCGCCGCCGAGGATCTCGGCCAGCAGGTCGAGCGCCTCGGCCTCGCCGGGCTCTGCCGTATGATAGGACGGCACCACCCAATGAGTGGAAAAGCTCGGCACCGAAACGCGCGGATCGGTCAGCGTCACTGTGCGCCTGGTGTTCTGCTCCGGCTCGTCCGGGCGGTTGCGCGGGGGCAGGTCCGGCCCGCGCACAACCTTGCCATAGGTCTTCTCGGCCAGCGCCTTCACCGTCTGAGGCTCTACGTCGCCGGCCACCACCAGCACGGCGTTGTTCGGTCGGTAGTATTTGTTGTAGATGGTGAATGCGTCGGTGCCGTTCAGCTTCTCCATCTCCTGCATCCAGCCGATGACCGGAATGCGGTAGGGCTGGTTCTGCCGCAACGTCGCGTTGACCTCCTCGTCCAGCAGAGCATGCGGGTTCGTCTCTCTGCGCCAACGGCGCTCCTCCAGGATCACGTCGCGCTCGGTCTTGATATCATCCTCGTTGAGGATGAGGTTGAACATGCGATCGGCCTCGAAGCCCATCATCTCACCCAACGCCGAGGGCGCCACCGTCTCGAGGAAGGTGGTATAGTCATAGGCGGTAAAGGCGTTGTTGTAGCCGCCGATGGCTGAGACGGCTCGGTCGAACTCGCCGGCGGCGTGGTTGGTCGTCGCCTTGAACATCAGATGCTTGACGAAATGGGCAAGGCCTGATTTGCCGGGTGGCTCGTCGGCGCTGCCGATCTTGTACCAGACCATATGAGTGACGATCGGCGCGCGGTGATCGGGGATAACGACCACTTCCATGCCGTTGTCGAGCAGGAAATCCGTCACCTTGCCGCCGGCGGTGGCGGCCAGAGCCGGAGCGGTCGTCACCAGGGCCAGCGCGGTGGCAATGAACGCGTTGCGCAGCCAGGCGGACGATCGATGGCTCCGGTTGTGGTGGCTGGTCGAAAGGCAAGGTTCGAGGCAAAGTGATTTGTTCCTCATTTTGATGAAGGCGCTGCGTCCCCGTCTCCCCGCGTGGGAGGATCGGCGGGCAGCGCCGAGGCAGATGAATAAGCTCTTCGTGGGGCCAGGCCTTACCCGAGCCTCATCTTTGGATGGACCCAGGAGACCTGCGGCGGTATTTCTCGGTGAGGTGATCATGGGACGGATTCTCCTTGGTCCGCGACGCCTTGCGGATGACCAAGCATGCACCGTGCCAGATCAGATACCGTTCGAGGCAGTGGACAAATCGGGCTCTGCCATGTTGCGCATCCGACATTGTCGGACATCGGACAGGGCCGAACGCGACGCGCGCGGCTGAGAATATCTTCTTTGTTAGGAAGACGATTGGGCGCGCTGCCGGGGAGGGGTATAGGATGCGCTTCGAATGGCCGCTGCACTGACGGTGAGAATGGAGATGTTGGTCGCCCCAGCTGAACCCTGTCCTCGACAGCCAGACCGGGTCGATGCTGAAGGGCAGAGGCGTGAGCAGCCCAGCCAACTCGAGCGCGGAGCCCGCTCGCGCGCTAGGACGGATCTGATCCAAAATCGGCAAGTTGGGCGATATCCGCGAGGCGTCGGAAAACGAAGATCGTAAGAGTCGGGCGGGAAAAAACGATGCGGTTGCGCGCTTCTGGCGTAATGCGCCTGCCGCGAGGCCGTTGAGCCTGATGAGTTGCTGCGGGAAAGGGGAGTGTTTGCGCGGGACCTTGGTCAAACGTGAGAAATAACCGTCGAGCTCGCCGTGGATAGGGGGCATGCAGGCACGTTTGTCGCGGGAGGACAGCAGCACGGAAGCTGTCCGCGCTTGCCGTCGTCGCTGGGTACCAAACAGAAGAATTTGGCGGTCGCGATCGAATTCATCTGCGTAAATACCGCCTGGCTGTGCTCGGTTTGCCGGCGAACAGATTTTGCCTTCTTTGCGGCTGCAAACGCATCGCTGGCGGCGTGGTCCCTAAGGTCAAGAGCATCGGGTGAGTAACAGCCTGATCCTGCTCAATCTGATGCGCGCCAACCGCCTCGCCGGACTGTGGAACCGCTCGCGGGTAGCTTCTACCACAAACAGCAAGGTCATGAAATCAAGTAGGAAGTCGTCGATCGCTTGGGCGATTGTTTCTGACTTGCCCTTGAACTGGTCCAGCAAAACGCGCGCGTTATCGATCGCTTCCACGCTGGTGGCATCGATCAACCCCTCGACCCTCTTGAAACAATCCAATTCGAAACTCCTTCAAGCGCTTGGCAAGCCGTTATGCACGAAGGTAGCTCCGTGAACTACCCGGCCTTTGACCTGGCGGCACGAGCAGCGGTCGGCCTTACGTCCCGTGCCTCCAAGCACCAGCCGTAGACGTGGGGCTGAGGAGCGTTGGAAGGATCGGGCGCTTCCGGCCATGCTCGAGCGGTAGTGTAGGACAGTGCTCGCTGGCGACTTCGGCCAAAATGGAGTACGCCAGCTGATCGGGGTTTAACAATTTTTCGCTTTTTACTGCGCCCAAGTCTCGGCTATGAGTCGGCAGGCCTAATGGCCTGCCCACGTTGCAATTGTTAAGGAGGAACACGTATATGCCTACTGGAACGGTAAAGTGGTTCAACAGCACCAAGGGGTTTGGATTTATCCAGCCCGACAATGGCGGTCCGGATGTTTTCGTCCACATTTCCGCTGTCGAACGCGCGGGCCTCTCGACCCTCGCTGACGGCCAGAAGATCAACTATGAGATCGAGCAGGATCGCCGCACCGGCAAGTCCTCCGCTGGCAGCCTCAGCAAAGCTGGTTGAAATTTTCTCCTGCGTCTTGGCAAGAGTGGGCGCGTAGGTCCGGAGGTCCTCACGGCCGCTCGATAGGAGCGAGCAAAAACTGAGGGCAGCAGATTGCTGCAGGCGTCGCGAATTCCTCATGAAACAAAGTTGTTTGAAAGGAAGGCGGGGTTGGCCCCGCCTTTTTATATGACGAGCAGATTAAGCCGATGGCTGCAACGCTCCAGAACGAATCTCGATTGCCGAAATCAAGCCGCGACCTTCTTGCGGGTTCGCTTCGTCGGCGCCGGCTCCGGCGCTTCCGGCGCTTTCGGTTTGCGGCCGAGCCCCATCGTCTTGGCCAATGAAGAGCGCGCCGCGGCGTAGTTCGGCGCGACCATCGGATAATCCGCCGGCAAGCCCCATTTGGCCCGATATCCATCTGGCGTCAGCCCATAGTGGGTCGACAGATGGCGCTTTAGCGATTTGAATTTCTTCCCGTCCTCAAGGGAGATGAGGTAGTCCGGTGTCACCGACTTCCTGATCGGGACTGCAGGCGTAAGGGCAACCGGCTCTTCTGTAGAGACACCTCGGGCCGTCCCTTTCAGAGCCGCGTGCACTTGGCCGATGAGGGCAGGGAGATCCCCCACCGGGATCGGATTGTTGGAGACATAGGCTGAGACCACATCGGCCGTGAGCTCGATGAGGGTGTCGATGTTTTTTTCGGCTTCTTCTGTCATGAAACTCTCCAGGCGGCGTGAAACACAGTCGGCGAAGCGTCGCTTCATAGTGGCGGTCTCCGCTGAAAGCAACCAAGGTCTCGACAGGATTATTGCGATGCTCGTCCAGCGAGATCTACGGCGCGGTATCCCGCCGTCGTGACCGTTGATCCGTCCGTTGTTGGCGAGCTGCCGCGGTGCTTGCGCATTTTCAGGCGCGTCTCGGCCGTAAGCTTTGCGCCGAAATGACCAGTAATCTCGATACGAAGCGGGCTATTTCTGTTTCGCCATCCTCTCTTTGGCTGTGAAATCGGTGGCAGAGCAGTGGCCGCTTCCTGATGGCGCGTGGAGGAACTATCAAGAGTTGATTCGCAATGGTCGAAACGATGTAGATTCATCCGGTGAGCCGCTCTCGCAGCAGGATATTAGGGTTTGGCCCGCTGGTAAACCGAGGACATCACGCCGCTGCTTTGCTATTGAACCGCTATCGCTGTGACAACACATTCCGCAATGGTGGGCGGGTGTAGAGGAGGCGCCTGTTCACGCAAACTAGCGGTTCAGCAGGTCGGCAGGAACGAATGAGCTCAGGGACTTTCAGCAGCCCACTTTTCGTAAGGCGGGCAGCGCACATCGTGCAAGAGATTGCCAGTCCTGCGGATGCTATCGATTTTCTCAACGAATGGCCAGAAGATCGCAGAGACCGGATCTACGAAGCCGCCCTCAGGGCGTGCTTTGATGCATACAACGGACGAAAACCTGCGAGCGCAGCGCGCAAGGCTGTTTTCCGCTTTGCGAAACAGGTCGCCATATTGGAAGATGCAACCTCGGCGATGCAATGGCTCGCTGCCTGCATGTCGGGCAGTGGAAAAGCGCAAGTATAGGCGCCGCAGTCGTGTGTGAGGCTGGAGCGGGTACGCCGACGAGGTTATTGTGTCGAGATTTCGCCGGCATCTGGAGCGTAGATTGTTGTATTTGTAAATCAGCTTCTCGCGATAGCATTGCAACGCCTCCGGTGTGAAAATCACTGCGTGGGACTTGGTTCTCAAATTCATGATGGTAAATTACCGTGTAATGATTGCAAAGCAGTTGTCCCATCGAAGCAAGATGATAAACGAAGCCAAAATTGTGCTCCGTCGTCTGCCAATATTCGCTCTATGGAGGCCTACAAGCCAATTAAAACAGCTACTCGGGCGCCTCTGAAATTCGTGTAATTCTGCTCACCCCAAACGGCCCTCTACAGTCGAAATAAGATCGTCCCGCAAAGGTGCTACAAGACACTATCGCGGATCGATTTGGGCCAAGGTCGATCTGGCGAAGGCAGGCGGAAGTCGAGCAGGACCTGCTGCGGAACAGATAACCGGCCCCAAACCGAATCCGACACGGTGGCCCCGATTTCTTCATAGTTGAAGGCGCACCGGAGCACGGCTCCGGCGCCGCCGCTTGCCGAGCAGCGATCCTCCGCCTCCCAAAATCCAATCGAGAAGAGCGTTCAATTCCGGGACGGTCCAAGCTCTGCCGCAAAAACAGGTGTCAGACCCCCGGTCCTCTCCCGCAACTGATCTAGCGCAGGGCGTTCATGAGCCGCATATCCCAGAGTGGCTGCGTGCACGACGCAGCGAGATCATTTATGAAAATCCTATTCAGTACGATGGCTGTCCCCTTGCTGACGGCCACCGCCTTTGCTGCGGATTCGATCCCCGCAGACCTCAGAGAAACGGCAATGGCCACTTTCAAGGCTTTGCCACCCACCACGCCGGCAGTCGCCAACAACCCGATCACCCCGGAAAAGATCGCTCTCGGCAAGGCACTGTTCTTCGATCCACGCGTCTCTGCGTCAGGCGTCTTGTCGTGCAACTCGTGCCACAACCTGGCCACCGGCGGCGACGACAATCACGAAACCTCGATCGGCCATGGTTGGCAGAAGGGACAGCGCAACGCGCCGACTGTACTGAACGCTGTCTTCAACATCGCCCAGTTCTGGGATGGTCGTGCCGAAGACCTGAAGGCTCAGGCGAAGGGACCGGTCCAAGCCGGGATCGAAATGGCCAATACACCGGGCCAAGTCATCACCACGCTCAAGTCCATGCCGCAATATGTCGAGTGGTTCGATGCAGCTTTTCCGGCTGAAGCCGATCGGGTCACCTTCGACAACCTCGCCAAGGCAATCGAAGCCTTCGAGGCGACACTGGTCACGCCGGCCCCCTTCGACAGTTTCCTGAATGGCGATGACGCCGCCATGACTTCCGAACAGAAACAGGGCCTGGCGCTTTTCATGGACAAAGGCTGCTCGTCCTGCCATGGCGGTATCAACGTTGGTGGGCAAGCCTATTACCCATTCGGCCTCGTGGAACAGCCCAGCGCCGAGGTCCTGCCGGAAAAAGACAAGGGCCGATTTGCGGTCACCAATACTGCCGACGATTCCTATGTTTTCCGCGTGGCGCCGCTGCGCAACGTTGCACTCACCGCGCCATACTTTCATTCGGGCAAGGTTTGGGATCTGAAACAGGCCGTTGCCATCATGGGAACCACCCAGCTTGGCGTGGTACTGGCGGACGAAGAAGTCGACCTGCTTGTTGCCTTCCTCAACTCGCTGACCGGAAAGGCACCCGAGCTCGCCTATCCCATTTTACCCGCCGAAACGGCGACAACGCCCCGGCCTGTAACGCAGATCTTAGGAAAATAAACGGCCAGCTGACTGCGGAACATCGCAATTGACAATGATTGCGACTTTTACTGGACGAGACGAGTCGCGACGTCCATGAGAACGCAAATGGCTCGTTTCCAAAGTGCAGACACTGCTTCCGTCACCAGCTCGTTCTGATGGAATCATGTTTGGGATCTGGCGTGCGACATGCCAAGGAAGGCGTCTGACGCATGAGGCTCGCGCGCTGGCGATACCGCGCGGCGGCCGGCCATCGCGCTGGCGGCCGAATTGCCGCGCGCCGAAGTGATCGGCCCCCTTAGGGCGAAGGGGCAGCCACTCCGTCCTCCATGTCCAGCGATTCTTCGACTGCTTCCGGATTCCGGGCGATGGTCCAAAGGAGAGTATTCGCCGCTGCATCCGGTTTCGAGCGACCTTGCTCCCAGTTTCGAAGCGTTGCCAGATCGAGGCCATACCTCACGGAGAATGCCTCCTGAGAGAGCTTCGTGCGATCCCGGACTTCGCGAAACGCTAAGGGAGAACAAACGGTGATCTGATTTCGTTCGACGCTCGTTTTCGAGAGCCGTTCTGGGTCGTTCGCAATCAACTGTGTAGGCCAGCGGAGCGAGCAAGGAGCGCCAGATCCGGACAGGGCTGGTGGGGTGTTTTTCCGGAAGGTGGGGCCATGCCCTAAGGGACACGAGATGTAGTGGACTCGTCGATCCGCGCTGTTTCGATTCGCGCACCCGGGCACAACGCTTGGATAAGTCCCATCAGATGCTCTCCGGTGGCCGTCATCTGTTTAGCTGACATTGGGCCGAGGGCTTCCAGCACGAGCCACATGGCGCGGGTATCGACCGTGACCATGGTGCGCCGCCCCTGCCGCCAGTTCCAGCGGCGGCACGTGACACCGGCATCATCGCACCAGATGACTTCGCCCGGTTCGGGATGCTCGGTTACCATTTCACCTTGCTGGATCGTGTCGAATGGCTCCGCTCCCTTCGCAATTAAAAGTCTCGGGACCCCCTGGTAGAGATCGAGATCTTCCCCGCCAATCGGAACGCCATACAACACGCTGACGGCATTGTAGACATCAACCAGTGGGGAAATCCGCGGGAGAGAGCCATCTTTCCGCACCCGCTTGAGAAGCGCGGCGGCCGAGCACGGCGTTCGATTGGCCTTTGTGCCGAAAGCCTCGTAGGCAACGGCCCACGCCGCAAGATGCGCGTCCCTTTGGGCGTCATCGCGAAGCGCCGCCTGTTCCGCCGCCGCAATCGTGTCGTTCAACGCCTGTGCATCCGGCACGTCGATTTCAGCGTTCCGCACCACAATGCTGATCAGATGAAAATCCGGGTAGCGGGCCTTGATCTCGGGGGCAACCAATGGCGTGAAAGACATGGGATGCTCTTTTCTCATGGGGAGGCTTTGCGCTGGGGGTCGTTCGGGAAATGTTTGAAGAAAGGTGCTTGTCGATCGTCCAGATCTTCTGGCATCGGCATGGTGCATGCCGCACCATGCGCCGCATAATTCCATCATTCGGCCGTGGACAAGGCCTGGTAGAGATCGTCGATTATCTCTTGCGGGTGCTCGAGCCCGCCTCTGCCGGCAACAAGCTGCGCCTCCGCCAGTTCCTCCATTGCATAGGAGGCAGCGGGCGCGATATGGATGTGAAGCAGCTTTCCTTGCCAGGTCATGCATCGCTAAAATTCGTCTCGCACGAAAATCCTGCGCGCAAACTGGCCTGATCAACAGCACCAGTTGCATAGCGTTTTCCCAGTCCAGTTGGCTTTGCAACGAAATGCGGTTCAGCCCAAGCGTCGGTTTCCTCGCCAGCACGCCACGTCCCCGCCGTTTTAGCCACTGTGTCCCGGCAACGCGTCTTGCACCTGCTTGACAACCGCTCGCAGGATCTCAACGCCCTTCTCGATCTGCCGAATGCTCAAGGCGGCATAGCCCATGACAAGCCCCATGCGATCGATGTGGCCTTCGTCCGACTGCCGCTCGTAAAGGGGCGAGATCAGGTGTAGCCCCAGGCCCGCGCCTCGGGCGGCTTCGACCAGGGTCGTTTCCCGCGATCGCGGCAGTTCGTCGAACCAAATGACGACGTGCAGACCGGCCTCTGCTCCCTGGACAGCGATGCGATCTCCGAAGCTGCGCCGCAAGGCGCCCAGCAACGTCCCCCGACGCTCGCCGTTCAGCCTGCGCACGCGCCGCACATGGCTTTCGTAGCCGCCACTCTCGATCAAAGAGGCCAGAGCCTCCTGTTCAGCCACCGGCGAATGCCGGTCCGCGAATTGTTTGGCGGTTGCGAAGACCTCCTGCAATTCCGGCGGGACGACGAGGTAGCCGATACGCAGCATCGGCGAGAGCGTTTTGGAGATCGTGCCGAGGTAGATGACAGCCCCGTGGTCCTCGAGACTGTGCAGCGGAGGGACCGGATTGATGTCGTAGCGATATTCGCTGTCGTAGTCGTCCTCGATCACGTAGGCATTGTTGTGCCGCGCCCATTCCAGAAGCTGGTGGCGGCGCGTGATCGGCATGACGCCGCCCAGCGGAAACTGATGCGATGGCGTGACATAGGCCAGTCGCGCCCCGATCCCCGCCAGCAACTCCGTCTTCATCCCGTCCTCGTCGACGGTGACGGGGATGGGCAAGGCACCCGTACTGGCAAAGACCTGACGCGCCATCCTGTAGCACGGGTCCTCGATGACGAAGCGGTCGGCACGATCGAGAAGCAGGCGAGCGCACAGATCGAGGCCCTGCTGCGAACCGTTGATGATGATGATCTGCTCGAGGTCGCAGCTCAGCGTTCGGGCGCGCCAGAGATAGCCCTGGAGCGCCTGGCGCAGCCGGCGCGAGCCGCGAGGGTCGTCATAGGCAAGACGCAACGGGCGCTGCCCCATCGCCTCGTTCATCGCACGTTTCCAGACCAATGCGGGGAAGTCTGACGGCGCCAGGTCGCCATAGCGGAAATCGACCTTCAGCCCAGTCGGCAGATAATCCGGCCAGGGCGGCGTAACGCGCAGTCGTTCGCCATAGGCGGACAGATGAACCGGGCCGACTCGTTTCGCGACAGTGCGGCTCGTCTCAGGAGCGATCAGCGAGGATGCAACGCGAGGTCGTGCGCCTTGACGGACGTCGATGAAACCTTCCGCGGTCAGTTGGTCATAGGCGACCGTCACCGTGGTTCGCGAAACCCCAAGGTCATTTGCCAGGCCGCGGGAGGACGGCAGCTGACTACCGGTTTCATAGACGCCGCCGAGGATTTGCTCGCGAAGAGCCTCGTAGATCTGGCGTGCACCCATCGCGTGCGAGCGACCTGCAGAACCGGCACTTGAAGACTGGACCATTTCATTCATCGCCAACTGGATATTTCACATTGGCCAGTTTGCCGTCAATCTTTCGGAAACCCAAGCAAGATCTTAGAGGCCGAATGACCCGCTCCTATCAATCGGAAACCGATGCTCTCACGCGGTCGCCCAACGACACCGGTCCCGGATTCGCCACTCGGGCGATCCATCATGGCTACGATCCGGCCCGCTTTTCCGATGCCGTTCAGCCGCCAGTCTTCTTGACCTCGACCTATGGATTCGAAAGCGTGGCAGCGAACGAGGCCGCCGCCGCCCTTGGCGGAAGGCTCTATGCGCGCGAATACAATCCGACGACGGAGATCCTCGAGCAACGGCTCGCCAATCTGGAAGGAGCCGAGGCAGGTTTGGTCGTTGCCTCGGGGATGGCGGCTTTCGGCACACTAATCCTGTCGCTCCTGTCCCAAGGCGATGAACTCATCGTCCACAAGACGCTTTATGCGAACACGCTTGCCATGGTCGAACAGGCGGTCCCCCGCTTCGGCATCAAGGTCGTCGCGGTCGACCTGTCCGATCCTCAAAATCTCGATGCCGCGATCACCGAGCGGACCCGGCTTGTTTTTTTCGAGACGCCGGTGAATCCGCTGAGCCGCATCCTTGATCTCGCTGCCATTGCCGAGCGCGCCCACGCGCGCGGTGTAAAGGTTGCGGTCGACAGCACCTTCGCCTCGCCCGCGCTCCAGCGGCCGCTCGAACATGGGGCCGACCTCGTGCTCCACTCCCTGACCAAATACATCAATGGGCATGGCGATGCCCTTGGCGGGGCGATTCTCGGCGACGCGCAAACGCTCCGCACGCTGCACGAGACGGGCCTGCGCTACATCACCGGCGCAGCGCTCTCGCCCATGTCAGCCTTCCTGATCCTGCGCGGTCTGAAGACGCTCACGCTGCGCATGGAACGGCACAGCGCCACGGCCCTTGCGGTGGCTCAGGCGCTCGAGGCGCACCCGGCGGTGGCATGGGTGAGTTATCCCTTCCTCGACTCGCACCCTGATCAGGTGACGGCGCGAAAGCAGATGTCCCAAGGGTCGGGCATGTTGGCCTTTGGCCTCCACGCTGGGTTCGAGGGCGCGCGGCGGATGATGGACCGGCTCAACCTGATCACCCGGGCTGTCAGCCTCGGCGATGCCGACAGCCTCATCTATCATCCGGCAAGCCTGACCCGTGCTCGTCAGCCGATCCGCAAGGATGCGCATCTGGCCGATGGAGTCGGCGAGGACCTCATGCGTCTCTCGGTGGGTCTTGAAGACGTCGATGACCTAATCGCCGACCTGCGGCGGGCTCTGGACGCCTTGTGATGACCTGTCGTCCGGCCAGTCCTGCGCTCACGTACAAACCCGGAGCCTTGCCATGGCATTCCTGAGCGGCCTTTCCGCGTTTCCCATCACGCCGACCGATCGGGACGGCCGCGTCGATACCGTTGCTCTGCGCAAGCTGATTGCTCGGCTTGGCGCCGCTCAGGTCGACTCCATCGGTCTTCTCGGCAGCACCGGCACCTACATGTATCTGTCGCGCGAGGAACGGCGACGGACGCTCGCCGAGACCTTGGACGAAACCGGAGGACAAATGCCGGTCGTGGTGGGTGTGGGCGCGCTGCGCACCGACGAAGCAGTGAGGCTCGCGCAGGACGCTAAGGCCCTTGGGGCTGCCGCGGGGTTGCTTGCCGCCGCCTCTTACACCCCGCTCACTGATGACGAGGTGTTCGAACATTTCTCGACGGTGGCGTGCGAGAGCGGCCTGCCGATCGTCGTCTACGACAATCCAGGAACGACGCATTTCCATTTCACCCCAGCACTCGTCAGCCGCCTGGCAAAGGTGGGTGGGATTGTCGCTATCAAGAATCCGACAGACAAGGGCGATGCGATCAAGAGCCATCTGGCCGACCAGAGGCGCACTGTGCCGGAAGGGTTCTCGATCGGCTACAGCGGCGACTGGAACGCTGCAGAGGCCATAATCGCCGGCGCCGACACATGGTACAGCGTCCTCGCCGGCATCCTGCCCGAGGTCTGCGTGAAGATCGTCACGGCGGCGCAACAGGGCGATGCGGCCGAAGCGCGACGGATCGATGCCACGCTTGCGCCGCTCTGGAGCCTCTTCAAGGAGTTCTCGAGCCTTCGCGTCGTCTATGCACTTGCCGAATTACTCGACATTTGCCGTGCCGACCCCCCGCGTCCCATCCTGCCTCTGCCCTCAGCAGCGAAGCGCCAGATCGCCGCCGCGTTGGAACGCTTGCCATCGGATGTCAACCGGTGAACAGCGAACCCGGCGGCCAGTGAAGGAACCTGTCATGTATGTACCCGCGCATTTCGATGAACCGAGCCGAGAATCGAACTCGACACGTCACAGGGAGAAAACGGTACTCCTGCGCGATTAATACACGTGCCGAAGGAAAGTGCACATTTCGCTCGAGTGACTTATTTCAAAAGATGTGATCGCGTTTTGGCACATTCACGGCCGACATGCGGCAGCCGGTCACTCACCACATGGTGAGCAACCAGGAAACCCTCCGGCCTACACTTTCTACCGGAGCGCACGTGCTGCATCGACCATGTTCATCAGGGCAGGGCGGACCTCCTCCCATTTGCGTGTTTTGAGGCCACAGTCCGGGTTTACCCACAGTTGGGAATCCGACAGTCGCTCGCGGGCAAGCATGACGAGATCCGAAATCTCGCCGACTTCCGGGACGCGTGGTGAGTGAATGTCGTAGACTCCGGGACCGATTTCGTTCGGATATTTGGAGCTCGTGAAGGCGTCCAGCAGTTCCATCTTCGAGCGCGATGTCTCAATCGAAATGACATCCGCATCCATTTCAGCGATCGCGTCGATGATCTCGTTGAACTCCGAGTAGCACATGTGGGTATGGATTTGAGTCGCGTCCTTTACACCCGTTGAAGCGATCCGGAAGCATTCGACAGCCCAGTCGAGATAGTCGTTCCAGTCAGACTGGCGCAGTGGCAATCCTTCGCGAAACGCGGCCTCATCGATCTGGATCATCCTTGCGCCGGACCATTCGAGATCCGTCACCTCGTCGCGGATGGCGAGCGCGATCTGGCGGCATGCTTCGGAGCGGGGTACGTCGTCGCGAACAAAAGACCAGTTGAGAATGGTCACCGGGCCTGTGAGCATTCCCTTCACAGGGTTTTCCGTAAGCGACTGGGCGAATTGCCACCAGCGCAGCGTCATCGGCTTGGGCCTCGATACGTCGCCGAAGATGATGGGGGGGCGCACGTAACGCGACCCATAGCTCTGCACCCAGGCATGCTGGGTGAAGGCGAAGCCGGACAGCTGCTCGCCGAAATGCTGTACCATGTCGTTTCGTTCGAACTCACCGTGCACCAGCACATCCAGCCCGATCTCTTCCTGCCAGCGAATTGCAGCCTCGATCTCCTTCTTCAGGAAGGTCTCGTAGTCGACATAGCTCAGCTGGCCCTTCGCATGAGCGGCCCGCGCCCTGCGTACCTGCGGCGTCTGCGGGAAGGACCCGATGGTCGTCGTCGGGAACGGCGGCAGCCCGAGCGTGCCGGCCTGGACTCTGGAGCGCTCGGCAAAAGCGCTCTCTCGTCGCTTCATGCTGTCGTCAATGCTGGCGATCCGCCCCTCAACCAGCGGGTCATGGATCTTCGTGGATGTCACGCGAGTGGCGGCGGCCTCGGCAGACGCTTTCAACGCGCCTGCCACCGCATCCCTGCCTTGGGACAGGGCCCGGGCAAGCAACACCAACTCGTCGGTCTTCTGGGCCGCGAAGGCGAGCCACGACCTGATGTCCGCGTCGAGTTCCGTCTCCATGCGGAGGTCGATCGGCACATGCAGCATCGAGCAAGAAGGCGCGATCTCGACGCGGTCCAAGGGCCAGCCGGCGACGATCGGTTTGATGCGGTCGAGAATGGCGGGCAGGTTCGCACGCCAGACGTTGCGGCCATCGATCAAGCCAAGCGAGAGCACCAGATCCTTCGGTGCGAGCCGACCCACCGTTTCCAGCTGCTCGGGAGCGCGCACGAGATCAATATGCAGCCCGGCCAGGGGCAGAGAAACCGCGGTTTCGAGATTGTCTCCCAGCGGCCCGAAATAGGTAGCCAGCATGATCTTCAGCTCGGGCGCGGCTTTCGACAGCTGGCCATAGGCGAATTCGAACGCAGCTCGTTCGTTCGGGTTCAGATCGAGGACAAGCGCTGGCTCATCGATCTGCACCCAGTCGGCTCCAGACAGCTTCAGCCTCTGCAGGAGTTGCTCGTAGACGGGCAGCAGCCGCGGCAGGAGCGCGATGGGATCGAATCCTTCGGCAGGCGATTTCGCCAGCTTGAGGAAGGTGATCGGTCCAAGGATGACTGGGCGTGTGTGAACGCCGAGAGCTTTAGCCTCGATGAAGTAATCGACCGGTTTCGTCGACGAGAGGGCGAACGTCTGATCATCGTTGAGTTCCGGCACAATGTAGTGATAGTTGGTGTCAAACCACTTGGTCATTTCCATCGCGGTTACATCAGACCGATGAGCCGCCTGCTGGTGACCAGCGTGTCGACAATCCTCCGTCTGACCCTGGTTGCCCCGCGCCATTGCGAAGTAGATGTCAAGTGGAACCTCGCCGCTATTCCAGCCGTAACGGGATGGAACGGCGCCGACCATGGCTGCGGTGTCGAGCACATGGTCGTAGAGCGAGAAGTCGTTCGACGGGATTTTCGACACGCCGCGATCGTGCTGCTCCTCCCAGCTAGCGGCACGGAGCGCCTTCGCGGTCGTGAGAAGGTCGGCAGCGGACGATTTTCCGGACCAGTAGCTTTCAAGCGCGAATTTCAGTTCTCGCCGACGACCGAAGCGGGGCACGCCGAGCGTTGCTACAGGAATTTGCTGAGAGACAGTCATGCCAGACCCCGATGGTTGGGGCGTCGGTGACAAGGAAGGCGCTAGCAGGCCGGCACGAACGCCAGGCTGCAGCGGCCACCGAGACACCCCGCCCGTGGACGTAATTCGCCGTGGCAGGTCTCCTGGCTCGCGGGGTCATAGCCTCTACCCGTCTTCCCAAGGCTATTCGCCTCAGTGACATCAGTGGGGTTGGCTCGCCGCTAACAGTTGCGGGGGCAGCGCCGGCATCGCACCGGCTTCCCTCTTAGCTCCGCTGCGGCAGCGCCGTACGGAGAACCACGACGCGGGAGACAATTACAGCAGTTCGCTTCTTTGTCAACGCCGCATAAAGAAATGTTTATGTCGTTATGTTAAATTTCCGTTGGCATGTTCCAAAGGTCGCCTCGAAAGCGAAAACTGTGGAAGCCTTGAGCGGCCGGTAAATCAAAGCAATGACGCACGGCGCCCTTGTCCAGGAGGATAGGAGTTCGTCGGCTGCCGGCAGCAAACATACCGGCAAGCGCCGTGGTGCTGCTTAGCGCATCATGCGAACCACCTCGGCGTCGAACTTCGGCTCCGAGGTTCCGACCGCTTCGTTGGTGATCTGCTCGCGACCACATTCGGCTCAATGGCGAGGCTGTTGCCCATGTGGAAGCTGTTGGCCGTGATGCCCTCGGTGATATGACACAACGATTTCGGGGGGAGCACACCGAGGCCAGGCGCCGCGGCGTGTTGCGAAGTGATCGAGGCCAATGCCTCGAACTGCTTGTTCGCAGCCCACCGGCTCAAGGTAACCCGGCTCAAACCACCGGGCCAGCTCAAGTCCTGTCCAAATGAGGCCTGAGCGGCAAATCGTCGTGCACGCGCACGGTTTGGCGTTCGATCTTGTGATGCGTCTTGGGCGGACAATCGCCACGGTGCAGCGCGCAGAAGCGGTCCCCAATTGGGAAGCCGAGGGCGGTGAGGGCAAGCCAGCGCCACAGGCGGAAGGGGACTTGGACCTGTTTGCCCTGCTGGACCACAAGTTCGCGACACAGGGCCTCAAGGAGAAGACCAAGAGTGATTATGCGCGGGACCTCGCCAAATTCATCGAAAGCAGCGGGCAGTCAAAGTTCGGCGCCGATTGACATGGAGATAGCCATCGCGGCGGACCGCCCAGGCGGACCGCAAGCCGGAATACAACCGGGTGCAGGCGGCCAAGCTCGTCCACAAGATGGCGTCGGGCACACACCGGCGATGGGAGAGCGGACCGTGGAGTGCAGGAACTTCACGCCTATCCACGCTCCCGTGGACGTGTCCTGCCGCACATCGGCAGCGATATTGAGGAGGCAGTTGAGCTTCTGGTCGAGCACTCTTACCTGCCACTACCTACGCTTAACGTCATCTCGTACTGAAAACGCACCACGCAAGGTCGAGATGTAACATGCGCCCTTCGTGGATGGTTCTAAGCTTCCTCGGGCGCGGTCAATCTGTGATAACGGTCGCTTGGAACCTCCATCACCGCGACGCGATCAAGGTTGGCGTATCGCGCTCGGTAGTAACCTTCTTCCTCCACTTCGGCGAAACTACACTGGGGAACGTCGAAGGTCGCAGCTTCCAATCCGAAGAAAGTCGTAGCGGTTTCTTCATCCAAGAAGTTCCACTCATCTTCTCCGTCGTCATATGTGACGCGAACATAGGAGGCCATGCGCACGGCTTCCTGATCACCCATCTCTGCGATGATGGCATCGCATTCTTTCTTCAGCTTTCCTGAAACCTCACCCTTATCCCAGTCATCCAAAGCCCGATAGATTTCTGGATGATAATACTCTGGCATCTCCTCTACATCGTCACCGATAAGCTCAATGGTGCGGACATATTGCGGATTTATCAAGAGTATTTTGTTGTCAAGGCTCCAACAATACAGCCATGGCCTGCTTGTGTTATTTCTACGAAGATTATGAAGTTCCTTCAACTGACGTAAAATCGATTCACGCGCCTTTTCATCGATAGGATATTGGCGGCTGCCAACAGTCGTCTTGATTCTGAGCGTGCCGTATCGCGTTTCGGCATCGGCAATTGCAAACGGGCTCGTGCGCCACTCCTCGACATCAATCTTCCAGCCCAACAGCTCCTCGACCGTGCATTTCAACGTGAGACAAAGGTCCTTGATCTGCTCGACGTTCAACTGCGTTTTGCCTGTTTCCCAACGGGCCACAGTCTGTTGCGTCGTTGCCATCTGCTCTGCCAAATCTTTTTGAGTCATGCCCAGTCGAACCCTAAGCTCTCTCATGTTCATAACTCACCTCGCGTGTTCAACACACGCATTGTGGATGAATTAATCTAACACGTCAAGCGTGTTCAAAAATCGCAGCATGTGTTTTTAGGGCGTCTTCGAGGCTCCGGCAGCCGTTCGTGACCACTTGCGCAAGACACAGGGCTGGTACACAGCACGAATGGGCGATCAAAAATTACTGCTGAAATTCAGATAATTATTGTGGGCGAGTCTGGATCTCTCTGATCGACACGATAGTCGACCATCACCATGATCGGACCGCTTCGTGGCCGCAGGTCAAGTTGCAGCGTCGGTTCGCTGAACTTGTTGGTCGGATCCAGATTGAGCGTTTCAAAATCCGGCTGAGGCAGAAGGATGCCCATCAGTCCCCCAATCACAAGAACCAGCTGGCGGACGAGCAAGGCTCCCGAAACACCTTGGACATCCGCCAGTTCGCCCCAAAGCCAGCTTCCCGCCGCCATGCCGCCGTATGTGGCCGTCTGATAGAGAGAGGGCGCGTCCAACCACCCACCGCGGCGCCGAAAGCTGCACTGTGACGTTAAACAGCGAGAATGATTGAATCCAGGCCGCACCGGCTGGCATGAGGTTGAGACAGCTCAGCCCAACGTGCTCGCTCCATGCCCGAAAGAAGCAGCTGATCGCCAATACAAAGAACGCACCGCGAATGACCCATTCGTTGGAGAGAACTTCTCGGACCCGCCCGATGAGGAGCGCGCCGCAAATCGCTCCCAGGCCGAAGAAGCCGAGCATCACGCCGTAGGTGACTGCGGTCCCTTTGATCTGTTCGCGAGCGACCAACGGCAGGAGAGCCAAAATGACAACGGCGGTGAGGCCGAAAATGAAACTCCGGCACATCACCTTGAGAAGGTTCGGCGACAAGAGCACGTAACGGAAGCCCGCCGCCATCGCACTGCCGAAAGCCTCCCGCGGCAGCGCTTGTCGTGCCCGTTCGGCTTTCCATCGCAACAGCGCAGCTCAGAGCGAAGTAGCAAAGGACGTTGAAGAGGAACGCGAAGGCCGCACCGGCTGTGGCCACGATTATGCCGCCAATCGCCGGCCCGATGCTGCGCATGAGATTGTAGCTCATGCCGTTGAGCGCAACCCCGCTTGGCAGGTGTTCGCGAGGCAGGATATCTCCCATGGAGGCTTGCCAAGAGGGATCGTGCAATGCCGAACCACAGCCGATTAGGAAGGTGAGACCCAGAAGGGTCCAGGGTGTCGTTCCCCGCATAGGTCAGGAACGCCAGGAAGGCGGATACGCAGACCATCAGCAGTTGCGCAGTCAACATGATCCGGCGACGGTCAAACTTGTCCGCGAGCGCTCCCGCCGCGAGCGAGAAGATCATGTAGGGGAGGGTGGTCGATGACTGGACGAGCGCCACCATTCCATGGGAGGTGGCGATGCTCGTCATCAGCCAAGCTGCCGCCGCACCTTCCACTAGGGTGCCAAGGTTCGAAATGAGTGCAGCCGACCATAGCGAACGGAAGGTCTTGTGCTCAAAAGGAACGAGTGAAGATGTTCTCTTCGCCATTGTTGGAAGCCTCGGGATTGACCGCGGGGCTGGATTTGTTTCGCCTCACTCAACCATGGCCTCGCCGTACAAGCCAAGCTGCCACAGTGCGCGCCTGCTAACCCAGAAAACTTGCCGGCCTTACAGGCATGCGCAGGACGCGCGAAGCCGCTCAAATCCCCCAGATGGGTCAGCCATCGAACCGGCATCACTTGCCCGTTGAGCGGCTATACGATAATGCTCCGCGCTAAGCAGGAAGCGCCAAAAATTCGAGCGGCGACTTCATTCTCCTATTCAGGAAGGAACTATGAGGCGGCAGACGCGACCATTCACCGTGGAAGTCAAACAAAAGCGCAATCATCAAAAATCCGCACGTTCCATCTGGGGCAATTTCGACATCGCCGCGGCGATGGCCGAGACAACAAAGGAAGTCGAGCCGTTAAATCGTCAGCTTGTTGACTCTACTGTAGTGGTCCTTGATGCTGAACCTTTGCACGAACCGCGAGTGGAGCATTTCATGGCCAATCCTCTGGAAACCGAGTCAGCAGTAGTTAGCGAACCGGCAGACAAAACGGAAACGCCAAAACCGAAGGCGAGAGCGCGGCGGTCGAGGAAGCCAGAAGCTGAGGCGAGCTCGCCTGCCCGCAAGAACGGCGCCAAGCCGATATCCGCGGCCACTGAAGCACCGCCGTCAGCGCGAACAGGCCGAAAGAGCTACTCCGCGAAGGATCGTGCCCAGAAGCTGGCGCAGATCGAGACCTCGATCGCCGGCGGCGCTACTCTCAAGAGTGCGGTGAAGCAAGCCGGCATCTCGGAACAGACATATTATCTTTGGAAGAAGGCGGCGGCGCCGGCGGCGGACAGTGACGGGCTGAAGGATCTCGTCGCGCTCGAGGAAGAAAACAAGCGGCTAAAGAGCCTGCTTGCCGATCGTCTCCGCAAGGAGAATGCGGAACTGAAGAAAAGGCTCGGGCTGGATTAAGAAGGGTGGGCAGCTGGTTCTTGGCTCCCCACCTACAGCAATACCGCCTGCTCGGCCTCTCGGCGCAGATTCTGCCTTGGCCTTGGGCCGATCTGCTGGATGACCAGCCCGGCCGCTAGCGAGCCGAGATCGCCGCACTGCTTCAGGCTGCGGCCTTGCGTGTAGCCGTAGAGGAAGCCGGCGGCGTAGAGGTCGCCGGCGCCGGTGGTGTCGACCAGCTCGCGGATCTTGGTCGCATTGATGGTCACGGTCTCGTCGCCGCGCACGATCACCGAGCCCTTTTCCGAGCGGGTGACGGCGGCGATCTTGCAGTCCTTGCGGATCCGCGCCAGCGCTTCGTCGAATGACGCGGTCTGGTAGAGCGACTTGATCTCGTGGCTGTTGGCAAAGACGATGTCGACGGTGCCGGAGCGCATGAGATCGAGGAACTCGTCGCGGTAGCGGTCGACGCAGAACGAGTCCGACAATGTCATCGACACTTCGCGCCCGGCGGCATGGGCGAGCTTCGCCGTCTGCCGGATCGCCTCCTTGGCACGCGGCGGGTCCCACAGATAGCCCTCGAAATAGGTGACCGCGGCGCCCGACGCCTTGTCGGCCTCGACGTCCTCCGGGCCGAGCTCGACGCAGGCGCCGAGATAGGTGTTCATCGAGCGCTCGCCGTCCGGCGTGACGAAGATCATCGAGCGCGCCGTCGGCGGTTCGCCGTTAAGCGGCCTGGTGTCGAAGGCGACGCCCTGGGCATGGATGTCATGCGCGTAGATTTCGCCGAGTGCGTCGTTGGAGACTTTGCCGAAGAAGGCGGCGCGGCCGCCGAAGGAGGCGACGCCCGCCGCCGTGTTGCCGGCGCTGCCGCCGGAGGCTTCGATGGCCGGGCCCATGCGGCTGTAGAGCAGTTCGGCGCGCCGCGTGTCGATCAAATTCATTGCGCCCTTGATGATGCCGTTGGTCTCCAGGAACGCCTCGTCGCACTGGGCGATGATGTCGACGATGGCATTTCCGATACAAAGCACGTCATAGTCCGGCATAATTCATGTCTCCGCCAAAAAACCCACCGGCTTTCTGGCATGCCGGCCGCGGGCCGGTCTGGCCAGTGGGAATGGGCTTTCCGCTTGCCAATCCGTTCGGCGCCAGCCCCTCACGGGGCGGCAAGTCCTGCCTCGCGACGCAATTCGTCGGCCCTGTCTGTCTTCTCCCAGGTGAAGTCAGGCTCTTCACGGCCGAAATGGCCATAGGTCGCGGTCTTGCGGTATATAGGGCGTAAGAGATCAAGCATCTTGATAATGCCCTTCGGTCTGAGATCAAACAACTCAAGAATGAGGCGCTCGATCCTTCTTTCCTCAACCCTCGCTGTCCCGAACGTGTTGACCATGACAGAAACCGGACTGGCCACGCCGATTGCGTAAGCAAGCTGCACCTCGCAGACGTCCGCAAGTCCGCTAGCGACGATATTCTTTGCGACATACCGGGCCGCATAGGCAGCTGAGCGGTCAACCTTGGACGGGTCCTTGCCCGAAAAGGCGCCGCCGCCGTGACGACCCATCCCACCATAGGAATCGACGATGATCTTGCGTCCAGTGAGACCGCAGTCGCCGCGCGGCCCGCCGACTACGAACCTCCCCGTCGGGTTGACCAGAATTCTGATGCCTTCCGTCTCCAGGTGGGTCGGCAGGACAGGCTTTATGATTTCCTCAATGACGCCCTCGCGGACCGTCTCTTGCGAGACCTGCTCGTCATGTTGGGTCGATACGACGATGGTATCCAGGGCGACCGGGCGCAACCCCTCATAGCGCACTGAGACTTGGGATTTCATGTCAGGACGCAACCAGCCAAGCTGTCGTGCTTTCCGGACATCTGCCTGTTGTTTCGTCAAGCGATGTGCGAGCTGGATCGGCAAAGGCATCAGAGTATCGGTTTCGCGGCATGCGTAGCCGAACATGAGGCCCTGATCTCCCGCTCCCTGTTGGAGGTCCTGCCCTCGTCCCTCGTCAACGCCCTGGCTGATGTCGGGCGACTGCTCGGTGAGTGCATGGACGACGGAGCAACGCCGGCCGTCAAAGCCGACGGCCTCGTCGTCGTATCCAATATCGAGAATCGTATCGCGCGCAACTTGGCTATAATCCACCTGCGCATCGCTGGTAATCTCGCCAGCCAGAACGACCATCCCTGATTTTACCAACGCTTCACAGGCGACGCGCGCCTTGGGATCGGTGCGGAGGATGGCATCGAGGATGGCATCCGAGATGTTGTCGGCCAACTTATCCGGATGTCCCGCGCCAACCGATTCGGAAGAGAACACGAACTGCCTAGCCATGAAATGCCTCGCTTCGGGTGTTGGAGTTGTATGGGGCATTTTGCTTAGCCCACCTTACCTGTCGGTGAGGCCCGGGACCTCGAACGCAGCGCACAAGTAGGGAATGTCTCTTCGCACGCAGGCATGGAGATCTTTGTCTTCTGGCTCGCCGGAGGACGGAGTCCATGAGGCCAGCAATTTGCACGGTTTCCACATCGCGCAAGCCCATTGACGTCACTGCTGGCGACCCCAGGCGAATTCCGCTTGTGACCTCAGGATGGCGCGGGTCCCCCGGCACCATATTAAAGTTCGTAATGATGCCTGCCTTCGCTAACCGCTCGGCATAGGCCTTGCCTGATAGTGGTCGATCGCGAAGATCAAGGATCAGCATGTGATTGTCAGTGCCCCCGGTGACCAGGTCATAACCTCGGTCCAGAAGCGCGTGGGCCAGAGCCTTGGCATTTTTGACAATCTGTTGGCCGAAACTGCGGAAGGACGGGTCTGCGGCTTCCCTCAAAGCGACAGCTAGCGCCGCGATAACATTCATATGGGGGCCGCCTTGCAGTTGAGGGAAGACAGCGCGATCTATTCGTCTGGCGAAATTGCATTTGCCCTTCGAATGATACTGCGCTTGATAACGATCTTCATTCCTTGACAAAATGACGAGTGTCAACATTGGTCAGGACCAAGCCACTTGGAAAGCCTGGGCACTCGTCCTGCTGAATTTGTCATTTCGCGTTCTCCACAGATGTTGCGGCTTTCGAACCAAATTATATGGTTGGTTGTCCATCGACCGGACAATGTCGGTGGCTGTGAAGATACTGTTTTGAGCCGATATGGCTGTGTCGAACAAACAAGATGGGCGCTCTTCTTGCCATTGCCTTTAGCCGAAATTGCACGCAGTTCGGCGGGTCGGAGAATAAGCGGCGCCACGGTTTGGACCCCACTGCCTTCAGACGTTGCAATAAGCCTAGCATTCACAGCGAACCGGAGTTGCTAAGAGTCTATGAATTTCCTTGATGGATCTGTTGCAACGTTTGCCCAGCCCGCTCGTGCTCCCGGCTTGCAGCGGTCAATCTCGTGCAGACTGACCGTGATGCAAAGATGACAAGGAAGGTTCGCTTTCAATCCGGTCTTCTTCCTGGCCAAGTGGTCCGTAGTCTCATAACTGTGGCCTAGACAAAAGCTGGGCTAATCAGCGGTATGATGTCGTTAGCGTGGTTGGGCCACCAGCAGGTCGACGCCAAGATCGACACGCGCAATTTCCCGCGCTACGAGAATGTCAGTGACTGCGCGCTCTAGTGAGACGAAAATGGACTGCCGTGCTACGGTTGCTCCATTATAAGAGCGGTCGAAATCGCTGATGTTTGCAATACAAGGAGCCGCATAGAAGACGTTTGACGGATAGCGCGCCTCAAACCGAAGAAGCAGTTCATGCTGACGCGACACATCCCTGCGCATCATCGCAATCCGAAAAAATGGTATCGACAAACCGGGACAATGTCCGCTCGCAACCTCAAAGGCAGTTCCTCGCTTCATCAGCTCCGGAAGCTTGTACTGGAAAAACAGCGGAACCCCTGGGAAATTGATGCGGATGTCAAAGCCAGAATGCCCCTCCTGTATGAGGTTTGGAAAGACCGGCGCGCCTACAGGTGCGGCTGACGATGACCGGATAAGGTTTTCGGTGAAAGCATACCCAAATGAGAACTCCATGTAGCCCACCTTCATTCAATTCTGCTTTCGTGCTGAAGTTTATCCGGGCTCTTTGCCTGCAGCCGAGCAGACCCTATAACAGAAAAAACTATGTATACTTGCGATAGTCTGAGCTTATCGATTCCTCGGATAGATATTTAAAGAGCTCACCCACTCTTCTGGCTGCTAGAATGGGAATGGGAAGCTTCGTTGATTTTGGTAAGCGACAAAACCTCCTGCGCTATCTCAGCGATTCCCGGCGCAGATCGCCGATAAGTTTCGGGCTTCGCGAACAGCGCCAGAGTGCGTAGCCGATATCTTCAACCGGGGCGGCGGCTTCTCCCTCGCCAGTGCCGAGCGCGATCCTATGCGTTGCGCATTCGGCCAGCGCGCCGTCAAGGCGCCCCGCTTCCGTCGCGCTGCCGTAAAGGTCTAGGAACCACGCCAGCGAATAAGACCAGTCGGCAGGCAAGTCCTGCCCATTGTGATCCCTTGCGACGACGGCCACGACGGCGTTGCGGCCTTCGGGCGTGCGGGGCTCTATCCCAAGGATCGGGTATAATTCGGGTGTCGGCTGCTGAAGGATACGCGCCGGGACGAGCGACAGTGCTTTCTCCAGCGAGGGAGGAAAATCCTCCAGTTCTTCGGCCAGTTCGGCAGCTTCTCTCCTTCGTCCCTCGCGGCGCGCTTCTACATATTCTGCCGCAACCACGGCAACGGTGCGCTGCGCCCGTTCAGCGGTGCTGGTGGCAATCAGCTCGGCCGGAATGTCACCATCCTTGATCGCCCAGTGCGTACGGTGCTGTTCGAACTGTTGAATGCCCAGCCGGTCCGCAATTCTCAACACCGCTGACCGGTCGAGAAAGGCATGTTTCGGATCGGGCTCGAAGGTGAAGGCCAGTTCGTGTCCGCGCCGAACGATATTGCGTATGCGGCTGTGCCGGACCACGCGCGCGTGCGGGCCTCCCGCCCCGACTTCGTACATCAAAAGCGCCGGGATTTCCTCCAGCCGGCGCAATGTTTCAGGGCGCGCGAGGTCGATAGCCTCGGCCTCGGCGCCGCTATATTCCTTGAACCGGTCAATGGTTGACGTGAACGGCGGCGTTTCCCACCACTCGCCCCGACCCGAGACAAGCAAGTTAAACATGGCACACCACCGACCTCACGCCGCCTTCTCCATGGACCACTTCACCCGTTCGCCGAGAAAGGCGGCGAACGTTTTCACATTCATATTGCCGCTCGCCTCCTCCAGCCCTGCGAGGTAGGCCTTCCGGTCATCGACTCTGACGACTGTCCAGGGGTAACCGCCTGAAGCCAGCATCGCGTTCATGAGGAACCGCGCCATTCGTCCGTTGCCGTCCGGATAGGGGTGCACATAGCCCACAAGCCAATGCCCCAGCACGGCACGCACGGAGGCCTCCTTCTCCGCCTCCAGCAGGTCGAACAGCTCATTCATACCATCGGCCACCGCTTCGGTACGCGGCGGCACGTGCTGCGAGCCGCGCAGGTACACAGGGTGATTGCGATATCCCGCAAGCGCGCTGGCTTTGAGGATGCCGGCGGTCACTGACGGCGCGAACAGCTCCCGGTACCACTCCCGGTGAGTGTCCCGCGTCAACGCGCCGGCTGGCTTGCCGTTGATGATCGCGGCAACAGAGTCTTTGACCTTCTGGAATGCGAGGTAGTAGCCACGCGCGGCAAGCGCATCTCGGTTCTTGCGGTCCTCTTCATCAATCTCCGGATTCCAGCTCCCCTCGCGCACCCGGTCGATGAGTTCCGGGGTGACGCTGTACCCTTCTATCGACAGCGAATGGTAGGCGTCGCTTTCGTAGATATCCTCGACGAACTTCATATAGGCGTCTTTGTCGGACGGCAGTCCGGGTGCCTTCGGGAATATCTCGATGATGGCTTCGCGCTGCGATTGCCAGATCGCGCGCAGGCGGGCGACCAACGGCGGTACGCCCGCCGCAATAGTTGTCACTCCAATTTGTCCCGCGAACGGATCGGATTCGCGCACGTCATAGCCGGCGGCTTTGAAGGCGGCCACGATTTCATCGGCAAAGGAGTCGCGTCCTACGCGACGGAAGGCCCCCGCAAGCCGTCCCGCCACGGCGGAATGGCCGCCATCAAGCAGCAGGGCCAGAACGGTTGATACGTCGCGCACCGACGCCATGGCGATCTGCATCTCGATAGGGGCGCGCTGGAAGAACGCTTCCGGCACCCGGGTAAGGGCGGCCTCGACAGTGAACACGCGCTGGCCGTTTTTCTCTGTCAGTTCGGCCGGCATCTCCTTGACCTTGAGGTCATAGAGCGAAGTGCCGAACAGCAGGTCGATTTTGTTATTCGTGCCTTTGGGGGTGTTCACCACCACCTGAGGCGGAATAGTGGGCGCTTCCGCGTGCAGAAGCAGCGACTGCTCCGGTGACAGGAACCAGTCCTTGCCGAACCGGTCATTGCAGTAAAGGGAGCAGAACTCCCAGAAGCTCGCGTACCAGGGGGTGGTGTCTTGCTGCTGTGCCTGCGGGCCGGTCGACATGAGCCAGCCTTTGATAACATCGCGCAGGAACCCGTTCTGCAGCAGCCGCTCCCGGTGGACGCGGGTCAGCTCATCTGATTTGAATATGCGTCGCCCACCCTCCTGCAGCTCTTTGAGGACGGCCAGTGATACAGCGAGTTTTTCATGGGGCTTGGCCATGGCCGTGCCTTTGCAAGTTTTTAGAGCTGTGCGATTACAAGTATATAGTGCTGATAGGCGACAAGTCAATGATGCTGTGGAGTTGCAAGTTTTTTCTGTCGTGCAATAACAAGTTTTTTATGCGATAATCGGCAATGCGATCGTTTCCATAGCAGCGCGAAGGATCGTTACCCGGATGGGCCGAGACCCAGCTCCCCCGCAGGCTACGCAGGGGCTCGGGGCGAGCCTAGAGCCTGGCCCTCCGAAGCGCTTCGAAGGAGGACGCGCCTCTTTGAAAAACTCGCCCGTTGTGCATCGTGGGTACCCGTAAACGCGAATTCTCAAAGGAAAGACGCTCCTTACCTCTCCCTCCCGCCACGATCATCACGGCCGCGCCCGCGCTCACTACGCCGCGACGCCCGCGAGATCGCTGCACGCATCTGATCGGCCACCAGACCGGGTTGCAGATGAAGGATGTCCGTGACGCTGTCGTGTGTTTGCACCGTCACCGCAGTGACGGCAAGGCAGCTGCGCACGCCCATGGAGGAGAGCGTCTCGATATTCGCGCGCGATTCCGGCACCCCCACTGGAGTCCGATCCGCCGACGACAAGTACATGCGATGCCTGCCTCAGCGCCCTTTCATCCGTTAGAATGAGCGTTCGAAACGCAGGATTCCGCCGACACTGCTCTTCTTGTTGGCGTTGGTCCAATTCATGTTGGAAGCGCCGTCCACCTTGCCGACGGCGAAGTTGCCGTAGCGGCCATAGTCGAGTTCCGCCGTAACTGTGAAATCTGGAAGAAACGCATAGGCGACGTTTGCAGCGACACCATGGTTCTTGAGCTGATCACCGGAGAGCTGAAGGTTGAACGAAGTTGTCTCGTTGAGCTTGTAAGTGGCGCCAGCCCAGAAAGCCCAGTTCCCGCCCCAACTCTTATAGAAGCCGCGACCATGAGCGTCGATGGCGTTCGTGGATTCGTCGTTGAGCTTGCCGTTGGAACCGTAGCCGAGCATTCCGAACAGCAACAGTTCGTTGGTGACATTGATGTCGACACGGACCTTGGCGGCCACCGATTCGTAGTTGCTATCATAAGCGGCAACGCCGGTGATCGTGCCCCAGCCATGTGTGTATTTCAAGCCGCCGACTACGTGCGGTGCGTAGCTGTCGATTGTGCCGACCACGCCCGAGCCTTCTTCGAGCGAAACCACGGCCGAAAAGCCGTTCCCGGCGTCGAAGTAGTACTGAACCACATTGGTATCGAAAGAGCCGTACGGAACCGGCGTCTGGTTGAGTACGTCACCCGCGCCGCCAATAAACATGTCGAAGGCCGACCAGTCCTTACCAACTCGGAGGCCACCAAGCTGAATCCAGGCGAAAGTCAAGGTGCTGTCTCCGTTGAAGGCATAGGACCGAGAACTGTCCGAAACCGAAGTGTGGCGGTTGCCGAAGTTCATGCGGGTTTCGGTGTAGGTCTTCAACGTGCCGAGTTCGGTCTCCTGGCCGGTCCAAGTTTTCAATGTGAAGCGCGTGTTGTTTTGCCATGTGCCCTGATGCTCACCAGTCCTCACATCCGAGGTTCTTGCGTGATCAACCAATCCGACATGGCCCAAGCCGACGTCGTAACGGACATAGCCGCCGATGCGCACGCAGGTCTCAGTGCCTGAAATGTAGACGTAGCCCGAGCCGTAGACGTCGCAGACTTTAACGTACTCAGTCGGGTCAGGCTCGGCAACGGCGGTCACGGCGCGAGCGTCGGAAACGGCAATCAGTGCCGCAGTTGAGCCGAGGAGGAGGCTCCTAATGTTCATTGTTGATCTCCGTTCAAAGAGTAAAAGGAATGGACGTCAGTGATGAACTCTTGCTAAGGAAACAGTCGATAACGATGCGCATTGAGTTGAATTTGAGCAGTTTTGATGCGCTCGTCACGCCAGATATTCATCAGAAATTGAGAATATGATTGGGTGTTATTGTTACAAATATGCAATTGTTATTACAAATATAATAATCGCCGAAACGACGCCATCCAACATTTCTGTACAAATCATCCCCGTCATCTCCGCTAGTTGTGGGCGGGCCGTCACAAAGGCTTCTACTGCAAATGACGTGCCATCCTGACGACGCAGCTGCGGCTTGAAGCTCAAGTGTGCCGGCGGACCTTGGTTCGCTCTTCCTTCCTTTTTGCCTTGCGGATCAACCCGAGCACGAACGGCAAACGTTTCGGCTACGGTTCGTCTGTTCGCTTCGCGACAGTTTCGTTCAATGGCGACAGCTTTGTTTGCTGTGAGCCCCGGCGTTGAGACATCATGCGGCGGCACCGCTCGGCCGACGCCGTCATTTTGGCGAGCGCGATGATCGGTAATCACGCGCTGACGCGCAGCCTTGCCTCCACCACGGAGTCAGTAGGCGCGCCGGCCTTGGCATTGCGGCCGACCTGACGGTCGCGTCGAGCAGCCTCTCGTCCTGATAGACGGCGCGCCACAGCTAATGCTTCTTGCCAGCAATTCACACAACGAGCTCATCGAGATGCCAGAGATCACTATGGGGCTGCGCTAGCTGGCGAGCAAAGTCTGGTCCCAACGCCGTGTTATCTCATTGGATGCGGCAGCCGCGCTCAGCAGAATCTACTCGACCAGGCGCAGGCTGAAGGGAAGGGATGGTGGAACCAAACGGTGCGCGTGAGGGTCGCGGCGGGAACAGCCATGGCCAGTCGCTGACCGTCCAGCCAAGACTGAACGGCCGCTATTGCTGAGAAATACAAGTTTCGAGACCAAAGCGGAACGGACTGACATAGCGCAAAGACACAGGCGAGCGCAGCGGTAAGATTGGTGGTTATCAGCATGGGACGGTAACTGTTGCAGACCACAAAATATCGCGAGGCCGGCCTGCCTTGGTACACTATCTATCCGACTGTGTCGGAGTTCTCTGGGGCGGTCGGCGCCGAGGCTTATGAGGAATGGCTCAGGAACCTGCCGGCTGACGATCCGGTGTCGCTCTATTTCCACGTTCCGTTCTGCCGATCAGCTTGCTGGTATTGTGGCTTCCCCACCACCATCACCCGCCATGATGCGCCGATCCTCAACTATCTGGCGGCCCTGCGTGACGAGATCCGTTTGGTCTCGGAGCGAGCGCCGCAGACGCTGCCCGTGAGCGACATGCATTTCGGCGGCGGAACGCCGTCTCTCATAGGACCAGCCGAGTTCCTGGCTCTGATGGAGTTCCTGCGACGCCGCTTCGCTCTCACGAAAACAGCTACGGTTGCCGTCGAGATTGATCCGCGCACGTTCACGGCCGAGATGGCCGAGGCCTTAGGAGCAGCCGGCGTGAACCGTGTGAGTCTCGGCGTGCAGAGCTTCGATCCCATTGTTCAAAAAGCAATCAACCGGGTTCAGAGTGAGGCGCAGACGTCGGCTGCCGTGGAAATGCTGCGCCGGCATGGAGTAAGCCGCATCAACTTCGACCTCATCTTCGGTCTCCCGCATCAAACGGTGCAGTCCTGCGTCGAGACCGCGAGTGCGGCGGTCGCAATGCGCCCCGACCGGCTTGCGGTGTTCGGCTATGCGCACATCCCGTCGCTTATAAAGAATCAGCGCCTCATCGAGGAGGCAGTTCTTCCGGGCAGCGCTGCCCGCGCCGAACAGTATGCGGCCGTAGCCGCGACGCTGATTGCCGCCGGCTACCGCGAGATCGGGCTCGACCATTTCGCCTTGCCGGACGACGAGCTCGCGCTGGCACAGAAAACGGGTCGCCTGCGGCGTAACTCGCTGGGCTACTCGGCCACCACCTGCAGAACCCTGATCGGTTTCGGCGCGTCGGCTATCGGCCGCGTCGGCGAGGGGTACATCCAAAACGAAGTTACACGGGATTCCTACATCCAGCACATCGCAGCTGGCCGTCTGGCGACGTCAAAGGGCTATCGCCTCACCGACGGCGACCGCGTGCGAGCCGCAATTATCGAGCGACTAATGTGCGATCTCGAGGCCGATGTGCAGGCAATCTGTGCCGCCCACGGATCTGATCCGATCCGTCTTCTCGATTCAGCTGAACGCTTGGCGATGCTGGCCGAGGACGGGATAGTGGACTTCGAAAACGGTTTTGTCCGCGTACGGCGGGAGCATCGCTTTGTAATTCGCGCTGTCGCTGCCGCGTTCGATGCTTTTCTCGATCGGGATGGCCGTAAGCATAGCCACAGGTGAGGGCAAGCATCCAACCGGAAGCTAAACTCGACGCCCTTGGCCGAGGCCTGTCATGAAGCGCGCGTCAAGGATGCGAAAAGCAGAGCTGATCCGCCTATTTCATCTCATCTTCAATGACATCGACCTCGTGGCTGCCACCGAGGCGTTTCCATATTGATCGTGGTAGGTGCGGGGCATCTGGGTGTTTCGCCGTCAGCGCATGAATATCCCCGCCATGTGATGGGTCAGGAAATCGCGGTGGCTGCAATCAGCCCGTCCATCGATGACAGACCGCGGCCACGCCGCTTCGCGAGGCCCGTCAGGTCGCCCCAGGCCAGGGCAACCAGTTCGTCCACGGGCAGGACTCTCGGCTCGAAGCGCTGCGGCAGGTCCCGGGCGAGCCATCCGGCCAGTGCGTCACGTTTCCGACCTTTGTCCATGAGGGCAGCGCCGCGCCGGATCTCGGCGATCGACACACCGCTGATAAATGAGCGGTCTTCATCGAGCCCGTCATCCATTCCAGCACGCGCGCGTCAGGGCTCGGCCTCGTCACCTCGGAGAGGCCATTAGTGTCGAGCAAGAGCCTCACAATGGCAGACCATGCGGTTCATCGCGTAGCCGCTCGATGTCCAGTTCGGCGTTGCGCAGCGGCGATGCGCAGCGAGTGCCCAGAAAACAGCAACCAGCTCCCCTTCCGGAAGATCGGAGCGGACGCCACGCAAAAAGCGCCAAATCCTTGGCGCCGGCGGTCTGTGTGTTTGCGCGCTGGCGGCTTTGGTGTACTCCTGTGCCGTTTCGACGAGGCTTCCAGCCGGACCGGCAGGGGAGGAGGCTTTGGCGGCGCGGCCGGCACACGGCCCACCTCGAGGACGAGATCGACGATGTCGGGCAGATCCTCGGTCGCCTCACAAATCGGTGAGGTCGTCGGGACACCGTCTTCCACTTTTGTTGATCAGCCGCCTTCCTGGCCATGTTCCGAGACAATAAGTCGCCCGTGCGCCGCCGCCTCGATTAACCCAAGACGCGCAAGGATCTTTTGCCGGAGACAACGAGGTCACCATCCTGCGGTGCCGCGTTGCGTCACAGTCGGCATGAGATGTGCAAAGTGGACCGTCGTCAAACGTCAAACAGAGGCGTTGGTGACTGGACTGAACGACCAGAACGGGCTGCTTGCGCCCTTTCGGACTTCACAAAGTTCGAAAATGGCGTCGTTTCAGGGCATAATCGCCGCTTGTCAAAATGTTTGCGACAAGTCCGGTGAAAGCCTACCGAGTATCTTGTGCTTGGGGGGCGGTTAGTTCCGAAAACTAAGTGGCATACACATGCTAATCTATTTGATTTACGGGCCGACCTGCAGCGGCAAAACAGACGCGGCAATCCAAATTGCACGAGAGACCGGATGGCCGGTCATTGCGCTGGATCGTGTACAATGCTGTCCTCAAATCGCCACCGGCAGCGGGCGTCCCTCGGATTCCGAACTGCAATCTACCCAGCGGATCTACTTGGATTCGCGCCCGCTAACCGCGGGCATCATCGACGCCGAGACCGCCCATCGTAAGCTGATAATGCAAGTGGATGAGCGTAGTTCCCAGCCGGGGCTCATCCTCGAAGGCGGTTCGATCTCCCTTCTCAATTTAATGGCGGGAAGTCAGCATTGGGATGGCGCTTTTCGGTGGCATGTAAGGCGGTTGCGGCTCGGCAACTCGGACGCCTTTCTGGAGAGAGCCAAGCGTCGGGTCACAGACATGTTTGTCACAAGAGAAGGACAACCTTCATTGCTGCAGGAACTTGCGGATCAGTGGAAGGAAGATGCAGTCCGTCCCACTTTGGAAGACGTTGACGGATATCGTTGCGCCATTCATTTTGCGAGAGAGCACAGCTTGGCAATCAGCGAAATGCCGTGCCTTCGCAAAGAGCTCCAACAAGATCTTGTAGAGGCGATTGCGAGAGAATATCTCGAATATGCGCGTTGGCAAGAACGCGACTTTCCAGAATGGCAAACTGAGTGAGCAAGCCTCCCCGGACCTCGCCTGCGGTGCGGGCACGGTAGCTCCTGAGAATTGCGCTAAGTGGTTTGCTGAAGCAAGCTAGTGCCAGGCGACATTAGGTCCGTGTGGCAGCGGAAGGATTGCTTTCGCCACGGTGACTGCGGAGGAGGCGACATGGCTGCACTGCTCATTTCAGGCATGGGACGGAATGTACTGATGACAAAGTGCTGCGCGGTTCGTAGCGACCGCTACCGTGGCTGACTCGCGAACTACTATCCGCCAGCCCAGTCTGTGGCGTCGTCTCGGCTTTCATCGCCACCGCCTTCGCCCAGGAAACGCCCGAGGCCGCAAGCGTCGCCTTGGCAGTGCGGCACCCGGCAAGATGGGCGGTCATCGGCCCTATCTGATCGACGGGGAGCACCGTGCTTTCGTCCTGGGCGAGGTTGAGCGAGATGCCAACATGACGCTTCATCAATTGACGGCGGCACTGGCTGAACGTGGTCTCCTGCGAGCGTCGGTCGCTTCCTGCACCGCGAGGGCAAGAGCTTCAAGAAAACCGTTCTGCCGGCCGAGCAGCTCAAGCCAAAGCTGATGCGCCGGCGTGCGCAATGGATGCGCTATCAGACCCGCATTGACCCTACGCGCCTGGTCTCCCTGGATGAAACATGGGTCAAGACCAACATGGCGCCGTTGCGCGGCTGGGGTGTGCGCGGCAAGCGGCTGATGGCCCACGCACCATATGGCCATTGGAAGACGATGACCTTCATCACCGCGCTGCGGCATGATCGGGTGGAGGCGCCTTGGGTCATTGACGGACCCATCAATACGCAGGCCTTTCGCGTCTATGTCGAAACCGAACTCAACAAAACACTGAAGCCGGGCCACATCGTCATTCTCGACAATCCCGGTTCTCACGAGGGCCAAGCCGTCCGCGACATCGTCAGGGCTGCTGGCGCAAGGCGGGTCAAGCCCGCGAGAGCGGCAATTTTGTTCCGGCTATCACCCTCTCGTCGAGAACGGCGTGACGGAAGCGATAAAGTTGCGCCGGCCGGCCGCCGGTTTCCGCGGTTGTTTCACCGGTCTCCTCGACCAGCTCCTGCTGCTCGATCAGCCGGCGAAAGTTCGGCTTACGCACGAGCCTGCCGGCAAGCGCCTCCACGGTGCGCTGCAGCTGCAAAAGCGTGAAGACCGGCGGCATCAGTTCGAATACGACCGGCCGGTATTTGATCTTGGAGCGCAGCCGCGCAATGCCGGTCGCCAGGATGCGACGATGATCGGCGATCATCGATCTGCCCGACACCGAGGTGGGCGCAGCGGAATGTCCGGCGCGTATTGCTTCCTCCACCAGGGCGGCTTCGTAGAGCAGCTCATAACGTTGAAGCGCGAGTTCCTCGTTCCAATGGCGGTCGTCGAAGCCGAAGGCGATCGCCGCCCGCCGTCGTCGGTCGAGGCGTGTCGTACCGTCGTCAGTGCCATCCGCCCATTCCATCAGGCGCGGCCGCAATTCGTCCAACACGACCGCCGGTGTGCCGGAGCGGTGATCCTCCCACGGGAAATAGTCGTACCAGCTTCCCCAGTGTCGCCCGGCCGGGTCGCCAGCTTCGTCTTGGTGGGTGAGCGCTAGATAGCTGATAGAGACCACGCGGTCGTCAGCGCCAACCCTGTCGCGATCGGCGAAGGTGTAGAGCTGTTCGATATAGCCGAGCGGCTGGCCGGTCTGTTGTTCCACCCATCCCCTGAGGCCCGACTGCAGCGAACGGTGAGCAAGCTCGAACGGGCCGGAGGGCAGGGCGTTTGCCTGCGGGATGGTCAGAACGCAGGGGGCGCTGCTGTCCATGGCGACCACAACGGCGATCAAGTCCGCATTGACGTCGTTGGCCTTGCCTCCAGCTCCGCCTTTCCTAATCCCTTTTGCGCGATCGTCCATGGTCCCCGACGTCGTTGAGCAGAGCCCTGCCGCGTAGGCGGCTGAACCGATTGAATTCCGTTTTTGTCTGATAATTGTCGGCGCGTCAACACCACCCGTCGTGGCGATTTTAGCTCTTCGCAGCTGCACAAAAAGTGCCAACGCGACATCCGTGCTTGGGGAAGGAGGCCCATTGAGTGCGCCGATTCAAAGCTCGTCGATCGACATTGCGACGTTGTTCTCGTCGGCGACAGCGCGGCATGGTTCTCCACGGCTTGGCGTCGACGCTGGGCGTGACGCTGGAGATGATGATCATGCACGGTCAGGCCTGCCCCGTGGCCTGGAGCCGGCGCAAATGGTCGTCGACCCGCCGTTCGGTTCCTTTTGAAGAAACCCGGAGCAGGCTTTCCGCAATGCCTGATAAAGCCCTTCCAGTGCGCCCGCGCCAGCATCATCGCACTCTCGCTCCAACACAACCTATGCGAGTCAGTAAATCGACTCGCCGGCACTATTGTTTCAGGGGAAATGAATCTAGTTTCAGAGGGTTCGGCCGACAGGCCGGGCACAGCTGCGGTCTTCACGGCCTTTTTGACATAAACGCGTCGCCCGATTGAGATTATCTTGACGGTAGCGCAGTGCGCCATCCATGCCAGTCGAGATGATCATGGGCAAATATCGAGACCATCGCGAGCCACGCCGGCATCGCTATGACGATGACCCCGTTTCCTTTTCGGAACGGACTTCCGAGCCAAGCTATTTTCAGCGCCCGCCGACCGTGACGGCAGATCCTGTCGATGCGGAGGTATTGTGGTTCACAGTCAGCAAGGGTTTTGGCTTCGTCAAACTGTCGGACGGCACGGAGGCCTATCTGCACGTGCGAGTGTTAGAGGCGGCCGGAAGCCGGGATGTTGCCGCGGGAACGCCTCTCAAGATCACGGTCGAAAAAAGTCCAAAAGGTCATCAAGTCGCGCAGGTACTGGAGATCGGCGATCACCGCGCGAAAACTCCGTCACATACGCGCGTCGCTGGAGGGACCTTCGTTGAAACCGGTGCGCAGCTGGAGAGCGGGGGCACGGTCAAGTGGTACAAACCCGAAAAGGGCTTCGGCTTCATTGCTCCTGACAACGGTGAGAAGGACGTCTTCGTTCATGCCAGCGCCCTGACGCGCTCAGGGCTCAGCGTGCTGGTGGCGGGACAGAAGGTGTTTGTCGAATGCGGGCAAGGCAAGAAAGGCTGGGAAGTCCGGAGCATTCGCCTTGCCTAGACGGCGATGCATTGCTCGCCTCGAAGGTGATGCCGGAGAGCGTCGGGCGGCCGCCCGAGCCCGCGTAGCAGAAACCGACATTGTCGAAGCGCAGCACGCCGTCGGTGACGACGAGATCCCTGGCGCCCGCCGCGTCCTCGATGTCAAGTTCGGCGTCGAGCAACTCGAACAGGCGCGTGCCGCAGGTCGAGGCGCGCGCGAACGAGTTGACCATCAATCCGAGCTAGCGCACCGGCATCTGCAGAATGGTCATGAAGGTGAACAACAGGGCCAGCATGCCGACGCTGATTTGACCTGCGATCACTTTCTGGCCACCGAACCAAGAGCACCAGGCCCATGGCGGTCAGGAACGAGAAATTCATGGCGCTGGTGTTGCCGACACGGATGTCGACGCGCTCATTGGCGAGATCACGCGTCCTGCTTGGCGCGGTCGAACTTTTCCAGCTCGTGCGGCTGCGCGGCGAAGGCACGCACGACACGGATGCCGCCGAGATTCTCATCCATCACCCGGATCTTTAACGATCGCTGATGCCCAGATATGGGAAGGTCAGGCTTCAATGACGGGGAAGGTGAAGGATTGACTGGTCGGGTTTCCGGGCCGAGCTTGTCGGCCGCTCAATCGAAAGCGTCATTTGAGGCGCTTCTTCTCCCGCGTGTAACTGGAAGACACGCTCGTCCAGTTCCTTGTCTACTTCCGTGAGACGATGATTGAGCCGAAGGTAGTCGGTCCAGGTCGGCGTGCGGAACGTTTCTGTCCACTGCATAGGCTTCTGAAGGTTGCGCTGGAGCGTCCAGTTCCGAGCACCGACGCGGCTGTGTACATGACGCCGCTGCCGCATGAGGTCGAGGAAGGCCTCGACATTTCTCTCGGCTATCAGATATTCGATCTTGACCACGATCGGGCCGCTTCTCGGCTTCAAACTGAGAGCGACAGCTGGGGCGTCGAATTCCTCCAAAGGATCGGGCTCGGACTCACGGCGCTCGCGAAGAGGAAACAGAACGCCGGCTGCAGCGACGATCAGAAGGGCTACAGCGGAACCCTCGAGCGCCCAGGTCAGCGAATGGTTCTGGGAAACCGTGCCCCATACCCAGCTGCCGACCGCGATGCCGCCGTCTATCAATGCGTAGTAGATCGAGATTGTGCGACCCACGACCCAGCGCGGGCTCGCCAGCTGCACGCTCACGCCAACCCCCGACCAGGCGGTGACCCAACCGGCGCCGCCCAGGGCGAGTGCAATTGCCGCCACAGCGATCGAAGAGGTCAGAGCCAGGGAGAGGGAGCACGCCGCGCAGGCGAGGCAGGAGAGCCTCATCAGCCTTTCTTGCGACAAGCTCCGTCTGAACAGGCTGTTGGAGAGGCCGGCGAAGACGGCACCGGTCCCGAAGCCAGCCATGAGCGCGCCATAGGCGAGCGGACCTCCTCCCAGCTGGTCGCGGACAACCACCGGCAGCAGCGCGAGTATGGCGATGCTCGCCAAGCCAAAGAGGGTTCCGCGCGCGATCGCTGCCTTGATTTCCGATGACATCGCCGTGAAGCGCAGTCCGTCGTAGATCGCCGTCCTCATCGACTCGCGTGGAAGAGGGGACGAGCGAACCTTCCACTTGCAGCGCCAAATAGTGACCAAGGGTACGAAATAGGTGAGCGTGGTCACGGCGAATGCCGCCATGAGGCCGAATGAGGCAACCACAATGCCGCCGAGCGCCGGGCCCACAGTCCTGACAGTGTTGAAGCCAACAGAAAGCAGGGTGACGGCAGCGGGAACATCTCGTCGGTCCACGATATCGCCGACCGACGCTTGCCAGGCCGGATCATTGAGAGCACCGCCGCTTGCGATCAAGAAGCTGAAGCCAAGGATCATCCACGGACTAACAAAGCCCAGCGTCACGGACGCGGTCAGCATCGCGGACGCAATCACCATAAGGCACCGACCGGCGAACATGACCCGGCGCCGGCTGAAATTGTCGGCGAGAGCCCCGGCGAAGACGGACAAGACGAAAGCGGGCAGGTTCGATGATGCCTGCACCAGCGCAACCATCAGATCCGAAGTCGAGATCGTTGCCATCAGCCAGCTGATGGCGACGGTCTGCATCAGCCAGCCGAGACTCGAAACCTGCGTGGCGAGCCAGATCGAACGAAAGGTGGGCTGCAAAAGTGGCCCAAAGGTCGTTGGTGCAGCCAAATCTTCGTTTAATCCAGCCACCCTACTCATTTTGCGACCCTTTGCTTCCCGTTATTGTCGTTTCCCATGTAATCTAGGCTGAACCGTGGCGGCTAGAAGAATAGAGAGAAACTGTTTGCCTTGCGGCACAGTTCCTCGTGATTAAGGGTTGCGGCCGAGACGCATGCCCGAGCCGGCTCACCCCGCCTTCGAAGACATCACGGGGTGGAGCCCGGATTCTTGCTCGTCGTTTGACGCAGCATGCTTCATCAACGGGCACTTTGCCGAGCGATGCCTTTTCGCGAAACGGGACGATGTTCTTTCGTCGGAAACTCTCTCCAACGGCGTTCGATGCGCTGAGTCTGGCTTGGGGCGAGGTGAGGGCTTGCAGATCTTAGACAGGATTGATTCCTGATAAACGCAGACGGTTGCCGGGCCGCGATCGAAGAGGCGCGCCCTGCTGCTTCAGCTTGAACAAAAGTCTGACGCGCTCACACATGCCATCGACGACTTTCTGCTCGATCTGATGGGGCTGGCTTTCATTGTTGAATGTTATGGACGCGGCTTTGAACTTTTGGCGCGAACGCTTGCCCGTAGAAGACTGGCAAAGGTCAGGCTTTTGTCGGGGCGGTGGACTCCGCCAGGGGAGAAATGACACGCAAAGCCGGATGGCTGACGCGACGGTCGCCCCGCGTTCCGCACAGTGACGAAGGTAACGGTACGGCTCTTCGGCAGATGGCGCATCCTCATGGTAGCGTCTGGCCGTTCCCTCTGATGCCTCGGCTCCACACCTATCCGAACAGGCCTGATCCTGGAGGGTCCTCGAAGTGGGCATGAGGGCGATAGGCCGCGTGGTTGGGGTACCAAGCGTAGGCGCGGTATTGGGCTGGAAATTGGCGACGCGCGACGAAGAAGTCCGAGATCAACTCGTGCAATGGCAATTCCTAACACCGTGGACGTGTTGGAGCAGCCTCATCCTCCTAGTCAAGAACGTCATCAAGGTTATAGGATTGATGCGCGGCGAACCCTCGGAACTCAGGATCATGTTGACATCGCTGTTCGACAGAGCCGACTTCGCGCAAGGAAGCCACATCGTTTCGGAATTGCTTATCGCATGGTCTATCGTCGGCCTAGTCAAACCCTTGGCGCGGCGAGGAAGCGGCGGTCGTCGGCGTGATGCATGACGGGAGTCGGCGGCGGCTCACCATAGGCGAAATGCAGGAACCAAAGGAAAGGACCACCTGCATGGAATTGCGAACCGCGTCCTCGGCGTCTGAGCCGCGACCCTTGCCAAGGATCATTCAACCCGCGACGTAGAGCTTCAAGCCAGCCTTGGACATGCGAACCGCGCTACCATCGTTGCAGAGGAGCCGTCCACCAGATGGTTCCATTTGTAGTCCGCGCCTTTGGTCGACATAGCGGACTGGCTCTGGCCACCGGCAAGGTTGAAGAGTGTTCCGTTGTTGCAGTCGTACTTGGCCTACGTGAACCAGATGCCTGAGCACGCGGTCGCGTTTCAGGGTTGATCTACTCGTAAAAAGGAATTGTCTTAGGCGGAAGGCCGCACTTAATACCACTATCCTATTGGCGCCCCATCGGGTTCCCGGATTGAGCAAGTCCGGATCACTATTTTATGCCGCTGCCAGCGTTGTGTCCGCCATGTGCACGCGCGCTGCCGCTGCCAGCAGGTCGGTCTGGGTGATCAGCCCAATAATGCGTCGCTCGGCATCGACGATGACCACGGCATGGCTGCGGCCGTCGGTGAGCAGCGGCAGCAGGCTCATCGCCGGCGTATCGGGAGAGGCGGTGCCAGCCTTCGACATCACAGCCCTCACCGCGTCGGTCGCCTTCGTCAGCTCGCGCAGGCCAACTACACCGACCAGCCCGCCCTCGGCGTCGGTCACCGGCAGCGCTGATGTCCTCGCACAGCAGGGTGCGGTGGGAGCGCACCATCGCCTGCAACTCGACCTGCCGCAGCAGCCGCTCAAGATCGTTGCGGTCGATATCAAAGGTTTCCTCCAGCGCGCCGAGCGCGGCATCGATATCCTCGGGCTGGAAGCCGACCCGCTCCCGCGCCGGCGGATCGATGGTTCCATGCGCGCTTTTAAGGGTGGGGGCCGCCACATGTGGATAGTTGCGCCGCGACAGTTTATGGATGCCGTAGCCGAGTGCGACCAGCACGATCGAGTTCAGCGCTACCGGAACGAAGGGAAACAGCAAGCCGGAACTGAAGACGGCCGGTCCGCCGAACACCGCAGTTAAGGCGGCGGCGCCACCCGGCGGATGCAGGCAGCGCGTGAACGACATGGCGGCGATGGCCAGCGCCACCGCAATGCCGGTAGCAAGAACGGGTTCACGCACGAAATGCGCCACGATCACCCCGACCAGCGCCGAAATCGTATTGCCACCGATAATCGACCAAGGTTGCGCCAGCGGGCTTGAAGGCACGGCAAAGAGCAGCACGGCCGATGCTCCCATTGGAGCAACTAGCAGTGCGACATGTGGGCCAGACCCGTTCGCCAGCGCACTGATCACGCCAGTCAATGCGATGCCGATCATGGCCCCGATGCAGGCGAGCAGCCGCTCGCGCAGCGTTGCACCGGCAAGGATCGGAACAAAGAGACGAAACGCCATGGCATACCCTTGGGCGAGTGGTCGGAACTCCGCGCTCCGCAATGCAGGCAAAGCCACAGATTTGGAAGTTAAGCCAATTCGGAAAGTCGGCTCACGGGGGAATACTTTTGCGCGAAACGGCCATTGCCAAATGGGTGCAGACATTTTGATCGGCCAGAGAAGGCAGACGGCACGCTGATCCGCTCGAGCGCAGCTAGAGGCCAAGGGCTGCCGTGCCGCGGGCAGCCGGAAATGGGGATGGTCGGAGGTCGAGCTGGGATGGACACTAAGGAATTCAGAGGCTTCGAAAAGCGTGCTGACAATGTCGGCATGGCAAGACAAATCAGGCCCTTGTCGCTCCATTTCCGAGGCGAACTCCAGCGGAGTACAGCTTCTACGCGGTGCTTGGTCTGCCTGTCCTTGCCACCATCGGATTCGTTGGCTGCTGAAACGTCCACCAGTAGCCGCTGAGAAGACGACTGCCGCCAGTGCCGTCGTGGAACCGCTATATGACGGCGGCGTGGTTACAGAGCCGGCTCGTGTCGATCGGGCGGGGGAGCCTGATGTGACGTACATGGTCCAGAAAGTGGCCAATGAAGGTGCTGGCATCGTCAACGTGATTAGGTCACGTAATAGCGGTAACACAACCGCGACCACGAGCCTCTCAGGCGTTCGATAAGGCGGGAAAATCCGATCGCCGGACCAAGCGCGATTCCGCCACACTGCCACACACGAAACCGATCAGGTCACGTTCCGGGCTCGCCAGAAGATTGGAGCCGAGACCACCTCGGCTGAACTCTGCCATGCCGCGGGCCGCCACCTCTCCCAGCCGCGGTAGAAAACGTGGGTCAGCAGCGCCGGCATGGGCGAGCAACTCCCAAATCGCGAGCAGCGCCATCGACACCGCAAGCGGCCGCAGATGTCGGCCGATGAAGCGGAAGGCCGGCGGTGCGATGGAAGCGCCGTGCGACAGCCTATCCCGACCTGCAATCGTGATCAGGCTGATCGTGGGGTCTCCGGACGCCAGCGTTGCAGATAGTTTTCGGCAAGCGTGAGCAGGCCGTGGATCACCAATTCGGTCAGGCCGACCACGATCATGGCCGAAAAAACGAGTTCAAATTGAAAGAGCTGACGACCATAGGCCATCAGGTAATTGGAGCCCTTCGAACGATGCGATGAGTTCTACCGCAACCAGGGTCTGCCAGCCGTTGGCAAGGCCTTCTCGCAGCCCTGTAAAGATCCACGGCACGGCGGAAGGCAGCACGATCATCGTGAGTTTCGACCAGCGGCTGAACGAAAGGACACGGCCAGACCCGTCTCACGACGACGCCGTTGCGCTTCGCCGCCATCAGCTGGGTAGAGGACTTGCACCTCCAAGCTGTCGATCATGCTCGGCACACAAAAAAGGGCGGCATTGCTGCCGCCCTTTCCGCTGTAGGTTGATAGGGGGCTGGGATTAGAAATCCATACCGCCCATGCCGCCCATGCCGCCGCCGCCCATGCCGCCAGGCATGCCGCCGCCAGCCGACTCCTTCTTCGGAGCCTCGGCGATCATAGCTTCGGTGGTGACCAGCAGGCCGGCGACCGAGGCCGCGTCCTGCAGAGCCGTGCGCACAACCTTGACCGGATCGACGATACCCATGGCGATCATGTCGCCATATTCGCCGGTCTGGGCGTTGTAGCCGAAGGTTGCCCCCTTGTTCTCAAGGATCTTGCCGGCAACGATCGATGCTTCCGCACCGGCGTTGGCCGCGATCTGACGGGCCGGAGCCTGCAGCGCGCGACGCACGATGGCGATGCCGGCGGTCTGGTCGGAGTTGGCGCCAGTGACGGTGATGGCCAGCGAAGCGCGCAGCAGGGCGACGCCGCCGCCGGGAACGATGCCTTCTTCGACGGCCGCGCGGGTCGCGTTGAGGGCGTCATCGACGCGGTCCTTCTTTTCCTTGACTTCCACTTCGGTCGCACCGCCGACGCGGATGACGGCAACGCCGCCCGCCAGCTTGGCGAGACGTTCCTGCAGCTTCTCCTTGTCGTAGTCCGAGGTGGTCTCCTCGATCTGCTGCTTGATCTGGGCGACGCGGCCCTGGATTTCTTCCTTCTTGCCGGCGCCGTCGACGATGGTGGTGTTCTCCTTGGAGATCGACACCTTCTTGGCGCGGCCGAGCATGTTCAGGCCGACATTCTCGAGCTTGATGCCGAGGTCTTCGGAAATGACCTGGCCACCGGTGAGGATGGCGATGTCTTCCAGCATGGCCTTGCGGCGATCACCAAAGCCCGGCGCCTTGACGGCGGCGATTTTCAGGCCACCGCGCAGCTTGTTGACGACCAGCGTGGCCAGGGCCTCGCCTTCGACATCTTCCGAGATGATGACCAGCGGCTTCGAGGTCTGCACGACGGCCTCGAGGATCGGCAGCATGGCCTGCAGGTTGGAGAGCTTCTTCTCGTGGAGAAGAATGTAGGCGTCTTCCAGATCCGCAACCATCTTCTCGGCGTTGGTGACGAAGTAGGGCGAGAGATAGCCGCGGTCGAACTGCATGCCTTCAACGACTTCAAGCTCGGTCTCGGCGGTCTTTGCTTCCTCGACGGTGATGACGCCCTCATTGCCGACCTTCTGCATCGCTTCCGCGATCATCGAGCCGACCGACACGTCGCCATTGCCGGCGATGGTGCCGACCTGGGCAACCTCTTCCGAGGTCTTGATCTTCTTGGCGTTCTTGATCAGCGTCGCGACGACGTCGGCGACGGCGAGGTCGATGCCGCGCTTGAGGTCCATCGGGTTCATGCCGGCGGCAACCGACTTGTGGCCTTCCTGGACGATCGACTGTGCCAGAACGGTCGCCGTGGTGGTGCCGTCGCCGGCGATGTCGTTGGTCTTCGAAGCAACTTCGCGGACCATCTGCGCGCCCATGTTTTCGAACTTGTCCTCAAGCTCGATTTCCTTGGCGACGGTGACGCCGTCCTTGGTGATGCGCGGTGCGCCGAACGACTTGTCGATGACGACGTTGCGGCCCTTGGGGCCGAGCGTGACCTTCACCGCGTCGGCGAGGATGTTGACGCCGCGCAGCATGCGCTCACGAGCGTCGCGGGAGAATTTTACGTCTTTGGCAGCCATTTTTTACTCCTGGGCATTTCGCCCGAAATTCAGATTGGATGGTGCGGATGAAAGGCGGCGGCGTGTCAGCCGATGACGCCCATGATGTCCGCTTCCTTCATGATCAGAAGGTCTTCGCCATTGAGCTTGACTTCGGTGCCCGACCACTTGCCGAACAGGATGCGGTCGCCGGCCTTGACGTCCAGCGGGACGAGCTTGCCGACCTCGTCACGGGCGCCGGAACCGATGGCGATGATCTCGCCTTCCTGCGGCTTTTCCTTAGCCGTATCGGGGATGATGATCCCGCCGGCGGTCTTCGCTTCGGACTCGACGCGGCGAACGACCACGCGGTCATGCAGCGGCCGGAAATTCGACTTTGCCATTTTTGGATTTCCCTGGTGCGGATGTTGAACGGTTCTCCGTTGCCGGAGCGTGGTTAGCACTCACCAGAAGCGAGTGCTAACGCGGCAGTGAGATAGGCCGTAGGCTCCTGCTAGTCAAGACGGAAGAGGGACGGGCGAAGAGCAAACGAGCGTGGAAGCACCGAGCCCTTTACGTGAAAGACGTCGGAGATCGGACATGAATGGGGCGGCTCACCATTTGTAACTGAAGGCTTTATTCATTTGGCACGATTGGTGCAGCGGATGATCCGCAAACGTTGCGCGCGACAAATATGAGAGGTGAACGCCATCAGCATGAACTCGAATTTGAAATGTTTGGCCAAAGCAACTGCCATCGCCTTGCTCTGGACGGTCACGGCTACGTCGGCGGACGAAGGTATGTGGATGCCGGGCCAGACTGCGGAAGTGGGCGCGGCCATGCGGCCGTCTGGACGCTGACCCGCTCAACGCGATCGTATCACTGGGCGGATGCTCCGCCTCGTTCGTCAGTCCACAAGGGCTGGTCGCAACCAATCATCACTGCGTGTTCGAATCCATCCAATACCACAGCAAAGAGGGCCAGGACTATCTCACAGACGGCTTTCTGGCGAAGAGCCCTGGGTGAAGAATTGCCCGCGGCGCCAGGCAGCCGAATCCATGTGATCGAGGACATGCGGGATGTGACCGCCGAAATACTCAAGGGCGTCTCGGACAAGCTGAATGGGTTTGCCCGATATGAGCGGCTCGCCACGAACCGCAAGGCCCTGATCGCCGCATGTGAAGGACAGCCCAATCGCCGGTGCGACGTAGGGGCCTATTATGGCGGCGCCTCCTACTATCTCCAGCAGAAGCTCGAAATCGAGGACGTGCGCCTTGTCTATGCGCCCGCGCTCGGCATCGGTAACTTCGGCGGCGAAACGGACAATTGGATGTGGCCGCGCCACACAGGCGACTTCGGCTTTTATCGCGCCTATGTCGCTCCTGATGGTTCCTCCCGGCCATATGCGCGCGACAATGTGCCTTACCGGCCGAAGAGTTGGCTACCCATAGCCTGTGCAGGCGTCAAGGAAGGCGACCTTGTGATGGTCGCCGGCTTTCCCGGCGCAACCCACCAGTTCCTGACGGCGGATGAAGTCCGGTTCAACTTCGCGCAATTCGAACCGCGATTGCAGCGTTCGCTCTCGGATTATGCCGCCCAGATCAAAAGGCAACGGCAGGCAATCGCGAGGCGCAGATCCATTGACCGCCCGCTTCACAAATTGGCTCGGCCTAAAACGCATGGGAAAAGCAGAAAAGGCAACAGATCGGCACCAGAATGAATATGGCCGCGCGAACTGACAGACGCGCCAACAATCGGCATCTCGCATGGTCGGTGGCACTGGACGTGGCTCCCACCCTGCTGGCGCGACTCCCCATCAGGTCGTCGGGGTTTCGCTGGCGAAAAAAACTTCCGCGTGTCTCTGCGCGATCCATCCCGCTTGCGCGTGCCTAGTCAACCAAAAAACTGACCATCTGCAGGATCAGGATCAGCAAAAAAAAGCCAAAGGCAGACGCCAAAACAGCTGCCAGCAGGACGATGCGTTGTTTCTTCACCCACAGTTCCCCCCGGGAGAGAGTCTAATGATAATCCTTAAAAAAGGCGCCATTGAACAGGGCGCCCTACGCTCATTTTGCAAATTTAAAGTTTAGCTTGCCTGCTTTATGTAATTAAACGTTTCTTTTATGCGACACTTCTCCAAGTGTTACTTGCACAAATCGAACGTATCGCACATTTAGACTAACTGTACATTCGATAGCGACTTTGACGCATGCGTTTACTGGCGGTATACATCCTTCACCGTTGCCGCAAGGCATTGGCCCACTCGCGAGGCACCTCCTTCACGACAAAGGTTGAAAGCCCGTCCTCGGGCGTTTCATTTCCAAGATCACTTCGATCCACTCATACGGGCTTCCCGAGCGAGACCGTGGGTTCGGACGGTGCGAATGAATTTCTCGTTATAATCGAATTGATTATAAGGGTATATTTCTACGTTGAGTATAAAGGATGTCAAGCCCGCGCCAGCGGCAATTTTGTCCGGGCGACCGCCGTTTCGTCGAGGACATGGTGGGGGAAGCGATAAAGCTTCGCCGGCCGACCGCCGGTGTCAAAAGCACTTTCGCCGGTCTCCTCCACCAGTTCCTGCTGCTCCATCAACCGGCGAAAGTTCTGCTGAAGCGCCCCTGCCGATGTAGTCGTCAACGCCGTCCGCGTCAGCGCATTGCCATCGGCGAGAAGCCAACGACATTGTTGATGACGAACGTAACGATCCGCGGCTTCAGACAGGAATGTGCGCTTCGTCCAGATGGATGGAGTGGGCTGGCAGGTTCCGGGCGGCCGCGCCGTTGAGGATGCAGCATCGAGAGCCGCGCTCGCCGAGGATGACATAGGTCGAGATTCGTGCGCCGGAAGTCTTGCTCCATGTCTCCACGAATCCATTGGCAGGATCCCGGGTTCTTCGCGTGGTCAGGGTCGAGCAGTATCGAACCGTGGTAGTTGAGCTTTGCTCGGTGACGTGGATGCCGTGCAGCTTGCCGGCGACTATTTTCGCATTGGTCCCGTTGTCCTATTCATCTCACAAAGTCAGTCCTGATGTTGAGCAGCTTCGCTGGGCTAAATCCCGACGACGAGCGCCCCGCCGCTGAGTCCCGCACCTGCCGCCGCCAGGAGTATTTTCTTGCCCGGCCGAAACGGCTCCGCTTGATTGGCGAGCGACAGTGAGAGCGGGATCGTCGCGGCCGAAGCGTTGCCGTATTCGGCAATCGTCTTGACAATTGCTTGATCCGCTATGCCGAGGTTACTCCCGACAGCATCGAAAATGCGAGCATTGGCCTGATGCGGCACGAACCGGTCGACATCCTGTGGTCGCACTCCGGCAGCGGCTAGCGCGCTTATCGAGCAATCGGTCATCATCTCGACGGCCTTTGCGAACACTTCGCGGCCGTCGGTCATCGTCATTCGGGTTTGCGCGAGGTCGAGGTCACCGTGGAACGGCTTGTTGCTTCCTCCTGCGGGAATCTGGATCAGCCCGTATCGCGAGCCGTCCGAATCCACGGAGGCACCGAGAATCCCCCGATCAGTATCCTCGCAGGGACCGATCACGAGGGCGCCGGCGGCATCGGCAAACAGCACGGCGCTGGCGCGCTCAGAGGGATTGATGCGGCGGCTGAGGATATTGGCGGCGATAACAAGGCTCGCTTTGCCGTGCAGGCGGGTAAATCCGTCCGCAAACATCAGCGCATAGATGAAGCCGGCGCAGGCGCCGGTCAGATCGACAGCGCCGGCGCGGCCAAGGCCGAGCTTGTGTGCGACCAGGGGTGCACTGGGCGGCAGAAGATGGTCGGGCGTCGAGGTGGCAAGCAACAGCAGACCGATGTCGTGGCGCGCAATGCCGGCGTTCGCCAGCGCCATGTCGCCAGCCTGCGTGGCAAGACCAGACAGCGTATCTTCATCCGTTGCCCAGAATCGCGAGCGAATTCCGGTGCGCCGCTCGATCCAGCCAGGTTCGAGCCCGAGATTGTTCTCGATCTCGGCATTCTCCACTTTGCGCCCAGGCGCATGATGGCCAAACCCGAGAATGCGCGACGACCTGGTCATGGCTTAGAACCGAAGCGTTCGCCGGCCTCCTCGATGGCGTCATAGAGCCCGTCCAGTTCCTCGCCGGTGATGCAATAGGGCGGCAGAAGGTAGAGGACATTGCCGAGCGGGCGCACAAGCAGGCCGAGCTCGAGGAAAAAGGCCCGCAGCTTAGGTCCGATCTCGGCCAGATAGCCGGCAGAGCCGGCGCGCAGGTCGAGAGCCAGGATCGTGCCGATCGCGCGACTGTCGGTGAAGTTGGCATTGTCGCGAAAGCGTCGAAACCCGGCGGCCTGTCTCTCGCTCAAGGCCGCGATCCGCTCGGCCACCGGCTCGTCACGCCAGATCTCGACATTGGCGAGTGCTGCCGCGCAGGCAATCGGATTGGCCGTGTAGGAACTCGAGTGGAAAAACGTCTTCTTGCGATCCGCTGAATAATGAGCCTGGAAGGTCGCATCGGTGGCAAGCGTGGCCGCCAGCGGGATCACGCCGCCGGTCAAGCCTTTGGAGGTGCAAAGGATATCAGGAGAGATCGACGCCTGCTCGCAGGCGAACATGGTTCCGGTTCGTCCCCAGCCTGTCATCACCTCGTCGGCGATCAGCAGCGTGCCGGAGGCTTCGGCGATCTTCTTCAATTCGGTGAGAACCCAGGCCGGATACATCAGCATGCCGCCGGCGCCAAGCACCAGCGGCTCGACGATCAGCGCAGCGGCGCGCCGGTCGCGGGAGACTGCTTCGAACCGATCCAGCGTCTCCTGCTCCCGCCCGGCCGCCGGGAAGGGGATGGTGTCGACCTCGAACAGCAAAGGCTCATAGGGGGCGTTGAACACGCCGCGGGCGCCGACGCTCATCGTGCCGATGGTGTCGCCATGGTAGCTATGTTCCATCACGACGATGCGCGAGCGCGGCGCGCCGATGTTGCGGAAATAGCCGAGCGCCATCTTCAGCGCGACTTCGACGCTGGTCGAGCCGCTGTCGGAATAGAACACCCAGTCGAGTCCGGCGGGAGCGAGCCCGACAAGCGCCTTGGCCAAGCATTCGGCAGGCTCGTGCGTGAAACCTGCGAAGATGATCTGGTCGAGGCTCGAGGCGGTCGTCTCGATCGCCTTTATAATGCGGGGATGGCGGTGGCCATGGGTGACGACCCACCAGGAGGAAATGGCGTCCAGAATGCGCGCGCCATTGGCTTTGTGGAGATACGCGCCTTCAGTCAGGACGATTTCAGGGATCGCCGGCTCGAGCGCGTGCTGGGTGAAGGGATGCCACACACGGGATTGCGGCATCATTCGCCTCCGGCAATCAAAGCGAGGTCGAAGCCGGCAATCATCGCTTGTCTCAGCGTTTTGTCCGTCAGCGGATCGAGGTGCGGCAGCCTGCCGAGTTGCGGCACGTCGCCGAATTCCACGATCGTCCGTTGCGTATCGGTCATCTCATCGCCGATGAAGGCGATGCCAGCCAGCGGGATAGCGCGCGCCCGCAGGGCCTCGATCGACAGCAGGGTGTGATTGATTGTTCCGAGCGCGGTGCGGGCGCACAGAATGACCGGCAACTGCCATTGCTCGAATATGTCGATGAACCTTGTCCGGCGGTTCAGCGGCACCATCAGCCCGCCGGCGCCTTCGATGACGAGCGGTGTCGGCAGGACCGGAAACGAAAGATCGGCAGCCTCGATCGAAACGTCGTCGATTTCGGCCGAACGATGCGGCGAAAGCGGGCTCTTCAAGCGGTAGGCTTCCGGCAGCACGCGCCCCGACGGAAGCCCGGCAAGCCGTGCAACCGCCTCGCTGTCGGTCTCGCCGTCGAGGCCCGATTGCACCGGCTTCCAGTAGAAACCGTCAAGCAGGCCGGCAAGCCCGGCCGAAAACACCGTCTTGCCAATTCCGGTGTCTGTTCCGGTGATGACGATGCGCTTGGTCATGTCGCCTCCGGTCATGTCTGAGCCAACACCTCGACGAGCGCCTCGACCATGGCGGAAATGTCGGCTTCGCCGATATTGAGCGTCAGTGAGATGCGCAGCCGCGACGTGCCCTCGGGCACGGTCGGCGGACGAATGCCGCGTATGTCGAAGCCGCGGGCCTGCAGGCGCGCCGCCACTGCCATGGTGCGCCTGACATCGCCGATCACCAAGGGCTGGATCTGAGAGCCACTTGGTATCACGCCGCAGCGATCGACCAATTGGCGGCCTGCGAGGGCGACGCGTTCATGCAGCTGAAAACGCCGCATAGGCTCGTCGGCGAGCATTGCGAGCGCTTCGCGCGCCGCGACCGCCATCAGCGGCGATGGCGCGGTGGCGTAGATGAATGGCCGGCAACGGTTGATCAGATACTGGCACAGTGTCCTCGGCCCGGTCACGAGCCCACCAGATGCGCCGAGCGCCTTGCCGCAGGTGTGGAGCGCGACGATGTTGTCGCGGCCCTCGAAAGCGGCGGCCAGCCCCCGGCCGTCCGGTCCCCAGACGCCGGTGGCATGCGCCTCGTCAATGACGATGAATGCGTCGTGCCGATCGGCAAGCGCGACCAGGCTCTCCAAAGGCGCGCAATCGCCATCCATGCTGTAAAGGCTTTCCACCGCGATCCAGACGCATCCCATGCCGCCTTCGGCGCGCCAACGTGTGATCGCATCCTCGACAGCATCGACGTCGTGGTGCGCGGCCAGCACCAACTGTGCGCGCCCGGCCTGCGCACCCTCATGCATGCTGGCATGGGCGAGCTCATCGAGGATCAAAAGGTCGCCCTTCTGCGGCAGCGCCGTCAGCAGAGCGAAGTTGGCGATGTAGCCGCTGCCGAAGAACAGCGCGCGGTCGGCTCCAAAGAATGCCGCCGCGTCTGCCTCGAGCTGCTCGTGTTCCGGCGCATTGCCGCGCAACAGCCGCGACCCGGTGGCGCCAACCGGCGTGCCACGCGCAATCGCCGCCGCAACCGCTTCGCCAAGTCTTTTGGAGGCGGCAAGCCCGAGATAGTCGTTCGACGAGAAGTCGCGCCCGGCGCGCGGCTTCAGCGTCCGCAGCCGGTCCTTGCGCGCCAGTCCCTGCAAGGTCGCCTCATAGCGGGCAAGCGGTGCCCCGTTCATTGCGCCTCGAGTTCCATCGGCTCGATGCCAAGGCGCCGGAACAGCAGGGTATCCTTGTCCTCACCGGGATTGTCCGCCGTCAGCAACGTGTCGCCGACGAAGATCGAGTTGGCGCCGGCAAAAAAGCACAGCGCCTGCATCTCGTCGGTCATGGCCGTACGGCCGGCGGAAAGACGGATATGCGATTTCGGCATCATGATGCGCGCCAGCGCGATCACGCGCACGAATTCGATCGGCTCGATCGGCTTGGCGTCGGCAAGCGGGGTGCCGGGGATCGGGATCAGCATGTTGATCGGAACGCTTTGCGGATGTTCCGGCAGGTTGGCCAGCGTCACCAGCATGTCGATCCGGTCCATCGGCTCCTCGCCCATGCCGACAATGCCGCCGCAGCAGACCTTGATGCCGGATTGGCGAACGTGCTCGAGCGTCTCGAGCCGCTCGGCAAAGCTCCGCGTGCTGATGATCTCGCTATAGTAGCGTTCCGACGTATCGATGTTGTGGTTGTAAAAGTCGAGACCAGCCTGCTTCAGTCGAGCGGCTTGCTCAAGATCGAGCATGCCGAGCGTCATGCAGGTCTCCATGCCCAGCGCCTTGACGCCTTCGACCATCGCCACCACCGCATCCATGTCGCGCGCCTTGGGGTTTCGCCAGGCCGCGCCCATGCAATAGCGGGTTGCGCCGGCGTCACGCGCCTTGGTCGCCTCGGCGACGACGCGCCGGACCTCCATCAGCTTCGACGCCTTCAGGCCGGTCTCGTGATGCGCCGACTGGCTACAATAGCCGCAATCCTCCGGGCATCCGCCCGTCTTGATGCTGAGCAGCCGGCTGAGCTGGACCTTGTTGGGATCGAAATTCTGGCGGTGCACGGTTTGCGCGAGGAAGAGGAGATTGTTGAAGGGGGCATCGTGAAGTGCCTGAGCCTTCTCCAGGGTCCACGCTCCAGGGTCAGGGGATTGAGCCTGTGGCGATGTCTGCGTTGGACTGGCTGTTTGCATGTCCATGCTGTTCCTCCGGTTCTGCCTTGCTTTGCTGTCTGATTGACGACGATCGGAAAGGACAGTTGATTCGATCCTGTTCGTTCCTCAGACAATCATGAGCCCCAATAGTCGAGGCCGATATCCAGGATCGGCGCGCTGTGGGTCAGTCGGCCGACCGAAATCAGATCAACGCCGGTCGCGGCAATCGCTCGCGCTGTATCGGATGCGATCCCGCCAGAAGCCTCGGTGATAGCACGGCCGCCAACGATTGCGACGGCCCGGCGAAGATCGGCGAGGGACATGTTGTCGAGCAGAACCGCATCGGGAGCGAAGCCAAGTACCTCCTCCAACTGGGCCAGCGTATCGACCTCGACTTCGATCTTGACGAGATGACCGGCCCGTCTTCGTGCTCGCTCGAGCGCCGGGCGAACGCCGCCTGCGATGGCGATGTGGTTGTCCTTGATCAGAATTGCGTCGTCGAGGCCGAAACGGTGATTGGATCCGCCACCCGCGCGCACCGCATACTTTTCGACTGCCCTCAATCCGGGCGTCGTCTTGCGCGTGCAGACGATCTTCGCGCCATATCCACGAACCGCAGCGACGATCGATGCCGTTGCTGTAGCGATGCCGCTCAGATGGCACAAAAAATTGAGTGCCGTCCGTTCGGCTGTGAGAATGGCCCGGGCAGGGCCAACCACTGATGCAATGACCTCTCCATCCATGACATTGGAGCCGTCTGCCCGCTCCACCGAGATTTCGACATCAGGATCAATCAAGCGGAAAGCGAGCATCGCCAGATCGAGGCCGGCGACAACTCCGGACTGGCGCGCCGCCAGCACGGTTCCCGCTTGGTGTTCCTTCGGCACGATGGCCTCCGTGGTCAAGTCGCCGGCTCTGCCAAGGTCTTCAAGAAGAGCTGCCCTTACAAGCGGCTCAAGCATGATCGTGGGAAGCGGTGAGAACGTCATCACTTTGCCCCTTCGAGCCTTGGCGAGTGTCCGAGTTCCCGCGCAGCGGCCAAAGCGGCTTCGAGGGTGATTTCGGACCGTCGGGCGACAGTCGCATGATGAGGAAAATCTGTCCGGTAATGAGCGCCGCGGCTTTCTTGGCGCAACAAGGCGGCAACCGCGATCATTAGCCCGACAGCCGCCGCATCCGAGGCCGCGTCCTTGCTTTCGGCGAGCGGCAATAAGGCACGTGCGGCTGCTTTCAAACCTTCACCATCCCGGACGATGCCGAGTGCGCGCGACAGGAAAACACGCACGGGGGTCGGAGCGGGCGATGGGTAAACGTCCGCAAACGCAGGCTTTGTTCTGCGAGCAGGCGTTCCGGCGACACTTTCAGCGACCCAGCGCGCGCACACGACGGCCTCGGTCAAGGAATTGCTGGCGAGCCTGTTGGCGCCATGCAGTCCTGTCGAAGCGACTTCGCCGCAGGCCCACAGCCCCTTGACGGAGGTCCTACCGGAGCCGTCCACGGCAACGCCACCCATGTGGTAGTGTTGGGCCGGACGAATGGGGATGAGATCGCGCGCGGGATTGATGCCGGCTCCACGACAGGCTGATGCGATTGTCGGGAAGTGTCGAGCAAATTCCCGGCCAGGCCGTCGCCGCGCGTCTAGAAAAACACGGTGGCCGTTGGCAAGATGGTTCCAGACGGCGCGCGCCAAGACATCACGAGGCGCAAGTTCCGCCCCTGGCACGCTCTGGAGAAAAGCCTGGCCGGTTTCGTCGATCAGGGCAGCACCTTCGCCGCGGACGGCCTCGCTGACCAGCACCATAGGGCGTTCCGGGCCGTCAAGCGCGGTCGGGTGGAACTGGATGAACTCGAGGTCGGCAAGGACAGCTCCAGCGCGGGCCGCAAGCGCCAGGCCCTGTCCGCAACTGCCCGAAGGATTCGTGGTGTCGAGAAACAGTCCCCCGATCCCACCGGTGGCGAGGACGACCCGCCGTGAGCCGAAGAAGACAGGTCCTATCGAACCGCTCGCCCAGACGCCTCGGATCGCATTCTCTCGCACCGCCAGCCGGCGCGCTTCCACGCCCTCCACGACAACAATCGACGGAGTGGAACGCACAGCCGCGATCAGGGCACGCATGATCTCACGCCCGGTGCCGTCACCATGCGCATGAACGATGCGACGTCGGCTGTGTGCGGCCTCCAATCCGAGGCACAGTGATCCTTTCGGCGTACGGTCGAAGGGAACCCCAAAGCCCGCAAGCCCCTCTATCGCCTTGGGCGCGGCTTGGAGGATGCGGCTCGCCACGTCTCTGTCGCAGAGACCATCCCCGGCGGCAAGCGTATCGGCCAGGTGCAGTGCCGGATCGTCGTCTTCGCCGAAACTTGCAGCCAGACCACCCTGTGCCCAGGTGCTCGAATTGTCAGCTCCCAGCAGCGTCCTGGACAGAAGCAGCACCGGCTCCGGCGCCAGTTGAAGCGCGGTCATCAATCCGGCGATGCCGCCGCCGATGATGATGGGCCGCCCGAAGAAGCTGCGGACATCGGCGCTCAAATTGCCAGCATCCGTTCGACCGCAAGCCGCGCGCGCCCGGCGATCCCGGGTTCGATGGTTACGATATGGTGGTTCTGCTCGAGCGCCATGCGGATGTTGGCAAGCGTGATCCGCTTCATGTGAGGGCACAAATTGCAGGGCCGGATGAACTCGACCTCTGGGTGCGCTAACGCGACGTTGTCGCTCATCGAACATTCCGTCATCAGCACGACACGTGCCGGCCTTTGCCTTTCGACATAGTCGGACATGGCAGCGGTCGAGCCGGAAAAATCTGCTTCAGCCACGACGTCGGGCGGGCATTCGGGATGCGCGAGCACGATCACGCCGGGATGGCTTTCGCGCAACTCGCGGATGTCGGCCGGTGTAAAGCGCTCATGCACCTCGCAATGCCCTTTCCAGGCGATGATCTGCACATCGGTCTGGGCGGCGATATTCTGGGCCAGATATTCGTCCGGCAACATGATCACCTGGGGAACGCCAAGGGATTGGACGACCGCCTTGGCGTTGCCGGATGTACAGCAGATATCCGACTCGGCTTTCACTTCGGCCGACGTGTTGACATAAGTGATGATCGGCACGCCGGGATAACGCTGGCGCATCAAGCGCACGTCTTCTGCCGTGATCGATTCCGCCAACGAACAGCCTGCCCGCAGGTCGGGAATGAGCACCGTCTTTTGCGGATTGAGCAGCTTGGCCGTTTCGGCCATGAAATGTACGCCGGCCAGCACGATGACTTGCGCCTCGATCGTCGCAGCCGTGCGGGCCAGTGCCAAGCTGTCGCCGACGATGTCGGCCACGCAATGGAAGATCTCGGGGGTCTGATAGTTGTGCGCCAGGATGATGGCGTTGCGCTCGCGCTTCAGTGCAAGGATCGCCTCGATATCCTCGACGAAAGCCGGCCATTCGATCGGCGGGATCACTCGTCGGACGCGCTCGTAGAGAAACGCGGTCGCACGCAGCATGGCGCTCATCGACCCCTCCAGCTTATACTCTAGTTGAAAATAACCAGCATATACTTGCTGTGAGTATAAGCGATGTCAACCCCGCGCCAGCGGCAATTTTGTCCCGGCGATGACCCTCTCGTCGAGAACGGCGTGGCGGAACCGGTAAAGCTTCGCTGGCCGGCCGCCGGTCTCCGCGGTTGCCTCTCCGGTCTCTTCGACCAGCTCCTGCTGCTCGATCAGCCGGCGAAAGTTCGGCTTACGCACGAGCCTGCCGGCAAGCGCCTCCACGGTTCGCTGCAGCTGCAAAAGCGTGAAGACCGGCGGCATCAGCTCAAAGACGACCGGCCGGTATTTGATCTTGGAGCGCAGCCGCGCAATGCCGGTCGCCACGATGCGGCGATGATCGGCGACCATAGACTTGCTGGGCACCAGCGGAGGCAGCGTCGCGTCCCGTCCGCTTCCGGCCTCTTGGACCAGGCCTGCTTCGTAGACTAACTCATAGCGTTGAAGCGTGAGTTCCTCGTTCCAAAGGCGGTCGTCGAAGCCGAAGGCTATCGTCGCCCGCTGCCAGCGTTCACGTCGCGTGGCCGCGTCGCTGACGCCGTCTGCCCATTCAATCAGGCGCGGTCGCAGAACGTCCAGCACGACCGGAGGCGTGCCGGAGCGGTGGTCCTCCCATGGAAAATATTCATACCAGCTCTGCCAGCCGCACTTGGGCGAGCCAGCTGCCTGTTCCTTGCGGGTCAATGCGAGATAGCTGATGGAGATGACGCGCTGCTGGCGCTCGGCGCCGATGCGATCCCGATCCGCGAAGGTGTAGAGTTGCTCAATATACCCCAGCGGATGGCCGGTCTGCTGCTCGACCCACCCCCTCAAACCGGATTGCAGCGATCGGTGCTCAAGCGCAAATGGTCCGGAGGGCAGGGTGTCCGCCTGGCCGATGGTGAGGACACAGGGTTCACTGTCGTTTACGGCGACGACAAAGGCGATCAGGTCCACTTTGACTTCGTCGGCCTTGACGGCGGCTCTGTCTTTCCTGGGTCCTTTTGCCTGATCGTCCATGTTCGCGAAAGTGGTTGGCCAGCTCGGGGGCGCCTGAATCGATTTAAGTGTAAGCGCGCCTGTCCGCACGTCAACACCGCACAGCTGCACGGCCATTTTTAGCTCTTCGCACTTGCACAAAAATGTGGCAAACGCGACACCCGCGGTTGGTAACGTTGGGGAAGGAGGGTCCATTGAGTGCGTTTGGTGGCACCAAGGCGATCACACCGCCGGATATTCGTTCGCGCAAAGGTGGGACGCCGCTCGTCTGCCTTACCGCCTACACGACGCCAGTCGCCCGGCTTGTCGATCCCCATTGCGATGTGGTGCTGGTCGGCGACAGCGTCGGCATGGTTCTCCACGGCCTGCCCTCGACGCTCGGTGTGACGCTGGAGATGATGATCACGCACGGCCAGGCCGTGCGCCGTGGCCTCGAGCAGGCGCTGATGGTCGTCGACTTGCCGTTCGGTTCCTTCGAGGAAAGCCCCGAGCAGGCTTTCCGCAATGCCGCGCGCGTCATGGCCGAGACCGGCTGCGGGGCCGTCAAGCTCGAAGGCGGCGAAACGATGGCAGAGACGATCCGCTTCCTCGCCGCGCGCGGCGTGCCGGTCATGGCCCATGTCGGCTTGACGCCGCAGGCGATCAACACCATCGGTGGCTACCGCGTGCAGGGCAGAGGCGGGGATGCCGAGCGCATCAGGCGCGACGCGCTTGCGGTGAGCGAAGCGGGCGCCTTTGCGGTCGTGCTGGAGAAGGTTCCCGAGGCGCTCGCCCGCCGGATCACCGGGGAGGTGGCGACCCCGACCATTGGCATCGGTGCCTCGGCAGCCTGTGACGGCCAGATTCTCGTCGTCGACGACATGCTGGGCCTCTTCGGCGACTTCCGGCCCAAATTCGTCAAGCGCTATGCTGAACTGGGGGAGGCCGCTGCGGCTGCGATCGCGGACTATGCGCGGGAAGTGAAGGAGCGCCAGTTTCCGGCCGCCGAGCACGTGTTTGCCGATGCGCCCAAGCCCGCCGACGCGGACGCCACCAAGAGCGGAGAAGCAGCGTGAGCGTGCCGATTGTCAGGAGCGTTGCCCAGCTTCGCCAAATCGTCGCCGCATGGCGCCGCGAGGGCGTGAGGATTGCCGTGGTGCCAACGATGGGCGTCCTGCATGAGGGTCATCTCAGCCTGGTGCGCGCGGCACTCGAGAAGGCCGACCGGGTGATCGTGACGCTCTTCGTCAACCCGAAGCAATTCAACAGCCAGGCCGATCTCGCCGCGTATCCGAGCACCGAGGACGAGGATGCCGCCAAGCTGGCACCGCTTGGCGCGCACCTGCTTTATGCGCCGGATGCAGAGGAAATGTATCCGGCGGCCTTCGCCACGACCGTTTCGGTGTCCGGTGTTAGCGAGGGCCTGTGCGGTGCCTTCCGGCCGGGACATTTCGATGGCGTGGCGACCGTCGTCGCCAAGCTCTTCCTGCAGACCAGCGCTGACTTCGGCTTCTTTGGCGAAAAGGACTTTCAGCAGCTTCAGCTAGTCAGGCGTATGGCCCGGGACCTGGATATTCCAATCACCATTGTTCCTTGTCCGACAGTCCGCGAAGCCGACGGTCTTGCACTATCATCGCGCAATGTCCGGCTCTCGCCAGCAGAGCGTGCTGTTGCCCCCGAGCTACCATCGGTCTTGCTCGAGACGGCTGAGCGGCTTGCCCGCGGCTCGCCCGTCCTGCCAACGCTTGCCGAAGCGCGCGCAGCAATTCTGGCTGCGGGCTATCGCGAGGTCGAATACCTGGAACTTCGCGACGAGGCAGATCTGCGACCCATGACAAGCCTTGACCGACCTGCACGCTTGCTTGTCGCGGCCTGGCTCGGCGGCACACGGCTCATAGACAACGTCAGAATATCACGGGTTTCAACAGATTAACGGGGTTCTCGGCACGCGCTGTATCCGTCCGGGATCGTTTAAAACAAGGTCTCTGCCTGGCATCGAGCGATCACGGAGGTTACGCAAAGCGCAAATGCATCGCGTGTTTGAGAACTTCGTCGAGCAACTGTCTGCAAGTGTTGATGCTGCCGATCTCCGTGAGGCAATGGCATCCGCTGCAGCCGGCTTCGATTTTCCGCTATTCGCCTATTTCACTTACCCGTCGGCCCCCGGCGACGCCCCGCAATTGATCTCAAACTATCCTTCATCCTGGACATCACGTTATCTGCAACAGCGGTACCACAGTCTTGATCCGGTCATCCTGCGCGGGCTGCAAGGCTGGGATACCTTCGATTGGGGTGTGGATCGCGCTCGGCACTGTCTGCCGAATTCGCAGCAACAAATTCTGGAGAGTGCGGCTGAGTTTGGCATCCGCGGCGGCCTGACGATATCCATGCATGATCATCGCGGCCGGTTTGCTGCCCTGACCTTTGCTTCCGACGAGTCCCGCCCGCCTCTGTTGCGGTCACTGACACGTTACGAAAAAGCATTGCAGCTGGTGGCCATCAACTTTCATATCCATGTCCGGCGCAGGCTCGCCGACGATCGCGTGGTGGATGGTGTAACGCTCACCCCGCGGGAGTTCGAGTGCCTGAAATGGGCGGCGCGCGGCAAGTCGGCTTGGGTTATCAGCCAGCTTCTCGGCGTCTCAAAGCGCACCGTGACCTTTCATCTGGAAAACGCCAAGGCAAAGCTTGGCGTTCGAACGATCAACCAGGCCGTTGCACGACTGGCTGCCTCCGGCCAGGCGAGATCCTGATTCGTCGGCCACGATAGCTGTAAACCTCTACAGGCTGCATCGCTGCCGGCCTTGCCCTTCGATGGCGGGAACACATCCCGCACGGAGGCGACCATGATGCAGCTGATAACACCAGACCTTTACGACGAGTTCGCAAGCGAACTCAAAGAGATGCACGGGCTCAGGTTTCGGGTGTTCAAGGAAAGGCTCGATTGGGAAGTTGATACCGAAGACCAGATGGAAACAGACCCGTTTGATGGTCTGAAGCCTGTCTATCTGCTCCTCAAGGGATCCGACTGGCGAATTCGCGGTTGCGTGCGTCTTTTGCCCAGCACCGGACCCACAATGTTGCGCGACACGTTCCCGGTGCTGCTGGGTGCTGACGTCGTGCCCTCGACCTCCGACATATGGGAGAGCAGTCGTTTCGCGCTCGATCTCCCTCCGTCGGCGCCCAAGGCAGCGGGCGGACTGGCCCAGGCAACCTACGAGCTCTTCGCGGGCATGATCGAGTTCGGCTTGGCCAAGGATCTGACCCGGATAGTAACGGTGACGGACACGCGCATGGAACGGATCCTTCGCCTCGCGACGTGGCCATTGTCGCGCATCGGACAACCCAAGTCCGTCGGCAAAACGGAGGCGGTGGCCGGGTTTCTCGAGATTTCCCGCGCGAGCCTTTTGCGCATCCGCAGCAGGGGACGTCTGAGCGGACCGGTACTGTGGCAACCGGTTCTAGGCCCGTCGGCATAGCGCCATTGTGGACACCTGAGCCGTGAAGGATGCTGGTCTGCCCAAGGAAGCGACGGTCGGTCTTGTATGCTGGCCGGACTGGCGTCGTCACGAAGCTTACCACTACGCCAGACGATTGCCACGCACTGCCTGGGCCTGGGAGTTTCTTCGGCGCAATCCACAATTTCAGCGCGACCACGCCAAAATGGCACCGTCCGCCTACATTGTCGGAGCCCAGGCCGACATGAAGATAATCGAGTTGACGACAGGATCATCTTTCCTAAGACAATGGAGCCTCCTTTTTCGCGGACGCGCCACAGTCGGACGCTACGTCGGCAAGGGTCTTTTGGGATCCGCGCGACTGCGCCCGTATTCTACGAGCGGCCGCGGAGCCGGTTGGGCTCGACCACGATTTTGAACCGCTTGATCTCCCTTCGCTCTCATGCTGCAAGGACATCCTGCTGACACCTGCCGGCGTGCAGCACGTGCTGCTGAGGGAGGACTGCCGGAGTCTGCAGATCGCCCTTTCCGGTGCATCCGTTCTCCGCCCGTTGCGGCTATATGTCGACGCGATCGTGCAGCCGCAGCACCTGAAGTTCCATGTCGCTGCCCTTCAGTTCCTGAACGACATCAATGGTTGCGGCCGCCTGGCAGCTGCTTGCTTTCCGCCGGAACCCCGCGGAGCGCGTCTGCGTATCGTGCTCCAGGCTTTGGATGGCTCGCTTGCGGGAGCATCTCATCAGGAGATCGCCATTGCCCTGTTCGGGAGACGCCGTGTCGAAGAAGATTGGTCTCATCCAGGTAGCCATCTTCGCGATCAGGTGCGTCGCGCCATCCAACGTGGCCGCTACCTGATGGGCGGCGGCTATAGACAGTTCCTGATGTAATTCGGGTGACAGCTTGGTGATTGTCTTATTCGAAAACGCGCAGGCATCAATCTCCATTTCTCACTGCTATTGTGCCTTGTACAAGACGTGACACGCGCCTAGTTCTTCCGCTGCGGGAATCGGGTTTGAGTAATACGGACGAAGCACTGAGAACCAACGTTTTCGTGATAGTGCATTCATGCCCCGAGAATCCTGATGACCGTTACGAACCCCGACAAAGCCGGCGCTGACTGAAACGGTCGCTGAACGTGCTCTGTGGCCTGCGCCGCCTGACTCTCGGTTTCGGCTATGCCGACTAACAGCGTATTGATAGGCCATCGCGGGCTAAGCTCTACCGGCGAAAGCCGCGTCAAAGCGGCAGGCAATCAGAAACTAGATCGGCGGCGACGATGATTATGATCAACGTGACGAACACGTGAATCATGCCGACGGCGCCGACGTTGCCGATGATGATGATGCCGACCATGCGTCGCTGATGCTGCCTAACTACAGTGCTGTGTGATCATGCCGATCACCGCGTGGCCACGAGCGGCGGCGGTTCGTGGTCAGGTGCGTGGCCGGGATGATCGCGCATGGCCGATTGTTCCTTCGTGCCGCGGGGTGTGGGCTTGCGTTCGGTCATGAGGACGTCAGGCGCAACGAGGAAGTTAGATCAGGGCCCCAAACGCGGCTTATCCATGGGGTGGATGATAGCTATCCCTACAATCAATTATACCAATATTACCCAATACTACTAGAAGATCCCCCAATGAAAGCGGCCGGATGGGTATCCGTCTCGCGTAGGCTGAAGCTGCCGGCAAGAATGGGAAGACGAACATGTGCGGGATTGTTGGCATCGTTGGGCAACAGCCGGTGTCGGATCGGTTGGTCGACGCATTGAAGCGTTTGGAATATCGCGGCTATGATTCCGCCGGCGTTGCGACGATCACCGAAGGTGCCTTGCACCGCCGGCGCGCCGAGGGCAAGCTCGTCAATCTCGAGAGGAGACTGAAGGAAGAGCCGCTGAGCGGCAACATCGGCATCGGCCACACGCGTTGGGCAACCCATGGGGCCTCGACGGAACGCAATGCGCACCCGCACTTTACCGACGGTGTCGCCGTCGTCCATAACGGGATCATCGAGAATTTCACCGAGCTGAAGGACGAATTGGCGGCGGCTGGCGCCGAGTTCCAGACTGACACCGACACCGAGGTCGTCGCGCATCTCTTGGCAAGACACCGCCGGGAGGGCATGAGGCGGCAAGAGGCGATGCGTGCCATGCTGAAACGCGTCAGGGGCGCCTATGCGCTTGCCGTCCTCTTCGAAGATGATCCGTCGACCATCATGGCGGCGCGCAACGGACCACCGCTGGCGATCGGTCACGGCGACGGCGAGATGTTCCTGGGCTCCGACGCGATCGCGCTCGCTCCCTTCACCAATGAAATTACCTATCTCATCGAGGGCGACTGGGCCGTTGTCGGCAATTCGGGCGCCCATATCTTCGATTTCGACGGCCATCCCGTCGAGCGTCCGCGCCATACCTCCACGGCCGCGGCCGATCTGGCCAACAAGGGCAGCCATCGCCACTTCATGGAGAAGGAAATCTACGAGCAGCCCGAAGTCATCGCCCATGCTCTCCGTCACTATAGCAACATCATAGAAAATCGCGCCGACACGGTTTCTGGCATCGATTTCGCCAGGATCCCGAGCTTGGCGATCTCGGCCTGCGGGACCGCCTATCTCGCCGGACTGATCGGAAAATACTGGTTCGAGCGCTATGCGCGCCTGACGGTTGAAATCGACGTTGCGTCCGAATTCCGTTACCGCGAGATCCCGTTGTCGCCGCAGTCGGCGGCTCTTTTCATTTCGCAGTCCGGCGAAACCGCCGATACGCTCGCATCGTTGAGGTACTGCAAGGAGCGTGGGCTGAAAATTGGCGCTATCGTCAATGCCTGCGAATCGACCATCGCTCGGGAGGCCGATGCGGTCTTCCCGATCCTTGCCGGACCGGAGATTGGCGTCGCCTCCACCAAGGCGTTTACCTGCCAGCTTGCGGTTCTAGCCGCACTCGCCATCGGCGCCGCCAGAGCCCGCGGGACCGTAACCGAAGACGAGCTGCAGGCGCTCGTCAGGAGCCTCGCCGAAGTGCCGCGCGTCATGGGCCAGGTACTCAACAGCATCCAGCCGGAGATCGAGTTCCTGTCGCGCGAACTGTCAAAGTGTCGTGACGTCCTGTATCTCGGCCGTGGCACCAGTTTCCCGCTAGCGATGGAAGGTGCGCTGAAGCTCAAGGAGATTTCCTACATCCATGCCGAGGGCTATGCGGCGGGTGAATTGAAGCACGGTCCGATCGCATTGATCGACGACAACATGCCAGTGATCGTCATCGCGCCCCATGATCGCTTTTTCGACAAGACCGTCTCCAACATGCAGGAAGTGGCTGCCCGTGGAGGGCGGATTATCCTCATCACCGATGAAAAAGGGGCAGCCGCATCGAAACTCAACACCATGCACACGCTCGTGTTGCCGGCTGTCGACGAGATTATCGCGCCGATGATCTTCTCGCTGCCGATACAGCTTCTTGCCTACCACACGGCGCTCTTCATGGGCACAGACGTAGACCAGCCGCGCAATCTCGCAAAATCGGTCACGGTCGAGTGATTGTGAACCTTTATAGGTGGCGATGCTTGTCCATCTTCGCTGCATCGGCGGTGGAAATTGGTCGAAGGTATCAGCGAGTTGTGTGCGTCAAGTTCTGCAAAAATGGCGTGGCAGTAGCTGTGACGTCGGCGTGTCCGCCGCGCAGCCCCCGTGTTTAGCGGAGCGGCGGCCCCACGGCGGTGCTCAGGCGGCCAATGCTCTCAGGCTCTCCTTCTTGTGCTCGCGCAGATGATCCATGTTGAGATAGCGGGTCGCCTCGAGCCAGTTCTCGTGGATCTCGACCGCCAATGCCCGAACCAGCCGCAGGCAGCTCCGCGGGTTGGGGAAGATGCGAACGACCAGGGTGCGCCGCTTGATCTCCTGGTTCAGCCGCTCCAGCATGTTCGTCGACTTCATGTGCTTGTGGTGGGCAAGCGGCAGCCGATAGAAGCTCAGCGTCTCCTCGATGTTGTCTTCCACCCAGTTGACCAGCTTCGGGTATTTGGCCTGCCATTTGGCGATCCACTGCGCCAGGTCGCGTTTGACCTCGGCAAGGTCGCGCCGGTCGTAGAACCATCTGAGCTCCATCAGGCAATCGTCGTCGACCTTGCGCGGCACGTAGTCGAGCGCGTTTCTGAGGAAGTGCACGTAGCAGCGCTGCCAGACCGCTTCGGGCAGCACTTCGCGGATTGCCGCCCTGAGCCCCGGATGGTCGTCGGAGACGACGAACTCGACGCCGGCGAGCCCGCGATTCTTGAGCCCCGTCACGAACTCGCGCCAGCTCGAATGGCTCTCCCGGTTGGCCAGCTCCACGCCCAGGACCTGGCGCCGGCCCTCCCAATCCACGCCGATCGCCACCAGCACCGCCTGGCTGGCGATCACGCCCGCCTCGCGAGCCCGTTCATAGCGCGCGTCCAAGATGAGATACGGATAGCTTTCCTCGAGCCGCTGCGTGAAGAACGCCTTGAGCGCCTCATCCAGCCGCATCGTCGCCTCGCTCACCGTCGAGGCCGAGAAAGAGTGGCCGCACAATTCCTCCGTCACCGCCTTCACCTTGCGGGTCGAAACGCCTTGTACGTACATCTCGACCAGCGCCGACACCAAGGCCTTCTCCGAACGCTGATAGCGCTCAAACAACTCCGTCGAGAACCGGCCCGTCCGATCCTGCGGAACGCGAAGTTCCAGCACCCCAACCCGCGTCACCAGCTTGCGCTCGTAATACCCGGACCGGTAACTCACCCGCTCCGCCGTCCGCTCGCCTTTCTCGGCCCCGATCGCCTCCGTCATCTCGGCTTCCAGAGCCTCCTGCACGACAGTCTGCAATACCTGGCGAAAGCCGTCCTCATCCGACAGCAGCAACGCTTTCAACTCGCCCCTGCTCAGTTTAACTTCTCGATTGGTCATGGCACTTCCCCTTCCACGGGAATCGGTGATTGCAACGTCACCACCGTGCCATGGCCGCTCGCCCTTCAGAGCAAGCGCCGTTCTCTCTCCAAAACTTTTTGCAGAACCTTCAGGACACTATCTATCAGCGTCCGCGAGGCTGGGTGGACGGTGCCGCGAATAGCCACTGGAGGCGTCAGTGAGAGTTCGAGTTGCTGTTCAAGAAAGCCATCGGGGAGAATGAGTCGTGTAGGATCGCAGGTCGAATGCGCTACAGCCGATCAGGCCATCTCATGGCGGGCAGGTTCTTAGAACTTGATCAGAAGCAGGTGAGCCGCCATATTCCGACCCGGCTGCCAATTTCAAGTGGCCCATTCCATGGATGAGGCCGGTCCGGCCGAATGGACGTCCATTTTTTTGATTTGCTGGGTGTGCGCCAGGGTCGGGGAGGAAATCTCCCGATTTGTCAGGCGCTCCCATCTTCTTGGAGATGTTTATGAAGGATTCGCGCATTCCCGAGCCAGTCTTGACGGCTATGTCGCAGGGGACCCACATCATCCGCGCTTATCGTGAGCACCTTGGGTATTCAATCGAGGACCTCGCGGTCGCGTGCGGGCTTGCCGCTCAGGAAATCCAAAACATCGAGCGGGGTCTAAAGTACAATAAGGGCTATCGGAATCGGATAGCGAGATCGCTGTCCATACCTGTGGGAATTCTTGAGGCAGAGTCGGACATATCGGACGCCGCCTGATCAGTCGGATAATCTGCAATGGGTGGAAGACCGCTCTTGTGATGTGACGTTTGCGGCTGATAGTCGTCGCTTGATTCCGTTGGACGCGAATGCCTTCTGGCGCAGTACCGCCAAGAGAATTCTCGTCCACTGTCCGAGTCAGGAACTGCACACGGGCTCGCCGAACAGGAAGTTGGAACGCTTCGTCATGCTGTCTTAAGCGATATAGCCGCCCGGAGTGCTGCGACACGTGCACGATAGCATTGGCTCGCGAGGATGGATTGCTAACGGCGAACCCATGCTGGTCGGCAAGGCGATACTGGCTGGAGCATCAACTCGGCCGACGAGAGTGGCCCCCCATCCTAGGCAGGATCGGCCGACATGGCCGGCATCGCGAGCCGCTCTGAAAAGAGCACAGCGGGCATCCAGACGCTGCCGGGTTGACTATGGGTGTCGGAACCGCAAAAAGGGGCCGCTCTTCATGAGTGGCGTGCGCCGGCAGTCTAACCCCAAGCCCCCCGCCAGGCTGCCGGCGCGCTTCTAGCCGCCTTGATGCACGGCGATAAGCTTTTGACGGCCTGAAGCGACGTTGTGGTCGCCGTTGCGGTGCTTTTCCACGCGCCTCGTCAGGCGCCGGGATTGCTCCGTCGTGATGGCAGGCGGGGGTTTGCAGGTTGCGGTCGACGGGTTCGTTTCGGGGCGTCTGCCCCCATCGTTATGTCGCGAGTTGGGGGATGCGATCGAGGACGATGCGCAGGATGCGCTGGTCGGGGCACGATGTCGGCAGGTGCAGGCGGATTTGCGATTTCATCTCGACCACCCGCGCAGCGATTTTGATGAGGCGCAATCGCAGCGTGTCGAATTGGGCGACGGCAAAGCTCGAGCGCCTCGGCATCGCGGCCCGCAAGCCCCACATCAACCAGTAGCACCGGCATGCAGGAATAGCCGGAACTGGTTGGCCGTCGCTCTGGTGCAGGATGTGCGGTCGGCGGCAAGATGCGTCTTCCACGCCTTGATGTGGTTCTCGGCCGCGCCGCGCCGGCAGTAGACATCCTCGTAGAGCGCCTTGGCCTTCCCACCGGCAAGGTTGGTGACGACGAAGCGGATATCGCCACCTTGGGCGCCGACCTCGACCCGCGCGATGATGCGCTCGACGCGGCTCCAACTAGCGGCGCCGTCAACGAACTCCTTGAACCTGCGGACCTTGCCTGTCTTGGCCGACGCTTCGAAGCGCGCCGTCGTGCTGGCCTCCAGATCCGCGACATGCTTGCGCAGGGTCGTGGTGGGCGCGAGGCCAAAGATGAAGTCGACGTCGTTGGCGCGGCACCAGTCGATGACCTGCGGGTTGCAATAATGGCTATCGCCGCGGAGCAGGATTCGAATGTTCGGCCAGTTGATCCGGATCGCCCGCACCAGACGGCGCAGGTGGGGGCGGATCTCAGCCCCACTCGGCCGCTTGGCCGGTCGCAGGATCGCGCTGACGAACCGTCCCGCACCATCGAACACGACGATCGGCTGGAAGCCGTACTCGTCATGGTGGGCATTGAACAGGCGAAGCTGTTGGCCTCCGTGCACAGCGTCGAAGGTGTCGTCAATGTCGAGTACGATCCGCTTCGGCACCTGCCGGAACGAGGCGCAATAGAGATCGACCATCGCCCGTCCCATCGCGACCAGCTCCCGCACGCCGGGTAGGTTCTCCAGCCGGCACAGCGTCGATTGCGACGCCAGATCCCGACCCGGCTTTAGCAACCAAATCCTACGTCATTTCAACGCCTTGCGCCACATCCACCAACCCCCATGAATTTGGTTAGGTTGATGCGGCGTGCCGCCGCCGTGAGGCCGCGCTCGCTCAGCAGCGCGTCGAGAACGACGAGAAGATTCAGATCGAGCCCTTTGAAACGCATGTCTTAGCTATCCATAGCGTGGATGCATTTGATTGAAACAAACGATTTTACCAATTTTCCGGAATGTCGCATGGACTTGGCAGGACCTCACGTGCGCCGATCACTGCCTCTATCGCGTGGCGAGTCCCTTGAGAAGAGCCCGAAAGAGGAAATCTGTCGCGTGCGGTGGAGATTGTACTGGGAATGAGAGGCAGCGCTCCGATCATGTCGAACTCTCCGACGAATGGCGGACCGGTACAATAGTTGATCGCAACTGGTCCGGAGCTATGAAACATCTCGATTACATATGAGGTGCCGAGTGAATACGCTGACAGCACCCACCGTCGCAGCGTTTAGCTGACGTTTGACGACGGTTCCTATCCATTTACACGCAGATTCTTGATGTGCTGGCGCAAAAGCGGGAGGCCGGCGACTTTTCTCCGTCATCGGGCTGACGCCGCAGAAGCCGGAACTCGTCCGGTTCCTATGGGCATTGGGCTTGGTCGGTCGCACAGGCTCCATGAGGGGCAATTTTGGCAACGCGACGCGACTCGGGTTTTGAACGACGCCGAAAACGCAAGCTGGAAAGGAACAAGATGGCAGATCAACTCGCCAACGAAATAATCGCCATTATCAAGAAGCGCGCCGCGTCGGAGGGCGGCATAGCGCCTGCCACAGGCGGCGAGATAACGGCTGCCACGGGACTGACTTCGCTCGGTATCGATTCACTGGGATTGGCGGACGTTCTCTGGGACCTGGAGCAGGCCTACGGCATCCAGATCGAGATGAATACGGCCGAGGCATGGTCGGATCTCCAGAATGTTGGGGACATGGTGGAAGCCGTGCGCAGCTTGCTCGCTAAGGGGGTGTGAATGGACAGGCGCGTCGTGATTACTGGGATTGGCGGTATTTGCGGGCTTGGGACCAACGCCGCCGCCATTTGGACAGAGATGCGAGAAGGCCGCTCCGCCATCGGCCCAATCGTCAACTCCGAGCTCCATGAATTGAGGGTCAGGATCGGTGCCGAGATCAAGGCGCTGCCGGAGCATGACATCGACGGCAAGCAACTCATCTCCATGGACCGCTTCAGCCTGCTCGCTGTGCTTGCGGCGCGCGAAGCCATGCGTCAGGCCGGACTTTCCTCCAAAGAGGGAAATAGCTATCGCTTCGGTGCGACGGTGGGCGTTGGCGGCTGCGGGTGGGATGCGATCGAGCAAACCTACCGCGCCATCCTTCTGGGCGGTAAGCGTGCCGCTCTCTTGACTGTACCCAAGGCGATGCCGGGTGCCGCTGCCGGCCAGGTCAGCATGAGTCTTGGTCTGCGCGGGCCGGTGTTCGGCGTCACGTCCGCCTGTTCCTCGGCAAACCATGCGATTGCCTGCGCGGTGGACCAGATCAGGCTCGGCCGGGCCGACGTGATGCTTGCCGGCGGCAGCGAAGCGCCGCTCATATGGGGTGTGCTGAAGGCATGGGAAGCGATCCGCGTGCTTTCGCCCGATACTTGCCGGCCATTCTCGGCCGATCGCCAGGGCCTGTCGCTTGGTGAAGGCGCCGGCATGGCGGTGCTGGAAAGCTACGAGCATGCCCTGGCTCGGGGCGCCACCATCCTTGCCGAAATTGCCGGTGCCGGCCTTTCCGCCGATGCGTCCGACATCGTCGCGCCGACTGTCGAGGGGCCGGAGGCAGCAATGCGGGCCTGCCTTGCCGATGCCAGGCTGGACGCCGAGGATGTCGACTATCTCAACGCGCACGGCACCGGCACCAAGGCCAACGACCAGATCGAGACGGCGGCGATCAAGCGCGTCTTCGGTCAGCACGCCTTCTCAATGTCCATTTCTTCTACCAAGTCCATGCACGCGCATTGCCTCGGCGCGTCCGGCGCGCTCGAGTTGATCGCCTGCGTGATGGCTATCCGCGAGAGCGTCGTGCCGCCGACTGCCAATTATCGTGAGCTGGACCCCGATTGCGATCTCGACGTCACGCCCAATGTGGCACGCGAGCGCAAGGTGCGCGTGGCACTGAGCAACTCCTTCGCCTTTGGCGGCACGAACGCGGTTCTGGCGTTCAGGCAGGTGTAGAAGCCATGAGAGATGCCTCCGGCAACATTATCTCTCGCATCCAGATGCTTGCCGGATAACTATTGTGAAGGGCGGGTCATTGACCGCCTCGGCGAATGCGGGAAGTGGCAGCGGAAGCTCGACGATCCGGGGGTATCGTCTTTGCGAAATTCTTAACTGTTGAAGCGGCTTGGACGTACCGCCGCCCCGTAAAAGGTAAGCGAGGCCCTGCGGGCTCGGCTTGAGGGTCTGAAGCTGTACACGACAATGTCTGGAAGCCGCAGGGTCGGCTCTGCGCCCGTTATAGTCGCCTGAGTGCTGCCGGCCCGGCCGCGCTGCGGGCGCCGTCAACGAACTCCTTGAACCTGCGGACCTTGCCTGTCTTGGCCGACGCTTCGAAGCGCGCCGTCGTGCTGGCCTCCAGATCCGCGACATGCTTGCGCAGGGTCGTGGTGGGCGCGAGGCCAAAGATGAAGTCGACGTCGTTGGCGCGGCACCAGTCGATGACCTGCGGGTTGCAATAATGGCTATCGCCGCGGAGCAGGATTCGAATGTTCGGCCAGTTGATCCGGATCGCCCGCACCAGACGGCGCAGGTGGGGGCGGATCTCAGCCCCACTCGGCCGCTTGGCCGGTCGCAGGATCGCGCTGACGAACCGTCCCGCACCATCGAACACGACGATCGGCTGGAAGCCGTACTCGTCATGGTGGGCATTGAACAGGCGAAGCTGTTGGCCTCCGTGCACAGCGTCGAAGGTGTCGTCAATGTCGAGTACGATCCGCTTCGGCACCTGCCGGAACGAGGCGCAATAGAGATCGACCATCGCCCGTCCCATCGCGACCAGCTCCCGCACGCCGGGTAGGTTCTCCAGCCGGCACAGCGTCGATTGCGACGCCAGATCCCGACCCGACGGCAGCGCATCCTGGGCCATCTTGAAGACCGGATCGCGGCGCAGCCGGTTGGCGTCGTTGCCGTCCTCGTAGCCGGCGGCGATCATCTTCATGCGAAAGCCGATCATGTCAGCCAGGCTGTGGACGACCTGGTCCGGGCAGCGCGGATCGTCGATGCAACGCGCCAGACGCTCGGCCACCCGCAACCGCTTTCCACCTCGGCCAAAGCCAGAACGCCGCTGTTGGACGACAGCATGCCGCCGTCGAAACGGGCGACGACGGACTTGCCGCCGACTGATGACAAACCGCTCAGCGGCAGCGCAAGATCGTTCATGGTGGGTGTGGTCTCCGGGAAATGGTTCGGATCGGCTTAAGCAACCAAATCCTACGTCATTTCAACGATCAGATCCCGAGCAGCCAGCCAGTATTCGACCGTCGCTGGCGCCTCCGCCCACTGAGGCCTTGTGCTTCCTCCAGCGAGTCAAGCCGATCACCATGCGTGTCGCCAGTTCTGGTGCTCACCCACGTGCCATTTGCGATCTTGTGTCGGTGAGAGCACCGCAAGCACCTCCCCTGCTAGAGGGCAAGGCGGCTTGCGTCGCCCGTGTTGTTACTATTCTTCGCTGTGGTCGGAGTTTTTTCCTTGGCTTCGGAATCGGGACATTCGGCTTTGCAAAAAAATAGGCCATCGTGGTCGATCGTCACGCCCCCGAGTTCGGCGGCACGATGGGACGACAACGGCAGCGCAAGCTCCATTTGCGCGAGGGGCTCGTCCCTTCAAATACTTGATGCATTTGCGCTTTGCGTACCTCCGTGCATGTTGCTCGATGCCAGGCGGAGACCTCTGTCTAAACGATCGCGCATCGATGCAACGCCCACGCGTAGATCGCCATCATCGCGGCGATCGCTTTGCCGCGATCGCCGCAGCCGTTTTCGAGCACGACAATCATGCCGGCGCTGTCGGCAGCGATGCGCATGCAAAAATTCACAGATGCATTCTGGCCAAATGCTAGCTGCCCAGCAAATGTCCGGCATTTCGCAAGGCCCCTAGGAAGAGACTGGCATGGCCGTTGGCATCGATCTTGGCCTGCATCGACAGGGGCATGCTGTGCCAGTTCTCCAAGGGCGCAATGAAATGTGAGAACGTACCGTTGACGATGCAATGGTGGGTAACAAGGCCCTGTCTGTCCAACGCCAGCACGCCGATCTGGTCGCCCTGATATCGGATGGCTGCGACCCGCTGGACCCCCGCATCACCGTCGACCCGCACGTCGAAAAGCAGGATGCCGCGGCTCCTGGTGGCTACCTCGGCGGCCTTTTCAGCGAAGCTTAAGGAGAGCGAGCGGACGCTTTCGACCGCCAGCTGTAAAACCATCAAATCCAGTTCATCCACTGCCATAAGGTACCTGCGCGCAACACATGGGTGATAGCAATCGACCACACCGCTTGTTCACAGATGTCGGCTCACGACCGATCATTCAGGTTGTTGCCGGACGTCCATTGACCGAGGGAGTGCTCCGGTTCGAACCGATCCTGAAGCGGAATGCGCTGGATCTACGGAACCCGAGGAGCAGGCCAGCCAAAGTTGCCGCGACAATTGATGTCGTGATCATTCCAGACATCTGCATCGGCGTCGCTGAACATCCCACTGGTAAGTCCGTTGTTTGCGGCAAGCCCATCCTTGGGCCGTCTAGTACCTGAAACCCTCTCGGTGGCGTTCCTCGAAGCTCGGGACCGCCGGGCGCTTGATCGTCGAGAACTTTGTTTACGAAGGTCCGGACCTCCTGCAGAGCTTATTCTGGTGCGCTCGCCTTTGAGCATTCCGCTGAAGCGTGACGTTTCGCTAGTCAGTGTTCCTTGCAGGCTCACCGCGAGGGCGCCTTGCACACAGCGGCACGTCAGCGCATGAAACTCGTCCCCCGTTCACTTCACAAAATGGATTTCCTGAAGTACTGGGAGCGCAGAGAAATCTCCGGTCGCAGCCTACCCGGTTAAAACAAGGACCCAAAAATGAAGACTCTCGTCGTCTGCTCCGGCGGATTGGACTCCGTTACCCTTGCTCACAAGGTGGCAGCGGAGCACGAACTCGCCGGCCTCCTATCTTTCGATTACGGCCAACGGCATAGGAAGGAATTGGGCTTCGCCGCCCTTTGCGCGGAGCGACTGAGCGTCCCGCACCGCATCATCGACATCCACGAGATCGGCGGCGGCCTTTCCGGCTCCGCGCTGACCGATAATGTGGACGTGCCCGACGGGCACTACGCCGAAGACACGATGAAGGTCACGGTGGTGCCGAACCGGAACGCCATCATGTTGGCCATTGCCTTCGGCTTCGCCGCAGCGCACGGCGCTGAGGCGGTGGCGACGGCCGTGCATGGTGGGGATCATTTCATTTATCCCGACTGCCGTCCGGCCTTCATCGACGCTTTCCAGATGATGCAGGACCACGCGCTCGACGGCTACGCGGAGATTCGCATTTATGCACCCTATGTGAATCTCACGAAGGCGGACATTGTTAGGAATGGAGCAGCATACGGCACGCCGTTTGCGCAGACCTGGTCCTGCTACAAGGGCGCCGAGCGTCACTGCGGGAGGTGCGGGACCTGCGTCGAGCGGCGCGAGGCGTTTCATCTCTCTGGGCAGCCGGACCCCACCGACTACGAGGACTCCGACTTCTGGCTCGATGCGCTGCGAAGGAGGACCGCGTAATGTTCCGCATCACCAAGGAATTCCACTTCTCAGCCTCGCATCAGCTCACCTCGTTGCCACCCGATCACCAATGCGCGCGCCTGCACGGGCATAACTACATCGTTGAAGTGGAGCTTTCAGCGAATGGACTGAACGACAACGGCTTCGTGCGCGACTATCACGATTTGGCGCCATTCAAACGCTACATCGACGAGAGCTTCGACCACCGACATCTCAACGACGTGCTGGGACATGAGCAAGTCACGGCGGAATATCTGGCCAGACATTTTTATGAATGGTGCAAGGCACGCCTGCGCGAAACCTCGGCCGTGCGGGTGAGCGAAACGCCGAAAACCTGGGCGGAATACCGGCCATGACCGATACGCATCCCGCAATCCGCGTGAGTGAGATTTTCGGGCCGACGATCCAGGGCGAGGGCGTGCTCATTGGTTTGCCGACTGTCTTCATCAGGACCGGCGGGTGTGACTATCGCTGTTCCTGGTGTGACAGCCTCCATGCGGTGGATAATCAATTCCGCCATGAATGGGAGATGATGTCAATCGACACGGTGTGGCAAACCGTCGTTGCGCTTTCCGGTGGCCGGCCAGTGATGGTGTCACTGTCAGGCGGCAATCCTGCCATTCAGCCGTTTCGTGCGCTCATCGAGCGAGGCCATGGTGAAGGTTACCGTTTTGCGCTGGAAACCCAAGGTTCCGTGGTCAGGGACTGGTTTGCCGACCTTGACGTGCTGGTCCTCAGCCCGAAGCCGCCGTCAAGCGAAATGAGGACCGATTGGGCCGCTGTCGAGGCGTGCATCGAAGCGGCGCAGGAGAAGCCGCAAATCGTGCTCAAGCTCGTTGTTTTCGACGACAGTGACTACGCTTACGCGAAAGACGCCGCCGCGAGGTTTCCGCGACTTCCGATCTATCTGCAACCCGGCAATCACACGCCGCCACGCGCCGGAAATGAAGACGCGCCTGTCGACCTTGACGGAATAATGAAACGCATGGAGTGGCTGATTGAAAAGGTGACCCGCGACAGGTGGTTCGAAGCCCGCGTGCTGCCGCAGCTGCACGTAATGCTCTGGGGTAACAAGAGAGGTGTCTAGCCTGCGCCCGCTAGGGCGACGGCCTTGGGCATAACCACAACAAGATGTCGACCATCTGGATGCCGATCGCAGCCACCTGAGGCAAAGTGCTTGCGTCGACGGCCTTCCAGCGGCTGCCAGCCTGCGTGTAAGCGCAGAGCGACCTCCAATCCCCGACAGTCGGCCCTTCCTTCGATGAAGGGCACGCGCCAGCGGCGAGTGCAGAAATCCGCACAAGCACGGCGTGAGAGGTCCTGCGCGTTTCTCGCGCCGCCGCGTTTTGGCACGGAGCTTGCGGCAGCGTTGGTGCAGCGTTCGACCGGAGCGCCGCGACGGGAGAAGCCTGGGCGGGAGGAACCCACCTCGATCCGGTCAGGGAGAGAGAAACAGTGTCAGCTGCACAAGTCCGCGGCGCGAGTCCCGCGCCCCGCAAACCCTTCTATGCCAAGCTTTACGCACAGGTGCTTGCCGCCATCGCCCTAGGCGTCGCAATTGGCTATTTCTATCCGGGGACCGGCGAGAGCCTGAAGCCGCTGGGTGATGCCTTCATCAAGCTGGTCAAGATGATCATCGCGCCTGTCATCTTCCTGACAATTGCGACCGGCATTGCCGGCATGAACGATCTTCACAAGGTCGGCCGGGTCGCCGGCAAGGCAATGGTCTATTTCCTCACTTTCTCGACGCTGGCGCTGATCGTCGGCCTCATCGTCGCCAATGTCGTCCAGCCTGGCGCCGGCCTCAACATCGATCCGGCCTCGCTCGATGTCCAGGCCGTGAATACCTATGCCGCAAAGGCCCACGAGCAGTCGGTCACCGGCTTCCTGATGAACATCATCCCGCCAACGATTGTCGGTGCCTTCGCGGAAGGCGACATCCTGCAGGTGCTGTTCTTCTCGGTTCTGTTCGGCATGGCGCTCGCGATGGCCGGAGAGACGGGCAAGCCTGTCGTTTCCTTCCTTCAGGCGCTCATCGCGCCTGTCTTCAAGCTCGTCGGCATTCTGATGAAAGCCGCGCCGATCGGCGCTTTCGGCGCAATGGCCTTCACCATCGGCAGATATGGCATCGGTTCGGTGGTCAACCTCGCGATGCTGGTCGCGACGTTCTATTTCACCGCCTTCCTCTTCGTGTTTGGGGTTCTCGGCGCGGTCTGCCGCTACAACGGCTTTTCGATCTTCTCTCTCATTCGCTACATCAAGGAAGAGCTGCTGCTTGTCCTCGCAACGTCCTCCTCGGAGGCCGCGCTTCCCTCGCTCATGCAGAAGATGGAGAAGGCGGGCGCCAGGCGTTCGGTCGTGGGTCTCGTCATCCCGGCCGGATATTCGTTCAATCTGGACGGCACCAATATCTACATGATGCTGGCGGCCCTCTTCATCGCGCAGGCGACGAGCACGGATCTGTCAATCGGCGATCAGGTGCTGCTGCTTTTTTTCGCCATGCTCCCTTCGAAAGGAGCAGATCGCATTACCAGTACTGGATTCGTCACCTTGGCTCCAACGCTCTTTGTCGTCCCGACCGCCCCTTTCGTCGGCATGACGCTGATCCTTGGCGTCGACCACTTCATGTTCGAATGCCGTGCGTTCACGAATCTGCTCAGCAACGCAATGGCAACGCTCGTCGTCGCGCGCGGTGGGCGACCCGGATGAAGTTCGATCGGCAAAGGCCCTCGCGAGCGGACCCTCGGCGCTTTGGTGGCGGAGGATCAAGTCGGCGGCGTTTCGAGGGGCGGTTGCGGCTGGCCTGCTCGCGCGAACGCCGCTCAGGCATTGCGGGCAGGGCACGAAGCCGCCGTAAAGGAACCGTGCGCTGACATCGGCAGCAATAGAGCTCCGCAATTCGCGTACTCCGGAACTGCTGGGGTTCTTGGAAGGTTTTCGAACCTTCTGTCTCGCTCCTCCAGCCGAATTGCGTGTGCTTATGAAAGAGATGGGGACTTCAGGTCGCGCTATCGGACAAAATTATCATCGGATACGTTCACTCCCCATTGGGGAGGGCGAGTCAGAAGATCGCTACTTCTTGAGACGCACCCATGAAGGAGACGTGACTATAACGTTTAGTGCCGCTTTATGTGGCCAGACGAGGGATGCTGCCTTGATCAGTTCCGCACAGATGCGCGCGGCGCGGGCGCTGCTCGGAATCGGCCAGGTCAGACTGGCCGAGTTGTCGGGAGGTCGATTACAACCAGACTGACAGCCGCAAGATCGAGGAGCCCATCCGTGAAAAAGACGTTCAGTTGCGCGAACTCCAGCACCGGGTCAAGAACAATTTGCAGATGATCACCGCCCTGATCCGAATCGAAACGCGCAATGCGGTAGAGCCGGACCAAAAGCGTTTCGAGCGCCTAGCAGGACGTGTCGATACCTTGGCGATGCTCTACCAAGAACTTTCCGGTGACGAACCAAAGGACGAGGTTGATCTCGGCGTCTATCTCAGTCAAATCGCATCGGGAGTCATGACCGCGCATACTACAGAGGGCATCCGGCTCGACATGAGCGTGGACACCTACCCAGTTTCGATGAATGTCGCCATGCCCGCCGGACTGGTAGTGAACGAACTGCTGACCAATGCACTAAAGCATGCTTTTCAAGGACGCGAGGGAGGCACGATCACCCTGCACAGCATCGTTGAGGGTGAAGGCTGCCGGGTGGTCGTCGCCGATGACGGTATCGGCCTGCCAGAAGGCGAGACATGGCCCAAGCACGGTAAGCTCGGCGCGTTGATTGCGCGCTCGCTGATCGAAAACGCCAACGCGCAATTCGACGTGAACTCCAGCCCGAATGAGGGCACGAGAGTAACTATCCTGTTCAGGCGGGCCACAGCAGCCGCCGCCTGTTAGCTGCGTGCTTATGGAGGCGGGACGTTATTTTTCGCTCAGTAGGTTGCCCAGGAGCTTGCCCCAGGTCTCCCGAGTGAGCTCTTGCCATGGAGGGGAGTCCGTTCGCTGCCTGAAAGGGATCGGCTTCGGTCGGCGGATATCTGGGGCAATGGCAGCCGTTAGTTCCGGCCGATTGAACTGGATGTACGGCTGCTAAGGGGATGATGCCGACCTGGCCGCCTTTTCGAGAACCGGGGAATTCAAGCCCGTGTTGCAGTGACTTTGGGGGCGGCTGGACGCCAAAAAAAGAAAGCCAGCTCAGAAGCTCGGCCAAGTTGTGAAGGTCAAAATCGCCATCAGGCATTGAAAAAGGCACGCTCTCATTATATATCTCCGATGCGTCGGAAGATTTATTTAGGAGCGACCATGGCAGCTGTAGCCGAAATGCTGAAGGCAACCGAGGCCGCCGTGGTCTCGCGTGTAAGCCTGCGAGATGTCAATCGCGCAATCGATGAACGCATCCTGCCCGATGCCTTCGTATCGGTTGACAACGGCCGGCACGTCCTGGCTGGAGCCTGCTCCTTCATCAGCTTCTACTTCGAGACCGCAAAGCGTCTAACCTCGGAAGAACGACTGTTTGCGATCAGGACGGTTGAGCCCAAGCTAACACGCTCGCGCTCGCTCGCTTGGGCGGCACTGCTGCGCGAGGACTGGACCGTGCGAGACGACTTTCTAACGATCGATCTGATGCCGTTCCTGAAGAGCACGAGTGAACGTCTGTCCGATCTCGAGGCGGCTCGCGAGATGGTCACGTCGTCGGATGACGTGCTCAGCGGCACGCCCGTTATCCGTAACACTCGCGTCCCAGTGTATGATGTCGCGGCATCAGTCACTGTCGGTCATTCGGTTGAGCGCATTCTTGGGGCCTACCCGAGCCTTGACACGGAGAAGGTACGGCTCGCGGCGATTTATGCAGAGGCGAACCCCCTGCGAGGGCGTCCTCGTACTGGAGACCTTCCAAAAGGCTCCGTCATCACTTCCGATCGCCGTGTTCCGCGTCTTAGGAAGGCGGGATGAAGTTCCTGATCGATGAATGTCTCACCCCCGAGCTTGCAAAAATTGCGCATGGGAAGGGTCATTGCGAGACCAGCCACGTTGTCTGGCTGGGGCTCGCCGGGCTCAAGGACTGGGAGCTCAAGCCGATCATTCTTGAAGGCGACTGGACCTTCGTAACCAAGAACTCGGTGGATTTTAGGGGGCCAAAGGATAATCCGGGCACCAAGGGACAGTATGCAGATGTTGCCATCCACGCAGGGCTTGTTTGCCTAAACGGCCCGCCAGGCATGGATCTCGACATGCAGATCGAACTTTTCGAAATGGCGCTGATCGAGCTGAACGACGATGATCTTGTGAACCAGGTTCTTGAAGTGATCCTCGAAGACGAGGAAACGTTGCGCGTTGTCCGTTATGCGCTACCGAAGGAATGATCGAAGCCAACTAGGCAGCAAGCCCGGGGCGCAGGACCGATTTCATCAATGATCCTGCCGTCGTCGCGAAGCGCGAACAGGCACCTGGCGAGACTGGCGCGGCAGAGTGAGACTGTCGCGAACAGACGATAAAAACAAACATCACTTGGGCACGCCGCAGAAAGGTGGCAAGCAGCCCTCTGGTCGCAACAAATGGAAGGCACGACTGGACGACATCGTCGCTATGCCAAAGGTCTTCGCATCTGGTCCGATCAGAAATCCTATCTCGACGCGACGGTCGCCTATGAAGAGACAAAAATGTAGCGCAATCGGTTCACGATCGATTGAAACCATGACCGTTCCTGTGCGGTGCTCAGACTGCCGCTGAGTGCCTGGCCTTTGCACTTTCAAAATATTTATCGAACTTCACCGCAATGCTCCTCACGAAGGGGCGATTTGCCGCCGGTACGACGAAACTGTCGCCTTGCAGTTCAAGCAGTTGAGCAGGATCCTTAAGGGCGATGGAGCTTGCCTGAAGCAGGAGCCTTTGGCCGGCTTGCCCGAAGCTCTCCACCAGATCGACAGCCGAGAAGGCGAAATCGCACATCAGCCGTTCAATGATCCATCCCCGGACGCGATCGTCGTCGGAGAGCACGATGCCGCGCACAGCCGCCAACCTGCCGTCTGCAACCACGCGGCCGTATTCGCCGGTCGAAGGCATGTTCTGCACGTAGCCCTGGCGAAAACGGCTGATCGACGAAGGGCCAAGTCCGATCAATGTCTCGCAGCGATCGTCCGTGTAGCCCTGAAAATTGCGGTGCAAAGCGCCCGCGCGGGCCGCTACCGCCAACGCGTCGCCCGGCTTTGCGAAATGGTCGAGCCCGATTGATTCATAGCCCTCGTCCACAATCGCTCGCGCGGCAAGTCGCGATTGAGCGAACCGCTCCGTGGGACCGGGGAGCCATGCCTCGTCGATCATCGTCTGATGTTTCTTGAACCAGGGCACGTGAGCGTAGCCGAACAGCGCCATCCTGTCCGGTTCCAGGGTGAGCGCCTGCGCCACGGTGGAACACAGAGTCTCCCTGGTTTGATGCGGCAGGCCGTAGAGCAGATCAAGGTTCACGGAATCCACTCCGCGGGAACGAACTTGGTCGACGACTGCCTTGGTCTGCAAAAAGCTTTGCTCGCGGTTGATCGCCTTTTGCACTTTCGGATCGAAATCCTGCACCCCGAGGCTCGCCCGCGTCATGCCGATTTCGGCAAGCGCATCAAGGCGGGCTTCGTCCGTATTGTTCGGATCGATCTCGACGCTGACCTTCGCATCGCCGAGAAAAACGAAGCTGTCCCGCAGCACCGTGCCCAGTGTCAGCATGTCCTCGGGCCTCAGCATCGTCGGCGAACCGCCCCCGAAATGAACTGCGCGAACTCGGCCCTTGCCGCTGACAAGGCCGCCAACCGTCGCGATCTCCGCATACAGCGAGCGCAGATAAGCGGCTACCGGCTCATAGTGGCGCGTCTGTCTGGTATAGCACGCGCAGAACCAGCAGAGCCTGTCGCAATAGGGAATATGCAGGTAAAGCGATATCTCGTCACCGCCTTCGAGCGCCTCCAACCAGCCTCGGTAGACGACAGCATCGACCCCCGTATGGAAATGCGGCGCGGTCGGATAACTGGTATAGCGCGGGACATTCTCGCCAAGTCTGGCAGCTAGCTCCGGTCGCATGTCGTGGTCCACCGTTTTGCGTCGCCGGAACTGTGGATGCTTGGATGAGCCTAAGCCCTGATTTCGATCAACCTTCAGCACGGACAAACTGCCGCAAGGATTTTTCTACCGTCGATTGCTATCCTGCCTGCACTGGACCGGTAGACCGATCGAATGACATTACGGCAGGATATTCACAGTTCCGGCATTCCCATTCTTTGCCTGTCTTGCGAGGCACGGCACCGCGGTGTCTGTGGTGCGCTCGAACCAGACCATTTGGCTCGGCTAGCCAAGACTTCGTCGCGGCACAAAATCGAGCCGGGGGTCGAACTGATCGGCGACGCCGAGGCGGTCGACAGCTATTCAAACGTGCTTTCAGGCGTGGTGAAGCTGACGAAGAGCCTTTCGGACGGCCGCCAGCAGATCGTCGGCCTCCAGTTCGCGCCGGATTTTCTGGGACGGCCCTTCAAGGTGAAAAGCGCGATCAATGCGCAAGCGGCAACAGTTGTCTCGCTATGCTCGTTTCCGAGAGCGGCCATCGAACGGATGATGAAGGAATCACCGGAATTTGTGCATCGCCTGCTCAAGCAGACGCTGAACGAACTCGACGAAGCACGCGAATGGATGGTTACTCTGGGGCGCAAGACCGCACCGGAGAAGGTGGCGAGCTTTCTCCTCATGATCGCCCGGAACATCGATTCCAGTGTTAACCCGGCGGCCAGGTCGGCGTGCTTCGAGCTGCCGATGACGCGTGCCGACATCTCTGATTTCCTTGGAATTACAAACGAGACCGTGAGCCGTCAGCTGACCAGCCTGAGAATGGACGGCGTGATTCGGATCGAGAACAACCGCCGTGTCACCGTGGACAGCATGAGCCGGCTGGAACGGCGCTGCGGCGGCCGAGGCGCAACCGCCGTTTGAATGACACCGAAGCTGCATGGCCTCCGTCACCTACTTCGTTCGGGGTAGGGCATGCTCGCGTTGGGCTTAGAAGAAATCGCATAGCGACAGCCCGCTCTCCATCCGATCGCATGAGCCAGGTGCGTTTCGGCCAACTCGTCGGCGAAGCATCCATCCTCGAGGTGCTCGACGTGCAACCAGCTAATGGGGGCAGCATTGGACTCGGCCGAGCTCAGTGCGCCTCATGCGGGAAAATGATCGTCTCCCCGGGCTGAACGAAACTGCGAACTTTGTGTTGCCCATTCCCCTCAAGGCTACGCTACAGCCCTCCGTGAAGATGCGGAAGCGTGATCGCGATCGCGCTGAGCCGATCCGGCTTGATCAGATCTGATATCTGTCAGCAATCGCACGCTCTGCTGGCGGACAAATCATTGGAACGAACAGCCAAGGAGTGACTACATGTCGACACGTTACGCAACCATCATCAAAGACGAAGAAGGACAGGAAATCGTCAGTAACATCGGTCAGTTTGAGGGCGGCCTGCCTAACATTCGCTCCGGCACAGTCGAGCAAGTCGCCGATGGCGTGATGATCGGCATGGTTCGCGGTGGTCCGCTCAATGACCTTGACGGCTGGGGCTTCCCAGAAGGCAGCACGGGCGGCGAGGGCCGGGCCGAAACGATCGCCAAGGCCGGCGCCAAGGTGCTCCGTATCGCCAAGGCTGCCAAGGGCAAAGCCGGCAAGGCTGGGAAGCTGCCTGCACCTGAAGAGCCGGCAGAGCCGTCCACTGATGCGGACGAGTGAGTGACGACGCTACCGCGGTCTACCGACTACTCAGAAGAGGTTGCGGCCCACATCTGCGAGGAGATCACGTCCGGGCGCTCGCTGAGGTCCATCTGTAAAGATAAGGAAACCGATTGGGGCGAATGGTATCGCTTGATGGGCGAGCGCCTGGGCGCAAAAACGATCAACATCGGAGTTGCCGGAACGCGCCTTGCCTATACAGGCCAGAACACGACGCCGGAGCATGCGAGGGCGCTGCAATACTTAGCTACCAAATTTGCAACGGCCATTAAGACCGGGGACTGGAGCGGTCTGATCGCCGCTGCGGAAGCAGATCATGTCGCCGATCCCACCTTAAACGGGGATTTTCGCAGGGCTATCAACAGCGCCGCAGCCATCGACTGGGCCAGTGTCGAGGTCCGCCTTTTCAGCTTCGGAACGAATGACTGGTCGGCTGGCGTTCCGCTGGGTATCGATGCGGATACCACCGAAAGCAGCAGCCTTCGCGGGGCGATGAACTTCATCGTCTCGGAAATATCCGCGACAATATCCGAAGATGCATATCGCCTTCGTCGCGCCGCGCTGGCGAAACGCTCCAGCCGACGCTGACACGACGCCTGATAGCAACCTGGGCCTATCTCTCTACGAATATGTCGACGCGATGATCGACAAGGCGAGGAAGCTGAAGGTGCCGGTCTTCGACCTCTACCGAAACGCCGGTATCAACAAGTTCAACTACGCCACGTTCTTGGTCGACGGCACGCATTCGGATGAGGGTGACGTGCGGACGGCCGAGAAAAACGCCGCGTTTCTGGGGTCGGCAGTCTGAGGTATGGTCGAGACCATGGACGAATTCACCTTCACAGCAAATGCCCGAAAATCTGCATCGAAGGGTTGCCCGAGTCCGGTTGAGGGCTGGTTGAGTGGCGCGTAGGTGGCCAAAAATAGAAATCCTCGCCTGCCACTTAGTGCGGCGGTCCGAAGCTGAGTGACTCCCGGCAGGCTTCCGCCAGTTTCATGCTCGCATTCCGGAGTTCCTTTAGATCTTCCCTCTTTGTTGCGAGGGTCTCCTCAAAGCGATTTATCGCCGAACCAACCGTGCCATCGCAGACCATCGGTACTGGCCCCCAATACAGTTCCCAGAAGCGCTGTTCTGCAGCAATTCGAACAGGGTCTTCCTCGCCCCTCGTACAAATCGCTGCGGTGGATGACACAAGTTCGTAGTAGACCGACTGCCTCTTCTCGCTAAAGGGCTTTTGGGCCTCCAATAGCGCTACGCGAGTGGTCTCTCGTTGTTCGTCAGCGTGCCTGATCATTGCCTCTCGCCGCTCATCTAAAAATTTGCGGATGGTTACGATGGCTCCGGCGATAGCGCGCCGATCCCGCCGACGAACTTGAGGGTCACGTCCCAAGATCTTGCTTGACCTTCGGACAAGCCCAGACTGGACCATCCGAAATATGTCCCAGCGACCAAGGCAGCAACTGATAAAGCTGCCACCAAGATGCCCCACTTCAGCATGCCTGATGCGAGTACCGCGAGGATGACCTTCATCGGATCCTTCCCAAGCTAGGCCGCTCTTGAGGCTGCTTGATATGTGGGGTTGTTGGGTAATGTGGGGAAGTCACAGGAGCCGTGTGGAAACTGGCAGATGCAAATGGCCTGCCACAAGCGAAATGACATTCTCTAGGAAGCTCCCGGGATTTCCCCTCGCAACCCAATGACCTGCCACGGGTAATTTCCTCCATCTGAGATTAGAGTCCGGCCTCGATTGAAGGACGGACTGATGAAGAGAAAGCGGTTTACGGAAGAGCAGATCATCGC
>NZ_JAMYLO010000020.1:0-124814 GCF_040318075.1 Mesorhizobium sp. M1328 | reverse complement strand
GGTCATCCGATGCTGGCCTCCACTCCAGCCAGCATCTTGAATCACAAAACAGATAAATCTGGAATCCCCTTTGATTCCGTCAAAGGGGGAACCGCTCTAGCTGCGAGTCTAGACCGTCTCGCTGACTCGGGCCGCAAGAAAATCGGGCAGATCGGCAACCGAATCCAGAATGATATCGGCGATCTGCGACAGCGATTCACGTGTACCGGTGCCGGACAGCACGCCGATCGCCAGGCCGCAGCCGCCGGCGCGCGCCATTTCCAGATCGTGGCGATTGTCGCCGACGACGGCGATCGCCGCTGGCCTGAGTCCTGTCAGATCCGAGAAGGCAAGGATCGTATCCGGCGCCGGTTTTGGATTGGCCACCGCGTCGTAACCATAGGCGGCTTCGAAAAGCTGCGCGACGCCCAGTGTGACCAGGGTCTTTTCCGCGCCGCTGGTCGAGTCGTTGGTGGCGACGCCAAGCCGGTAGGATTTCCTGTGAAGCAGCCCAAGCGTCTCGACCACACCCGGCAGCGCCACCGCCATTGCCGATCCTTGCGCCGAGGTGATGGCGTTGAAGCGGGCGACGGCAAGCATCTGGTCCTCGTCGGACAGCCGTGGAAACCACAGCTCGACGACGTCCATGTTGGTGCCGGAGGCAAAAATCGAATCCGGCTTGAAGCGCTTGGTGGCGAAGTCGAAGCCCGCCGCCGCAAGCAGCCTGTCTGCTTTCCAGCGATCGCCTTCGGCCGCATCCATCGCCATGAAGTCGGCGATGCCCAGCCATGTCGCGTTGAAATCGACAAGCGTGCCGTCCTTGTCGAACAATATTCCCTTGATGTCCGCCAAGCTTTTCACTCCGGGCCGCGCAAGCGGTGAATGTATTCCACCAGTCCGGCAGTCGAGGCATCCCGCTTTGCGGCATTCTCCTTGCCTTCAACGACGGGCAGCAGGCCGGTCGCCAGTTCCTTGCCGAGCTCGACGCCCCACTGGTCGAAGGAGTTGATGTTGAACAGCGTGCCTTCGACGAAGACGCGGTGCTCGTAGAGTGCAATCAGCCGTCCGAACGTGTGGGGGTCGAGTTTCCTGTAGAGGATCGTCACCGAGGGGCGGTCGCCGGAGAAGACGCGGTGCGGAGCAACCCTGTCGACATCGGCGGGCTTCATGCCTTTCGCCAGCATCTGCGCGCGGGCTTCCTCAAGCGTGCGGCCCTTCATGAAGGCTTCCGACTGCGCCAGGCAATTGGCGAGCAGAAGGTCGTGGTGATGCTTCAGTTCCGGCTCGTGGCCGACGGCAGCGGCGAGGAATTCGACCGGAATGAAATCGGTGCCCTGATGTAGAAGCTGGAAAAAGGCATGCTGGCCATTGGTGCCGGGCTCGCCCCAGACCAGCGGGCCGGTCGGCGTCGTCACAGCGCCGCCGTCCAGGGTGACGCTCTTGCCGTTCGATTCCATGTCGAGCTGCTGCAGATAGGCCGGTAGCCTGGACAGACGCTGATCGTAGGGGATGACGGCGCGAGCGGGGTATTTGCAGACCACCCGGTGCCACCAGCCAATCAGCCCCATCAGCGCCGGCAGGTTCTTCGCCAGCGGCGCGGTGCGGAAATGCTCGTCCAGCTCATGGGCGCCGTCGAGAAAGGCGCGAAAATCCTTCGGGCCGATGGCGATCATCACCGGCAGGCCGATCGCACCCCAGACGGAATAGCGGCCGCCGACCCAGTCCCAGAAGCCGAAGACGCGATCGGGCGCGATGCCGAATTTGGCGACCAGGTCGAGCGCCGTCGAGACGGCGGCGAAATGCTTGCCGACTGCTTCCTTGCCGAGCGCCTTCTCGACCCATCGGCGCGCGGTCTCGGCATTGGTCATCGTCTCGACCGTGGTGAAGGTCTTGGAGGCGATGATGAACAGGGTGGTTTCGGCGGAAAGACCCTTCAGTGTGTCGTGAATATGGGCACCGTCGATATTGGATACGTAATGCGCGCGCGGCCCGTCATGATAGGGCGCCAGCGCCAGCGTCGCCATGGCCGGGCCGAGATCGGAGCCGCCGATGCCGATGTTGACGATGTCGGTGATCTTCTTGCCGGTCGCGCCGGCCGCCTTGCCGGAACGCACCGCGTCCGCGAAGGCACCCATCGCGTCGAGTACGGCAAGGACTTCCACCTTCACGTCCTGACCGTCGAGCACGATGCCCTTGCCGGTCAAGTTGCGCAGCGCCGTGTGCAGCACGGCGCGGCCTTCGGTGACGTTGATCTTCTTGCCAGCAAACATAGCGTCGCGCCGGCCTTCGAGGTCGGCGGCCTCAGCCAGCTTCTCCAGCAACTCCATCGTCCGCGCATCGACCGCGCATTTCGACCAGTCGAGCAGCAGGTCGCCGTCGCTGGCGGAGAATTTCTCGAAGCGCTGCGGATCGGCAGCGAAAGCCTCGCGCATCGAGCCCGATTTGGCCGCACGATGATCGCGCAATGCGTCGAGCTGCTTTTGAAAGGACGATTGATCCACTGCTTTGCTCCGGTCTCTTGAGATGCATCTTATCAGGCCGGATGTTTCCGGCGCGTGTCGTCGCGGCAAACTATCGGGTCGAATTCTATCTGTTTCAATGCGCAGCGATGCCGCAGCGCAGCGTGGGCCGGCGCAAAGGATCACTGGCATAAATCCCAGCGATCAGAAAAATTGATTGGCGCAACACCTTGTGCCACCGGTACATTCGACTGGTCCAGCCAAGTGAAAAAAGCTGGCCATCGAGGAACATCTCCCATGCCACAGCGAAACGACACGGCCATATGGTCCGGCCTGTTCCGGATTTCGGCGGAATCCGGTCAGACCCTGCAAGCGCAGATCCGCCAGGCGATTGTCGCCGCCATCCTCGACCGGCAGATCGCGGCTTCCATGCCGCTTCCGTCCTGCCGGATTCTTGCCGAAAAACTCGGCGTAGCGCGCGGCACCGTGGTGCTGGCCTTCCAGCAGCTGGTCGACCAGGGCTTCCTGGTGGCGCGCGAGCGCCGCGGCCATTTCGTCAATCCCGAAGTGCTGGCGACGCCGGCCAAGCCGCACCAGAAAGCGCCCGACCAGGCCAACGAGATCGACTGGAAGGCGCGCCGGCAGATCGCGGCGAGCGACATGCCACCGCCGGCCAAGCACGACAACTGGATCAAGTCGTCCTACCCCTTCGTCTATGGCCAGTTCGACCCGGCGCTGTTCCCGACCGCCGAATGGCGCGAGTGCAACCGCATGGCGCTGGCGGTGCTCGAAATCCGCAACTGGGCGTCCGACATGGTCGACCGCGACGATCCACTCCTGATCGAGCAGATCCAGGCACGGCTGCTGCCGCGACGCGGCATCTTCGCCAATCCGGACGAGATCATCGTGACGCTGGGCGCGCAGAACGCGCTTTACATGCTGGCGACGCTGTTGATGACAAAGGGCTCGAAGGTGGCGATGGAGGACCCGGGCTATCCCGATGCACGTTCGATCTTCCGGCTGGCCGGCGCCGACATCCAGCCGGTTCCGGTCGACCACTCCGGCATCGTAACCTCGGCCATTCCCAATGATTCCGGCTTCGTCTTCGTCACGCCCAGCCACCATTGCCCCACCATGGTGCCGCTGTCGGCAGAGCGGCGGCAGGATCTTCTGGCGCGCGCCAACCGCTACAACCAGATCATCATCGAGGACGGATATGACAGCCAGCTCCTGGACGAGGCGCCGCAGCAGGCGCTGAAGAGCCTCGATCGGTCCGGCCGCGTCGTCTACGTCGGCTCGATGTCAAAGACGCTGGCTCCCGGCCTCAGGCTCGGCTACATCGTCGCCTCGGCCGGGCTGATCTCCGAGCTTCGGGCGCTACGCCGCTTCATGCTGCGCCATCCGCCGGCGAACAACCAGCGCGCCGTCGCATTGTTCCTGTCGCTCGGCCATCACGAGGCGCTGGTGCGGCGGCTGTCGAGCGCCTTCGATGAGAGGCGCAAGCGTCTGGTCCATGCGATTTCCGCCTTCCTGCCGGAGTGGCGCTCGACCGATTCGGCCGGCGGCACGTCGCTCTGGCTCGAGGGGCCGCGCGGCACCGATTCGCGCGGGCTGGCGGAGGCCGCAGCCTCGCGCAGCGTCATCATCGAGCCTGGCGACCGCTTCTTCGACCGTACCGAAAAACCATCGCGTTTCATGCGCTTGGGCATTTCCTCGATCGCGTTGCAGCACATCGAACCCGGCATCCGCGAACTGGCGACGGCAGCTGGACGCAGGCCGGCAGCGGCCTGATCTCCCTTCCCCGACCGGAGCCTGGCGCACGTAGTGCGGCTCCGGTTCTTTAGCTCCTTGGCATATGCGACGGGACCGGCTGGCACATAGGCTGTGCCAATGCCGGCGGCATAGTCGCTATATAAAGGGGACGAAGCAGGCCGATGGTGGACCAACCGCCGCGCCCGCTCCGCAGCTAAAGTTGGAGTGCCTTCATGCCAATGGCCCATGAGAAGCAGGACGTGTCCGCAGACCAGCGTTCGCGGCGGTCCGGCGGGCGCGAGGCGCGCCGCGCCATGCGGGCGGCACCGCTCGCCGACGACGTCAAGCCGGTGCGTGCTGGCCTCGAAGGCGGAAGCTACAGCCCGCTCAGCGGCAATGATTGCGAACGTATCCATGAGGCCGTGCTTACTCTTCTGGAGACAGTCGGTTTCGCCAACGCCATCCCCTCCTGCATCGAGGCACTCACCAAAGCCGGCGCGACCTTCAGTGAGGACGGCCGCCTGCGGTTTCCTCGCGGCCTTGTGCTCGACACGATCAAGAAAGCGGCACGGCATTTCACCCTGCACGGCCAGGATCCGAAGCATGACATGGTGATCCAGGGCAAGCGCGTGCATTACGGCACGGCTGGTGCTGCGGTGCATCTCGTCGATGTCGAAAAGCGTGAGTATCGCGAGTCGCTGCTGCAGGACATTTACGATGCCGCGCGCCTGGTCGAAGGGCTCGACAACATCCATTTCTTCCAGCGGCCGATGGTGCCGCGCGACATTCCCGACCCGCTCGATATGGATTTCAACACGCTCTACGCCTGCGTCATGGGCACGTCGAAGCATGTCGGCACCTCGTTTACCGTGCGTGAGAACGTCAAGCCGGCGCTCGACATGCTCTATGCGATTGCCGGCGGCGAAGAGAATTTTCGCGCCCGGCCTTTCGTCTCCAATTCGAACTGCTTCGTCGTGCCGCCGATGAAGTTTGCCGAGGACGCCTGTGGCGTTCTCGAAGCCTGCGTCGAGGGCGGCATTCCGATCCTGCTGCTGTCGGCAGGCCAGGCGGGTGCGACGGCACCGGCGGCGATTGCCGGCGCCGTGGTGCAGGCGGTCGCCGAAGTGCTCGTCGGCCTCATCTACGTCAACGCCATCAAGCCAGGCCATCCGGCGATTTTCGGTACTTGGCCGTTTGTCTCGGATCTCCGGACCGGCGCCATGTCGGGCGGTTCGGCCGAGCAGGCGGTGCTGACCGCGGCCTGCGCGCAGATGGCGCAATTTTACGACCTGCCGGGCGGTTCGGCCGCCGGCATGACAGATTCGAAACTGCCTGACATTCAGTCCGGCTACGAAAAGGGCATAACCGACGTGATGGCCGGTCTTGCCGGCCTCAACCTGGTTTACGAATCGGCCGGCATGCACGCCTCGCTGCTCGGCTTTTGCCTTGAGAGCCTGATCATCGACAACGACATGCTCGGCCACTGCCTGCGCTGCGTGCGCGGCATCGAAGTGACGGACGAGTCGCTGTCGATCGACACCATTGCCGATGTCTGCCTGAAGGGCCCGGGCCATTATCTCGGCAACCAGCAGACGCTGCGGCTGATGCAGACCGAATATTTCTATCCGGCCGTCGGCGACCGCTTTTCGCCTAAGGAATGGAATGAGAAAGGTAGGCCTGACATCTTGCAGCGGGCGATCATCGAGAAGAAGCGCGTGCTTGCCGAACGCTTCCCGCGCCACGTGCCGAAGCCGGTCGACGACAAATTGCGCGCCCGCTTCGGCGATATGATCAAGCTGCCGCGCGGCAGAATGGGCGGCTGAGCGTTACCCGCTCACCGCCAGCAACAACACACCGGCCAGCGCCGATCCGGCAAGCGTCGGCAGCATACCGATCTTCAGCTTCAGAATGGCGATCATGGAGGCACAGGAAAGCAGCGCCGCGCGCCAGTCTATCGATGAAAGCACCGGCACGTCCATTTCAAGCCCGACATTGCGCACTTCGCCGAAGATGACGTGCAAGCCAAACCATAGAGCGAGATTCATGATGACGCCGACGACGGCGGCGGTGATCGCACCGAGCGCCGCCGACAGCGCCTTGTTGCCGCGCAGCGCTTCGATGTAAGGCGCGCCAAGGAATATCCACAAGAAACATGGAGTAAACGTCGCCCATAGCGTGAACAGACCCCCAAACAATCCGGCAAGCAGCGGCGCCAGCAAGCCCGGCTGGCGGAACGCGGCAACGAAGCCGACGAACTGCAAGACCAGGATGAGCGGACCCGGCGTGGTTTCGGCAAGTCCGAGGCCGTCGACCATTTCACCGGGTGCCAGCCAGCCGAAGTACTCGACCGCTGCCTGCGCGACATAGGCAAGGGCTGCGTAGGCACCGCCGAAGGTGACGACCGCCATGACACTGAAGAAGCCACCGATTTGCGTCCAAACGCTGGCAGGGCCGGTGACAGCCCAGACCAGCAGAATAGGCCCCAGCCAGATCGGCAGCCAGATCGCCAAAGTGCGCGGCGCGTGCCATCGTGTCGGCCTGACGTGGGTCAGTTCGCCGCGCTCGAACATCAGATCGACCACGCCCTTTATGTCGGGAACATCGCCCTTGCCATGCGAAGCGCCGGAAAAAAAAGCCGGCGCACTACGGTTGCCGATCCAGCCTGCCAGGCCGGCAAGCAGCACGATCAGCGGAAACGGCACGTTCAACGCGTAGATGGCGATGAAGGCGGCGAGTGCGATCGACACCATGACCGGGTTTTTCAGCGCGCGTCTGCCGATCCGGATCACCGCCTCGATGACAATGGCGAGCACGGTCGCCTTGACCCCGAAAAACAGCGCCGCGACGAGTGGTACATCGCCATAGAGCGCATAGAGGCTGCTCAGGACGAACATGACAAGCGCGCCCGGCACGACGAAGAGAATGCCGGCAACAAGGCCGCCGACCGTTTTGTGCAGCAACCAGCCGATATAGATGGCGAGTTGCTGGGCCTCGGGGCCAGGCAGCAGCATGCAGTAGTTCAACGCATGCAGGAAGCGTTGTTCGCCGATCCAGCGCCGTTCCTCGACCAGTTCCTTGTGCATGAGCGCAATCTGCCCGGCCGGGCCGCCAAAGCTGAGCACGCCGATTTTCGCCCAGACCTTCACGGCCTGCCGGAAGCTCGGCACAACCGGCTCCTGGATCTCCGGCGGCTTTTTCGAAAGGACGGCGCTCACGATGGTTTGCCCGCGCCGAGACTGACTGCGCCGGCGGCCGGCCAGTTATGCGTCTCTTCGGTGGCATCGCGGCACCAGCGGAAGAACGCATCGTAAAGCAGCATGCCGGCCTCGAGCTGCTCCAGATCGTCGCGAAACATTCGTGACAGGCCAAGCGAGGCGGCCAGGAACCCGGCCGCCTGTGGAACAAGATCGAGGCTCGCAGTATCGGCAGCGCGTATGATCGTGGCCAGGCGATCGAGCGCTTCGGATTTAAGCCCGAACTCCTCGATCATGGTGTCGAAGGTGCAGCGTTCGCCGCGGTGGCTCCAGAACACGTTCTCGATGTCGAAAGGCACGGCCTGAAAGCGATCGGCGACGGCCGCCACTTCGGCCGGCTCGACGAAGAGAAAGACCGCGTGAGGATCGATGAAGCGCCGGATCAGCCAGGGGCAGGCGATGCGATCGACCTTCGGGCGCGTACGCGTCACCCAAACGGTGCGGCCCTTGGCATCGGCGGGCGGTATCTTGTCGGCGTGAACGAGAAGGCCCTTGGCATCGCGCCATGCTTCAAACCCGCCGTCGAGCGATTCGGCGGCAATGCCCTCCTGCCGCAGCCATGCGGCCACGCCTTGCGAAAGCTTTTTTCCCTGCTGGCAGACGACTGTCACTTGCCTGCCAGCGAAGTCGGCAGCCCAGTTCGAGACAGTCCTGAAATCACGCCGATCCGACCCCGGCAGCAATCGCGGGTCGGCGTTGTAGTCATCATCGATGCGGACGTCGATGATTGCGGGTGCACCCGGCAGCCCAATCAGACGGGACAGTTGCGATACAGTGATAGCGGTTGTTGACGGCATGGCGTCCACCTCCTTGAAAGAGAAGCTTGGACGCGAACGTTGGGCTGACGCCTCACGGGGTCGTCGCGATGCACCCCTTGCGATGATCGTGGATTTGTCACGCCCGCTTGTCAAGCATTTGTCCCTGCTGTCGCAGGGCAATCGCTTTTGACAAATGACCGCATCCAACTCTGTGGCAAGCATTTCTCCCCGTTAGCGGGCTGTTAACGGGGAGAAATGAGGTGACCGCAAAATTGGCGACCTGACGGCTGGCTCGTGCGACGGACCCTGGTCAGTGATTGTCCCTCGGCACGCCGCTTGTATGAGCCACATCCTGGTATTTCACCGCCGGCTTCAGCACCATGCCTTCGGAAAACTGGTCGACCATGCCGCGCTGGATTTCCTGCCAGGGCGTCTGGTGCTTCGGATAGTGATAGCCGCCATTGTTTTGCAGCTCGGCGCGGCGCCGCGTGATCTCGTCGTCGCTGACGAGGATGTCGGCGGTACCCTTGCGCAGGTCGATGCGGACGCGGTCGCCGGTCTTCAGCAGCGCCAGGCCGCCGCCGATGGCGGCTTCCGGCGAGGCGTTGAGGATCGATGGCGAGCCCGACGTGCCCGACTGGCGACCGTCGCCGATACAGGCCAGCGCGTGGATGCCCTTTTTGATCAGATAGGCAGGCGGCTGCATGTTGACGACTTCCGCGCCGCCGGGATAGCCGATCGGGCCGGCGCCACGCATGAACAGGATGGTGTGCTCGTCGATGCCCTGTGCCGGGTCGTCGATGCGGGCGTGATAGTCCTCGGGGCCGTCGAAGACCATGGCGTTGCCCTCGAAGGCTTCGGGGTCCTTTGGGTTCGACAGATAGCGCTCGCGGAATTCGGGCGAGATGCCGCTGGTCTTCATGATCGCCGAATCGAACAAATTGCCCTTGAGATTGATGAAGCCGGCATTGGCTTTCAGCGGCTCGGCAACCGTGCGGATGACGTCGAGGTTCTCGTTGACGGCGCCGCTACAATTGTCGCCGATGGTCTTGCCGTTAGCCGTCATGGCTTCCGGATAGGGCAGCAGGCCGCCCTTCATCAGTTCGGCGACCACGGCCGGCACGCCGCCGGCATGGTGATAGTCCTCGCCGAGATATTCGCCCGTCGGCTGCAGATTGACGATGAGCGGTATGTTGAGGCCGACCTTCTGCCAATCGTCATTGTCGAGCGGCACGCCGAGATGGCGGGCGATGGCGTTGAGGTGGATCGGCGCATTGGTCGAGCCGCCGATCGCCGAGTTGACGACGATGGCGTTCTCGAAGGCCTTACGGGTCATGATGTCGGAGGGCTTCAGATCCTCATGCACCATGTCGACGATGCGCTTTCCGGTCTCGTAGGCGATCTGGCCGCGTTCGCGATAGGGGGCGGGGATAGCGGCCGAGCCCGGCAATTGCATGCCGAGCGCCTCGGCCAGCGAATTCATCGTGGTGGCGGTGCCCATCGTGTTGCAATAGCCGGTCGACGGCGCCGAGGAGGCAACGATATCCATGAACTCGTCATAGCCAATCTCGCCGGCCGACAGGCGCTGGCGCGATTCCCAGACGATGGTGCCGGAGCCGGTGCGCTTGCCCTTGTGCCAGCCGTTGAGCATCGGGCCGACCGAAAGCGCGATAGCCGGAATGTTGACGGTGGCCGCGGCCATCAGCATGGCCGGCGTCGTCTTGTCGCAGCCGATGGTGAGCACCACGCCGTCGAGCGGATAGCCGTAGAGCACCTCTACCAGGCTGAGATAGGCAAGGTTGCGGTCAAGTGCAGCAGTCGGCCGCTTGCCGGTTTCCTGGATCGGGTGGCAAGGGAACTCGAAAGGAATGCCACCCATCGAGACGATGCCTTCGCGCACGCGCTTGGCCAGTTCGATGTGATGGCGGTTGCAGGGCGACAGGTCCGAGCCGGTCTGGGCGATGCCGATCAGCGGCTTCCCGGACATCAGTTCGGCCCGCGTCAGCCCGTAATTCAGGTAGCGTTCCAGATAGAGTGCCGTCATGCCCGGATTGTCGGGATTGTCGAACCACTCCTGCGAGCGAAATTTTTTCTTGTGGGTGGGGGCGCCTGCCATCGTGGTCTCCGTATTTGTATGACAAATCGATATGACAACGCGCGGAAGCAGGCAAGGGGCACGCGCCATCCGAATCCGCACTTTGGTGCGATAGACATAGATCTGCCCCCGCGCTAGACGGGGATTGGGGTTTGCCAGTCCGCTATCCCGGAAAAGTTGGAGCGTGTCGCCGCGGACCTACCTGACCCTTCCGGCCACCCTCCCCCTCAAGGGGCCCACTTGGGGGGATATCCGCATCACTCGAATACGATGCTCGGCACTGCAGCCTCGGCCGCGCCGCGCTCTTCATTGACGCGGTCCCAGACCTTGGCGGCGATGTCGCGATAGATTTTCGCCTCAGCGCCATCCGGCTTAGAGACCACCACCGGCGTGCCGGCATCGGAGCTCTCGCGGATGGACATCTCGAGCGGCACTTCACCAAGGAAGGTGACGCCGAGACGCTCGGCCTCGCGGCGCGCGCCGCCATGGCCGAAGATGTCGTAGCGTTTTCCCGTATCGGGGGCGAGAAAATAGCTCATGTTTTCGACGATACCCAATAGCGGCACGTCGACCTTTCTGAACATGTTGAGGCCTTTGCGCGCATCGATCAGGGCCAGGTCCTGTGGCGTCGAGACGATGACGGCGCCGGCCAGCGGCACCTGTTGGGCCATGGTCAGCTGGGCGTCGCCGGTGCCGGGCGGCATGTCGACGACGAGCACATCGAGCGGTCCCCATTCGACCTCGCGCAGCATCTGCGTCAATGCCGACATCACCATCGGCCCGCGCCAGATCATCGGCGTCTCCTCATCGACGAGGAAGCCCATCGACATGACCTTGAGGCCATAATTCTGCATCGGTTTCAGGATCTTGCCGTCGACGGTCTGCGGTCTGCCACGAATGTTGAGCAGACGCGGCATGGAGGGGCCATAAATATCGGCATCGAGCACGCCGACCCGCAGCCCGTTGGCGGCAAGCCCAAGGGCGATATTGACGGCGGTGGTCGACTTGCCGACGCCGCCCTTGCCGGAAGCAACAGCGATGATCGCCTCGATGCCGGGTACGCCGCGCTTGCCCTGGCTGTGTGAGGCCGGCGCCTGGGGCATGGGACGCGCAGGTGCGGCCGGTGGAGCGGGCCTCTGAGCCGGGCTTTGCGGAACCGGCGCCTCCATGCCGCCTCCCTTCTTTTCCGCCGTCAGCGCGACCACGGCGCCGGCGACACCGGGGATCGCCTTGACGACACGTTCGGCGGCCGCGCGCAGCGGCTCCATCTCCTGGGCACGGGCAGCGGGAACGGTGATTGAGAAGAACACCTTGGCATCGGCAATGAAAATCTCGGACACCAGGCCGAGGTCGACGATATTGCCGGTGAAATCCGGCCCATTGACCGTTTTCAGGCGCTCGATAACGATTTCCTTGGTCACGTTTTCATGGGCGGCGGGCATGAGTTTTTCCTCTACTTTTCCGCTCCAGATAATGCAGTTCCGGAACAGAACCAAGCGATGGACCAACAGTTGCAGCGGCGTACCGGGGAGGCAGCGAGCATATGACGGCATTTCCAGTGGGAGTAGCCGTCGCCAAATCGTCAACGCAGCCTATTTCAATGGACATGGAATGACCGTCAGGGAAGGAGACGAATCATGCTCGCAAACAGCAACGCAACGGCCAATCTCGCTGTGAAGGACCTGGCCAAGGCCAGGGCTTTCTACGAAGGGACGCTCGGCCTCAAAGAGGTGCACAATGAAGGTGGCGAACTGATCGTCTATGAAAGCGGCGATACCGCCATCAACGTGTACCGTTCGAACTTCGCTGGGACCAACAAGGCGACGGCTGTGACCTGGACGGTCGGCGATGAACTCGGCAAGATCGTCGAGGCATTGAAATCGAAGGGCGTGACCTTCGAGCATTACGACATGCCCGGCCTGACGCTGGAGGGCGACGTTCATGTCGGTCAGGGCATGAAGATCGCATGGTTCAAGGATCCGGACGGCAACATCCTGAACCTTGTGGATAGGTAGATACGGCGCATCGCCTGCCGCGCAGTGCTGCGGTGCTGTCACCATGCCAGGCCGACCGCGAGGTAGGTGAGAGCCGCGATCGCCGCGGTTGCCGGCAGGGTGACGATCCATGCCACCACGATGTTGCCGGCAATGCCCCAGCGAACGGCGGAGACGCGGCGGGCGGCGCCGACGCCAATGATGGCGCCGGTGATCGTGTGCGTGGTCGATACCGGAATACCGAGCCAGGTGGCGGCGAACAGGGTGATCGCACCGCCGGTCTCGGCGCAGAAACCCTGCATCGGGTTCAGCCGGGTGATCTTCGAGCCCATTGTGTGGACGATGCGCCAGCCACCGAGCAATGTGCCCAGCGCCAGCGCCGACTGACAGGTGATGACGACCCACAGCGGCACGTAAAAATTCGCGCCGAGCATGCCTTGCGAATAGAGCAGCACGGCTATGATGCCCATCGTCTTCTGCGCGTCGTTGCCGCCATGGCCGAGCGAATAGAGCGAGGCGGAAAAGAACTGCATGACGCGGAACGTGCTGTCGACTGCGAACGGCGTCTGCCGCACGAACAGCCAGGAAACCGCAAGGATCAAGATGAGCGCCAGCAGAAATCCCGCCGCCGGCGATAGCACGATGGCTGCCGTGGTCTTGCCCAATCCGGCCCAGACGATAGCGCCGGTGCCTGCCTTGGCAACGCCGGCGCCGACCAAACCGCCGATCAGTGCGTGTGAGCTGCTGGACGGGATGCCGACGAGCCAGGTGACGATGTTCCAGACGATGGCGCCGACAAGTGCTGCGAAGATCACTGCCGGCGTGACGATGCTGGCGTCGATGATGCCGGTTCCCAGCGTCTCCGCCACGTGGAGACCGAAGAACATGAAGGCGATGAAATTGAAGAAGGCCGCCCAGAACACCGCATAATGCGGCCGCAGCACCCGGGTGGAGACGATGGTGGCGATGGAGTTGGCGGCATCGTGCAGGCCGTTAAGGAAATCGAAGAACAGCGCGACGAAGACAAGGCCGACCAGCACGGGAAAGGCTATTGCGGCTTCCACTATACGTTCTCGATGACGATGCCGCTGATTTCGTTGGCGACGTCCTCGAAGCGATCGACCACCTTTTCCAGCTCGCCGTAGATCTCGCTGCCGATCAGATAGGCCATCGGATCGCTGCGGCCGTGCCGCTTGAACAGGTCCTTCAGGCCCTGCTCGTGCAGGTCGTCGGCCCGGCCTTCCGCGCGCATGACCTCCTCGGCGATGGCGTTGAGGCGCACCGTATGCGCCCCGACCTCGCCGAGCAGCGGGATCGCCTCGGCCACCAACTTGGCGGCCTCGACGACGACGCCCCCCATTTCCTGCATCAGCGGGTCGAATTCCTTCTTTTCGAACAGCCTTACCGTCTTGACGGTCTTGTGCATCATGTCGATGGCATCATCCATCGACTGGATCAGGTCCTTGATGTCGCCGCGGTCGAAGGGCGTGATAAAGGAGCGGCGCACGGCCAGCAGCACTTCCGCGGTGATCTGATCGGCTTCGTCCTCGAGATCGATGATCGTCTGACACCAGCGGTCGATGTCGTTGCCCTGCAAAAGCTGCTGCAGTGCCTCGGCGCCAGCGACCACGGTGCGGGAATGCCGCTCGAACAGGTCGAAGAAGCGATCTTCGCGCGGCAAAAGCTTGCGGAACCAGCCCAGCATGTTCGGTCTCCCGTCGTGTCGGTCCACGACCAGTTCCATCCACATAGCGCTGCATGCCATCGCGGGAAACAGTAAGCCGGCTGAAAGATGTGGATGCGGACGATTTACAGGCGGCTTGCGGCCGAAGGCGATTTCCACGACGTTGCGCGCTACGATCGGACACAGCGTCCGTGACAGGCTCCCGACGGCATGATCGACAAGCTGGAATTCTTCATAGCACTTGCCAGGGAAGAACATTTCGGCCGGGCGGCGGAGGTGTGCGGCGTCACCCAACCGACGCTTTCGGCCGGCATCAAGCAGCTGGAGGGCCAGCTCGGCGTGATGCTGGTGCTGCGCGGCTCGCGCTTCCAGGGGCTGACGCCGGAAGGCAAGCAGGTGCTGGTGTGGGCGCGCCGCATCGTCGGCGATAGCAGGACCATGCGCGAGGAGATGCGGGCGGCACGCCACGGCTTGTCAGGGCGCATCCGTATCGCCGCGATCCCGACGGCGCTGGCCATGGTGGCGCGATTGACGACGCCGTTTCGGGCAAAGCACCCCGGCGTTACCTTCTCGGTGCTGTCGCGGACATCGATCGAGGTGCTGTCGCTGCTCGGCAATTTCGACATTGACGCCGGCATCACCTATCTCGACAACGAGCCGCTCGGACGCGTCACCAGCGTGCCGCTCTACGACGAGCGCTACCAGCTGATCACCGCCGTCGGGAACCCCTATTTCGACCGCGACAAAGTGACATGGGCGGAACTCAGCCAGCTGCCGCTCTGCCTGCTGACGCCGGACATGCAGAACCGCCGCATCATCGACCAGCATCTGGCCGAAGCCGGCGTGCAGGTGCGGCCGACTTTGGAATCCAACTCGATGATCGTGCTGTTTTCGCATATCCGCACCGGCAAATGGTCGTCGATCATGCCGCTTAACCTTGCGGAAACGTTCGGCTTTTCCGAGCCGATCCGGGCTATCCCGATCGTCGAGCCGGATGCCAGCCACACCGTCGGGCTGGTGGCCGCGCCGCGCGAACCGCACACGCCGCTGGTCTCGGCGCTGTTGGACGAGGCAATGGCGCTGGCGGACGATTTCCGCGCCCGCCGCTAGGCTAGACAATGCTGGTGAACGCGATCGATAGAAGATTTCTATCGAGCAACGGATCGGCTTTATTGATTTAGCGGGTTTCCTCTGATTTCTTAAGCACTTAGCGGAAGACCGCCACGACCAGGGAGGGCGCTGCATGACGATGCAGCCTGCAAGTACCGAGATCGCATCGCGCACGGCGGCGATCATCCAGGAGCTGAAAGGCCTCGAAGGCCCGCTGTTGCCGATCCTTCACGGTATACAGGAAGAGTTCGGCTATGTGCCGCAGGACGCGCTGCCCGTGATCGCCGAGGCGCTGAACATCTCCAGGGCCGAGGTGCATGGCGTCGTCACTTTCTATCACGATTATCGCAGCCAGCCGGCCGGCAGGCATGTGCTGAAGCTCTGCCAGGCGGAAGCCTGCCAGTCGATGGGTTCGGATGCGATCGCCGCCAAGCTCAAATCATTGCTGGGCATAGGCTTCCACGAGACAACCCGCGACGGTTCGGTGACGCTGGAGCCGGTCTATTGCCTCGGCCTTTGCGCCTGCTCGCCGTCGGCGATGCTGGACGGTGAGGTGATCGGGCGGCTCGACGACGAAAAGCTCAATGAAATCGTTGCCGAGGTGCGCTCATGATCCCGCGTATCTATATTCCGGGCGATTCCGGCGCGCTGGCGCTCGGCGCGGAAAAGGTCGCCAAGGCGATTCGGGCGGAATTGGCCGAGCGCGGCATCGAGGCCAAGATCGTGCGCAACGGCTCGCGCGGCGCCTATTTCCTCGAGCCGATGGTCGAAGTGGCGACAGCCACTGGCCGCGTCGCCTATGGGCCGGTGAAGCCATCCGACGTCAAAAGCCTGTTCGACTGCGGCTTCCTCACCGGCGGCCACCACAAGCGCTGGCTGGGTACGCCGGACAAGATCCCGTTCCTGGCCAAACAGACGCGGCTGACCTTTGCGCGCTGCGGCGTCACCGATCCGCTGTCGCTCGATCACTACAAGGCGCATGGCGGGCTGAAAGGCCTGCAGAATGCAGTGGCGATGACGCCGTCCGACGTCGTCAAACAGGTGACCGAGTCCGGGCTGCGCGGTCGTGGCGGCGCCGGCTTCCCGACCGGCATCAAGTGGAAGACGGTGCTCGATACGTCGGCCGACCGCAAATACATCGTCTGCAATGCCGATGAAGGCGATTCCGGCACGTTCGCCGACCGCATGATCATGGAAGGCGACCCCTTCGTGCTGATCGAAGGCATGGCGATCGCCGGCATTGCCACCGGCGCGACCAAGGGCTTCATCTATATCCGCTCCGAATACCCGCATGCGGTGGCGGTGATGCAGAAGGCCGTCGAGATCGCCCGCAAGGCCGGCTTGCTCGGCGTCAATGTGCTCGGCTCGGCCAATTCATTCGACATGGAAGTCCGCGTCGGTGCCGGCGCCTATGTCTGCGGCGAGGAGACCGCCCTGCTCGACAGCCTCGAAGGCAAGCGCGGACAGGTGCGGGCCAAGCCGCCGCTGCCGGCGCACAAGGGCCTGTTCGGCAAGCCGACGGTAATCAACAACGTCATCTCGCTGGCCTCGGTGCCGGTGATCATGGACAAGGGCGCCGCCTTCTACAAGGATTTCGGCATGGGCCGTTCGCGCGGCACCATCCCGATCCAGATTGCCGGCAACGTGAAGTATCCCGGTCTCTACGAGGCCGCGTTCGGCATGACGCTGGGTGAAATCGTCGACGACATCGGCGGCGGCACGGCGACGGGGCGTCCGGTCAAGGCGGTACAAGTGGGTGGCCCGCTCGGCGCCTATTTCCCGCGCGCCCTGTTCGACACGCCGTTCGACTACGAGGCGTTTGCCGCCAAGGACGGGCTGATCGGCCATGCCGGCATCGTCGTTTTCGACGACAGCGCCGACATGCTGAAGCAGGCACGCTTTGCCATGGAATTCTGCGCTATCGAAAGCTGCGGCAAGTGCACGCCGTGCCGCGTCGGCTCGACGCGCGGCGTCGAGGTGCTGGACCGGCTCGCCCAGAACGTCGAACCGGAAAAGCAGATCGCGCTGGTCACCGACCTTTGCAACACGATGAAGTTCGGCTCGCTTTGCGCTCTCGGCGGCTTCACCCCATATCCAGTGATGAGTGCACTCAACCATTTCCCGGACGACTTTCGGCCGACGCCGGTCGCCGAAGCAGCGGAATAGGAGCGGACAGGCATGAACGCGGCATTCGACATCAAATCGCTGGTCCAGGAAATCGACTACGGCACACCCGCCTCGGAAGCCGAACAGCAGGTAACGCTGACCGTCGACGGCAAGTCGGTGACGGTGCCGGCGGGGACCTCTATCATGCGCGCTTCGATGGAAGCGGGCGTCGAAATCCCGAAACTCTGCGCCACCGACATGCTGGATTCGTTCGGCTCCTGCCGGGTCTGCCTCGTCGAGATCGATGGGCGCGGCGGCACGCCGGCCTCGTGCACGACGCCGGTCGGCGAAGGCATGGTCGTGCATACGCAGAGCGACCGGCTAGACGCCATCCGCCGCGGCGTGATGGAACTCTATGTCTCCGACCACCCGGCGGCGTGGGGCGAGAAGGCCGGCACCGGCGCCAGCGAGTTCGACAAGGTCGTCAGGACGGTCGGCCTGACCGAGAACCGCTATGGCGTGGACGGCCGCAACCACGTCAAGCAGGAAAACGGCGTGGCGCCCGGCCATGGCTCGCTGACCATCGACTATATCGCGCGTGATGAATCGAACCCCTATTTCACCTACGATCCGGCGCAGTGCATCGTGTGCTCGCGCTGCGTGCGCGCTTGTGAAGAGGTGCAGGGCACGTTTGCGCTGACCATCGAGGGCCGCGGCTTCGAATCCAGGGTCTCGGCCGGCATGCACGAGGCGTTCGTCGATTCCGAATGCGTGTCGTGCGGGGCCTGCGTGCAGGCCTGCCCGACCGATGCGCTGAGGGAAAAGACCGTGCTGGCGAAGGGCCTGCCCGAGCGCTCGACCGTCACCACCTGTGCCTATTGCGGCGTCGGCTGTTCGTTCAAGGCCGAGGTCAAGGGCGACGACGTCATCCGCATGATGCCCTACAAGGCAGGCAAGGCCAACCACGGCCACTCCTGCGTCAAGGGCCGCTTCGCCTATGGCTATGCGACGCACAAGGACCGGATCCTGAAGCCGATGATCCGCGAGAAGGTCAGCGATCCGTGGCGCGAAGTGTCGTGGGAAGAGGCGCTCACCCATACGGCGAACGAATTCCGCCGCATCCAATACCAGTACGGCCGCACCTCGATCGGCGGCATCACCTCGTCGCGCTGCACCAACGAGGAAACCTACCTCGTCCAGAAGTTGGTCCGGCAGGGCTTCCGCAACAACAATGTCGACACCTGCGCCCGCGTCTGCCATTCGCCGACCGGCTATGGCCTCGGCCAGACCTTCGGCACCTCCGCCGGCACGCAGGATTTCGATTCGATCGAGCAGACGGACGTCATCCTGCTGATCGGCGCCAATCCGACCGATGCGCATCCGGTGTTCGCATCGCGCATGAAAAAGCGCATGCGCCAGGGCGCCAAGCTGATCGTGCTCGATCCGCGCCGCACCGACATCGTGCGCTCGGCCCATGTCGAGGCGCAATTCCATCTGCCGCTGAAGCCGGGCACCAACGTCGCCATGCTGACAGCGCTCGCCCATGTCATCGTCACCGAAGGCCTGTTCGACGAGGCCTTCATCCGCGAGCGCTGCGACTGGGACGAGTTCCAGGATTGGGCATCGTTCGTGGCATTGCCGGAAAACAGCCCGGAGGTCGTCGGCCAGCTCGCCAACGTCGATCCCGACGACATACGCGGTGCAGCCCGGCTCTATGCCCGCGGCGGCAACGGCGCGATCTATTACGGCCTCGGCGTGACCGAGCACAGCCAGGGCTCGACCACCGTCATCGCCATTGCCAACCTCGCCATGGCGACCGGCAATATCGGCCGGCCGGGCGTCGGCGTGAACCCGCTGCGCGGCCAGAACAATGTGCAGGGCTCCTGCGACATGGGCTCGTTCCCCCACGAGCTTCCCGGCTATCGCCACATCTCAGGCGACGCCGTGCGCGCTATCTATGAGAGCCTGTGGGGCGTCAAGCTCGACGACGAGCCCGGCCTGCGCATCCCCAACATGTTGGACGCAGCCGTCGACGGCTCGTTCAAGGGCCTCTATGTGCAGGGCGAGGACATCCTGCAGTCGGACCCCGACACCAAGCATGTCGCCGCGGGTCTCGCCGCGATGGAATGTGTGGTCGTGCACGACCTCTTCCTCAACGAGACGGCCAACTACGCGCATGTCTTCCTGCCCGGCTCGACCTTCCTCGAGAAGGACGGCACCTTCACCAATGCCGAGCGCCGCATCAACATGGTGCGCAAGGTGATGGAGCCGAAATGCGGCTATGCCGACTGGGAGACGACGCAGGAGCTCGCCAAGGCGCTCGGCCTCGGCTGGAACTACACGCATCCGTCTGAGATCATGGACGAGATCGCCAAGACGACGCCGAGTTTCGCCGGCGTTTCCTTCGACCTTCTCGACCGGGTGGGCTCGGTGCAGTGGCCCTGCAACGAGAAGTCGCCGGAAGGCACGCCGATCATGCATATTGGCGGCTTCGTGCGCGGCAAGGGCAAGTTCATCCGCACCGAATACGTGGCGACCGACGAAAGGACCGGACCGCGCTTTCCCCTGCTGCTGACCACCGGCCGCATCCTGTCGCAATACAATGTCGGCGCGCAGACCCGGCGCACCGACAACGTCGTGTGGCATAGCGAGGACCGGCTGGAGATCCATCCGCACGATGCCGAAAATCGCGGCCTGCGCGACGGCGACTGGGTGCGGCTGACCAGCCGCTCCGGCGAGACGACGCTGCGCGCGCTGATCACCGAGCGGGTGTCGCCGGGCGTCGTCTATACGACCTTCCACCATCCCGACACCCAGGCCAACGTCATCACCACCGACTTCTCCGACTGGGCGACCAACTGCCCGGAATACAAGGTGACCGCGGTGCAGGTGGGTGCATCCAACGGCCCGTCGGAATGGCAGCGCGACTATGACGAGCAGGCGAAGCAAAGCCGCCGCATCGCGAAGTTGGAAGCGGCGGAGTAGCGTTTTGGCGTCGTGCCGGAGCACCCCCCTCTGGCCTACCGGCCATCTCCCCCTCAAGGGGGGAGATTGGATGTCATCTCGGCTTTCGCCAATCACCAGCGTCGAAGGGTGCCTTACGTCTGAACTGCCAATCTCCCCTCTTGAGGGGGAGATGGCCGGTAGGCCAGAGGGGGGTGCCGCGTGATGCCCAAACGTCGTGCTGTCACCCAGATCAGCCGCCTCGCGCGCCGCGCCGGCGGCACCGCGGCCGCCAACCGCATGGTGCCGGAAGAGACGCCGGTAGCATTCTCCTTTGCCGGCACCACGCATGCGGTGATGATGGCAAGCCCGGCCGATTTCGAGGATTTCGCGCTCGGCTTCTCGCTGACCGAAGGCATCATTGCCTCGCCAGACGAAATCGAAGCGATCGAGGTCGAGGATCACGGCGCCGGAATCGATATCCAGATCAGGCTGAAGGACAGCGCCAACACCCGCTTCGAGGCGCGTCGCAGACGGCTGGCCGGCCCGGTCGGCTGCGGGCTGTGCGGCATCGAATCGATCGAGGAAGCAATGCGCTCGGTCGATCCGGTCGGCGCGTCAACGCTTACGCTTCAGGCCGACGATATCGTTCGCTCGGTCAAGCTTTTGTCGAAGGTGCAGCCGCTGCACGCCGAGACCGGCGCGGTCCACGCGGCCGGTTTTTACCTCCCCGGCAAGGGCATCGTCATGGCGCGCGAGGATGTCGGCCGTCACAATGCGCTGGACAAGCTGGCCGGCGCCCTGGCCAAAGCCGGTATCGACGGCAGGTCGGGGGCCGTCGTCGTGACGTCGCGCGTTTCGGTCGAGATGGTGCAGAAGACCGCGGCGATCGGTGCTGCCTTCATCATCGCCGTCTCGGCGCCGACGGCACTTGCCATCCGCACCGCGGACGACGCCGGCATGACGCTGGTGGCGCTGGTGCGCGGCGACGATTTCGATATTTTCACCCATCCTGACCGCGTGGTTTCCGGAGTTGCCAAGCATGTCGCATGACGAAGGCCACCTCATGAGCACCAGCGAAAAGCTGGTTCGCATGGCCAACCAGATCGCCGCCTTTTTCCACTCCAAGCCGCGCGAGCAAGGCATTGCCGGCGTCGCCGAGCACATCAACAAGTTCTGGGAGCCGCGGATGCGCCGGCAATTGTTCGAGATGCTGGATAGCGGCGGCGAAGGGTTCAACGAGCTTGTCGTCGCGGCCGCGCCTCACATCAAGCGGCCGGGCGCGCCGGAGGGCGCAGGTTTTAGCGTCGGCGGTGCGAACACCGAGACTACCGCCGCGTCACAGAAGTAGGCGCCGCGGACCTACATTCACACTCTCTATAGTTTCATCTGCCGCAAGCTGCGCGCCTCTGCTATGATCCGGCGATAAGAAATCGTCGGGTCGGGCGGACAACCTCGTGAGGCCGATCGAAACTCGATACGCGCTCAGTGGCGACGTGCGGATCGCCTATCAGGTGGTCGGCCAGGGATCGCTCGATCTGGTCTTCGTGCCGGGTTTCATTTCCAATCTCGACCTGCACTGGGAAGACGAAGGCTACACCCGGCTGTTGGCGTTACTTGCGGAACACCGCAGTCATACATCATCTCTTATGCAAGGTGGCGGCAGCCGGGGCAGCGCAAGCCTCCATGACTACGGAGAGGGAAACCCCTACTCGCTCTCACCCTCCAGCGCCGGCACCGACACGCCAGCAAGCTCCGCCGCCAGCAACCGCGCAGCACCGGCGCGCGCGATCCTCAGCATCAGCGCCTTGCGTGTCGCCGCCGCCATGCGGTGCTCGGGCGCATCGCGCAAAATCTCAGCACCATAGCCGTCCGAGAGAATGAAGCCGCACTCTTCCGGAAAGATTTCCTGGGGCACGCCGGGATGCGTGGCGAAGAAGAAGCGGTCGGAATGCAGCCGGTAGTCCGGCCATTTGCGGTCGACCCTGAAATCCTCGATCGAGGATTTGATCTCGATGATCCAGATGTCGCCCTGGCGGGTCAGCGCCACGAGATCGGCGCGGCGCCCGGTCGCCAGCGACAGTTCGGGCAAGACATGCGCGCCCATCTGCTTGAGCAGCCGCTGCACGCCGCGACGAACCAGCATGGCACGCTCCGACTGGCGGCCGTCGATGAGCGGGTTGAGGGGAAGAGGTGAGATGATCGGCATGGCCGCACCATGCCAGATTTTGTTCACGGTTTGAACCCGGTTTTCAGTGCGATTATCTGGCTGACAAACCTAATCTGCAAAATACTGTGGAGCGGGCGCTACAAGGCCCGCCCTTCCACAAGGCGGGCCGCTCGCGTTATGAATGCGGTTCTTACTGGTGAGGGGAGCTATGTTTTCGCGAGGCGTCGCGGTTGATCTAATATTCACCGCTGCAGGCCCGAAAGTGGTCGCAGCATAATCAAAAAGGTGGCGAAGCATGGTTACTGAGATTGCAAGTTTGACGATCGACCAGACTAGGCTCAATAGGATGCTCACGCGGGGCGTCGTATTTTCCGTTATTTGGCTCGCCGGTTTCGGGTCTTCTTATGCACTCTACCAGGGGCTTCTGGCGCGACGGATGATAAAAATGAATCCCATGCTTCGGGGAAATGGCCGCGCCTGGTGGTGCATCATTGTGGGAGGGCTTGGGGCCGCAGCCTTATGTGCGATAGTTGGCGCCGGCATTTTCAACGCCATGACACAACCCTAGGTCACACGGTAACACCGCCTGCCGATCCGGTGTTGGGTCATATTGATATGTAGGTCCCATTCAATGAGCGCTTCCGGCGTCATCCTCCCATCGTTGGCCGTCATTCCCGGCCGCAAGTTTGAAGCTTGCTGATTCATATCAAAATGCTCCTGTCCTGTCGCCGGGCCGCACCAGATATGGCAACTCAGATTTGCCATTGTCATCGAACAGGCCTCAGCTAACCGGCATCATGCCCTCCAGAGCAATAATTCTCGTCTTTGCGCAGCGTTCGCGGATGGCCTTGAGCCGGCCGTATTCTGGAGAATCGTACCATGCCAGGAGGGAAGCCATGTCGGGGAATTCGACAATGACGAGGCGATGAGGCTCCCAATCGCCTTCCAGAACTTTGGTGGCTCCGCCGCGAGCGATGTACCTCCCCCCGTAGCGGGCTTCGGTTGCAGGCACGTCCCGGCGGTATTCCTCGAAGACGGCGGCGTCGGTTATGTCTACATCAGCAATGAGATATGCGGCCATTGACCTTACTCCCCTTGGGAAAGGCAATTGAAACAGGTCTATTAGCGGTCCCGCAACTAAGCCAGCGGTACTACGCCTCGGAAACGACTCGCGTTCTCCCGGATTGCGGCGCTTAACTGTCTTGGTGGGGGCAGCTCTGGGAGGAGACGAACCATGCCGATGTATCTCACGCGATTCAGCTACAGGCCCGAAACCTGGGCGCGCTTGATGGACAATCCCGAGGATAGACGCGAGGCTGCCCGTTCCTACATCGAGTCGGTGGGCGGAAAGCTGCACGGGTTCTGGTATGCCTTCGGAGAGTACGATGGCTGGAACCTGTGGGAGGCGCCGGACAATGTGTCGATGGCATCCGTCATGCTCGCAATCGGTGCGGGAGGCGCGCTCAGCTCGTACGAGACCACCGTGCTGTTAAGTGTCGAAGAGACGATGGACGCGCTTGGGAAAGCGAAGTCGATCCGCTATCGCCCACCGGGATCGTGACGGCCGCCCCTGCTTTGCGGAGTGTCGAAGGCTGGGGAACGCTTGCTCTCGAACGGCGCCCGTTCCTACACTTTTGCGCAAAAAATGTCCGCTGCACCCTCTTGGCAGCGCCGGCAGCTTGCGCTTTCAATGTCGGCCACGGGATTTTTTACGAGGAGCACACCATGACGGAAGATGACGACCGGAAATCGGCGACGCCGGAGGAAATCCGCTCGGCCATCAGAGGCTGGGCGGTGCTTGGGGCAATCATCGTTGCCGTGTTTGGTGCCGCCTACGTCATGATCGATAGTTGAATGGCCGACGATCCTGGTCGCCCCGATGGACTGCCTGAAAAGATCGGCACGGTCCTTGGTGCATTGGTGGTGATCGGCACGTTCGGGCTTCTGGCCTGGACCGTGCTTCGCGGCGTCCTTTATTGAACCCGGCCCGTCAGGATCATCTCCTGCAGCGGCCGCGTCTCAGGCCGATCTCCTCGTAGTAACGGATGGTCTTGGCCGGCAGGCCAGAGCGCCGGGCAGCGTCACCGACATCCATGGTGATTTCCTCGTCTCGTGGCTTTTGTTCCTGGCCTATTGATTTTGCAGCATAATCCTGCGGAGGCTGTTGCCGAAATGCCATAGTCGCAGGTTTACCAGCATGCAAGTCCAAGGATATAGGCATCGCCCGCTTGGCAAGCAAAGCAAATGCCAGCATGAATGAAGATGAAAAAGCGGCCGACTCGAGCCGCTGTTGTTTGGGCAGGGCATCGGACCTTTTCATGCGCATGAAGTCACTTGCAATCGTCGCGGCCCTGGCGCTGTCGACAGCTGTCGCCGGTTGCAGCACCATCGGGTCGCAGATCTTCACCAACAACTACGGCGCGGTGACCGATGCCGGCTATCACCTGCCGCGCATCCCGATCGAAAAGGTGCCGTTCAAATACCGCCGGCAGATCGTCGACTACGACACCAGGGAAAAGCCGGGCACCATCATCGTCGATACGCAGAACAAATTCCTCTATTTCGTCATGGGCGACGGCGAGGCGATGCGTTACGGCATCGGCGTCGGCCGTGAGGGTTTCGAATGGCACGGCACTGCACATATCGCGCTGAAGCGCGAATGGCCGACCTGGACGCCGCCGTCGCAGATGATTAGGCGCCAGCCGGAGCTGACCAAGTTTGCCGGCGGCATGGAGCCGGGATTGAAGAACCCGCTCGGCGCGCGCGCCATGTACCTGTTCAACAAGGGCGGCGATATGGGCTATCGCCTGCATGGCAGCCCGGAATGGAATTCGATCGGCAAGGCGATGTCGTCGGGCTGTATCCGGCTGATGAACCAGGACATTATCGACCTCTACGACCGCACCTCGGTCGGCGCCAAGGTCATTGTAATATAAAGCCCTCATACGCGGACCGTCTAGGCAACAACACAGACGTCGCAAACAGAAAACCGGGCACTTGAGCCCGGTTTTTTGTTGTCTGCGGAAGTTGAAGATGGAACGGCGTGTCAGGAAACCTGTTCGACATGCTGCACTTCCGGCACAAAGTGCCGGAGCAGGTTCTGGATGCCGTGCTTCAGCGTCGCCGTCGACGACGGGCAGCCGGCGCAGGCGCCTTTCATGTGCAGGAATACCGTGCCGTTCTCGAAGCCGCGGAAGGTGATGTCGCCGCCATCCTGGGCAACGGCCGGGCGCACCCGCGTGTCGAGCAGCTCCTTGATGGTGAGGACCAGCTCCTCGTCGGCCTTGTCGTAGAATTCGCCGGTCTGGCTGGTCTCGGCGGCGGGGCCGGCCTTGGCCATCACCGGGGCGCCGGACATGAAATGCTCCATGATGGCGCCGAGGATAGCCGGCTTCAGATGCTGCCAGTCGGGGCCGTCCTTGGTCACGGTGATGAAATCATAGCCGAAGAAGACGCCGGTGACGCCGGGGATCTCGAACAGCCGGCCGGCCAACGGCGAAGCCGTTGCGGCGCTATCGGCATCACGGAAATCGGCGGTGCCTTCTTGCAGCACTTCCTTGCCGGGCAGGAATTTCAGCGTCGCCGGGTTTGGCGTCGACTCGGTCTGGATGAACATGGCCGTCTCCGTGCCCGTTTCGGGGCAGCTAGTTTGGAATAATTCTAATTAGGCTTTATCCGCCCGACATTCAAGCGAAAGGCGTCGCGGGGAACGACTGGCTGGTGGAATGAATTTTCTTCTGTAGCGCCGTGCGTCTTCCTGAAGCGCCAACGATGCCGTTCATGCAATGATACTCACCGGCCGTAAGCAACCACTGCATCGCTGCGTTCTTGGACCACTGTAACGGCATGGATCCCAGGGTCTGCGCCGCGTCGCTTCGCTCCTTGCTCCGCCCTGGGATGACGAAAGGAGGGACGCTCCGGCTCATTTTGAACGCCTGCGACTTGCCATCGGCCCACCCGAGAGCCGTATCTCTCACGCCTGCGATTAGCCATAAGCCACCACGCCTTCGTCATCCCAGGGCGAAGCAGGAGCGAAGCGACGTAGCGGAGACCCTGGGATCCATGCCGTGACCTTCGAGCGTCGCGGCGCTGAACGACAGGGTCCTTTTTGGCCCCGCAACATTGGCCCGATCGGTTCGTCGCAGGCCCGCTGAACGTACCCTAGGCCAAGCTGTCGATCTCCTCGTCCGACAGGTTCTGCGGCACCACCGTGACCGGGATAGGAAAGGCGGCGCCCTTGCCGGCGACCGCACCGACCAGCGGCCCAGGCCCTTCCTTGCCGGCGCCTGCCGCCAGCACCAGGATGGCGATGTCCTGGTCTTCCTCGATCAGCTTGTGGATCTCTTCGGTCGGCTTGCCTTCGCGCACCACCAGCTCCGGCTCGATGCCGAGCTTCTGGCGCACCTTGTTGGCGTAGCTGTCGAGTGCCGCGCGCGCCGTGGCGGTCGCCTCCTCGCGCATGATCTTCTCGACGCCCAGCCAGTGCTGGAAATCATCCGGCTCGATGACATAGAGCAGCACCAGCACGCCGCTCGTGCTTTGCGCCCGCTTCGAGGCGTAGGCGACGGCGCGCTCGCATTCGGGCGTGTCGTCGATGATCGCCAGGAACTTGCGGCGATGACCGGCTTCGCGGCTGAGGCGTTTGGAGACCATATTCACCCTGTTCGATGGTTTCGGTCGCAATCTGCCACCGCCGCAGCCCGCCCGCAAGCGACCGGCGGCTGTGGCGATGCTGGTGCAGCTTAAAGCGCGTCGCGTTCGACCAGCCTCATGCGACGCGCTTCAGGTTCTTGTTTTATGCATGTCGTTATCGCAAAACCGCTGCACACTTTTGCGCGACATGCATTAGCTTTGCAGCAGGCCGATAATGTCGCGCACGGTCTTCATCGTCGCTTCGGCCAATGTGCCGGCACGCTCGCCGCCATCCCGCAACACCGCGTCGACATAGGCGCGGTCATCGGAGATGCGGCGCATCTCGCCGGCGATCGGCGCCAGCTTTTCCACGGCGAGATCGGCCAGCGCCGGCTTGAACACCGAAAACTGCTGGCCGCCAAATTCCTTCAGCACGGCCTCTTTCGAGATTTCGGCGAGGCCGGCATAGATGCCGACGAGGTTTTCCGCTTCCGGCCGGCCGGCAAGCCCGTCCAGTTCGCCGGGCAAGGCTTCCGGGTCGGTCTTGGCCTTGCGGATCTTCTTCGAGATGGCATCGGCATCGTCGGTCAGGTTGATGCGCGACAGGTCCGACGGGTCGGATTTCGACATCTTTTTCGAACCGTCGCGCAGCGACATGATGCGCGCCGCCGGGCCGCCGATGACCGGCTCGGTCAGCGGGAAATAGCCGTTCACCGTCTCTTCGCCGACCTGCATCTCGACGCCGACGCCAAGCGCTGCGATGCGGTCCGAAAAGTCGTTGTTGAATTTCTGCGCGATGTCTCGGGTCAGCTCCAGATGCTGCTTCTGGTCGTCGCCGACCGGCACGTGGGTGGCGCGGTAGACAAGGATGTCGGCGGCCATCAGGGAGGGATAGGCGAGCAGGCCGAGCGAGGCGTTCTCGCGGTCCTTGCCGGCCTTGTCCTTGAACTGCGTCATGCGGTTCATCCAGCCGATGCGCGCCACGCAGTTGAAGACCCAGGCAAGCTCGGCGTGCTGCATCACCCGCGACTGGTTGAAGACGATGTGCTTGTTCGGATCGATGCCGGAGGCGAGAAACGCCGCGGTGATCGAACGCGTCTGGTCCTGAAGATCCTCATAGACGAGCTGTGCGGTCAGCGAATGCAGATCGACGACGCAATAGATGCAGTCGGAGGTGTCCTGCAGGGCGACGAATTTCTTGATGGCGCCGAGATAATTGCCGAGATGCAGATTGCCGGTTGGCTGGACGCCGGAAAAGACGAGCGGTTTGAAGGGGGGCTGATCGGTCATGGTGTTTCCCTGGCTTGTGGAGGGCCGTTTCGCGCGCGGCGAAAGTCTTGCGACGGCGCGCTTATGGACGAGAGCGAGGAGACGATCAAGAGGGCGTTGGCCACGTCACGCGGGGCTTTGGCGTCGGCCGAGCAGAAGGCTGTTTGAGGGGGATGGCGCCGACCAGAAACAAAACCCGCCTTGCGGCGGGTCCTCGGCGCCAATCAGCACCATACCGAAATTAGTAGCATAGCTGCCGGCACAAAGCAAGAACAAAATAGCTCGCCTTGGCAATCGCTTCGATTTGGCCAGGCCTACATTGACGGACTGATGTAGATAGCTACATAATATATGCTACACCGCGGAAGCAAAACAATGACGATCAACATCAACAACAAGGAAGCTGACAGCCTGACGCGGGCTTTTGCCAGGCTTGAAGGTGTCGGCATCACCGAGGCAATCGTGATCGCCATGCGCGAAGCTCTGGAGCGCCGACGCAATCGCGAGACGCCGCTGGAGACGGCGGCACGGCTCCGGGCCGAGTTCGGTATTGAGCTGAGCGAGCAGGCGCGCAAGCCGCTGCCGCGCTCGGTCTACGACGAATTGTCCGGCGAAGACTGATGTTCATCGATGCAGCCGCTATCGTTGCAATACTGAGCAACGAGACCGAAGCCCAGCGCTGCGCGCAGGCGGTCATGAAAGCGTCGGCTCCGTTCACGTCGGCCATCGCGGTTTGGGAAGCCGCGATGGCGCTTTCGCGATCGGAAAAGCTAGCCATCCCGGTCGCCACAAGCCTGGAGATAGTCAGCCGTTTTCTCGAAGAGCGTGGAATCACCTTGCGGGAGCTTCCGCCTGCCTCTGACGCGGCATCCCTGTCTGTTGAGGCTGCGTCGCGGTTTCGCAACAACGCTGGCCGACTGAACATGGCCGACTGTTTCCACTACGCCTGTGCGCGCTACTACGCCGTTCCGATGCTTTCGACGGCGGACGAATTCCGCTTCACGGATCTGGAGACTGTTGCTTGACCGGCTGGGACCCCTTCCGCCCGATATTGCGGCGGATCATGCCGAAATCTGCGCCGCCGGTGGCGAAGGCGGTGACGAAGTAGAGCAGCGCCCCGCCGGCGACGAGCGCAAGCAGGGTTACCGCCTGGATCACCAGAGGCGAGCCGGAAGCCAGCTTTGCGGCGAACCAGTGCTCGGCAAAATAGAGCGCCGCGGCCATCACCGCCGCCGACAGCACCAGCCGCGGGATGCGTTTCATGAGCGGCACGTCGCGGCCCCAATGGCCGCGCCGGATCAGCACGGCGAGCAGCATGAACGCATTGACCCAGCCTGCGACGGCGGAGGCAACGGCAATGCCGGGCGCGCCCATGGTCGGAAACAGCGTCAGCGCCGTCGTAATGTTAACCGCCACCGAGATAGCGGCAAAAATCATCGGCGTGCGCGTGTCCTCGCGGGCGAAATAGCCTGGGGTGAACGCCTTGATCAGCACGAAGGCCGGCAGGCCGAGGCCGAAAATCGCCAGGATTGCCGCGACCGTCGGCGTCGAATTGTTGGCGGCAAAGGCGCCGCGCTCATAGACCAGCCGCACGATCGGCTCGGACATGACCAGCAGGGCGGCCGCCGCCGGCAAGGTCATGAAAAGGGTAAACTCGACCGAGCGGTTCTGCAGATTGGCGGCCTCGACCAGATTGCCTGATTTCAGCGCCCGCGACAGTTCCGGCAAAAGCACGATGGCGACGGCGACGCCGACGACGCCCAACGGCAGCTGGTAAACGCGGTCGGCATAGGCCAGCGACGACACCGCGCTGTCCTGCGCCGACGCGATCGCCGTGCCGATCAGCTGGTTGATCTGGGTGATGCCGCCGGTGATCGCCGCCGGCAGCGCCAGGATCAGCAGCCGCTTGACGTTCGGCGTCATCTTCGGCCGCCGGAAGCCGATCGAAATGCCGGCATGGCGCACCGCCGCCCAGACGATCGCCAGCTGCACCAAGCCGGCCGCCAGCACACCCCAGGCCAGACCGAAACCGACGGTGCAGGCGTCCGAACCCTTGTACCAAGCATAGGCAAGCACGGCGATGAGGATGACGTTGAGGAACACCGGCGCCACCGCGGCGGCGAAATAGCGGCGCAGCGAATTCAGCATGCCGGCCATCATGGCGCCGAGCGACATGCAGATCAGGTATGGGAACATGACGGTCGCCAGCGCCACCGTCGTCTCGAATTTTCCCGGCGTGTCGGCAAAGCCCGGCGCCACCAGGTAGCGCACGATCAGCGGCATCGCCAGTTCCATGGCGATGGTCAGCGCCAGAAGCGCCGTGAACAAGACGCCGAACACCTCTTCGGAAAAGCGCTTGGCGCCATCGGTGCCATGTGTCTCGATCTCCTTGGCAAACAGCGGCACGAAGGCGGCGTTGAAGGCGCCTTCGGCAAACAGCCGGCGAAAGGTGTTGGGGAACTGGAAGGCGGCGTTGAAGGCGTCGGCGATCGGCCCGGTGCCGAGTGCGGCAGCCATCAGCATCTCGCGGCCGAAGCCGAGGGCCCGGCTCATCAGCGTGCCGGAAGCGACGGTGGCGAATTTCTTGACAAGGCTCATGCGCTCGAAGTCTGCCTGCGGGATTGGGGCAAATGGAAGGTGACAGTCACTCGGCGGCCGTTTTGGTCTTGCCGCGCTCGGACGCGGTGCCCTCGAGCACCGCGATCAGCCTGTTGCGAATGGTCGCCGTACGCGACGGGCTGTCGATCTTCTGGCCGGTGAGATCGGTGACGTAGAACGTGTCGATGACTTTTTCGCCGAAGGTGGTGATGTGGGCTGAGGCGATGTCGAGCGACAGGTCCGACAACATGCCGGTGATCTCCGACAGAAGGCCCGGCCTGTCCAGCCCCTCGACCTCGATCACCGAGAACCGGTTCGACAGCGTATTGCGGATCTCGGCGCGTGGCGGAATACGGAAAACCTTGGCGCCGCGCCGAGGCTTGGTGCGCTTCTCGATCATTTCGGGCAGCCAGCTCTTGCCCGACAGAACATCCTCGATCAGCCGGCCGACGCGCTCGGCACGGCGGCGCTCGTCCTCGTCGCGGTCGAACTCCCTCGAGATCAGGATGGTGTCGAGCGCGCGGCCGTCCGAAGTGGTGAAGATCTGCGCGTCGACGATATTGCCGCCGGCCGCAGCACAGGCGCCGGCAATCACCGAGAGCAGGCGTGGATGGTCCTGCGCCAGCACCGTGATCTCGGTCACCGCCTCGAACTGGTGGGTCTTGACCATTGTGGCCAGCTTCTTGCCGGCATGGTCGGCCTCGCGGATGAATTCGGCATGGCGCACCTGGTCGGGAAGATCGACCGCCAGCAGATAGTTCTCGTAGTGCTGGCCGACATAACGCTTGCGGGCCTTTTCCGGCCAGTCGGCAAGCGCCTCGGCCAGTTGTTCGCGCGCCGCCGCCGTCCGTTTGGCGCGCGACACCTCCGAAAACCCCCCAGTCAACAAAAGCTCGGTCTCGTAGTAGAGCGTACGCAGCAACTGGCCCTTCCAGCCGTTCCAGACACCAGGCCCGACACCGCGGATATCGCAGACGGTAAGCACAAGCAGCATCTTCAGCCGTTCGACCGACTGCACAATCGCGGCAAAATCCTCGATCGTCTTGCGGTCGTTGAGATCGCGGGTCTGCGCGGTCATCGACATGACGAGGTGGTTCTCGACCAGCCAGGCGACCGTTTCGGTGTCGGCCGGCGAGAGCCCCATATGCGGGCAGATGCGCCGGGCGATCCTGGCGCCGGCTTGCGAATGGTCTTCCGGCCTGCCCTTGGCGATGTCGTGCAGCAGCACGGCGACATAGAGCGCCTCGCGGCTCTTCTTCAGCCCCGGCATCAGCGCGTGGGAAAGCGGATGGACCTTTTCGCCGTCGCCGCGTTCGATCTCGGCCAGCACGCCGATGCAGCGGATCAAATGCTCGTCCACGGTGTAGTGGTGGTACATCGAGAACTGCATCATGGCGACGATCTTGCCGAAGTCCGGGATTAGCTTAGCAAGCAGTCCGGCCTCGTTCATGCGCCGCAGATTGAGCTCGGCGTTACGGTCCGAGGTCAAGATGTCGAGGAACAGCCGGTTGGCCTCCTCGTCGCGCCTGAGCGCCTTGCCGACGAGGCCGAGCGAGCGGGTCAAAAGCTTCAGCGCATCGGGGTGGAATTCCAGGCCGTGCTTGTCGGCGAACCAGAACAGCCTGAGCAAGTTGACCGGGTCGCGCTCGAACACTTCGTCGTCGGCGATGTTGATGCGGTGGTTGTCGACGATGAAATCGGCCGTGCCGGCGAGCTTGCGCTTGCGGCGCGAGAAGGTGAGAAAGATGCGGTTGAAGCCCGGCACATGCTTGGCCTGCTCCTCTTCCAGCGCGGCACAGAAGATGCGGGTCAGGTCGCCGACGTCCTTGGCGACGAGGAAGTAGTGCTTCATGAAGCGCTCGACCGCCGACAGGCCGGGATGGGTGGTGTAGCCGAGCCGCTCGGCGATGTCGCGCTGGATGTCGAAATGCAGCCGCTCCTCGGCCTTGCCAGTGAGGAAATGCATGTGGCAGCGCACCGCCCACAGGAAGTCCTCGGCCTTCTGGAATTCCCGGTATTCGGCGTCGGTGAAGACGCCCTTGTCGACCAGTTCCTCGCCGGTGCGCACCCGGTAGAAATACTTGGCGATCCAGAACAGCGTCTGCAGGTCGCGCAGGCCGCCCTTGCCGTCCTTGACGTTGGGTTCGACCAGATAGCGGCTCTCGCCGGCCTTGGCGTGGCGCTCGTCGCGTTCGGCGAGCTTGGCCTGGACATATTCAGGGCCGGTGGTGCGCACCACCTCGTGATCGAAGCGCTGCAAAAGCTCGTCATAGAGCTTTTGCTCGCCCCACAGGAAGCGCGCTTCCAGGATCGAGGTGCGGATGGTGATGTCGGTGCGCGACAGCCTAAGGCATTCGTCGATGTTGCGCGTCGCGTGGCCGACCTTCAGGCCGAGGTCCCACAGCATGTAGAGCATATATTCGACGATCTGCTCGCCCCACGGCGTCTGCTTGTAGGGCAGCAGGAACAGCAGATCGATGTCGGACCCCGGCGCCAGCGTGCCGCGGCCATAGCCGCCGACGGCAACGACCGCCATGCGCTCGGCCGATGACGGGTTTTTGACGCGATAGACATGGGTGGCGGCGAAATCGTAGAGCGCACGGATGATCTCATCCATCAGATGCGACAGCCGGGCGGCGCAGGCGGTGCCGCTGCCATCGTCCATCAGCATGCGTTCGGCGACAGTGCGGCCGTCGGCGAGCCGGCTTTTGAGAAGCTTGAGGACGCCGCTGCGCGCGGCCTTGCCCGAACCGTCGCCTGCCGTGGCCGCGGTCAGTTCGGTCATCTCGCGGCGCAAGGCTTCGCCGTCGATCAGTTCCTCGAGCTTCAGGGATATTCTTGCCATAAATGCCGTTCGGCCTCGCCGTTTCGGCGGCGTCTATAGCGCGTTTTCGCGGCGCTGGGTATGGGGCGGACGGACGCGTTCTCCGCAGCGGTGGAACGGGACGATCGTCTCGCGCCCGCGGCCGGGCGGTTAGGGGCATGGGCGCGAAAAATCGAAAACAGCCCTTGACCTTCCCGTTACTGGAAGCACTACCTCCGCCGCAACATCGAAATACAGGGGCTTTCGGCATGACGCATTCCGATCACCATCATCACGCCCATGGCAGCCGTTGCTCGGCAAAGGGCGCCTCCTCTGCTGCGGACGCCGTCATCCGCGATCCGGTCTGCGGCATGACCGTCGATCCGGCCGCCGGCAAGCCTACCGCCGGGCATGGCGGCCATCGCTATCATTTCTGCAGCGAAAGCTGCCGTTCGAAATTCGTCGCCGAACCCCAGAAATATCTGACCGCCACCGATCCCGTCTGCGGCATGAGCGTCGACCGTGCCACGGCCAGGCACTTTTTGCGGCACGAGGGTCAGGGTTTCTATTTCTGCTCGGCCGCTTGCCAGGCGAAATTCGAGGCCGAGCCGGCAAAGTATCTCGGCGACAGGCCGGCACCGCAGGCAATGCCCAAGGGCACGCAATACACCTGCCCGATGCATCCCGAAATCATCCGCGACAAGCCCGGCTCGTGCCCGATCTGCGGCATGGCGCTGGAGCCGATGGGGGTGCCGACCGGCGACGAGGGTCCGAACCCCGAACTGGTCGACTTCACCAGGCGGTTGTGGGTGAGCGCGGTGCTGTCCGTGCCGTTGCTGGTCATCGCCATGGCACCGATGCTCGGCCTGACGTTCCAGGCCTTCATGGACGACCGTGCGAAGGTCTGGCTGGAACTGGCGCTGGCCAGCCCCGTGGTGCTGTGGGCGGCATTCCCGTTCTTCCACCGCGGCTGGGATTCGATCCTCAACCGCAGCCCCAATATGTGGACGCTGATTTCGCTCGGCGTCGGTGCTGCCTATCTCTACAGCGTCGTCGCCACGCTGTTTCCTGGCCTCTTTCCGCACCAGTTCCGCGGCCATGACGGCACCGTGCCGGTCTATTTCGAGGCGGCGGCGGTGATCGTCGCGCTGGTGTTCCTCGGCCAGGTGCTGGAATTGCGCGCCCGTGAGAAAACCGGTTCGGCGATCCGTGCGCTTCTCGACCTGGCGCCGAAGACGGCGCGGCTGATCGGCGCGGACGGTTCCGAAAACGACGTGCCGCTCGATATTGTCAAGGCCGGCGACCGCTTGCGCATCCGCCCCGGTGACGCAGTGCCGGTCGACGGCATTGTGCTCGAAGGACGCTCTTCCATCGACGAATCGATGATCACGGGCGAGCCGCTGCCGGTCGAAAAGACCGAAGGCGACAACCTCACCGGCGGCACGCTCAACAAGAACGGCTCGCTGGTCATGCGCGCCGAAAAGATCGGCGCCGAGACGACGCTGGCACGCATCGTCGAGCTGGTCGCCAAGGCGCAGCGCTCGCGCGCGCCGATCCAGGGGTTGGCCGACCGCGTCTCGTTCTACTTCGTCCCGGCCGTCGTGCTGGTCGCCATCATTGCGTTCGTCGCCTGGGCGATCGTCGGACCGGAACCCAGCCTGGTCTTTGCCATCGTCTCGGCGGTCTCGGTGCTGATTATCGCCTGTCCGTGTGCACTCGGCCTTGCGACGCCAATGTCGATCATGACCGCCACCGGGCGCGGCGCGCATGCCGGCGTGCTGATCAAGGAAGCGGCGGCGCTCGAGCGCTTTGCCTCGGTCGATACGCTGATCGTCGACAAGACGGGAACGCTGACCGAAGGCCGGCCGCGACTGACCGACGTCGTTGCCGTCGAAGGCATGGCACAGGACGATCTGCTGGCGCTCGCCGCCGGGCTGGAAAAAGGCTCGGAGCATCCGCTGGCCGAGGCCATCGTCGAAGGCGCCCGCGAACGCGGCGTGAAGGTCCCCGACGCGAGCGGTTTCGAGGCTATCACCGGTAAGGGTGTTTCCGGCACGGTCTCGGGACAGAAGGTGGCGCTCGGCAATGCCGCGATGATGGCCGATCTCGGCATCGATACGGCATCGGTCCTGGCCAGCGCCGAGACGCTGCAGGCCGATGGCAAGACCGCGATGTTCGTCGCTGTCGCAGGCAAGCTCGCCGGCCTCGTTGCCGTCGCCGATCCGATCAAGGCGACGACAGCCGAGGCGATCAAGGCCCTGCATGACAGCGGGCTGAAGATCGTCATGGCGACCGGCGACAATGAGCGCACGGCCAAGGCCATCGCAGCCAAGCTCGGCATCGACGCGGTGCGTGCCGGCCTGCTGCCGGAGCAGAAGAACGCGCTGGTCGAGGAGTTGCGCGCCGGCGGTGCCGGCGTTGCCATGGCCGGCGACGGCGTCAACGATGCGCCCGCACTTGCCGCCGCCGATGTCGGCATCGCCATGGGCACCGGCGCCGATGTTGCGGTCGAAAGTGCGGGAATTACGCTGGTCAAGGGCGACCTAAACGGCATCGTCAGGGCGAGGACGCTGGCCCGCGCGACGATCCGCAACATCCGCCAGAACCTGTTTTTCGCTTTCCTCTACAATGTGCTTGGCGTGCCGGTTGCTGCCGGCGTGCTTTATCCGCTCACCGGCACGCTGCTGTCGCCGATGATTGCGGCGGCGGCGATGAGCCTGTCTTCGGTTTCGGTCATCGCCAACGCATTGCGGCTCAGGACGTTGAAACTCTGAGTAAAACTTCCAGATAGACCCTGTTCAAAAAAGGAGACGATGAATGACCTTGGCCAAGAAGATCGTGCTGCTGATGATGGCGGCGGGAATGCTGCTTGCTGTTTTCCTCGAAAGCGTTCCAGCACAAGCCGAGGAGATGAAGCACGACATGGGCGCAATGGGCGCACAGAGCCCCTCGACCGAGGGCTACAAGGCGGCGATGGACAAGATGCATACCGACATGATGGCGATCGAATATTCCGGCGATGCCGATGTCGATTTCGCCCGCGGCATGATCCCGCATCACCAGGCGGCCATCGACATGGCCAAGATCGAGCTCGCCAATGGCAAGGATCCGGAAATGCGCAAGCTCGCCGAAGCAGTAATCGCCGCGCAGGAAGCCGAGATCAAGCAGATGCAGGATTGGCTCGCCGCCCATCCGGTGAAGTAGCGGTTCACGCTATCAGAGCGAATCCGGGGAAGAGGCTTCACCTGGATTCCCTTTGGCGGCTATGATGCCGCCTGACTGGAGCATGCCATGCCATCGACGATAAGAAGGACCACCCTGCCCTGCGGCGAAGCCGTGCCGGTGCTCGGCCAGGGCACCTGGAAGATGGGCGAAGACGGCCGCCGCCGTGGCGACGAGGCCAATGCCCTGAAGCTCGGGCTGGATCTCGGCATGACGCTGATCGACACCGCCGAAATGTATGCCAGCGGCGGTGCCGAGGAGGTGGTGGCGGAGGCCATCGCCGGTCGCCGCGACGAAGTGTTCCTCGTCTCCAAGGTGCTGCCGTCCAATGCCTCGCGCACCGGCGTGAAACGGGCCTGCGAGAACAGCCTGAGGCATCTCGCCACCGACCGCATCGATCTCTATCTCTTGCATTGGCCGGGCAGCGTTCCTTTGATGGAAACGGTAGAGGCGTTCGAAGCGTTGAAGGCGGCCGGCAAGATCCGCCATTGGGGCGTCAGCAATTTCGATACCGATGAGATGGAAGAGCTGGTTCGGTTGCCGGCCGGCGGCAACGTCCAGACCAACCAGGTGCTCTACAATCTGTCGCAGCGCGGCGTCGAGTTCGACCTCGCCCCGCGGAGCCGGCAACGCGGCATGCCGCTGATGGCCTATTCGCCGGTCGATCAGGGGATATTGGCGCGCAACGCCAGGTTAGATGCCATCGCCGCTCGCCACGGTGCGACGCCGGCGCAGATCGCGCTTGCCTGGGTGATGGCGCAGGACGGGGTGATCGCGATTCCCAAAGCTAGCCGCGCGGAGCATGTCCGGCAGAATGTCGCGGCGTTGGACATCGAGCTCACGAGCGAAGATTTCGCCGACCTCGACCGCGCCTTCCCGCCGCCGAGGCAGAAATCGGGCTTGGCGATGATTTGAGGGGTGGGGCGGAAGGCAAGCCAAAGCAGCGTTCCGTCACACCCCCCTCTGTCCTGCCGAACATCTCCCCCTCAAGGGGGGAGATTGGATTTCGCATCGGCTTTCGCCAACTTCGAACGTCGAAGGAAAAGCGCTGTCAGCGAAACTGCCAATCTCCCCCTCGAGGGGGAGATGTCCGGCAGGACAGAGGGGGGCGCCGTAGAGCGCTATCGGACGAGCACTACTTCCCAACCATCCCCTTCAGCCGGTACAGCGCCTCCAGCGCCTCGCGTGGCGTCATCTCGTCGGGATTGATCTTCACTAGCGCCGCGCCCAGCCCATCACTCTTCGCCGGCTTCGACGCTTCCCGCTTCGCCGCCACGGAAAACAGCGGCAGGTCGTCGACCAGGCGGTTGGCCTTGCCCGAAACCTCGCCGGCTTCAAGCTGGTGCAGCACTTCCTTGGCCCGGCCGACGACGGCTTCCGGCAGGCCGGCCAGCCGCGCCACCTGGACGCCGTAGGACCGGTCAGCCGCACCCTTGCCGACCTCGTGCAGGAAGACCACGTCGCCCTCCCATTCCTTGACCCGCATGGTGACGTTGGAGAGCCGCGGCAGTTTTCCGGCCAGCGCCGTCATCTCGTGGAAATGCGTGGCGAAGATCGCCCGGCAGCGGTTCTTCTCGTGCAAATATTCGACCGCCGCCCAGGCGATCGACAGGCCGTCGAAGGTGGCGGTGCCGCGGCCGATCTCGTCGAGAATGACCAGCGCGCGTTCGCCGGCCTGGTTGAGGATCGCCGCCGTTTCGACCATCTCGACCATGAAGGTGGAGCGGCCGCGCGCCAGATCGTCGGAGGCGCCGACCCGCGAAAACAGCCGGTCGACGACGCCGATATGGGCTGATGCCGCCGGCACGAATGAGCCGGTCTGGGCAAGGATGGCAATCAGCGCGTTCTGCCTGAGGAAGGTCGACTTGCCGCCCATATTGGGGCCGGTCAGCAGCCAGATCGCGCCGGCCTTGGCATCGCCTTGCGGCGACAGATCGCAATCATTGGCGACGAACGGGCCTTCGCCGGAACGCCGCAGCGCCTGTTCGACCACCGGATGGCGTCCACCCGAAATCTCGAAGACAAGGCTCGCATCGACTAGCGGCCGGCACCAAGCCTCGCTTTCGGAAAGCAAGGCAAGTGCAGCCGAAACATCGAGCACGGCGAGCGCTTCGGCGCCGGCACGGATCGTGTCGGCCTGGCCGACGACTTCCGCCGTCAGCGCCTCGAAAGCGGCAAGCTCGATCGCCAGCGCCCGGTCGGCGGCGTTGGCGATCTTCGATTCCAGTTCGGCGAGTTCCGTGGTGGTGAAGCGCATGGCGTTGGCCATGGTCTGGCGATGGATGAAGCGCGCCTTGGCGCCGTCGCTGCCGGTCATCAGCGCATGGTGGTTGGCGGTCACCTCGATGTAATATCCCAGCACATTGTTGTGCCTGATCTTCAGCGAGCGGATGCCGGTCTCGTCGATCAGCGAACGCTCCAGCCCGGCGATCACTTTTCGCGACTCGTCGCGCAGTGCCCGCATCTCGTCGAGTTCGGCGTGGTAGCCGGAACGGACGAAGCCGCCGTCGCGCCTGAGCAACGGCAGCTCGTCGCTGAGCGCCTGTACCAGATGCGTCGCCAGTTTACCGGGCAGTGCCTTGATAGCTCCCAACGCCGCGGTCAGTTCGCCCGGCAAGGTGGTTTGGCCGAACAGTTCGGCGATGGCGCTAGCCGCTTCGAAACCGGCGCGCAGCGCGCCGAGGTCGCGCGGGCCGCCGCGGTTGAGCGCCAGCCTGGACAGCGCGCGCGGCATGTCGGCAACGCTCTTCAGGCTTGCCCGCACCGCCTGGCAGAGGCGCGTCTCGGAGCGGAAGAACGACACTGAGTCCAGCCTGGCGCTGATAGCCGCCGGGTCGGTCAGCGGCGCCATCAGCCGGTCGGCGAGCAGCCTTGCCCCGCCGCCGGTCACCGTGCGGTCGATCGCCTTGAACAGCGAGCCGTCGCGGCTGCCGGACAATGTGCGCAGCAGTTCCAGATTGGCGCGCGTCGCCGGGTCGATGAACAGGGTCGAGCCCTGCTCCTCGCGCTGCGGCCGCGACAGCGGCGGCCGCTCGGCCTTCTGCGTCTTTTCGACATAGGCGATGACGCCTGAGATCGCCGACAGTTCGGCGCGCGAAAACGAGCCGAAACTGTCAGGCGTCGCCACCTCGAAGAAGCGGGCGATGCGGCCGGCGGCCGAAGCCGAATCGAACAGCGACGGCGGCTGCGGGCTGGCGACGCGGCCGAGCACGTCGAATACCGGTTTCAGCTCCGGGTCGTAAAACACCGGCTCGGCGACGATCAGCTCGCGCGGATCGACGCGGAAGACATCGGCGAGCAGCCGGTCGGCGGTGGTTTCGGCGACGCGGAAGACACCGGTCGAGATCTCGATCCAGGCCAGCGCGAAAGCGTGATCGCTGCTGCCGCCCTTGACCCGTCCCAGCGCCATCAGAAAACTCGATTCCGACGGCGCCAGCAACTTGTCCTCGGTGATGGTGCCGGGGGTCACCAGCCGCACCACGTCGCGGCGCACCACCGATTTGCCGCCGCGCTTCTTGGCCTCGGCCGGATCCTCGATCTGCTCGCAGACGGCGACGCGGAAGCCCTGGCCGATCAGCTTCTGCAGATAATCGTCGGCGGCATGCACCGGCACGCCGCACATCGGGATGTCGAGCCCCTGGTGCTTGCCGCGCTTGGTCAGCACGATGCCGAGTGCCCGGCTCGCCTTCTCGGCATCGTCGAAGAACAGCTCGTAGAAATCGCCCATGCGGTAGAACAGCAGCGAATCCGGGTTCGCCGCCTTGATCTCAATGTACTGCTCCATCATCGGCGTCGCCGGCGCGAAGGCCGGGGTGGCGTTGTCGCTTCGAATGGGCGTCTCGTCGTTCAAGAAGCTGCTTCCAAAATTTTGCAAGCCATGCTTGGCGGTTTACAGCGGCGAAGTGTAGCCTTAATCCCGAACCTTCCACAAAAGAAAGCATGCGCACCCATCGCAAGCGGTGCCGTACGGGCGAGGAAACCAAAGGTACCATGGCCAAGAAAACCGAAAGCAACGGGCCCTCCGTCAGCGCCCAGGAGGCATTGGAATTCCATGCCATGGGCCGCCCCGGCAAGCTGGAGATCGTCGCGACAAAACCAATGGCGACGCAACGCGATCTCAGCCTTGCCTATTCGCCGGGCGTCGCCGTGCCGGTTCTCGCCATCGCCGAGGATCCGAGCCGCGCCTTCGACTACACGGTTCGCGGCAACATGGTCGCCGTCATCTCCAACGGCACCGCCATCCTCGGTCTCGGCAACCTCGGCGCGCTGGCCTCGAAGCCGGTGATGGAAGGCAAGGCGGTGCTGTTCAAGCGCTTCGCCGATGTCGATTCCATCGACCTCGAGGTCGACACCGAGGATGCCGACGAATTCATCAATTGCGTGCGTTTCCTCGGACCCTCCTTCGGCGGCATCAACCTCGAGGACATCAAGGCACCGGAATGTTTCATCATCGAGCAGCGGCTGCGCGAGCTGATGGACATACCGGTCTTCCATGACGACCAGCACGGCACCGCCATCATCTCGGCCGCCGGCTTGATCAACGCGCTGGAAATCACCGGCCGCGACATGAAGACCACGAAAATGGTCTGCAATGGCGCGGGTGCCGCCGGCATCGCCTGCATCGAATTGATGAAGGCGATGGGCTTTGCGCCGGAAAATATCATCCTTTGCGACACCAAGGGCGTCGTCTTCCAGGGCCGCACCGAAGGCATGAACCAGTGGAAATCGGCGCACGCCGTGAAAACCGGCGCGCGCTCGCTGGCCGAGGCGCTGGACGGCGCCGACGTGTTCCTCGGCCTCTCGGCCAAGGGCACGCTGACCACCAGGATGGTGCAGTCGATGGCCAAGAACCCGATCATCTTCGCCATGGCCAATCCCGACCCCGAGATCACGCCGGAGGAGGTCGCCGAGATCCGAACCGACGCCATCATGGCGACGGGACGGTCCGACTACCCGAACCAGGTCAACAACGTGCTTGGCTTCCCCTACATCTTCCGCGGCGCGCTCGATGTGCGGGCGACCACCATCAATGACGACATGAAGATCGCCGCCGCCCGGGCGCTGGCGGAGCTCGCGCGCCAGGACGTGCCCGACGACGTCGCCGCCGCCTATCAGGGCAACCGGCCGAAATTCGGCCCCAACTACATCATCCCGGTGCCGTTCGACCCGCGGCTGATCTCGGCGATCCCGATCGCGGTCGCCAAGGCGGCGATGGAGTCCGGCGTCGCGCGCAAGCCGATCCTCGATCTCGACCGCTACGCGCAGGAGCTTTCCGCCCGCCGCGACCCGATCGCCTCGACGTTGCAGCGCATCTACGACCGCGTCCGCCGTCAGCCCAAGCGCATCGTCTTTGCCGAGGGCGAGGAGGAGCAGGTGATGCGCGCCGCCGTCTCCTATGTGAACCAGCGGCTCGGCACCGCCATCCTGCTCGGCCGCGACGACATCATCAAGGAAAACGCCAGGAACGCCGGCATCGACCTCGGTAAGCAAGGCATCGAGATCATCAATGCGCGGCTGTCGCGGCGCAACTCGGTCTACACCGACTATCTCTACGAGCGCATGCAGCGCAAAGGCTTCCTGTTCCGTGACTGCCAGCGGCTGATCAACAACGACCGCAACCATTTCGCCGCCTGCATGGTGGCGCTGGGCGACGCCGACGGCATCGTCACCGGCGTCACCCGCAACTATTCGACGGCGCTCGACGATATCCGCCGCGTCATCGACGCAAGGCCCGGCCACTGCGTCATCGGCGTATCGATCGTGCTCGCGCGGGGTCGCACCGTGCTTGTCGCCGACACCGCCGTGCACGACATGCCGAATGCCGAACAGATCGCCGACATCGCCGAGGAGGCCGCCGGCTTCGCCCGCCGCATGGGCTACGAGCCGAGGCTCGCCATGCTCGCCTATTCAACCTTCGGCCATCCGCAGGGCGAACGCTCCGAGCGCGTCCAGGAAGCGGTGCGCATCCTCGACAAGCGCCGCGTCGATTTCGAGTATGACGGCGAGATGGCCGCCGACGTGGCGCTCAACGCCCGCGCCATGGCGCAGTATCCGTTCATCAGGCTGACCGGCCCGGCCAATGTGCTGATCATGCCGGCTTTCCACTCGGCCTCAATCTCGACCAAGATGCTGCAGGAGCTCGGCGGCTCGACCGTCATCGGCCCGCTGCTGGTCGGCCTGAACAAGCCGGTTCAGATCGTCTCGCTGAATGCCAAGGACAGCGATATCGTGAATATGGCGGCGATCGCGGCGTATAGCGCTGGGGCTTGAGGAGCGAGCTTACCCTCCTCTCGCTGGGAAGGGTCGTGCGAAGGCGACGCCTATAGAGGGCAGTGCTATCGCATGGGGGGTTCCCCCTCATCCGGCCGCTTCGCGGCCACCTTCTCCCCGCTGGGGAGAAGAGCCTGGCATCAACCTGGCGACCTCCTCTCCCCTCGGGGAGAGGTCGGATTGCCCCGAATTGCCCTTGGCAATTCGGTTGGCAATCCGGGTGAGGGGGCACTTGCCGATGTGCGATTGCCCTGCCATCGAGCGAGACCGAGCTCCCTACAGCAGCCCCGCCTGTTCGGCCTCTCGGCGCAGGTTCTGCCTTGGCCTTGGGCCGATTTGCTGGATGACCAGCCCGGCGGCCAGCGAGCCGAGATCGCCGCACTGCTTCAGGCTGCGGCCCTGCGTGTAGCCGTAGAGGAAACCGGCGGCATAAAGGTCGCCGGCGCCTGTCGTGTCGACCAGCTCGCGGATCCTGGTCGCCTCGATGGTGACGGTCTCGTCGCCGCGGACGATGACCGAGCCCTTTTCCGAGCGGGTGACGGCTGCGATCTTGCAATCCTTGCGGATCTGCGCCAGCGCCTCGTCGAAGCACGCGGTCTGGTAGAGCGACTTGATCTCGTGGCTGTTGGCAAAGACGATGTCAACGGTGCCTGAGCGCATCAGGTCGAGGAACTCGTCGCGGTAGCGGTCGACGCAGAACGAGTCCGACAAGGTCATCGACACTTCGCGCCCGGCGGCGTGGGCGAGCTTCGCGGTCTGCCGGATCGCTTCCTTGGCGCGCGGCGGGTCCCACAGATAGCCCTCGAAATAGGTGACCGCCGCGCCCGACGCCTTGTCGGCCTCGACGTCCTCCGGGCCGAGCTCGATGCAAGCGCCGAGATAGGTGTTCATCGAGCGCTCGCCGTCCGGCGTGACGAAGATCATCGAGCGCGCCGTCGGCGGTTCGCCGTTGAGCGGCCTGGTGTCGAAGGCGACGCCCTGGGCATGGATGTCATGCGCGTAGATTTCGCCGAGCGCGTCGTTGGAGACCTTGCCGAAGAAAGCGGCGCGGCCGCCGAAGGAGGCGACGCCCGCCGCCGTGTTGCCGGCGCTGCCGCCCGAGGCTTCGATGGCCGGGCCCATGCGGCTGTAGAGCAGTTCGGCGCGCCGCGTGTCGATCAAATTCATCGCGCCCTTGATGATGCCGTTGGTCTCCAGGAACGCCTCGTCGCACTGGGCGATGATGTCGACGATGGCATTTCCGATACAAAGCACGTCATAGTCCGGCATCAATTCATGTCTCCGCCAAAAAACTACCGGCTTTCTGCCACGCCGGGCGCGGGCGGGTCTAGCGGTTTGATGCGGCTTTGCCTAGTCGACAATGCCGCGATCCGACGAATGTCAGCATAGCGACCATCGTTGGATGGCGGCCGAAGCATTTCCCGCGTGCCTGGCTTACAAGCATGGCTGAGATGAGCGATGCCCAGAGGTTCCAGCCGGCCATGTCCATGAAAACCGACACGAGGATCGAGCTGGTGCTGCTCGTCGTATTGGCGGTGCTGTGGGGCGCATCCTACAGCTTCATCAAGATCGGCGTCGCGACGATCCCGCCGGTGACGCTGATCGCCGCGCGAACCCTGATCGCGGGTGGCATCCTGCTCGCCCTGATCCGCTGGCGCGGGCTGGCCTTGCCGGGTGATGCCGCAAGCTGGCGCCGGTTTGCATTCCAGGCATGCCTCAACAGCGTCGTGCCGTTCACGCTGATCGCTTCGGCCGAGCGCTCGCTGGATGCCGGGCTGGCCACGATCCTGAATGCGACCTCGCCGATCTTCACCTTCTTGCTGACCGCCCTCATCACCCGCCATGAACCGGCGACCATGCGCAAGCTGTTCGGCGTCGGGGCGGGAATCGCCGGAATATGCCTCGTCATCGGCGTCCCGGCGCTAGGCGGCCTCAGACAGCAATTGTTGCCGCAACTTGCCGTGGTCGCGGCGACGATCTGCTATGCCGGCGCTGCCGTTTTCGGTCGCGGCTTCAGGGGGCTCGACCCGATGGTGCCGGCCGCCGGTTCGATGCTCTGCGGCGCCGCGATGCTGATCCCCTTGAGCCTTGCGTTCGATCAGCCATGGACGCTGGCGCCATCGACGACCTCGATCCTTGCGCTGCTCGGGCTTTCCGTGTTTTCAACCGCGCTGGCCTTCTCAATCTATTTCCGCCTCCTCCATACGCTGGGTTCCGTCGGCACCACCTCGCAAGCCTATCTGCGGGTGCCGATCGGCGTTGCTATCGGAGCCGTGTTCCTTGGCGAAAGCCTTGGTCCGAGCGCATGGTGGGGAATGGCCCTGGTCGTCGCCGGCGTGGCGGCGATGACCATTCCCCAGGCGAAGGTCGCGCGCTAGGAAGCCGCGCTTGCGACTTGGGCGATCTCCGCCTATTCGGAGATATCAGCCACGGGCACGTTTGACATGGGATTGGAAACGCCGTGATCCTCGACGCCGCCCGCGCCGCCTTGAGCCGGCTGTTCTCGCCCGAATTCCGTTCCGTGTTCGTGAAGACGCTGGGGCTGACCTTGCTGGCGCTGGCGGCGCTTTGGTTCGGGATCAAGGGGCTGTTCGAATGGCTGGCCTGGCCGTGGATCGATGCATGGCTGCCCGCCCTTCCCTCCTGGGCCGGATGGCTGGGCGCCGTCGTCGCCGGCATCGGCCTTGCGCTGGGGCTGGCGCTGCTCATCGCGCCGGTGACGGCGATCATCGCCGGCCTGTTCCTCGACGACGTCGCCGAAGTGGTCGAGCGCACCGATTATCCCAACGATCCGCCCGGCCGCGCCGTGCCGGCGCTGCGCTCGCTGGTGCTGGCGATCAGGTTCTTCGGCGTCGTCATCCTCGGCAATATCGTCGCCCTGCTGCTTCTCCTGGTGCCCGGCATCAACATTGCCGCCTTCTTCATCGTCAACGGCTATCTGCTCGGGCGCGAGTTCTTCGAGTTCGCCGCCATGCGCTTTCGCCCGGAGGCTGAGGCCAAGGCGCTGCGCAGAAAGCACGCTGTCACCGTGTTCCTCGCCGGTCTGGTGGTCGCGGCTTTCCTGGCCGTGCCGCTGCTCAATCTTCTGACGCCGCTGTTCGCCGCCGCCATGATGGTGCATCTTCACAAGGCGATCTCGGCACGGGAAGGGAGCTGACCGCCCTTGTTGGTGCAAGTCCGGCGCACAGAAGCGCTGCACTCTTCAGCCATAGTAACGGCATGGATCCTAGGGTCTCCGCGACATCGCTTCGCTCCTGCTCCGCCCTAGGATGACGAAGGCGCGGGGGTTCAAGACAAGTCGCGGACGTCGGAGATTGGCCGTTGCGTCGCAGTGTAGAGGGTGGTAGCGGACGGCAAATCACAACCCTTGGAAGTTAGCTGCGGCCTCCCTCATTTCGTCATCCTAGGGCGGAGCAAGAGCGAAGCGACGCGGCGAAGACCCTAGGATCCATGCCGTGACCCACGAGCATCGCGGCGTTGAACAGCTGCATCCGGCCCTTTTGTCCTGGGCTCGAGGCACCGCCGTTCGCCGGCAGTTGAACATCAACACGCCTTAGCGCAGCAGAAAGCCGCGCCCCAGTTCGTCGTCGTCCTCGACAATGAATTCGGCCCGCCCTGAGTAGTAGGCACGGCCGCCGACGCGGGCGATGATGGCGTCATGCGGCCCGGCTGTGGCCGTGCGCGCGACCGCACCGGAAAAGCGCGAGCCGGCGATGCTCTCGAACAGCCGCGTCCGGCCAATCTCGATTTGCCCCTTGGCGTGCATGGCCGCCAGCCGCGCGGTGACTCCCGAGCCGGTCGGCGAACGGTCGACCTCGGCTTCGGCGAAAACGCAGATGTTTTTGGTCGGCGTATCGGAGAACGCATCCTGTCCGTCGGTGAGGATGGTGCCGTAGAGAAAGGCGAGATCGGCATGGTCGGGATGCGACAGCGGCAATTCGGCCTTGAGCTTATTGGTCAGCGCGGTCGCTGCATCGACGAAATCGCGCACCCGGTTCCTGCCGAATTCCAGCCCGAACTGGCGGCAGTCGGCGAGCGCATAGAAGGCGCCGCCATAAGCGATGTCGAAGCCGACCGGACCATAGCCTGGCAGCTCGATCCGCCGGTCGCGGGCGAACAGAAACGCCGGCACGCTTTCGAAGGACACCGCACCGGCCTTGCCATCCCTTACCTCGACCGCAGCCGAAATCAGCCCGCATGGCGCCTCGATGTTGACGGTCGTCAGCGGCTCGCGTGGCGCCACCAGCCGCTCCTCGACGGCGTAGCGGCCGAGCGCGACGATGGCGTGGCCGCACATCGTCGAATAGCCCTCATTGTGCATGAACAGCACGGCGAGGTCGGCGCCCGGCAGGTCGGGCTCCACCAGCAGCGCGCCATACATGTCGTAATGGCCGCGCGGCTCGAACATCAGGATCTTTCTGAGATGATCGAGATGGTCGCGCACATAGGCACGCTTTTCGAGGATCGTGCCCTTGGGAATGTCGGGGTAGCCGCCGGTGACGATCCGCAGCGGCTCGCCGCCGGTGTGCATGTCGACGACGGTGAGCGTCATTCGCCGGGCCCGACCTAGGCTGACGATTTGGCAAACAGCGCCTGCAGCTTGCCGAACGGCATGGCGGCGCGGGTGAAGCCGAAGGTGCCGTCCTGCTGGATCTCGCGCGCCGCGGTCTCCAGCATGCCGAAGGCGAAATTGGTGAGCCATGGGCCGAGCGAGACGCGCTTTACTCCCGCCATGGCCAGGTCGGCGATGGTGAAGCCGGGCCTGGCCATGACGTTGACCGGCTTGGTCAGGGCCGAGCAGACGGTTCGCACCATCTCGATGTCGCCCAGCCCCGGTGCATAGAGTACGTCGGCGCCGGCCTTCTCGAAGGCCTGCAGCCGCTTGATCGTATCGTCGAGGTCGGGCTTGCCCCACAGAAAATTCTCGGCCCGCGCGGTGAAGACGAAATCGCGTTTCAGTGCCCGTGCCGCTTCCGCCGCCGCCGCGACGCGCTCGACGGCATGCGCAAAATCATAGATCGGCTTGTCGGGCTCGCCGGTATGGTCCTCGATCGAGCAGCCGGCGAGGCCTGCCGCCTCGGCGGCGAAGATGGTTTCGCCGGCACTTGTCGCGCTGTCGCCCTTGCCCTTTTCGAGGTCGGCCGAAACCGGCAACCCGGTCGCCGCCGACACTTCACGGCAATGATGGATCATCGCCTCGAACGTCACCGCGCCATCGGGCAGGCCGCGCGAAAAGGCAAAGCCGGCGCTGGTCGTCGCCAGCGCCTTGAAGCCGAACGAGGCCAAGAGCTTGGTCGTGCCGACGTCCCAGGAATTGGCCATGACGAAGATCGAGGCATGCAGGTCGCGAAAAATCTTGCCCTTGTCCATGGATGCTCCCCTCCAGTGCAGAATGTGAGGCAAATTCTAGCCCGGCGGAACGCGCCGGGCAAACAAATGCGGTTGGCTCAGAAGCGTTTGGCGTTCTCATCTGCCAATCGGTCCAGCGCATCGGAATCCTTGACGTAGTGCGAAGCGTTTTTGTCCCAATGATAGGTGACGGAAATGTCGCGCGAAGACGCCTCTGGCGGCGGCTGGCCGTCGCAGCTTTCTTCCCCCGGTAGCGCCGCGTCGGTCACCGTGACCTTGATGGCTGCATAGGGCTGGCCGTCGGCGACCGCCTGGAACGCCGCATTTTGCGTCCTCCTATGAGTGCAGAGGTTTTCGTCGAACGTATAGATCATGTCGATCAGCTCGAACCTGTCGTTACGGACCATGATCAGCGGCGTGATCCCATAGCCCTGGCTCGAATTGAAATGCATGCTCATGCTGATGATGGCGTCGTCACCAGGCCCGATCGGCAGCGTGCCCGGATCGCGAAGATAGGTGATGCGGTCGACGGCGACATTGACGGCGTCGAGCAGGGCCGGCTTGCCGGTGACGTCGTAGAGCGCCAGCACGGCATAGCCCTCGGCACTGTCAGGCGAGTCGCCAAGGTCGAACAGCATGGTCAGCCGCTCCTTGCCGCCGGCCTTGATGCCGAGCACGCCGGCATTGGAAAGACCCGACACCGCCGGCGGCGAGCCGCCGTAGTCCGGTCCAGCGATGTGACGCATCTCGATCGGCATCGAACCCCGGTAGAAGCCGTCCTTGTCCGCGGCCAGATCTGGAATGACCATCCTGGCGAGGTCGAGATAGGTGACATCGCCGTGGCCGGAGACGGCGCTGCCGAGCTCCGGGGAGCTGACGGCCTCAGCGCTGGCCGTCGTCCAGAGACAAGGCAGCAGCAGGCAGGCAAAGAGGAACCGAACCAGGGAGAAGGTCATGCGCGCGCTCGTTATGTCGGGCGCGCGCAAGCTAGCACAAGCAGCTGCAACATACAGCGCAGCTTGAACAAAGGCCCGATTAGTGGATCGGCACCAGCCCGGCCAGTTCGCGCATGTCGTCGAACAGGATGCCGCCGGCTTCGCTCAGTCCGTCACGGTCGGAAAGCGGGTCGCCGCGGTAGGAATAGACGCGCATGCCGGCGGCGATGCCGGCTGCCGTCCCAGCGACGCTGTCCTCGATGACGATACAGTCGGCGGGCGCGAAGCCCATCGTCGCTGCCGCATGCAGGAAGAGGTCGGGGAACGGCTTGCCGCGCGAGACCATGGTCGAGCTGAACAGCGCATGCTCGAACAGCGGCAGCAGCCCGGTCTGGCCGAGTGTGATGTGCATTTTCGATACCCGTGCCGATGAGGCGACACAGGTGGCGATGCCGGCGGCGTGCACGGTTTCGATGAACTCGCGAACGTAGGGGATGGCCTCGACGCCATGCGCGAACAGGTCCGGCAGGCCGGCGTTCCAGCGCTCGACAAAATCGGCGCCGAGGCTGACGCCGGTCGCCTCGACTTCCTTCTGCACAGAGACCATGCTGCGGCCGGAAAAATTCTTGCGGCAATATTCAAAGCTGGCCGGAAAGCCGGCCGCAGTCAGCCACTCGGCGAGGCGCCGGTTGGCCAGGTTCTCGGTGTCGACCAGAACCCCGTCGCAATCGAAGATGACGAGTTTGGGTATCTTCATTTCGCAGCGCTCATCAGGCCGTGCCGGTCGATCCGAAGCCGCCCGAGCCGCGCGTTGTACCGCCGGCCAATGTGCGCTCCTCGACCGTCGCCTGCGTCACCGGGGCGAAGACGATCTGGGCGATCCGCATGCCGCGCGTTACCGCGAAATCCTCGTCGCCGAGATTGATCAGCAGCACCTTGACCTCGCCGCGATAGTCGCTGTCGATGGTGCCGGGCGTGTTGAGGCAGGTGAGCCCGTGCTTGAAGGCAAGGCCGGAACGCGGCCGGACCTGGCCTTCGACGCCCTCGGGAATTTCCAGGACCAGCCCGGTCGGCACCAGCGCGCGCTTTCCCGGCAGGATCAAAAGCGGCCTGTCGTCCGGGACGGCGGCGCGCAGGTCCATGCCGGCGGCGCCCGAGCTCTCATAGGCGGGTAGCGGCAACCCCTCGCCATGCGGTAGCCTGACGAAGCCGACAGCCGGACCGATGACGGAGGAGGGATAAAGTGCTGCGCGCATGAGGCTGATCCTATCGTCGCGAACGCCGGTTCAGTCAACTCGGCGGCAATGCTATCAACGGCTTTCTTTCAGCACAGTTCCGCTTCAGCGCAGTTCCATCGGAACGACCGTGGTCTCCTTGATCTCCTCCATGACGAAGGAGGCCGAAACGTCCGACAGCGCCACCTTGGCGATCAGCCGCTGGTAGAGCCGGTCATAGGCCTTCACATCGGCGACGCGGGCGCGCAGGACATAGTCGAGATCGCCGGACATGCGGTAGGCGCCGGTGATCTCGGCAAAGCCGGTCACCGCCGCCCGGAATCTTTGCAGCCAGTCGGGATCGTGGTTCGAGGTGCGGATCATGATAAACACCGAAAGGCCGAGTCCAAGCTTGTCGGCGTCGACCAGCGCCACCCGACCGGTGATGACGCCGTCTTCCTCCAGCCGCTTGACCCGGCGCCAGCAGGCATTGCGCGACAGCGATATTCTTGCCGAGAGCTGGTCGACGGACAGAGTTCCGTCGCGTTGCAGCTCGGCCAGCAATCTCCGGTCTATTTCGTCGATTTCCGGCATCATGTGGGATGATTGTCCCAAAACTTGGCTTGATACAAGGACAATTTGAGACCGATCAACCGAACAGCCGTGGCAGGATATTCATGGCCGGCTCTTCATGCCGGCAGGAGGGATCGACATGACAGCACGGCTCGCAAGACTTTTCACCTCTCACCCGGCCGCGGTCGGCGAGAGCTATTTCGGCCATATGGCTTTCGCTGCATGGTTCTCGTCGCGATTGTTCATGGCGGCTTTTGCCGCGCTCGTTCACGCTTTCTTGCCGTTTCTGTTCGAGACCACGGCAAGCGGCATCATCCGTGAGCTCTACGAGCGGACGCACAACAGGGGACGGTAAGCCGTAGAGGTGCCGATCGCGGCGAGGCCGCTGGACAGCGCCGACCCTCAACGGATCCCGGCAGCGCAATCCCGATCAAGCGCCGCCGTCGTCGAAATGCCGAGCCAGGCTTGAAGCCGCGCCGCAATCCGCCATTTTGAGGAGCGCGGCGCGATAGCCCGGAGCATTCAGGATGGATATCGTCTTTTCGTCGACCACCAAACTGGCCGCGGCCATCCGCGACCGTACGGTTTCCGCAATAGAGGTGCTGGACGAGCACCTGGCGCAGATCGACAGGCACAATGAGGCGGTCAATGCCGTCGTAATCCTCGATCGGGACGGTGCGCGGCAACGCGCCGGCAAGGCCGACGAAGCGCAGGCGCGCGGCGAGGCACTTGGGCCGCTGCACGGTGTGCCATTCACACTAAAGGACACGCACGAAACCGCTGGCATGAGAACCACCGTCGGCTTCCCGGCCTTCGCCGACTATGCCCCGAGAGCAGACAGTCCGGTCGTTGCCCGGCTGAAGGCGGCAGGCGGCATATTGGTGGGCAAGACGAACGTGGCGACAATGCTCGGTGACTGGCAGTCGGGCAATCCGCTGTTCGGCCGCACCGGCAACCCCTGGAACCTCCAGCGCACCGCCGGCGGCTCCAGTGGCGGTGCGGCGGCGGCGCTCAGCGCCGGAATGACGCCGTTCGAGGTCGGCACCGACATGCAGGATTCGATCCGGCTGCCCGCTGCCTTTTGCGGCATCTACGGCGTCAAGCCAACCGAGCACCGCGTCTCGCTCGCCGGTGCTTTCCCCGATCCAGGCGGGGCGCCGCGCAGCGTGCGGCTTATCTCCTGCCTCGGACCGATGGCACGCAGCGTCGAGGACCTGGCGTTGATCTACGGCCTCATTGCCGGGCCGGATGGAAGCGATACCGACCTTGCGCCGGTACCGCTCGAAGGCCTGCAGGAACTGGATCTCAAAAATTTGCGCATTGCCGTCGCGCCGTCCTTTCCGGGCTTTCCGGTGGCCGGCGAGATCAGCGCGGCGGTCGAAAGTCTGGCAAAAGAGCTTCAGGTTGCGGGCGCCATCGTCGAGGAAGCCGAATTGCCGAAGCTCGACCTGCACGACGACCTGGAGCAAAGCGGTGCGCTGATCGGCATGATGCTGGAGGCGGCGCAGCCTGGACCACCGGAGAAGCCGACGCCGGTCGCGCGCTGGTTCGAGGCGCTCGCCCGCCGCGACCGCTCCATCCTGGCGTGGGAACGGTTCTTGGACGGCTGCGACGCCTTGTTGTGCCCCGTCGCCATGGTCACCGCCTTCCCGCATTGCGAGCCGGGAACGCCGATCGAGGTCGACGGCAGGGAGCAAAGCTACTGGATGCTGCCGGCCTATGGTGCGGTGTTCAACTACAGCGGCCACCCCGCACTGTCGCTGCCCTGCGGACAGGACAGCAATGGCCTGCCCATCGGACTACAGCTTGTTGGCAAACGCTGGTCGGAGTCGCGCCTGCTCGGGATCGCCAGGGCAATCGACCCGCTAACCAGCGGCTTTCGCCGCCCGCCCGGTTATTGAGTAAGCCGCGCCAGCCCGTAGGGATCAAGCAGCGGATCGCGCTCGCCGTCGAGGATTTCGCGGGCAGCGAACAGGCCGACGGCCGGTGCCAGCGTGATGCCGGAATGCATGACGGCGAGGTAGATGCCGCTCGTGCCTTCGGCGCGGCCAATGATCGGAAAGCCATCGATCGGCGTCGGCCGGTAGCCAACCGTGTGGAAATCGAGTTCCAGCCCGTCCGCGCCGCGCAGCATCGCCTTCATCGCCGCAAATAACTCGCGGGCAGTTGCCTCGGCATCCATGCCGGGATCGGCGCCGCCGAAATCCGAGCCGGCGATGACGCGGCCTTCCGCCGTCTGGCGCATATGCAGGCGGTCGCCGATGACCAGGCCGTTGAGCAGCTTTTCGGTGGGGCGCGAATGCACGATCAGGCCGGGTGGCGTCTCGATCGGCAGTTCTATCCCGGCTGTTGCCGCTAGTGCCGGAGAGCCGGCTCCGGCCGCGATCACCACCTCGTCGGCAGCAATCCGCCCGCCGGATGTATCGACGCCGGCAATCCTGCCGTTGGCCTGCACAAGCGCGGTCGCGGTAACTCCCGTCAGCAGCCGCGCGCCGCGCCGTTCGGCGTCGGCGAGCAGTGCTTGCGTGGCAGCGACCGGCTCGGCAACGCCTTCCCCAGGCACATAAAGGGCGAAATCGGGAAGCTCGGTCAGATTGGGCTCAATGCGCGCCGCTCCGGCACGGTCGACACGCTCGATGCCGTAGCCCCAGGCGGAATGCTCGGCCGCATAGGCTTCGAGCTCAGCACGTGGCAGGTCCCAGCACAGGCCACCGCACCATTGCAACGGGATGCCGGGCACCTCGTTCGCCAATCGCGTCCATTCGGCCATCGACCGAATGCGCAGCCGGAAATAGACCTCCGGATTGCCCCAACTGGCATTGATCCAGGCAAAGGAATTCGGTGTCGCGACGCCGCCGGCGCCGCTGCCGGCAATGACCGTCACCTTTGCTCCGGCCCTGGTCAGGTGCCAGGCGATGGAGGCGCCGATGATGCCGGCGCCGATGACAATCACTTCTTTCGCCGCTGTCATGCTTCACTCCTCGGTCCAACGCCACCACTGCGATGCCATTGCCCGTGGGTTCTGCCAAGAGCGCGCGGTATCAAAATATGCCTCTTGACTTTAATACGTACGTACGTATTGTATCGCGATGGCTAGACATTCACTTCGCGAAAAACTCCTCGACGCCGGTTTCAAAACCATCTGGAATTCCGGCTATTCGGCCGCCGGTGTGCGCGACATCGTCGCCGCGGCCGATGCCCGCCCGGGGTCCTTCACCAATCATTTTGCATCCAAGGAGGCGTTCACCGGCGAGGTGCTGGACCGCTATTTCGCCTATGTGAGCGGTTTGGTGGAGCAGGCCCTCGCCCGGGACGGCACGCCCCCGGTCGGGCGCTTGCGCCGCTACCTCGAAATCATCACGTCGAAGCTGGAGGCGCATAATTGGGCACGGGGCTGCATGATTGGCAATCTCAGCCTCGAGACGGCGGCTCACAGTGAGGCGCTGAGGCTGCAACTCGTCGCCATTTTCGAACGCTGGCGCAAGCCCTTCGCCGAGTGCATCGCCGAGGGCCAGGCGGCCGGCGATATCACCGACGCGTTCGATGCCGAGGATCTCGCCGATTTCCTTTTGAGTTCCTGGCAAGGCGCGATGCTGCGCATGAAGGTGGAGCGCAGTCCCGAACCGCTCGAGCGTTTCAAGAACATCGTTTTCAAAACAGTCTTCGCAAAAAGGAGCTGATCCGATGAACCCGAAACTCGAAAAGCAGCAATCCCGCACAATGTTGCCGCGCTCGCAAGTCGCGGTACTCGATTCCACCATCTCCTATGTCGAGGCAGGCACGGCCGGTCCGACTGTGCTCTTCCTGCACGGCAACCCGACGTCGTCCTACATCTGGCGCAACATCATCCCGCATGTGGCGCCGTGCGGCCGCTGCATCGCGCCCGACCTGATCGGCTATGGCCAGTCCGGCAAGCCGGACATCGACTATCGCTTCTTCGACCACGTCCGCTATCTCGACGCCTTCATCGAGACGCTTGGCATCACCGACATGGTGGTCGTCGCGCAGGACTGGGGCACCGCACTCGCCTTCCATCTCGCGGCCCGGCGGCCGCAGCGGATCCTCGGCCTCGCCTTCATGGAATTCATCCGCCCCTTCGAGAACTGGGACGATTTTCACCAGCGTCCGCAGGCGCGCGAATTGTTCAAGGCAATGCGCACGCCGGGCGTCGGTGAAAAGCTTGTCCTGGAAGACAACGTCTTCGTCGAAAAGGTGCTGCCGGCCGCTGTGCTGCGCACGATGAGCGATGAGGAAATGGCCGCCTACCGGGCGCCGTTCCCGACGCCGCAATCGCGCAAGCCGATCCTGCGGCTGCCGCGCGACCTGCCGATCGAAGGTCAGCCTGCCGATGTCGCCGCCATCAGCGAGCACGACCATCGGGCGCTCCGGCTTTCCGCCTACCCGAAGCTGCTTTTCTCAGGCGATCCGGGCGCCGTCGTCTCGCCGCAGGCGGCACGGGAATTCGCGGCGGGCCTGAAGAACTGCCGGTTGATCGATCTCGGACCCGGCGCGCATTATCTGCAGGAGGACCATGCCGACAGGATCGGCGCCGCAATTGCCGAGTGGATTCCCGAGGTGGCCTTCGAGAGCCATGCCGCCGAACCGGCCTGACGTTGGGACGTGAACCGGAGACCGCGGCAGCCGGAGAGGTCGACAGCTCTGCACTCAGGTTCCAGGCGATGGAAGCGCCGATGACGAGGATGTCTTTGCTCACGGCCTCCACCTTAAACGGCAGGACTTCATACCCTCCTGCCGTCGTGATACATGCTCACCCTTGGTGCGTCGTGGTGTTCCGTTCTCGAAACGGTCGATGACATTGTCTTTGCGAGAAAGCTTCCGCTGTTGAGTTCCCGACCAGAAATCATGCCCCAGCCACAAAGGGCTCGTTTGCGCCGCTGGACGCGAGGTCTGGCTCTTGGCACTGCCATGGTCATGATCGCTTATGCCGTTTTCTTCGGCCCACTGCCGTTCATTCGATCGTGGTGGCAAGTCGGTGACTACAGCTGGTATGATCCCTTGCATAAACGCCATCGCATCGCCGACAGCCTGGTGCTGACCGGGTGGTTGGTTGGGAAATCGCGCGCAGAAGTCCTTGCGGCGCTCGGCCCGCCGCCTGAGACCGACAAGTTTTCCGATTGGAGCCTGGTCTATGTCCTCGGCCCGGAAAGGGGATTGCTTTCGATCGACTATGAGTGGCTCGCCATCCGCACGGATGATGCCGGTTCGGTCACTGAAGCGGCTGTGATCCGTGACTGAACTCGCGGCCCGCAGTGACATTTGCATCATCTGGCATTGAGGGGCGAAGGGTGTTTCCGTTCGACAGGCCGGAAAAGCGCTGCTAGAAGCCCGCGCCACAGACAGGATTCCATGAAATTGGCTGAAGACATCGAACAAGCGGTATCGCGCCGCCGCACTTTCGCGATCATTGCCCACCCCGACGCCGGCAAGACCACGCTCACCGAAAAGCTGCTTTTGTTCGGCGGCGCCATCCAGCTTGCCGGCGAGGTCAAAGCCAAGAAGGACCGCATCCAGACCCGGTCGGACTGGATGAAGATCGAACGCGAGCGCGGCATTTCGGTGGTGACGTCGGTGATGACCTTCGAATACGAGGACACCGTCTTCAACCTGCTCGACACGCCCGGCCACGAGGATTTCGCCGACGACACCTATCGCACGCTGTCGGCGGTCGACAGCGCCGTCATGGTCATCGACGCCGCCAAGGGCATCGAGCCGCGCACGCTGAAACTATTCGAGGTCTGCCGGCTGCGCGATATCCCGATCATCACCTTCGTCAACAAGATGGACCGCGAAAGCCGCGACCCGTTCGACATCCTCGACGAGATCGAGCAGAAGCTGGCGCTGGATACAGCACCGATCACCTGGCCGATCGGCCGCGGCAAGACCTTTTCCGGCACTTACCATCTGGCGCTGAACGCGGTTCGCAAGGGCGACGCCGAAAAGGAGCGCACGCCGGTCAATGGACCCGATTCCAACCGGGTCGCCGGCCTGTTGCCGGAGAACGAGCGGGAGGCCTTCATCGAGGAGCTGGAGCTGGCACGCGAGGCCTGCCGCCCGCTCGATCTGGAAGCCTTCCGCGAAGGCCATTTGACGCCGGTCTATTTCGGCTCGGCGCTGCGCAATTACGGCGTGCGCGACCTGATCGAGGCGCTCGGCGCCTATGGGCCGCCGCCGCGCGCGCAGGAGGCCGACAGCCGCAAGGTCGAGGCGACCGAGGACAAGATGACCTCCTTCGTCTTCAAGATCCAGGCCAATATGGACCCCAACCACCGCGACCGCATCGCCTTCGTCCGTGTCTGCTCCGGCAAGCTCGAGCGCGGCATGAAGGCCAAGCTGGTGCGCACTGGAAAGCCGATGAGCCTGTCGGCGCCGCAATTCTTCTTCGCCCGCACCCGCGTCACCGCCGACGAGGCATTCGCCGGCGATGTCGTCGGCATCCCCAACCACGGCACGCTGCGCATCGGCGACACGCTGACCGAGGGCGAGGAGATCCTGTTTCGCGGCGTGCCGAATTTCGCACCTGAAATCCTGCGCCGCGTTCGCCTCGGCGATGCCATGAAGGCTAAGAAGCTCAAGGAAGCGCTGCACCAGATGGCCGAGGAAGGCGTCGTGCAATTGTTCTCGCCGGAGGACGGCTCGCCGGCCATCGTCGGCGTCGTCGGCGCCCTGCAGCTCGATGTCCTGAAAGAGCGGCTGAACTTCGAATACACACTGCCGGTCGATTTCGAGATGTCGCGCTTTTCCGTCTGCCGCTGGATATCAGCCGACGACAGGGCAGAGCTCCAGCGCTTCATCGAGGCGCATCGCGGCGACATCGCCCGCGATCTCGACAACGATCCGGTGTTCCTCGCCCAGCACGCCTTCTCGCTCAACTACGAGGCCGAGCGCTGGAAGGCGATCCGCTTCGCGGCAGTCAAGGATTATCAGGTCCGCGACAGAGCGGCCTGATGCGCCGCGTTCCTTCTCCCCCTGTGGGAGAAGGTGTCGCCGAAGGCGACGGATGAGGGGTGTTCCAGGAAACAGCAACGTCTCATTCCGTCCAGCACCCCTCAACCGTCTCGGCGCTTCGCGCCGATCCACCTTCTCCCACAGGGGGGAGAAGGCAAGAGCGCGTTCGTTCACCCCTTGGCTGCCTCTTCGATCTTGGCGATGTCGATCTTGGTCATCTGCATCATCGCCTGCATCACGCGGCCGGCCTTTTCCCCGTCGGGGTCCAGCAGCAGCCTGGGCAGCTGCTCGGGAACAACCTGCCAGGAGAGGCCGAATTTGTCCTTCAGCCAGCTGCACTGGCTGGGCTCGCCACCGCCCGCGATAAGCCTGTCCCAGAAATAGTCGACCTCCTCCTGCGTCTTGCAGTCGATGGAGAGCGAGACTGCCTGGGTGAACTTGAATTGCGGCCCGCCGTTGAGCGCCTGGAACTGAACGCCGTCGAGCTCGAATGAGACCATCAGCACCTTGCCCTCACGATCGCCGCTGCCCTTGGGCCGGCGCATCACGCTCAGCACCTTCGAGTTCTTGAAGATGGAGACATAATGGTTCATGGCCTCCTCGGCCTGGTCCTCGAACCACAGGCAGGTGGTGATCTTTTGCATTCTCTTGCTCCTCGGGCTGGTTTTGGCTTTGTTTTCACTCGCAAAACGGCCGGCTGGCGATTGATGCCCGGTGCCGCCGTCTGCCCAAGGACGCTCGAGCAAAACACGATCCGACAGCACTTCTGACTTTTTTACGGCCTGGACCGGCTGCGTCTTTGGCTGGCCGCTCGTTCCACACCCTGGCGCAGCGCAAAATTGTGGCCAGACCAGAGCGTGGCGTTTATAAGGCCTGCGGCTCAATTCCGGTTTTCCGCACCTTTGGGCGCGACGCAGACAGCAAGGACAGTTCAATGCCCGCCTACCGTTCCCGCACCACAACCCATGGCCGCAACATGGCCGGCGCCCGCGGCCTGTGGCGTGCCACCGGGATGAAGGATTCGGATTTCGGCAAGCCGATCATCGCCGTGGTCAATTCCTTCACCCAATTCGTGCCCGGCCATGTCCATCTGAAGGATCTCGGCCAGTTGGTTGCCCGCGAGATCGAAAAGGCCGGCGGCGTCGCCAAGGAGTTCAACACCATCGCCGTCGATGACGGCATCGCCATGGGCCATGACGGCATGCTCTATTCGCTGCCGTCGCGCGAATTGATCGCCGACTCCGTCGAATACATGGTCAACGCGCACTGCGCCGACGCGATGGTCTGCATCTCGAATTGCGACAAGATCACGCCCGGCATGCTGATGGCGTCGCTGCGCCTCAACATCCCGACCGTCTTCGTCTCCGGCGGTCCGATGGAGGCCGGCAAGGTGGTGCTCGCCGGCAAGAGCCAGGCGCTTGACCTGGTCGACGCCATGGTGGCGGCCGCCGACGACAAAATCTCCGACGAGGACGTCAAGACCATCGAGCGCTCGGCCTGTCCGACCTGCGGCTCCTGCTCCGGCATGTTTACCGCCAATTCGATGAACTGCCTGACCGAGGCGCTCGGCCTCTCGCTGCCCGGCAACGGCTCGACGCTGGCCACGCATGCCGACCGCAAGCGCCTGTTCGTCGAGGCCGGCCATCTGATCGTCGATCTAGCCCAGCGCTATTACGAGCAGGACGATGACACCGCGCTGCCGCGCAGCATCGCCTCGAAGGGCGCCTTCGAGAACGCCATGACGCTCGACATCGCCATGGGCGGCTCGACCAACACCGTGCTGCACATCCTCGCCGCAGCACATGAGGGCGAGGTCGACTTCACCATGGAAGACATCGACCGGCTCTCGCGGCGGGTGCCGGTGCTGTGCAAGGTCGCTCCGGCCAAGGCAGACGTTCATATGGAGGACGTCCACCGCGCCGGCGGCATCATGGCGATCCTCGGCCAGTTGGATAGCGCCGGGCTGATCAACCGCGACCTGCCGACGGTGCATACCGCGAGCCTCGGCGAAGCGCTCGACCATTGGGATATTTCGCGCACCACCAGCCAAAATGTCCGCGATTTCTTCCTCGCGGCACCCGGCGGCGTGCCGACGCAGGTCGCCTTCAGCCAGGATCGCCGCTGGGACGAGCTCGACACGAACCGCGAAACCGGCGTCATCCGCTCGGCCGAACATCCTTTCTCCAGGGATGGCGGCCTTGCCGTGCTGAAAGGCAATCTGGCGCTCGACGGCTGCATCGTGAAGACTGCCGGCGTCGATGAATCGATCCTGAAATTCACCGGCCCGGCAAGGGTGTTCGAAAGCCAGGACGCCAGCGTCAAGGCGATCCTGTCGAACGGGATCAAGGCCGGCGATGTCGTCGTCATCCGCTATGAAGGGCCGCGTGGCGGCCCCGGCATGCAGGAAATGCTCTATCCGACCAGCTATCTCAAATCGAAGGGTCTCGGCAAGGCCTGCGCGCTGATCACCGACGGTCGTTTTTCCGGCGGCACCTCCGGCCTGTCGATCGGCCACGTCTCGCCGGAAGCGGCGGAAGGCGGGCTGATCGGACTGGTCATGGAAGGCGACACGATCGAGATCGATATCCCCAACCGCACCATCCGGCTGGCCGTCGACGACGCGGAGCTCGCCGCCCGCCGCGCGGCGATGGAGGCCAAGGGAATGGCTGCCTGGAAGCCCGAGGAAAAGCGCAAGCGCAAGGTGACGACGGCTTTGCGCGCCTATGCGGCGATGGCGACAAGTGCCGCCAAGGGGGCGGTGCGGTATGTGCCGGAATAGGCATCATTCTTCAACGAGGTGGCGATAGATGGATTTCGACCTTGTGGTGCGCGGCGGGACGCTGCCCGACGGCAGGATCGCAGATATCGGCATCGTCGGCGAAACGATCGCAGCGATAGAACCCGAGCTGAACGTCAGCGCCGGCACGGCGATCGATGCTCATGGCAATCTGGTCTCGCCGCCCTTTGTCGATCCGCATTTCCATATGGACGCCACGCTTTCGCTCGGCATTCCGCGCATCAATGTCTCGGGCACGCTGCTCGAAGGCATTTCGCTGTGGGGCGAGCTGAAGCCGCTTCTGACCCACGAGGCGGTGCGCGACCGTGCGCTCGCCTATTGCGACTGGGCGGCGTCGATGGGCCTGCTCGCCATCCGCACCCATGTCGATGTCTGTGATGACCGCCTGCTGGCGGTCGAAGCGCTGCTCGACGTGAAGAAGACGGTTGCCCCCTATATCGACCTGCAACTGGTCGCCTTCCCGCAGGACGGGCTCTATCGCTCGCCGACAGCGCACCAGAACACCGTCCGCGCGCTCGACCTGGGCGTCGATGTCGTCGGCGGCATCCCGCATTTCGAGCGCACCATGGCCGACGGCACGCGCTCCGTCACCGAGCTCTGCGAGATCGCGGCCGAGCGCGGCCTGATGGTCGACCTGCATTGCGACGAGACTGACGATCCGCTGTCCCGCCACATCGAGCAACTAGCCTATGAGACGCAGCGCCTGGGATTGCAGGGCAGAGTGGCCGGCTCGCACCTCACCTCGATGCATTCGATGGATAATTACTACGTCTCGAAGCTGTTGCCGCTGATTGCCGAGGCCGGCGTTTCGGCGATCCCCAATCCGCTGATCAACATCATGCTGCAGGGCCGCCACGACACCTTTCCCAAGCGCCGCGGCCTGACGCGGGTCAAGGAAATGCTGGCGCATGGGATCCGCGTCGGCTGGGGCCAGGATTGCGTGCTCGACCCCTGGTATTCGCTGGGCACGGCAGACATGCTCGACGTCGCATTCATGGGCCTGCATGTCGCGCAGATGTCGAGCCCGGCCGAGATGGCGCGCTGTTTCGACATGGTCACCAACGTCAATGCCGCCATCATGGGCCTCGACCACCTTGGCCTTGCCGTCGGCAAGCGCGCCAGCCTGGTCGTTCTCGATGCCGGCAATCCGGTCGAGGCGCTGCGCCTGCGCCCCGAGCGTCTCTGCGTCATTGCCAGGGGCAAGGTGGTGGCCGAGCGCAGCCGGCAGGACACGCGGCTTTCGATCGCCGGAAGGCCGGGCACGGTGAACCGGCGCCACGCTTAGTCCAGCCGATTTCCGGCGCTGGTCTTACCGAATTCTTGATTTCCGCCTCGTCACGGCCACCGCTTGCGACTACGACGCGGGTCACCGTATCCACGGCAAGGAACCGGTAACGGAATGGCGCAGCCCGCAGCCCAGAACTCAACGATCAGGAACGTGCTGCTGGCCGGTATCCTGCTGATGCTCGCCGGCGATTTCCTGTTTGCGCTGAACGACGCGATGGGCAAGTGGCTGGTCGCCAGTTTTTCCGTAGGCCAGGTCGTGCTGATCCGCTCGATCGGCGCTTTTTTCATACTCGGGCCGATGATTGCACATCAGGGTGCGGCCAAGCTGTTTCGTATGGAGCGGCCGGAGCTGCAGCTGCTGCGCGTGGTGATGACGACGCTCGACACGGCGCTGTTCTACGCGGCGGTCGTCTATCTGCCGCTCGCCGATGTGATGAGCTTCTACATGGCCGGGCCGATCTATGTGGCGGCGCTGTCGCACTTTTTGCTCGGCGAAAGGGTCGGCTGGCGCCGCTGGGCGGCGATCCTGGTCGGTTTCTGCGGCGTGCTGATCATGCTGAAGCCGTCTTCGGCCGCGTTCTCGCTGTCCTCGATGTTCGCGCTCGCCGGCAGCATTTCCTTTGCCTTCGCCATCATCCTCAATCGGCGCCTGCGCGGCACCAGCGACACGGCGCTTGTGACCTGGCAGACCATCGGCACGCTGCTGGTCGGCGCTGCGTTGACCATCGGCACCTGGAAGACGCCGTCCTCGCTCGATTTCGGCGCCATGCTGCTTCTCGGTATCGTCTCCTGCGGCGCGCATCTGATGATCACCAGGGCGTTGAAGCTGGCGCCGGCCTCGACCTTGGCGCCGCTGCATTACAGCCTGCTATTGTGGGCAGTGGTCTTCGGCCTCGCCTTCTTCGGCGATGTGCCTGGGCCGCGCATCCTGATCGGCTCGGCCATCGTCGTGCTGGCCGGCCTGTTCATCTTCCACCGCCAGAAGGTGGTCGACACCGTGCCGCCAGAAAACGTGCCGAAGGGTGTGAATTAACCCCGGCGCACCGCTGCGAGATGCCGCGAAAATTCCGGCGTCTCCATCAGCGTCTTGCAGCGCGCAAACCGGCCGTCGGCATAGGCGCGAAAGTCGTCGGCCGGATTTTTGTTGGCAAGCTGGATCAAGCCCCACAGCGTCCACAACAGGTCGCACATCGCCTTGTAGATGACGATGCGGCCGCGCTCTGCCGGTCTCGGCTCGCCGCCGAAATAGGTCAGCATCATTTCCTCCTCCTGCGCGGCGTCGAATTGCCCTTCGACCGAGAGGTCCCCGAGATCCCAGAGCGGATCGTTCATCCCGGAATATTCCCAGTCGACGATCCACATCCTGTCGCCCGTGTCGAGAAAGTTTTCGCATAGCGGGTCGCAGTGGCAGGCGACGAGCGGCAAAGGATGAGCGGCAAGTGCCGAGCGCACTGCCTCCGCCTCGCGGACCACATCGTGATAGCCGGAAGGCAGAGCGACATCCTTGGTCGACAGCACCTGCAGATAGTCGTCGATCATCGCAAACAGCTCGAAGCGGAAGGGGAACACCGCGCGGGATGTGTGCAGCTTGCGAAAGGCCTTGCCGGCGCGTGCCGGGCTGCCCGGTCGGGTCTTGAACTTTTCCGGCGACATCGTCTCGGCGCCGGCAACGAAGCGGGTCACCAGCACGCCGGTCTCGGCATCGACATGCAGCACTTCCGGGCTGACGCCGGCCTTCGCCGCCTCCCGCGCCGCCACTGCCTCGTTGGCGCGGTTGATGTATTCCTCGGTACCCTTGCCGGGAATGCGCAGGCAGAAATCTTTCCCCCTGAAGACGAGGTTGGTGAGGCCACCGAGCCGTTCCAGCGGACCGTCATAGCCGGCCAGCATCGGAATGGCCGCAAGTGCGGCGCGTGCCTGGTCATCCGCCATGGCTTTCGCTCCTTTCCCCGTGTTATTGCGACGACGACGGTTCCACAGTTTTCGCCGTTTGGCTATGATCGCGTTGCGGATCGATACCAGGCGACGGAAAGCGATGACGGATAGCAAACAGCAGAGCGCGCTCGCCGCAGCCTATGCGGCGAAGCGACCGGAAGACGTCGCGGCGCTCTACGACAGCTGGGCAGGCACTTATGACGCCGACATGTCGGCGGCCGGCTATCGCCATCCGACCATCTGCCTTGCCTTGCTGGCCCGCCATCTGCCGCGCGGCGCGGCACCTCTGCTCGATGCCGGCGCCGGCACCGGGCTCATCGGCGAATGGCTTGCCATCACCGGTTATCCGCAGGTCGAGGCCCTCGACATCTCGGAAGGCATGCTGGCGCAAGCTGCGCGCAAAGGCGTCTATTCGGCGCTGCACTGCCTGGCGCTTGGCGGACCGCTGCCTTTCGTGGACGATGCCTACGTCGGGATCATCTCAGCCGGCGTCTTCACGTCCGGCCATGTCGGGGCCGAGGGTCTGGACGAGCTGATCCGCATCTGCCGGCCGGGCGGGGTGATCGTGCTGACGGTAAAGAACACACTGTGGGATGCCGGGTTTGCCGCCCGGATCGCCGAGCTCGAGGCGCAAGGCACCGTCACCCGCGCCGAGGAGACGCCGCCCTATGTCTCGATGCCGGGCGAGGCCGATACGGTGCCGAGCCGGGGGCTGGTGCTCATCGTGAACTGAGGCTGAAACCGGAAGGCTCTAGGCCTTCACCTTTGCCCCCGTCGGATCGTAAAGTGGCTCGAGGTGGATCTTAGCCGGCGTCCGTTCCATTGCCACCACCAGCTCGTAATCGCCGGAGGTGAGGAAATCATCGCTGACGCCATCGGCATTGCGCACATAGCCGTAACCGATGTTCGTGCCGATGGTGTAGCCATAGCCGCCGCTGGTGAGATAACCGACCGCCTCGCCGTTGCGCAGGATGGTCTCGCGCCCGAGCAGGACGACATCCGGATCCTCGACAGTGAAGCCGGCAAAACGTTTCCTGAGCGTGGAGCCATCGAGCTTTTCAAGCGCCCGCCGGCCGAGGAAATCGGTGTTCTTCCTGAGCTTCACCGCCCAGCCGAGGCCGGCCTCCTGCGGCGTGTCGTTGGGTGTGATGTCGGCGCCCCAGGCGCGGTAGCCTTTTTCCAGCCGCAGCGCTTCCAGCGCCCGGTAGCCGACCGGGCGGATGTCGTGGACAGCGCCCGCCGCCATCAGCGCGTCGAAAACCTCGCCCGTCGCCGCGATCGGCGCATGCAGTTCCCAGCCGAGCTCGCCGACATAGGTGACGCGCAGCGCCCGGACGGCGTGGCCGGCAATGGCGATCTCGCGAACATGGCCGAACGGAAAGGCGGCGTTCGAGACGTCGGCATCGGTCACCGCTGACAGCACGTCGCGGGCACGCGGCCCCATCAGCGACAATGTGCCGAAATCCTCGGTGACGTCGGTCAGCGTCACGTCGAACTCTCTGCCGATATGATCGGCAATCCAGGAGAAATCATGCGTGCGGAAACCGGTGCCGGTGACGATGTAGAATTTCTCCTCACCGAGCCTCGCCACGGTCAAATCGGCCTCGATGCCGCCGCGCGTGTTGAGGAGCTGCGTGTAGGTCAGCCGGCCGACCGGCTTGGCGACGTCGTTGGCGCAGATCCAGTCCAGCGCCTTCAGCGCGTCCACTCCGGTCATTTCGTATTTGGCAAACGACGATTGGTCGAAAATGCCGATCTTTTCGCGTACATGGCGATGCTCGTCGCCGACGGATGAAAACCAGTTCTGCCGGCCCATCGAATAGACGTCCTTCGGCTCGACGCCCTCCGGCGCGAACCAGTTCGGTCGCTCCCAGCCGAGCTTCGAGCCGAACACGGCGCGATGTTTTTGCAGCCGCTCGTATAGAGGCGAGACGATGCGCGGCCGGCCGGTGAGATATTCCTCATGCGGGAAGCCGATCATGTAGTGCTTGCCGTAGGCTTCCAGCGTGCGGTCGCCGACCCATTGCCTGTCGCGGTGCAGATCGGAGAAGCGGCGGATGTCGACCACCCACAAATCAAGCGGCGCCTCGCCGTCGACGACCCATTGCGCTAGCACCCAGCCGGCGCCGCCGCCGGACGCGATGCCGAAGGCATTGAAGCCGGCGCCGACGAACATATTGGGGCATTCCGGCGCCACGCCGAGGATGAAATTGCCGTCCGGCGTAAAGCTCTCCGGCCCGTTGATCATCTGCTTGACGCCGACGTTGGCGAGCGCCGGGACACGCTCTATCGCCTGGCTCATATGCTGCTCGAAATGATCGTAATCATCGTCGAACAGCCGGAACTCCCAATCCTCCGGCACATCGCCGCCCGGCAGACCGGTCGTCCAGGCCTGCGGGTTCGGCTCGTAGCCGCCCATCGCCAGCCCGCCGACTTCCTCCTTGAAATAGGTGCGGCGATCGGGGTCGCGAATTGTCGGCGAGTCGGTCGCTAAGCCGTCGATCCTCTCGGTGATGATGTACTGGTGCTTCACCGGCTGCAGCGGCACGTTGATGCCAGCCAGCGCACCCACCTGCCGCGCCCATTGCCCGGCGCAGTTCACCACCTTGTCGCAGGCGATATCGCCCTTGCTGGTCTTCACCGCGGTGATGCGGCCGTCTCTCATCTCGAAGCCGGTGACCCGCACCTCCTCGAACAATTTTGCGCCGTGCATGCGCGCGCCCTTGGCCAGCGACTGGGTGATGTCGGAAGGGCTTGCCTGACCGTCGGTCGGCAGCCAGGACGCGCCAACGAGGTCGCCGGTTTCCAGCAGCGGCCACATTTCCTTGATCTCGCCCGGCGACAGCAAATGCATATCCATGCCGAAGCTCTTTGCCGTCGTTGCCAGCCGCTTATACTCGGTCCAGCGGTCGGCATTGGTGGCTAGCCGCAGGCAGCCGGTCATCTTCCAGCCGGTGGCGAGGCCGGTTTCGGCTTCCAGCCCCTTGTAGAGATCGACCGAATATTTGAGCACGCGCGTAATCGACGCCGACGAGCGCAGCTGGCCGACCAGCCCGGCAGCATGCCAGGTCGAGCCCGAGGTCAGTTTGCCCTGTTCGAGCAGCACGATTTCGGCCTTGTGGTCGCGCGCCAGATGATAGGCCGTCGAACAGCCGATGATGCCACCGCCGATGACGACGATCTCGGCCTGGGCGGGCAGGGTCATGTCCGCGTCCCGTATTTTGTCCTGTAGTTCTCCAGGGCGGTTTCGAGCCGCGCCAGGTTTTCGTCGGCGTAGGCGGCGTAGTCGATGCCGGGCGCGTCGAGGTAGAGCTCGGAAACCATGCCCCACATCGCCTCGCGCAGCAGCGACGCGCATTGCATGGCGGCGTGCGAGCGCCGTATTGCCGGGTCCGGCTCCTTCATGAAATAGGCGGTCATGAAGGCGAAGGATTCCTCGTCGCTCATGCCGGCATTCGAAGCCGCGCCGGCAAGGTCGAACATCGCCGTGTTGAACCCGGCATATTCGAAATCGATGAGCCAAAGCCTGTGACCGTCGTCGATTATATTAGCCGGCAAAAGGTCGTTGTGGCCGAAGACGATCGGCAGCAGTTTTTGCGCGCGCTCGAGCTCGTCCGCCAGCGTCAAAAGGCGTGGCAATTCGCTCAGCTTGCGGCTGCCGCCTTCCTCCAGCGTGCGCGCATAGTCGCGAATGACGTGGAATACCCAGAACATGAAGCCGGCGCCGGAGACATGACTGGGCATTTCCCGGTGGAAGCCGCGCAGCAACGCGGCGACGCGGCCGAGATCGGCGCGCACGTCTTGCGCGACATAGGCCTTGGCGCCGAGATACTCCGTCACCATGACGCCGGGTCCGGTGTAGTGGACGGCCGGAGCGAAGCCTGCCGCGTGCGCTGCCCGCGCGGTCATCATCTCGCGCTCGCGAAAGACATGGTGGAACGGATAGTCCTGGCCGATGCGCACGACATGCCGCCCGGCCGCGTCCTTGACCAGATAATTGGCATTGCTCAGCCCGCCCGGCAGCGGCGCAATGTCGATGCTGCCGGTCCAGCAAGGCAGCGCGCGGATGCGGTCTTCGACAGTCACGATCTCGTCCAACATTGGGTCAATTTTCCACGCATGTCACGGCTGGCCAGCGATGACAATCGGACCGAGGAATGGAGGCAACGCGAAGATCTCGTCGGTGCAGATCTCGGGATCGGTATCCCGCACCGCACCGACGAGCCCCTTTGTGCCGGGTTCTTCGACGCCGGCATCCGCCCCCGCGGATCCTGAATTTCGGCACCCTTGCACCCGACAGTTTCCCGGGCGTTCGGGCAGGCGATTTTTCGTGCGGCTCAGCCCCGTCCTCCGTTCCGAGCCTGTCACAGCGATAATGTCGCGCCACGCTGGAGACGTTGTCAACGCGAAATTGTGGTGTTTTCTGGTTTTTCGCCCGAATTTTGCTAAATTCCTTGGAGTTAGTGGCATTTATGCCGTAGAAACGGTCAACAGTGCAACAATCCGACCGGATGGAACCGATGGTCCACTCGAAGCGGCATGGCGAAATCCTGCGCCTCCTCAAGGAGGAAGGCACTGTCACCATTGCCAGCCTGGCCGACCGGCTGGGCGTCTCGCTGGAGACGGTACGCCGCGACGTCAAGCCACTGACCAACGACGGTTCCATCCTCAAGATGCACGGCGCCGTCGGCCTGCCGTCGATTGCCGGCGAAGCGCCGTTCGAGCGGCGCATGCGCGAGAACGCCGACGCCAAGCGGGCAATAGCGCGCATGGTCGCCGCCACCATCCGCGACGGCGAATCGATCATGCTCGACACCGGCACCACCACCTCTTTCCTGGCCCGGGAACTGCTCGGCCACCGGCGGCTGACGGTCGTCACCAACTCCTCCGACATCGCCCGCACACTGGCCACCGTCAACGGCAACAAGGTCTATATGGCCGGCGGCGAGCTGCGCAGCGATTCCGGTGCTGCCTTCGGCGTCTCGGCCATCGAATTCGTCAGCCGCTTTTCCGTCAGCCATGCGGTGATATCGACCGGTGCGGTCGATGCCGTCACCGGCGTCATGGACTATGATTTGGAAGAGGCCGAGTTCGCCCGCATGGTGCTGTCGCGGGGCCAGCGTTCGCTTGTCGTCACCGACCACAGCAAATTCGGCCGCCAGGGTCTGGTTCAGGTCTGCGGATTCGACGGCTTTTCCGAACTCGCCACCGACCGGCCGCCACCGCACGACATCGCCGCTGCCCTTGCCCAGGCCGGCGCGCGGCTCAGCATTGCCGATGGCGGGAGCGAGGGCTGAGTTCTATCGGCAGATCGGCACCAGCATCCCACTTCCCAGCGCCGCCTCTGCCGTGTTTAGTCCAGCCATGGCTTTCACCATCCGCCAATTGCAGTTCTTCATCGCCGTCGCCGAGCAGGGCACGGTATCGGGCGCCGCCCAGAACCTGTCGATCTCGCAATCCTCGGTCACCGAGGCGATCAAGGAGCTGGAGCACGATCTCGGCGTCGAGTTGTTCGAGCGCCACCCGCGCGGACTGAACATCACCCACAAGGGCCATCAGTTCCTGCGCCATGCGAGGAAGATCCTCGCCGACGTTTCCGATGCGCGCCGCGCCTTCTTCGGCGAACAGATCGCGGCAAGCGGGCGGCTGCAACTTGGCGTCACCTCGCTGGTCGCCGGCTATGTGCTGTCCGATCTTCTTGCCCGCTACCGCCGCGCCTATCCCGGTGTCGAGGTCTCGGCGATCGAGGACAATGGCGACTATCTCGAGCACCTGTTGATCGGCGGCAAGCTCGACATTGCCGTCATGGTCACCTCGAACCTGCGCGACCGCACGGCACTGCAGTCCGAAATCCTCGAAGTCTCGGCTTACCGGCTGTGGCTGCCGCTCGGCCATCCCTTGGCCGGCGCCGACATTATCGGCATCGGTGACATCGCCTCGGAACCGCTGATCATGCTGACCGTCGACGAGATCGAGGAGAACACCGGAAAGCTGCTGACGGCGATCGGCGCCAAGCCGCATGTCGCCTTCCGCACCCGCTCGGTCGAAGCGGTGCGCAGCCTCGTCGCCACCGGCGCCGGCGTGGCGCTGCTGCCCGACCTCGTCTACCGGCCATGGTCGCTGGAAGGCGATCGCATCGAATCGCGCGATATTTCGGGGTCGTTGCCGGTCGTCCAGGTCGGCATGGTCTGGCGGCGCGGCTCCAGTCTGCCGCAGGCGGCGCGCGACTTCATCGGGCTTGCCCAGTCGCAGCGCATGGTGCGCCAACGGCCCGAGAAGATCGGCCGCTGACGTATCGGAAAAACCGATATCGGCTTTCTGATAAATGAATTTGCGAAACCGGAAATTTCGCAGCACTTTTCGGTCAGGGAACAAAGCTGCCGCCGGAGCACGGCCCTTCAGAGCCGCGCATCCAACGTTTTTGAACGGGCGCATGATCTTCTTCCGAAAACCGAAACCGGTTTCGGGGTCATGCAAAATGGGAGATCGACGATGAATTCATTGCTGAAATCATGCACTGCCTTGACGGTCGCGCTGACCTTCTCCGGCCAGGCCATCGCCCAGGTCAAGGAGCTCGGCAAGAGTGAAGGCGAGGTCAATATCGTCGCCTGGCCCGGCTATATCGAGCGCGGCGAAACCGACAAAGGCTACGATTGGGTCACTTCGTTCGAGAAGGAGACCGGCTGCAAGGTCAACGTCAAGACCGCCAACACCTCCGACGAGATGGTCTCGTTGATGAACGAAGGCGGTTTCGACCTTGTCACCGCCTCGGGGGACGCCTCGCTGCGCCTGGTTGCCGGCAAGCGCGTCCAGCCGATCAACACCGACCTCATACCGAGCTGGAAGACGGTCGACGACCGGCTGAAGGATGCGCCCTGGTTCACCGTCGGCGGTGTCCATTACGGCGTCCCCTATCAGTGGGGGCCGAACGTGCTGATGTACAACACCGAAGTGTTCAAGGAGGCACCGAAGAGCTGGAACATCGTGTTCGAGGAAATGAAGCTGCCCGACGGCAAGTCGAACAAGGGCCGCGTCCAGGCCTATGACGGGCCGATCCACATCGCCGACGCCGCCAATTACCTGATGGCTCACAAGCCGGAGCTCGGCATCAAGGATCCGTACGAACTGACCGAGGACCAGTACAAGGCCGCGCTCGACCTGCTGCGGGTCCAGCGTACACTGGTCGGACGCTATTGGCATGACGCCGCCATCCAGGTTGACGATTTCCAGAACGAAGGCGTCGTCGCCTCCGGTTCTTGGCCCTACCAAGTCAACACGCTGATCGCGGCCAAGAAGCCGGTCGCCTCGACCATCCCCGAGGAGGGCGTTACCGGCTGGGCCGATACCACGATGATGGAGGCCGATGCTGCCCACCCGAACTGCGCCTACATGTGGATGGAGCATTCGCTGTCGCCGAAAGTGCAGGGCGACGTCTCCGCCTGGTTCGGGTCGCTGCCGGTGGTGCCCGCCGCCTGCAAGGGCAACGAACTGCTCGGTGAAGAAGGATGCAAGACCAACGGCTACGACAATTTCGACAAGATCAAGTTCTGGAAGACGCCGGTCTCGAAATGCGCCACCCAGAACGACCAGTGCGTGCCCTATTACCGCTGGGTGTCGGACTATATCGGCGTCATCGGCGGGCGGTGAGTTCGCCTCACCTACGAAGCTCGGCGCTGCCCCTCACCCTTACCCTCTCCCCGTGAAGAACGGGGGGTCGCCAGCGTTGGAGCGCCTCCCTTCTCCCCGTCCACTATACGGGGAGAAGGTGCCGGCAGGCGGATGAGGGGCGGCGCAACTGCCTGAAATTTAATGAGCCTGACAGATCAGGACAGCCCCATGACCTCCGCCGTTTCCTTCCAAAACGTCTCCCGCCATTTCGGCAGCGTGCGTGCCGTCGACGCGGTCGATCTCGACATCGTGCCGGGCGAGTTCTTCGCCATGCTCGGGCCTTCCGGCTCGGGCAAGACGACGTGCCTGCGCCTCATCGCCGGGTTCGAGCAGCCGACGGCTGGGTCGATCTCGATCTTCGGCGAACGCGCCGAGGGCGTGCCGCCCTATCGCCGCAACGTCAACACCGTGTTCCAGGATTATGCGCTGTTCCCGCATCTCAACGTGCTCGACAACGTCGCCTATGGGCTGATGGTCAAGGGCGTCGGCAGACCGGAGCGGCAAAAGGCGGCGGAAGAAGCGCTGTCGCTGGTGCGGCTTCCCGGCTACGGGGCCCGTCGCCCTGGCCAGCTTTCCGGCGGCCAGCGCCAGCGCGTCGCGCTCGCCCGTGCGCTGGTCAACCAGCCCAAGGTGCTGTTGCTCGACGAGCCGCTCGGCGCGCTCGACCTCAAGTTGCGCGAAAACATGCAGGAGGAGTTGAAATCGCTGCAGAAGGCGCTCGGCATCACCTTCGTGTTCGTCACCCACGACCAGGGCGAAGCGCTGTCGATGGCCGACCGCGTCGCCGTCTTCAACGACGGCAAGATCATGCAGATCGGCACGCCGGAAGACATCTACCAGCGCCCCAAGACCCGCTTCGTCGCCGATTTTGTTGGCTCGTCCAACGTGCTGCCACCGGACTTCGTCCAGCGCTATGCCGGCCAGCATCGCTGGGGCAGCCTGCGGCCCGAATCCATCCGCATTGGCAGGGCGGCCAAGGGCGAAGGCGTTGCCGCCCGCCTGGTCTCGACCAATTATCTCGGCGCCACGACAAGACTGGCGCTCGATGCAGAGGGCTTGCGGCTACATGCCATCGTGCCGGCGGGTGCTGCCTTGCCCCGGGAAGGCGAGGCGGTGGTGCTCACCTTCAACCGCGAGCATTTGCATTTGATGGATGAGCTGGGATGAGCCTTGACGCTGCCATGCCGCGGGCCACGGCCCCCGCCATCCTGCCGGGCAGCGGCGGCGTACGCGGCGCGCTCTCCGACATCTTCTGGCGCCGGCCGCAACTGCTGCTTCTGCTCATGCTGCTGCCGCCGGTTCTGTGGCTCGGCATCGTCTATATCGGCTCGCTGTTCGCGCTGCTTTTGCAGAGCTTCTTCTCGATCGATGAATTCTCCGGCCTGATCAACCGCGAGTTCACGCTGAAGACTTATGGCGATCTGCTGCAGGCCGCTAATCTCGACATCATCCTGCGCACGGTGACGATGGCGGCGCTGGTGACGCTCGCGTCGGCGGTCATCGCCTTTCCCATCGCCTATTACGCGGCGCGCTATCCGCGTGGCCGTTGGAAGGCGTTGTTTTATCTCGGCGTCATGCTGCCGCTGTGGTCGAGCTACCTGGTCAAGATCTATGCCTGGAAGCTGATCCTCGCCAAGGAAGGCATCCTGACGTGGCTGCTGGCCAAATTGCATCTTCTGTGGCTGCTTGATGCCTGGCTATCGCTGCCGATCGTCGGCGGCAACTCGCTGTCGGTCTCCTCAACCGGCACCTTCATCGTCTTCGTCTATGTCTGGCTGCCCTTCATGATCCTGCCGGTACAGGCCGCACTCGAGCGCGTGCCGGGCAATTTGGTCGAGGCCTCGTCCGATCTCGGAGCCTCGCCCGGCCAGACCTTTCGCAACGTGCTGTTCCCGCTGGCGCTGCCCGGCATCGTCGCCGGCTCGATCTTCACCTTCTCGCTGACGCTCGGCGACTACATCATCCCGCAGATCATCGGCACCTCGCGGCTGTTCATCGGGCAGGCCGTCTATTCGCAGCAAGGCACCGCCGGCAACATCCCGCTCGCCGCCGCCTTTACCGTGGTGCCCATTGTCATCATGGGCTTCTACCTCTGGGGCGCCAAGCGCATGGGGGCTTTCGATGCGCTCTGACCGTGGCCCATCCGCGCCGATCAGCCTGAAGCTCGCTGCCACCGGCGGCCTGCTTTTCCTGCATTTGCCGATCCTGCTGATCTTCGTCTATGCCTTCACCACCGAGGAGAAGAGCTTCGTCTGGCCGCCGCCGGGCCTGACGACGCAATGGTTCGCCATCACCTGGAACCGGCCCGACGTCTGGCAGGCGCTATCGCTGTCTGTACGGGTCGCGGCGATCTCGACCGCCATCGCGCTCGTCCTCGGCACGCTGTGCGCCGCCGCCGTGTCCCGCACAAAATTCTTCGGCCGCGAAACCATCTCGCTGCTGGTCATCCTACCGATCGCGTTGCCCGGCATCATCACCGGCATTGCGCTGCGCTCGGCCTTCGCGCTGGCCGAAATCCCGTTCTCGTTCTGGACGATCGTGCTCGGCCACGCCACCTTCTGCGTGGTCGTCGTCTACAACAATGCGGTCGCCCGTTTCCGCCGCACGTCCGGCTCGATGATCGAGGCGTCGATGGACCTCGGCGCCGACGGTTTCCAGACCTTTCGGCATGTCGTGCTGCCCAACATCGCAACCGCGCTGCTGGCCGGCGGCATGCTTGCCTTTGCGCTGTCCTTCGACGAGGTCATCGTCACCACCTTCACCGCCGGCCAACAGCAAACGGTGCCGATCTGGATGCTCGAAGAGTTGATCCGTCCGCGCCAGCGTCCGGTCACCAATGTCGTGGCAATGGTCGTGGTGCTGGTGACGCTGCTTCCCATCCTCGCTGCCTATTACCTGACCCGCGACGGCGACCAGATCGCCGGTTCGGGCAAATGATCTCGTTCATAAGGGAGAGACTTCCATGGACACGCAGATGCTGATCGGCTCGAAATTCGAAAAAGGCACCGAGACCGAGGAACCGATCCTCAACCCGAAGACCGGGGCGACCATCCTCAATCTGCCCGAGGCCAGCCCGGCGCAGATCGAGGCGGCAGTGCTTGCCGCCGAAAATGCCTTCGTCACCTGGTCCCGCACAACACCGGCGCAGCGCGCCGGCTATCTCCTGAAGATCGCCGATCGCATCGAAGCTGCTGCACAGGATTTCGCGGCGCTCGAGGCACTGAACTGCGGCAAGCCGATCAATGCCGTGCTCAATGACGAGATCCCGGCGATCGTCGACTGTTACCGCTTCTTCGCCGGCGCGGTCCGCTCGATGCCCGGACAGGTCGCCGGCGAATATATTCCCGGCCACACCTCGATGGTCCGCCGCGACGCCATCGGCGTCGTGGCGTCGATTGCGCCGTGGAACTATCCGCTGATGATGATGGCCTGGAAGCTGGCGCCGGCGATTGCCGGCGGCAACACCGTCGTCTTCAAGCCGTCGGAGCAGACGCCGCTGACTGCGCTGAAGCTGGCAAAAATCCTTGCCGAGATCCTGCCGGAAGGCGTCGTCAACGTCGTGCTCGGCCGCGGCGACAGCGTCGGCAACACGCTGATCAACCATCCGAAGGTCAACATGATCTCGATCACCGGCGACGTCGCCACCGGCAAGAAGGTGCTGCAGGCCGCCGCCAAATCGGTCAAGCGCACGCATCTCGAGCTCGGCGGCAAGGCGCCTGTCATCGTCTTCGATGACGCCGATCTCGGTGCGGTGGTCAACGGCCTGCGCGCCTTTGGCTATTACAACGCCGGCCAGGACTGCACCGCCGCCTGCCGCATCTACGCCGGCAAGAAGATCTACGACAAGCTCGTCGCCGACCTCTCCGCTGCGGTCTCGACCATCAAGTATGATCGCCCCGACGACACCGAGAACGAGATCGGGCCGCTGATCTCGCGCCGCCAGCGCGACCGCGTCTCGAGCTTCGTCGAGCGCGCCTCGGAGCTCAAGCACATCGAGATCACCACTGGCGGCAAGCCCGGCGAAGGCTCCGGCTTTTTCTATCAGCCGACCGTCGTCGCCGGCGCGCTGCAGGAGGACGAGATCGTGCGCCGCGAAGTGTTCGGTCCGGTGGTCTCGGTCACCCGCTTTTCCGAAGTCGACGAGGCCGTTAACTGGGCCAATGACTCTGACTACGGCCTGGCGTCATCGGTGTGGACCAAGGACGTTTCGCGCGCCATGGCGACGGCGGCCCGGCTGCAATATGGCTGCACCTGGATCAACACCCATTTCATGCTGACCAACGAGATGCCGCATGGCGGGTTGAAACAATCCGGCTACGGCAAGGACATGTCGCTCTACGCGCTGGAGGACTATACCGCCGTCCGCCACGTCATGGTTGCGCACGGGTAGGGTCCAGATGCGGGGGAAGGTGGCCTGAAGGCCGGAAGTGTTGGCGCGACTATTCTTCGGCCTCGTCCGTCCCGTCCGCGGCCGGCGCCACCAGCAGTACGGCGGCGCCGAGGATCGCGGAGATGAAGGAGCCGGCGAGGATGCCGACCTTGACCGCGTCCTGCAGAGCGACGTCGCTGGCGAAGGCGAGCAGGCCGATGAACAGGCTCATGGTGAAGCCGATGCCGCAGAGCAGCGAAATGCCGACCATGTGCAGCCAGCCAGCATTGACCGGCAAATCGGCGAAGCCGAGCCGGATGGCGAGTGCGGAAGACCCGAAGACGCCGACCAGCTTGCCGGCGACGAGACCGGCGGCGACGCCGAGCGTCAGCGGCTCGGCCAGCGCGGCAGCGCTGAGACCGCCGAGCGAGACGCCGGCGTTGGCAAAGCCGAAAATCGGGATGACGAAAAAGGCGACGATTTTGTGCAGGCCGTGTTCGAGCCGGTGCAGCGGCGAATGGTCGAGATCGTGGCCGCTGCCCGGCGATATCTTCAATGGGATGGTGAGGGCCAGCGCAACGCCAGCGAGCGTCGCATGGACGCCCGATTTGAGCACCAAAACCCACAGAACGATGCCGAGCACGATATAGGGCAGCAGCGTCAGCACCCGCATGCGGTTGAGCACCACCAGCAGCGCGATGACGGCGAAGGCGGCGCCGAGATAGGCGAGCGACAGGCCGCTGGTATAGAACACCGCGATGATGAGCACGGCGCCGAGATCGTCGATGATGGCGAGCGCGGTGAGGAATATCTTCAGCGAGCCCGGCACGCGGCTGCCGAGCAGCGACAGCACGCCGAGCGCAAAGGCGATGTCGGTGGCGGTCGGAATCGCCCAGCCGGACAGAGCGGCTGGATTGTTGCGGTTGATGGCGACGTAGACCAGTGCCGGCACTGCCATGCCGCCGGCGGCGGCGATGCCGGGCAGCACGCGGCGCGGCCAGGTCGAGAGCTGGCCGTCGAGCATCTCGCGCTTGATCTCGAGGCCGACCAGCAGGAAGAACACCGCCATCAGGCCGTCATTGATCCAGTGCGAGACGCTGAGCGGTCCGAGATAGGCATGGAGGGCGGAGAAATAAGCCTCGCCCAGCGGCGAATTGGCGACGATCAGGGCCAAGGCCGCCGCAGCCATCAGGATGAGGCCGCCGGCCGCCTCGCTGTCGAGGAATTCGCGCAGCATGGAGACCAGCCGCTTTTCGTCCTGCATGTCGCCTCCGTCGTATCAGCGGCAAGGTCCGACACCGCCAAGCGATGATGCGCAAACAGCGCTGGCCGGGCAAGCCTGTAGTCAGAGCCCTTTAGCGCGGCGCGCGCTTGGCGAGGATGCGTTGCAGCGTGCGGCGATGCATGTTCAGGCGGCGTGCGGTTTCCGAGACGTTGCGGTCGCACATTTCGTAGACGCGCTGGATGTGCTCCCAGCGCACGCGATCGGCCGACATTGGATTTTCGGGCGGCGCTGCGCGTTCGCCCGCGGTGCGGGTCAGAGCCGCAAAAATGTCGTCGGCATCGGCAGGCTTCGACAGATAGTCGATGGCGCCGAGCTTTACCGCCGTCACGGCAGTGGCGATGTTGCCGTAGCCGGTGAGGATGATGGCACGGGCATCGTCGCGCTTCTCGCGAATGGCAGCGACGACGTCGAGGCCGTTGCCGTCGGCCAGCCGCATGTCGACCACCGCATAAGCCGGCGGATTGGCGCGCGCCTTGGCAACCGCCTCCTCGACGCTCTCCGCCGTCTCGACCACGAAACCCCTGGTTTCCATGGCGCGGGCAAGCCGCGTCAGGAACGGCTTGTCGTCGTCGACGATCAGCAGCGAGGTGTCCTCGCCTTCGACCATTGCGCCAATCGTTTCGTCAGTACTCATCGTGCTGAAAATCCTGCTGCCTGATTTTTACGCAAATATAGTTTCGCAACGGTATTGTCCAATTTAGGCCGTGTCGAACATGGTGGCCGAAGCCTGCTCGGGATTGAGGAAGACGCTGCGCGGCCACGATATCTGCACGATAGCGCCCTCGCCGGGCTCGCTTGAATTGCGGAAATCGAGCGTCGCGCCGGAGCGTTCGAGCAAGGTCTTGGCGATGAACAGGCCGAGGCCGAGGCCGCCGCCGGCTTCGGTGCCCTGGCGCGTCGACATATAAGGTTCGCCGATGCGGTCGATGATCTCCGGCGGAAAGCCCGGCCCGTCGTCGATGATCGAGAAGCTGACGGCGGCCTCATTCCATTTCCAGCGTATGGTGACGTTTTTGCGGGCAAAGTCGACGGCGTTCTCGACCAGATTGCCGAGGCCGTAAATGACGCCGGGATTGCGCCGGCCCACCGGTTCCGGGCCAATGCGCTCGCCCGGCCGAAGCTTGATCGAAATGCCGAAATCGCGGTGCGGCGCCGTCACTTCCTCGACCAGCGAGGTCAGCGGCAGACGCGAGAGGTGCACCTCGCTCTCGGAGGAAAGGCTGGTCAGGCGCTTCAGGATTTCGCGGCAGCGCTCGCTCTGCGAACGCAGCAGCTTCACGTCCTCGCCGTATTTCGGATCTTCGCCAAGCGCCTTCTCCATCTCCTTGGCGACAAGCGTGATGGTGGCGAGCGGCGTGCCGAGCTCGTGCGCGGCGGCCGCGGCGAGGCCGTCGAGGGCCGAGAGATGCTGCTCTCGCTGCAACACCAATTCCGTGGCGGCAAGCGCGTTGGCAAGCAGCCGCGCCTCCTCGGCCACCCGGAAGGCATAGATCGCGGTAAAGGCGATGGAGCAGAACACCGCCATCCACATGCCGGCGACATAGACGAACGGCATCGCCAATGGCGCGCCCTCATGCCAGGGCAGCGGCAGGTGGTAAAAAACCAGCAGCGTCGCCGCCACGATCACCAGCGCGCCGAGCATGGCGGTCAGCCGCAGCGGCAGCGACGTCGCCGAGACGACGACGGGCACGGTCATCAGCAGCGAAAACGGATTGGTGAGGCCGCCGGTCATGTAGAGCAGGCCGGCAAGCTGCAGGCTGTCGAAGGTCAGGATGGCGAAGGCCGAGAACGGTGTAAGCCGATGCGCCGCCGGATAGCGGAAGGTCAGCAAAAGGTTCATCCAGGCCGAACAGGCGATCAGCGCAAAACACATGCTGACCGGCAGCGGAAATTTCAGCCCGTAAGCGACGACAAGCACGGTCAGGCTCTGGCCGACGATGGCAAGCCAGCGCAACCTGATCAGCGTGTTGAGGCGCAGCCGCTGGCTTTGCTGGAAGTCGGGTGCGTGCAGGATGTTTATCATGGCCGACGATTATAGAGGGGAAACAGCCGGAGGTCTTTTCCGAAAACCGCCGAAGCTGGCCCTCGGTTCAGGATGACAGTCTGGAAGCATCAGGTACCGCGCGGCTTGGCTCGGCTGGTGGCGGCGGCGAGAAGCGGGTTCTCCGGCCATACGTGCCTGGGATAGCGGCCGCGCATCTCTGCCCGGACATCGGCCCAGGAGCCGCGCCAGAAGCCGGGCAGGTCGCGCGTCGTCTGGATCGGCCGATGTGCCGGCGACAGCAATTCGAGCGTCAGCGGCACAGTGCCGTTGGCGATCGCCGGATGCCGGTCGAGGCCGAACAGTTCCTGCACGCGGATCGCCAGCACCGGCCATTCACCGTCATAACGGATCGGCAGCCGGCTGCCCGACGGAGCGTCGAAGTGGGTCGGCGCCAATATGTCGATCTTGCGTTGCAATTCGTGCGGTACCAGCGTCATCAGGCCTTGCGAAAGCACGCTGGGATCGATTGCCGCAAAGGATTTGGCACCGGAAAGGAATGGCAGCAGCCAGTCGTCGAGGCGCTCGACGAGCGCGGCATCGGAGACATTGGGCCATGGTGCGCCAAGGCCGCGATGCAGCCAGCCGAGCCGCTGCCGCAACGTCTCCGCCTCCCTGTTCCACGGCAACAGGGACAGGCCGTGTTCGCGCAAGGCGCCGAGAATGGCGCTGTCTGCGTCGGCACCGGTCGGCGCCGGCAGCATGCGTTCGGACAACATGATGGCGCCGAGGCGAACCGTTTCGCGCACCCGCACCGCGCGCCTGTCGCGGTCGAAGCTCACCTCCCGGCGGGTCTCGATCTTTTCCGCCAGCGCGGCACGGATATCCGTCTCATCGATGGCTGCCGCTGCGGTGATGCGGGCGTTCTGCGCCTTGCCCTGCAGGTCGGCGACGACGAGCCAGATCTCGCCGGCCAGCGGATCGGAGGCGTCGAGCATGGCGCCCGAGCCGTTGGCAAGCACGAAGCGACCACGCTCGCCGCGCGCTTTGGCGACCCGATCCGGCCAGGCATGGATGAGGAGCGCCCCGGCGGTGCTGCCCTCCCCCTTGAGGGGGTCCGAAGGACGGGCGAGACCCGCGGCTCGCCCCGGCGCGTCGATGCGCGTAGCGGATCGGGGTGGGGTCGGTCCGGGCACGCCATCGGCGACCCCGCCCCGTCTCCCTCGCTTCGCTGCGCTCAACTCACTCGCCGACCCTCCCCTCGAGGGGGAGGGTGAAGCCTGCTTTGCCAACCTCTCGGCCAGCTGCCGGGCAGCGGTGGCACGCGGCGATTTTTCGGCGTGAAAGCGCATCAGTCGCCGTTCGAGATCGGCGCCGTCGCCGCCAAGGCCACGCTCAGTGAGCAGCACGGCGAGCATCGCCGCCTCGAGCGCCTGGCCGGTCCTTGCCGCCTCGGCGACCATGTGGGCGAGCCGAACCGGTAGCGCCAGCCTGCGCATCGCGGCACCGGCATCCGTCAGGCGTCCTGCCGCATCGACAGCATCGAGGGCGCGCAGCAGCGCCCTCGCCTCGGTGAGCGCCGGAGCCGGCGGGGGGTCGAGGAAGGACAGGCTGGTCGGATCGGCGACGCCGAAAGCGGCGCAATCGAGCAACAGGCCGGAAAGATCGGCCTCGAGGATTTCCGGCGGCGTGAAGGCCGGCAGGGCCGCCGTCTGCTCGGCCCGCCATAGCCGGATGGCGACGCCCGGCTGTGTGCGCCCGGCACGGCCGGCGCGCTGGTCGGCGGAAGCGCGGGAAGCACGCACCGTCTCCAGCCGCGTCAGGCCGCTCGCCGGCTCATAGCGCGGCAGCCGCGACAGGCCGGAATCGATGACGACGCGCACGCCGTCGATGGTGATGGAGGTTTCGGCGATCGATGTCGCCAGCACCACCTTGCGGCGGCCGGGCGGCGCCGGCTTGATCGCCGCGTCCTGCGCCTTGTTGTCGAGCATGCCGTAGAGCGGCACGATGTCGGTGTCGGCGCCTACCTTGCCCGCCAGCCGCTCGGCGGTGCGCTCGATCTCGCGCTGGCCGGGCAGGAAAGCGAGCACGCTGCCCTCCTCCCCGGCAAGCGCCGAGCGGATCGCCCTGGCCATCGCATCCTCGATGGTGACGCCGGCCGGCCGCTCGTCATAGCGGATGTCGACCGGGAAGGCGCGGCCTGCGCTCTCGATCACCGGCGCGCCGGACAGCAATTTTGCGACACGCGCGCCATCGAGCGTCGCCGACATCACCAGCAATCTGAGGTCGGGCCTCAGCGCACTTTGCACGTCGAGGGCCAGCGCCAGCCCGAAATCGCCGTCGAGCGAGCGCTCGTGGAACTCGTCGAATAGCACCGCCGAAACACCGGGCAGCTCGGGATCGTCGAGGATCATGCGGGACAGCACGCCTTCGGTGACGACGAGAATCCTGGTCTTTGCGGAAGTGCGGTTTTCCATGCGCATGGCATAGCCGACGGTTTCGCCGGGCTCTTGGCCAAGCAATTCGGCCATGCGGCGGGCGGCAGCGCGGGCGGCGAGGCGGCGCGGCTCGAGCAGAATGATTTTTCCGGCGCCGAGCCATTCAGCGTGGAGCAGCACCAGTGGAACCAGCGTCGTCTTGCCGGCACCGGGCGGCGCCACCAGCACGGCGCTATTGCCATGGCCGAGCGCTTCATTGAGCGCCGGCAAGACAGCGGAGACCGGCAGTTCCGGCAAAGGTTTTGTGGTCATTGTCCCAAGGATGTGCAGCCAGTTGGCAGCGACCGCATATCAGCGGTGGCGGTCGCGGCGCAACCTCCGCGCCGACTCAAAGCCTGGTCCGCGAAAACGGGTTCCAGCGCACGGTGCCGAGCCGCACCTCCTCGCGCACCATCGTCAGCAGACCGGAACCACCGACCACGGCCAAGCCGACCAGCGACAGAAAATCGGGATATTCCCTGAAGAACAGCGCACCTAGAATCACCGCCCAGACGATCTGCGAATAATGCGTTGGCGCGATGCGGTTGGCCGGTGCGTATTTGATCGCCAGCAGATGCAGCAGCTGACCGCCGGCGGTAAAGGCGCCGGCGAGCACCAGCCACGCCCATTGCCTGCCATCCGGCAGCGAGAACGAGGTGGCCGCCGCACCGACGCCGTTGAAGAGCAGGCCGTAGCCGATCAGCACGCCGAGCATCGTCGTGCGCTTTTCCTGCGCGGCCAGCGAACGCATCAGGATGACATTGGTGGCGGCCAGGAAGGCGATGATGAACGCCGCCAGATGACCAAGCTGCAACTCGCGAAACCCAGGCCTGACGACCAGCATGACCCCGGCAAAGCCGGCGACGACCGCCAGCCATCGCCATGGGCCGACCTTCTCCTTGAGGACCAGCGTAGCCAGGATGGTGACGAACAGCGGCGCCAGGAAGATGAGCGCATAGACTTCTGCCAGCGGGATGGTGGTGAAGGCATAGACGCTGAGCACGCCCGAGGCGATGCCGGCCCAGGCGCGGGCCTGTACCGCCCACGGCCGGGTCGTGCGCCAGAAATCGCGCCAGCGCTCGCTTGGCGGCCTGGCAAAGAGCAGAAAGCAGCCGGCAAACAATGTCGAGAAGAAGCCGATCTCGAAGACGTTGAACTGCCCGCCCAGGCTTTTGACAACGGCGTCGCTGCACGAATAGCTTGCATAGGCGATGAGAGCGAGCAGAATTCCGTTGGGCACGTTTTTCCGTTTCCGGGAGAGATGAGAGTGAAGATACTGGCGCTTGGCGCGCATCCGGACGACATCGAGATCTTCATGTTCGGTACGATGGCGGCCTATGCCGCGCAAGGCGCAGAACTCTTTTTTGCCATAGCCACGGATGGCGCCAGGGGCGGCTACGGCGATCCGGCCGCGCTTGCCCGCACGCGCCGCAAAGAGGCGACGGCGGCGGCCGGCCTGCTTGGCGTGACGCCGCGCTTCCTCGACTTTCCCGATGGCGCGCTGGTGGCGGATGCCGCGCTGATCGGGGCGCTGAAAGCACTGATTGGCGAGATGGGGCCGGATCTGGCGATCACCCATGCGCCGAACGATTATCATGGCGACCACCGCGCGCTGTCGGATGGCATGCGCATCGCGGCATCATTTTCCGTGCCGGTGCTGCATGCCGACACGTTCGCCGGCACCGGGTTTTCGCCAACGCACTACGTCGATACCTCCAGGTATTTCGATCTCAAGGCGGAGGCGATCCGGGCGCACCAGTCGCAGGATCCCGAGCGTTTCGTCGACGCGGCGCGCACGCAGAACGCCTTTCGCGCCGGCCAGTGCAACGGCCCAGCCGGATCGTTCGCCGAGGCCTTCCGCTTCGAGCCGGTCTTCCCCTTCGCCGATATCCGCGCGCTGGTGCCGCTGGCCCCGGTGATCCGTCCGGTGGCGGTCAGCAACAAGACGGTGACCTAGGCAGGTCGCCGCAACTTCTCACGTTGCTTTCCTATCCAGCATGCTGCGATGCAGCAACGAATTCGCTTGCCTTGTTTAGTAAAAATTGCATCACTAAACAAATTACTAAACATCCGGTGCGCCGCCGCGTCGTTGTGTTTGGGCCCCGGAGGAGGGGTTTAGCGGGCTCTTGAAACCGTCATCCGGACGCGTTTCGCAAATGGGAGGAAGGCATGAAATCGACCTTGAAACTGACGTTGGGACTGGCCTCGACACTCTTTGCGTCGACAGCCGTTTCGAACGTCGCGCAGGCAGAAGATCTGACGCTTTGCTGGGCAGCCTGGGACCCAGCCAACGCGCTTGTGGAATTGTCCAAGGACTTCACCAAGGAAACCGGCATCGGCATGAAATTCGAATTCGTGCCGTGGACCAACTATGCCGACCGCTTTCTCAACGAGCTGAATTCGCACGGCAAGCTGTGCGACCTCATCATCGGCGACAGCCAGTGGATCGGCGGTGCCGCCGAGAACGGCCATTACGTCAAGCTGAACGACTTCTTCGACAAGGAGAAGATCAGCATGGACGATTTCGTGCCGGCGACCGTCGTCGGCTACTCGGAATGGCCGAAGAACTCGCCGAATTACTGGGCGCTGCCGGCCATGGGCGACGTCGTCGGCTGGACTTACCGCAAGGACTGGTTCTCTAAGCCGGAGCTGCAGAAGGAATTCAAGGAAAAGTACGGCTGGGATCTTGGCCCGCCGACGACCTTCGACCAGCTGAAGCAGATCGCCGAATTCTTCCAGAAGCGCGACATCGACGGCAAGACCGTCTATGGCGCGTCGATCTACACAGAGCGCGGCTCGGAAGGCATCACCATGGGCGCCATGGACGTGCTCTACAGCTTCGGCTTCCAGTACGAAAACCCGAAAAAGCCCTACGAGATGGAAGGCTTCGTCAACTCCGATAAATCGGTGAAGGGCCTGGAGTTCTACAAAGCCCTCTACGATTGCTGCACCCCTCCCGGCGCCTCGAACAGCTACATGGGCGAAGGCGTCGATGCCTTCAAATCCGGCCAGGTGGCAATGCACATGAACTTCGCCTTCACCTGGCCAGGCCTGCAGAAGGACGAGAATGTCGGCGGCGACAAGATCGGCTATTTCGTCAATCCCAAAGGTCCGGACGGCGACCAGTTCGCCCAGCTCGGCGGCCAGGGCATCTCGGTGGTCTCCTATTCCGACAAGCAGGAAGCCGCGCTCAAATACATCAAATGGTTCGCCAACAAGGACGTGCAGTCCAAATGGTGGTCGCTCGGCGGCTATTCCTGCCTCAACGCGGTTGTCAAGGACCCGGGCTTCCCGGCCAGCCAGCCCTATGCGCAGACCTTCCTCGACTCGATGGCAATCGTGAAGGACTTCTGGGCCGAGCCGAGCTACGCGCCGCTGCTGCAGGCGTCGCAGAAGCGCTTCCACGACTATGTCGTCGCCGGGCAAGGCTCGGCCAAGGATGCCCTCGACGGCCTCGTCAAGGACTGGACCGAGGTCTTCCAGGACGACGGCAAAATGTAACCGGCTCCTCCCGAGCCCATGACCGAACCGTCCCGTGCCACCCTTGGCACGGGACACAGTTCAGATAAATTCCATTGTCGAGACGAACCAAGTGACCGAAGCGGGACTGACCATGCTCAATCGGACGGCGGACAGCGTTGCCCGGGCTACGCCCGAGCCGTTGGCCCGCAAGGTCCGGGGCATCAGCGACAAGGGCCTCGCCTGGCTGTTCATCTCGCCGACGATCCTGTTGCTTCTAGCCATCAACATCTTTCCGCTGTTCTGGGCAATCTATCTGTCCTTCACCAATTTTCGCGCCAATCGCCCCAACGAGGTTGTGAAGAATCTCGGGCTGGCCAACTACAAGCGCATCCTCGCCGACCAGGACATCTGGATCGCCATGCAGACGACGGCGCATTTCGTGTTCTGGACCATCCTGCTGCAGACGCTGATCGGCTTCACGCTGGCCTGGCTGATCGACCGTAAGTTTCGTGGCCACGCCTTCTGGACGACAATCATCCTGGTGCCGATGATGCTGTCGCCGGCGGTGGTCGGTAATTTCTGGCGCTTCCTCTACGAGCCGCAGATCGGGCTGTTCGCCTACGCCGTTTCGTTCGTCACCGGCATCCCGGCAACGCAGATCAGCATGCTCTCCAACGTGTCACTGGCGCCATGGTCGATCATCATCGTCGACACCTGGATGTGGACGCCTTACGTGATGCTGATCTGCCTCGCCGGCCTGCGCTCGATCCCCGAATACATCTACGAAGCGGCCGAGGTCGACCGCGCCTCCAACTGGCGGCAGTTCTGGTCGATCACACTGCCGATGGCGCTGCCCTTCATCATGCTGGCGGTGCTGTTTCGCGGCATCGAGAACTTCAAGATGTTCGACATGGTCAATTTGCTCACCGGCGGCGGGCCGGGATCGACCACCGAAGTGGCCTCGATCACGCTGAAGCGGCAGGCCTTCGAAAGCTGGCGGACGGGCTATTCCTCGGCCTTCGCCATCATCCTGTTCGTCGCGGTGTTCGGGCTGGCCAACATCTACGTCAAGGCGCTGAACAAGGTGAAGCAGAGATGAGCCTGACGTCAGCCCACTCCGTTGTCGCACCGTCGGCCACGTCGAAGCGCGTCGCCGGCACGATCATCGCCGTCTACGCGCTGATCTCGATCGTGCCGCTGCTGTGGATCTTCGCCACCAGCTTCAAGACGCCGCCGGATTCGATCGCCTACCCGCCGAAGATCCTGTTCCAGCCCAGCCTCGAAGGCTATTGCAACCTGTTCACGACGCGGACCAGGCAGACGCCGGAATACATCAACTCGCTGGGGCCAGCGGCCGGCCTCTGCGATGCGACGGTGCGCAAGCGCAATATGGTCATCGCCGGCCCGTCGAACTTCATGCCGCGCTTCGTCAATTCGCTGATCATCGCCTTCGGCTCGACCTTCTGCGCGGTGTTCCTCGGCACGCTGTCGGCCTACGGTTTTTCGCGCTTCAAAGTGCCGCTCGCCGACGACCTTTTGTTCTTCATCCTGTCGACGCGCATGATGCCGCCGATCGCGGTCGCGATTCCCATCTACCTGATGTATCGCGAGCTTGGCCTGTCGGACACGGCGCTCGGCATGATCCTGCTCTATACGGCCGTCAACGTGTCCTTGGCGGTGTGGCTGCTGAAAGGCTTCATCGACGAGATCCCGCGCGAATACGAAGAAGCGGCGATGATCGACGGCTACACCAGGCTGCAGGCGTTCTGGCGGACCGTGCTGCCGCAGGCGACCACCGGCATTGCCGCAACAGCCATCTTCTGCCTGATCTTTGCCTGGAACGAATATGCCTTCGCCGCGCTGCTGACTTCGGGCACGGCGCAGACCGCGCCGCCCTTCATCCCGACCATCATTGGCGAAGGCGGCCAGGACTGGCCGGCGGTAGCTGCCGGCACGACGATCTTCCTGGTGCCGATCCTGGTCTTCACCATCCTGCTTCGCAAGCAATTGTTGCGCGGCATCACCTTCGGCGCGGTGCGCAAATGAACCTGACCACTAAACGCAAATCGCGCTGGCCCGTCTGGGCCAGGCGCGGGCTGATGGAAAACGTCGCCACCGCGATCATCGCCATCGGCTTCCTGATGCTGTTCCAACCCTTCGCGCTGGCGCTCTACACCTATTCCTTCATCACCATGCTGGCCGGCACGGCGATGTTCATCATCGTCTCGAAATTTCCGGAGTAGACGATGGCCGAGATCAGGGTGGAACATCTGAGGAAGGCATTCGGCGATTTCGTCGCCGTGCAAGATTCCAACTTCGTCGTCGAGGACGGCGAATTCTTCGTCATGCTGGGGCCGTCGGGCTGCGGCAAGACGACGACGCTTCGCATGATCGCCGGGCTCGAACTGCCGACCGGCGGCAAGATCCTGCTTGGCGGCGAGGACGTCACCATGCGGCGTGCCCGCGAGCGCGACATCGCCTTCGTCTTCCAGCTGTTCGCGCTCTATCCGCACATGAATGTGCGGAAGAACATCGGCTTTCCACTGCTGGCGCAAGGCATGCCAGGCGCCGAAATCCGGGCCAGGGTGGAAGAGACGGCGAAGCTTTTGCGGATCGACCATCTGCTTAACAAATCCGTCTCCGGGCTTGCCGGCGGCGACCGCCAGCGCGTTGCGCTCGGCCGCGCCATCGTGCGGCGGCCAAAGTGTTTCCTGATGGACGAGCCGCTCGGCACGCTCGACACCGAATTCCGCGACCTGATGGTCCATGAGCTGCGCGAACTGCACAACCGCATCCACGCCACCACCGTCTATGTCACGCATGACCAGATGGAAGCGATGTCGATGGCCGACAAGATCGCGGTGATGAACCATGGCGTCATCGAGCAGTTCGGCACGCCGCGTGAGATCTACGATCGGCCGGCAACGATGTTCGTCGCCGACTTCATCGGCTCGCCGCCGATGAATTTCCTCAGCTTCGGCGGCGGGCTTTCAAAGGGTACCAGGGAAATTGTTGTGCAAGGCGCGAAGGTGGCCGTGCCGGAGGTGCGCGAGGATGTTGCGCCGGCCGAGATGGCGCTTGGCATCCGGCCGGAGCACATCCGTTTCGACGACGCTTCGAAGCTGCGCGGCGCCATTTATGGCACCGAATATCTCGGCACCACGCAGATTGTGGCGGTGGAGACGGCAGACGGCATCATCAAGGCCAGGGTGCCGGCCGAAATCCGGCTCAATCCGGGCGATCATGTCGGCCTGGCGCTGAGCAGCGCGCGGCTGTCGCTGTTCGCAAAAGGATCCGGCCGTGCGGTGCGCACCGAAATCCATGACTCGGCCTCCCAGGGGAGAGCGCATCATGGCTGACGTTCACATCAAAGGCGTGACCAAGGTTTTTGGCGAGCATGTCGCCGTCGACAATCTCGACCTGCATATCGCCGACGGCGAATTCGTCGTGCTGCTCGGGCCGACCGGCGCCGGCAAGACGACGACGCTCAGGCTGATCGCCGGGCTGGAGCGGCCCGAAGCGGGCTCGATCCATATTGCCGGCCACGACACGACGACGCTGTCGCCGGCCGAGCGCGACACCGCTTTCGTGTTCCAGCAATATTCGCTCTATCCGCATCTGTCGGTCTACGACAACCTCGCCTTTCCGCTGCGCTCGCCGGCGCGGAAAATGCCGGAGGACCAGATCCGCCGCCGCGTCGAGGATGTGGCCAAGATGGTGCGCATCCACCACAAGCTGAATAATCGCTCGACCAAACTCTCGGGCGGCGAGATGCAGCGCGTCGCCATCGGCCGCGCTTTGGTGCGCAAGCCGTCGATCTACCTGATGGACGAGCCGCTGTCGTCGCTCGACGCCAAGCTGCGCGCCGATCTCAGGCTCGAGCTGAAGCGCATCCAGGCCGAACTCGGCGCTACAATGCTCTACGTCACACACGACCAGATCGAAGCGATGACCATGGCCGACCGCATCGGCATCCTCGCCGACGGCGTGCTGGTGCAGATTGGTTCCCCGCGCACGATCTATTCTGAGCCGGCAAACCTTCACGTCGCGGCAAGGCTCGGCCAACCGGCCATCAATTTGTTGCCGGTCGGCTTGCTGCCGGATGGCGGCGCGCCGGCGGGAACCAAGACAATCGGTGCGCGTACCGAACATCTTTCGATCGAGAAGGCCGCGAACGGCCATGCCGACGGCGTCGTCGATTGGGTCGAGCATCTCGGCGACCAGAACCATCTGCACGTGACGGTGGGGACCAAGAAGCTGGTGACGCTGACCGACCCCGACACCGACCTGGCGCAGGGCGACAAGATCATGATCCGCTATCGCTCGCCGCTGTATTTCGGCGCCGATGGGCGACGGCTGATGTGAGCGCTGCGCGAGTGTTTTCCTGGCACCTTTCAACCGGCAATTTCGGGCACCGGACTGGACCAATTCGATGAAGCATTTTTTCAATCGCAGGGATACGATCGTAACTGAGGCCCTGGACGGCTTTCTCGGCACGACCGGCGCCGGCGATCTCGCTCGCCTCGACGGCTATCCCGAGATCAAGGTCATTCTCCGCGCGGACTGGGATAAGACCAAGGTCGCGGTCATTTCCGGCGGCGGGGCCGGGCACGAACCCGCGCATGCCGGTTTCGTCGGCATGGGCATGCTGACGGCGGCGGTTTCGGGCGAGATCTTTGCTTCGCCGAGCGTGGAAGCGGTATTGGCCGCCATCCGCACGGTGACCGGTCCCGCCGGATGCCTGCTGATCGTCAAGAACTATACCGGCGATCGCCTCAACTTCGGCTTGGCCGCCGAGAAGGCGCGCGCCGAAGGCTTCCGCGTCGAGATGGTGATCGTCGCCGACGACATTGCCCTCCCTGACATTGCCCAGCCGCGTGGCGTTGCCGGCACCTTGTTCGTTCACAAGATCGCCGGCCATCTGTCGGAAGCAGGCGTTGATCTGGCGGGGGTTGCCGCGGCGGCGCGGGCCGCGGCGGCGGACATCGTTTCCCTCGGCATATCGCTGTCATCCTGCTCGATCCCCGGCCAGAGCCATGACGAAAGATTTGGCGCCGAGGACGCTGAACTCGGCCTCGGCATCCATGGCGAACCGGGCGTTGAGCGGATTGCGGTGCAAAGTGCCGAAGCGCTGGTTGCGATCATGTCGGAGCGCCTTGCCGCGCGGCTCGATCCCGCCAGCGACTACGCCTTGCTGATCAATAATCTCGGTTCGGTGCCACCGCTGGAAATGTTGCTTGTCGCCAATGCGGTGTTGGCTTCACCGCTGGCACGAAAGGTGACGCTGACGATCGGGCCCGGGCAGCTTATGACCGCGCTCAACATGAACGGCTTTTCTCTGTCGCTGATCCGGCTCGATGCGCCGCGCGAAGCAGCCTTGCGGGCGCCGGTCGGCCCTCACGCCTGGCTGCCGGCAAGAGCCGTTCGCCCAACGAGCGTCGTGCCGGTGGCCAAAGCTGCCGGCCCGGACAACGCGTCGAAAGCCAGCCAGGACGCGCGCACCGAGCGGCTGGTGGTCGCGGTCTGCGAACGGCTGATCTCGCTTGAAGGCGCGTTGAACGGACTGGACGCCAAGGCTGGAGACGGCGACACCGGATCGACTGTGGCGGCCGGTGCGCGCAGCGTGCTTGGCCGCGTTGCGACACTGCCGCTCGCCGACCCTGCCGCAACGCTCGCCGCCGTCGGCGACATCCTGAGCGCCAGCATGGGCGGCTCTAGCGGCGTGCTGTTGTCGATCTTCTTCACCGCCGCCGCGCAGGCGCTGCAGTCTGGCGAAACGCCTCCCAAGGCACTTCTCGCCGGCCTGGATCGGATGTCCTTCTATGGCGGAGCGAGGATCGGCGATCGCACGATGATCGATGCCCTGGAACCCGCCTTGAGGGCGCTGGATAGGGGGAGTCTGGAAGATGCGGCGGTCGCGGCGCAACGCGGAGCCGAGGCCACCGCGGCCATGCGCAAGGCCAAGGCCGGGCGGTCCGCCTATATTGGCAGCCAGCTCGACGGCGTGGTCGACCCCGGCGCCTTTGCCGTCGCCGAGGTCTTCACTGCCCTCGCCGCGTTGCTCGAACCCGCTTGACTGGGGAAAAGAATGCTTCAATTGCCGGATATGCAATTTTCTCGTACTGCCGGCGGCGCAGGGGCCAGGAGCATGGGTGACATGGCGGTAGCGGATCTCTCCAGGCTGATCGAGGCGTCGGCAAACACCATCGCCGCCCATGCCGAAGAGCTGACCAGGCTCGACCAGGCGATCGGCGACGGCGACCATGGGCTCAACATGAAACGCGGCTTCGAGGCCGTGCGAGCCGAGGCCGGTGCGTTCGCGGCAAAGCCGTTGCCCGAGGCGCTGAAGGCGATCGGCACCAAGCTGGTGATGACCGTCGGCGGAGCCTCCGGTCCCTTGTTCGGCACGCTGTTCATGGCGCTCGGCAACGAGATTTCCGCCGCGCCGGATCGCGCCAATCTGGCGGCGGCCTTCGGCAAGGCTATCGAAGCGGTGGCCGCCAGAGGCAAGTCGCAGGCCGGGCAAAAGACCATGCTCGACGTGCTGCAGCCGGTGCATGAGGCCCTCCTGCAGGGAAAGACGGCAGCGGACATCGTCAACATTGCCGACAGTGCAGCCGAGGCGACCGTGCCGATGAAGGCGTTGCGTGGGCGCGCCTCATTCCTTGGCGACCGTTCGATCGGTCATATGGATGCCGGCGCACGCTCGACCGCGCTTCTGGTGCGGGCCGTAGCCGAAGCAATCGAGAGGCGCGCATGAGCAATGTCGGCATCGTCATCGTATCGCATTCGCCGCTGGTCGCCGAAGGCACCGCCGACATGGTGCGGCAGATGGTTGGCAACGAAGTGCCGCTTGCATGGTGCGGCGGAAACGGCCATGGCGGGCTGGGAACCAACGTCGAGGCGATCATGGGCGCCATCGACAAGGCTTGGTCGGAGGCGGGTGTCGCGATCCTCGTCGATCTCGGCGGTGCCGAGACCAATAGCGAGATGGCGGTCGAGATGATCGGCGAACCACGCGCCCAGAAGATCATCGTCTGCAATGCGCCGATCGTCGAAGGCGCGGTGATGGCGGCGACCGAGGCTTCCGGCGGCGCCTCGCTCAAGGAAGTGGTGGCGACGGCGCACGAATTGTCGCCGTCGTGAATGAACGGGAATTTTGACAAGCATGTCCGCAGCAGCCGAAGCCAGCGTCCTGATCACCCATGAGGTGGGACTGCATGCGCGTCCTTCGGTGAAGTTCACCAAGCTTGCCAAGACGTTTTCGGCCGACATCGAGATTGCGCTCGCCGCCAACGGACCGTGGCTCGACGCCAAGAGCATCGTTAAGGTAATGGCTGCGAAAGCGCCGAAAGGTACTGTCCTGCATATCAGAGCCAGAGGGGACGGCGCCGGTGAGGCGGTCGGCGCGCTGGTCGAGCTGGTGCGGCGCGATTTCGACGAAGGCAAGGACCATGCCCGAACCGCTTAGGCTGCAGGGCATTTCGGCATCGGCCGGCTATGCCGAGGGGCCGCTGTTCGATCTGGACCAGGCTACTGTGCGTTATGTCCGCAAGGCGACTGCCGCGGACGAGAAAGCGGCGCTTGAGGCCGCCATCTCCATTGCCGCAGGCCGGCTCGCGACATTGATCGAAACCAGCGACAGCGAGGCGGCCGGGATCCTCGAATTCCAGCTCGCCATACTGGAGGACGACGCGCTGACCGGCCCGGCTTTTTCGCACATCGCCGAGGGCATGGCTGCTGATGTGGCTTGGCGAACAGCGCTCGACGCCGAGATCGCCGGCTATGAAACATCCGACCAGGACTATTTCCGGGCGCGTGCGGCCGATATGCGCGATATACGCGACCAGGTGCTGCGCGCGCTGACCGGGGGCGGCGACATTGCCGCACCGGCGGGTGCGATCTTCTACGGCGAGGATATCGCACCGACGCGCTTCCTCGAAACCGACTGGAGTGCCGGCGGCGGCATAGCACTTACAGCCGGAAGTGCCGCAAGTCATGTCGCAATGCTGGCACGCTCGCGCGGCGTGCCAATGGTGGTGGGGCTTGGACTCGTGGCGCATGGGGTGGCCGGGCCCGGTGCTTCGCCGGCTCACCTTACCGGAATCGCACTGCTCGATGCCGAACATGGCGGCATCGTGTTGGCGCCTTCGAAAGCGGAGATCGCCATATTCCGGCGATCGTCGTTGTCTTTCGCAGCGCATCGCGGCAAAGCGGCAGCCTATCTGACAAGGCCGGCGGCAACGAAGACCGGCATAGCGGTCCGGATGCAGGTGAATATTGCCGATCCGTCCGATGTCGACACCATCGATGTCGCGACCTGCGACGGTGTCGGGCTGATGCGGACCGAATTCCTGTTCGGCAAGACACTGCCGGACGAGGAGACGCAATATCGCGCCTACCGCAAAGTGCTGGAATGGGCAGGCGACAGGCCGGTAACGATCCGTACCGTCGATGCGGGCGGCGATAAGCCTGTGCCGGGCCTGACCGTCGAGGAAGGTAATCCATTCCTTGGCCTGCGCGGGATCAGGCTGTCGCTGGCGCGCCCAGAGGTCTTTCGCGTGCAGATCCGCGCCTTGCTACGCGCCGCCATGCACGGCAATCTGAAGGTGATGTTCCCGATGATCGCCGTCCCGGAAGAGTATGGACGCGCCACCGCGCTGTTCGCAGAGGAGCAGGCTGACCTTTTGGCGTGCGGCATCGCGCAAAAAATGCCGCCGCTTGGTATCATGGTCGAGGTGCCGTCGGTGGCGATTGCGCCGGAGGCATTCGCCAGGGCCGCCTTCTTCTCGATCGGTTCGAATGATTTGACCCAATACGTGATGGCCGCCGCTCGCGACAACATTTCTGTCGCACATCTGAATTCCGTCAGGCACCCGGCCGTGCTCCGGCTGATCGCCTCCGTTGCCGCCTTCGGCCGCGAGCATAATATCCCGGTCAGCCTGTGTGGCGATGCCGGCGGCGACCCCGCCTCGATCCCGGCGCTGCTCGAAGCCGGCCTGCGTGACCTCTCCGTCGCTCCCGCCCAACTCGCGATGGCTAAGGCGGCCATCGCGGACGTTTCGATCTAGGCCCCGGCATGGCAGACAAGGCGTCGCAATCCGGCCCCGAAGAGGCGATCCGCGCCTACAAGACGATCCTGTCGCAGGTGATCGACCAGCGCCCATCCGGCATGCGCCAGCGCCTCGCCGACGCGCTGGGCAAGCACCGCAGCTTCGTCACGCAGATTTCCAGCCCGGCCTATTCGACGCCGATACCATCGAAGCATTTGCCGGCTATCTTCTCGGTCTGCCATTTCAGCTCGGCCGAACGCGATCATTTCCTTGACGCATATCATCGGGCGCATCCGGGAAAGATGTCGCTGGCTGCAGGCATGCGCAAGACACGCCATGTCTCGCTGATCGTTCCCGATTTCGGCGACGACAAGCAGAACGCGGCGCTCGACCGGGCGGTCAACGATTTCATCCAGAAGATCACCAGCATCGCCGGCAAGGGCAGCTGACGCTGGGCTATTTCGGGAGGACAGCCATGAAGAAATTTCTGAATTCGGTCGATACGGTGCTGACCGAGAGCCTCGACGGCTTCGTTGCCGCGCATGCCGACATCCTGGCGCTTGGCGAGGAGCACAAATTTGTCCGCCGCAAGGTGCTCAAGCCGGGCAAGGTGGCGCTGATCTCCGGTGGCGGCTCGGGTCACGAGCCGCTGCATGGCGGGTTCGTCGGGCATGGCATGCTGGATGCCGCCTGCCCCGGCCAGGTATTCACCTCGCCGACGCCTGACCAGATGATGGCGGCGGCCGAAGCCGTCAATACGGGCGCCGGCTGCCTGTTCATCGTCAAGAACTACGAGGGCGACGTGATGAATTTCGACATGGCCGCTGAAATGACGGAAGGCGTGATGCAAATCGTGACCAATGACGACGTCGCGGTCGAAAACTCGTCCTACACCACCGGCCGGCGCGGCGTCGCCGGTACGCTGGTGGTCGAGAAAATCGTCGGCGCGGCAGCCGAACAAGGCATGCCACTGGAGCCGTTGAAGGCGCTGGGCGAGCGCGTCAACGGCGCGACGCGCTCGATGGGCGTGGCGCTGACCAGTTGCACCGTGCCGGCGGCGGGCAAGCCGACCTTCGATATCGGCGACGGCGAGATGGAGTTCGGGGTTGGCATCCATGGCGAGCCCGGAAGGCGGCGCGACACATTGAAGAGCGCCGATGCTATCGCCGAGGAGATCTGTACCGCAATCCTGGGTGACCTGGGCGACGGTGCCAGAGGCCAGGCGCTACTCTTCGTCAACGGCTTTGGCGGCACACCGTTGATGGAGCTCTATCTGATGTACAACAGCGCCCGCAAAATCTTCGAGAAGCACGGCGTGACGGTGGCCCGTTCGCTGGTCGGATCCTATGTGACCTCGCTCGACATGGCCGGCTGTTCGATCACGCTGAGCATGCTCGACGACGAGGCGGCTGTTTGGTGGGATGCACCGGTACATACGGCCGCGCTGCGCTGGGGCATGTAGCGGCGCAGGATGTCCCAGAAATAGTCGGTGATAGGACCGACATCGGCAACGCCGCGCATCGTCAGACAGTTGCCCTCCTCACCCTGCGTAAGATAAAGGATCTGCGGGTTTGGGGAGTTCGAGGATGCGTTACAATTGGGATCGGGCGCCGACGGGTTTCGAGCGCCATGGAAAGATGCTGGCAGCCGCCTTGCTGATCGCCGGTGGGGTCGGCCTTATGCTCGCTGCCCTCCCGCTCTAGGGACAACAACTCGGGTAGCGGACTACTTCTCAGCGCGTTGCCTCAGCGCGCCTGGCCAGTCACGGCGATGAAACGGCGGTCGCGCCCTTCAAATCCCTGACTGAAGCGCTGCACGAGCACGACAAGCACGCCCGGTTTTCCATCCGGGGTGAATGCGTAAGATTCCGACAGGCTGTAGGAAGTCGGGCAATTCCTCGAACCGGGCACCGCCTTGTCCTCATGGAGCAGCTTGATCGGCTTGCCGTCCTGACCCTGCAGCGTCAGGCGAAAGCCGAGCGCCTTGCCGATCGTCTCGCCTTGCTGCGTCCCGTCGAAACTCGCTGAACAATCCGCAGTACTATCGGCAAGGATCTGCTCGAGCTGGATGGTCGAAATGCCAAGCTCGTCATAAGCCGGCGAAAGCCATTTCTGCGAAACCTGCTCGAGGCGCGCAATGTCGTTGTAGGCGACCAAGTCGTCGGGAAAGGTGAATTTGTCTAAGCCCGTCCGCTCGCCGCGCGGCGCTATGGCATATTTGGCCAGCAAGGGCGCCGCCTGCGCCGCGGCACGCTCCCGCGCCTGCGCAAGCGTCAGTGTCGCATCCTCCGTCTCGTCGACGATGACGATCGGCTTGCCGCCGACGAACTCATCGGTGCGCGTGTCGATGATGTCGATCTCCGACCAGCCCGAATCCGAAGCACCGGCATCGAGCGTGCCGTACTGTTCGAAGGCGAAGTAGTTGCCGTCGGGCGAAAAGCCGATGACGCGCCGGGCCGCCGCGTCGCCGGCCTGAGCAGATGAAGCGAGCACCAACGCCAGCATCGCAACCACGGAAAACCCAAGCTCGCATCGCAATTTCATCGCGCCCTGCCCCTAATGCCGAAAATTCGGCCGATACCGGCCCCCAGACCACCATGACCCGCACTTGCGGCCAAGTTAGAACGACGGCAAACGAAACGCACAAATACATGGTTACACAAGCCAGCATACGCTATTTCAAGGACAGCAAACATTCCTGGGGAGGAAGCTGGATGGCGTCACGCTACCATGAGGTCTATGACGACTGGAAACGCGACCCGGAAAAATTCTGGGCCGATGCAGCGAGTGCAATCGCCTGGTTCTCGCCCTTCGAGACCGTGTTCGACGCCAATGCCGGCGTCTATGGCCGATGGTTCAATGGCGCCTCGTGCAACACCTGCTTCAATGCCGTCGATCGTCATGTGACGGGCGGTCGCGCCGACCAGATCGCGTTGATCCATGACAGCGCGATTTCCGGCACAATCACGAAATTCACCTACGCTGAGCTGAAGCGCGAGGTGGTCGCGCTGACCTCGGTGCTCAAGAACCGCGGCATCCAAAAAGGCGATCGCGTCATCATCTACATGCCGATGGTGCCGGAAGCAGCCTTCGCCATGCTTGCCTGCGCGCGGATCGGCGCCGTGCACTCGGTTGTCTTCGGCGGCTTTGCCTCGCATGAGCTCGCCACGCGCATCGACGATGCCAAGCCGAAGCTGATCATCTCTGCGTCCTGCGGCCTGGAGCCCGGGCGTGTCGTTGCCTATAAGCCGCTGCTCGACAAGGCGATCGAGATGTCGCGGCACAAGCCCGAAAGGTGCCTCATCCTGCAGCGCGACCAGCTGCGCTGCGAGCTCAGGGAAAATTACGACATCGACTATGCCGACGCCGTGGCGCGTGAGCGGGCCGCCGGCGCCAATGTCGACTGTGTTCCGGTGCTTGCCACCGATCCGCTCTACATCATCTACACGTCGGGCACGACCGGCCAGCCGAAGGGCATCGTGCGCGACAATGGCGGCCATATGGTCGCGCTGAAATGGTCGATGGAAAACGAGTTCGGCGTCAAGCCGGGCGAAGTGTTCTGGGCGGCTTCCGATGTCGGCTGGGTAGTCGGCCATTCCTATATCGTCTACGGCCCGCTGCTGCATGGCTGCACGACCGTGCTGTTCGAGGGCAAGCCGGTCGGCACGCCCGACGCCGGCACCTATTGGCGCGTGATCGCCGAGCATGGGGTGGTTGCGCTGTTCACCGCACCAACCGCCTTTCGCGCCATCAAAGGACAGGACCCGAAAGGCGAATTCGCCCCGAAATACGACCTGTCCAAATTCCGCACGCTGTTCCTCGCCGGCGAGCGCGCCGATCCGGAAACCATCAAATGGGCGGAGCAGAAATTGAACGTGCCGGTGGTCGACCATTGGTGGCAGACGGAGACCGGCTCGCCGATGACCATCAACCCCGCCGGACTGGGCCTTTTGCCGGTCAAATACGGCTCGCCCGGCGTGCCGATGCCTGGCTACGACATTCGCGTGCTGGACGATGCCGGGCATGAGGTCAAGCGCGGCACGCTTGGCAATGTCGTGGTGAAATTGCCGTTGCCCCCCGGCTGCCTGCCGACGCTGTGGAATGCCGACGAGCGGTTTCGCCAAGCCTATCTCGAGGAGTTCCCCGGCTTCTACAAAACCGCGGATGCCGGCATGATGGACGATGACGATTATCTCTATGTCATGGCCCGCACCGACGACATCATCAATGTCGCCGGCCACCGGCTGTCGACCGGCGCCATGGAGGAGGTGCTGGCCGCGCATCCCGATGTTGCCGAATGCGCCGTCGTCGGCATTGCCGATGCGATGAAAGGCCAGGTTCCACTCGGCTTCGTCGTGCTGAATGCCGGCGTCGACCGCGACGCCGGCATCATCGAAAACGAGGCGGTCACGCTGGTGCGCGAACGGATCGGCCCGGTCGCTGCCTTCAAGACGGTGGTGACGATCAAGCGCCTGCCGAAGACGCGCTCCGGCAAGATCCTGCGCGGCACCATGCAGAAGATTGCCGACAAGGAGGAATGGGCCATGCCGGCAACGATCGACGACCCGGCCATCCTCGACGAGATCACCGCCGCGCTGAACCGCCGCGGCATCGGCCTGTAGGGACGCCGAAGCCGAGTTGCGTCCGAAGCTCCGGTATGGAACGACCGGCGCCGGACATGGTATCCACGCGTTGTGTCGCCATGTTGTTCCGAAATCGAGGCGCACCCACAGCCATGCGAGATGCCATACGTGACCCTGTTCCAGCGATCGAGAAAGCCCCAGGCCGCGGCACGCCAGCGGCTGGAGATCGATATGCGGGGCACAGTCGTCTATGCGATCGGCGACGTGCATGGCTGCTACAAGGAACTCCGCGCGCTGGAGCAGAAGATCCTGCTCGATTCGGCATCCTTCGAAGGGCGCAAGCTCATCATCATGCTCGGCGACTACGTCGATCGCGGGCCTCAGTCGGCGCGTGTGCTCGATCATCTGCTGGCGCCGCCACTCCAAGGCTTCCAGCGCATCTGCCTTGCCGGCAACCACGAAGTCGTGATGCTGAACTACGTCGACGGGATCATTTCGCGAGAGTCGTGGCTGGCGATAGGCGGCCTGCAAACGCTGTTTTCCTACGGCGTCGATCCGTCGCGCATGGCCGATCTCTACGGTTCAAGCGAGGAGGTCGACCGGCGCATTCGGGAGATCATTCCCGCCGGCCATATCAGCTTCATGCGCGCGCTGCCGGTCATGGTCTGTTCGGCGAAATTCGTGTTCGTTCATGCCGGCATCAGGCCGGGCATCGAGCTGGCCGCGCAGGACGAGAACGACCTGCTCAACATCCGCTCGGAATTTTTCGAAGCCGCGCATCTTCTCGACCGCTACGTCGTGCATGGGCATACGCCCGTCGACATTCCGCAGCTCGAGGGGCGCCGGCTTGGCATCGACACCGGCGCGTTCCAAAGCGGCCGGCTAACCGCCCTCAGGATCATCGACAAGCGCGCCAGGCTGATATTTTCCTGAGCGGGAAGGTCTCGAGCCTACTACGCACGAGTAGGCCCAAAGCGCTGGGTTGTCCTGCTCAGTCGGACGCCAGCAGCGTCGCATATCGCAATCATGGTGGCTTAAAACACTGCGAGGTACTTCAGCAGCGAAATGATGCCGATAATGATCACGATAATTTGGGCAATCTGACGAGTACGACCATCAAGCGGCAGCCGGTTGACCAGATACAGCACCAGAATGATTACAAGGAAAGTGATCAGAATGCTGATCAAAGGAGTGCCGGCCATTGTCCCTCACTGTATGAAACGTAGAAAAACAAGCCAGCAACACCGCGCTGCGTGAAGATTGCCCATGCTTGCTCGAGCCGTAGCACCTGGCGAGTGATTCGAACAGCCTGGCTGGCGGTGTCGAAAGCTGTCTGACACGCCATGGAACCTTGACCTCTTTAAATCGTTTTAAATTCGAAGAGGGATATCAACCATCCCTTCAAAGGAGATTTATGAACAAGATATTATCGGGTTTGCTCGCGGCCACGTTGTCAGTTTCATTCGTGACGGCAGCCGGGTCAGCCGGCGCAGCTCAACTGTTCCTGCCGCAAACACCTTCCGTTTCGTCCGATGTGGCGACGGTCGACTACAAGCCGTGGATGAAGCGGAAATTCAACCGCAATCGCAATTTTTCGCGCAACGATGGCGTGAACTGGAACGGTCATCGCGGCTATCGTGAATACCATCGCGGCTATCGCCGCCATGGTGACTACTGGTTTCCGCTGGCGGCCTTCGCTGCCGGCGCGGTGATCAGCGGCGTGATCATCAACAACAACCAGAACCGGGTCAGTCGCGGCGATTCGCATGTACAGTGGTGCTATGACCGATACCGGAGCTATCGAGCTTCAGACGATACATTCCAGCCTAGCTATGGCCCTCGGCAGCTGTGTAATTCGCCGTACTGAGACGTAAGGTTTTTTACCGCATCAAAAACCCCGCATCGCGCGGGGTTTTTCGTAGCGGCGCCAAGGCGGCGAAGGAAAGGCGAACGTAGCGTGGATCTCGGCTTGAGTGTCTATTCCAGACGGAATTCGACAGCGTGCGCTTCAGCCTCCGTAATAAGGCCGCCGTCGACGGCGGCTTCGAATGCTTTGGCAAAATACTGATCATCGGAAGTCTGGTGATCCTGGCCCGAAAGATCGACCGGATACGCGCCGATCACCCGGCCCGTAATTTTCTCGATTACCGTCACGGTCCGCTGCATCGGTTTTTCTCCAATTAAACAGAACCTATAGCACACAGAATAGGAACATCAGCGGCAGCCGCTCGCGAGCGGCTTCGAAACATTCGAGCTACACCCACATGATGAGACGATCTTCGAGGCACTATTCGGATAACCGCTTAAAGCCTACGCCAAGCGACCAAGCTATGCTGCTTTCGGCATCCGCGACGTGAATGTCGCTCTCGTAACGGCGATCGTCGTGCCAGTGTTGCCCGTGACGGTGTCAATGCGTGCTTCAAGCTGTTTGACAAGTGCCTCCACGATCGCTGTCCCCAGTCCCGCACATGGAATGTCGCCAACGGGTTTGCCCCACCCGTTGTCCGATACGGTCAACTTCCAATCCTCAGCATCGGTCTCATAGGTCACCAAGATCAGCGCATCGACCTTTTCTGTCGAGAATGCATACTTGATGGCGTTGAGAACGAGCTCGGTTACGATCAGGCCAAGGCTCACCGCCTTCTGGGAATCTATCCTTCCATTTTCCGCCATGACGTTGACGGCAATAGCCTGTGTTTCCCCGATCATCGAAGCGGCCAAACTGCTGCAAAGCTTCGACAGATAAGAACCAACCTCGATTTCGTCGGCACCGGTTGAGGCATGGAGATGCCGTTGCACTTCGGCCACCGACAGCACGCGTTGATGGGCATCCTTCAGGTGCTGCCGCGTTTCATCTGAGGTGACGGACCGAGCCTTCAGCAGCAAAATGCTGGCGATGATCTGTAGGCTGTTGGCGACCCGGTGCTCCATTTCGCGCAGCAGCACATCTTTCTGGCGCAGCAAGTCTTCGGTGCGGCCGAGAAGCTCTTCCTTTTCCCTTTCGATGGCGCGGCGCGCCGTGATGTCATTGAAGGCGAGCAGGATGGTCGCGGCTGAACTGTGGTCGTAAAGGACCTTTCGCGCGTTGAGCAGCATCGTGCGCCGGCCGATATCGGGGAAATCATGCTCGACCTCGAAGCCGTCCATGGCGGTCTTCTCGGGAATGATCGTCTCCAAGAGCAGGTGAAGCGCTGGAATGTCCCACTGGCCGTCGCCCAGCGCGTAGAGCAGCGAGCCGTGCGTCTGCTCGGGGTCGACCCTGAAGGTCTGATAGAAGGAGCGGTTGGCCGCCAGCACGCGAAAGTTCTCATCGAGAACGAGGAAGGGTTCGACGATCGTATTGACGATGGCCTGCGCCAGCGTCTGCGCGTCTTCGATATTCGCAATGGGGTGGAACATAGGCTTCGAGGCCAATCCAGGGGCCGTGTCCCCTTGATTTTCTTTCTACCGGTTTGCCAGCCACCTGTCGCGAAATGAATCGGCCAAACGCAGCAGTGAGTGGCGGTCCGTGTGCCCAATTGTTTTAGGAATGGCCTTGGGGCACCCGAGGCACTAACACCGGCTCGATGATTCCAGCACTCGACCTTCCGGAAGATACTTTCGAATTCGACGATGATGCGCTGTTGGATGCTGTGCAGCGGCAGACGGTGCGCTATTTTTGGGAAGGCGCGCATCCCGTCAGCGGTCTTGCCCGCGACCGGCAGAAGACCACAGGTGATCCTGCCAACGATCTGGTGACGATCGGGGGGTCCGGTTTTGGCATTGCAGCTATCATCGTTGCGGTCGAACGGGAATGGATCGACCGCGCTGCGGCTTTACCGCGACTGCATGGCATGCTCGATTTCCTGGAAAACTCGCCGCGCTACCACGGCGTTTTTCCGCATTTCGTCAATGGCCGTACCGGTGCGACAATTCCATTCGGTCGCAAGGATGACGGCGCTGATCTGGTCGAAACCACTTTCCTGTTTCAAGGTCTGATCTGCGCCCGTGAGTACTTCGCCGAGATGGCAACCGAGGAAGTTCTCCTTCGCCAGCGCGTGAACGCGCTGTTGCTGCCGGCCGAATGGAATTGGTTCGCACGCGGGGCCCGGCAACTGATGTGGCACTGGAGCCCGAACCACGGCTGGGCGATGGACAGCCCGATCAGGGGTTGGAACGAATGCATGCTCACCTTCGTGCTGGCGGCGGGATCAACTCGCCACCCCATTGATCCGGGCATCTATCACGAAGGCTTTGCTGGTGGATCCGACTTTCGAAACGGGCGCGATCATGACGGGATCGTCCTGCCATTGGGAATGGATTCTGGTGGTCCGCTCTTCTTTTCGCACTATTCTTTCTGTGGGCTCGATCCACGGGGCCTAAGCGACCGCTACGCCGACTACTGGCAACAGAACCTCCGTCATACGCAGATCAATTATCGGCATTGCGTCCGCAATCCCCATAACCATCTGGGATACGGCCCTGACTGCTGGGGTCTGACCGCGAGCCATGGGCCGCGAGGATACATCGCAAGTGCACCCGACAGGGACTTTGGCGTAATCGCCCCGTCCGCTGCCCTGTCGAGCTTCCCTTATGCACCGGCGGAGGCGATGCGCGCACTGCGTGGCTTCCTGACCAAGCCTCGGAAACGCATATGGGGCCGCTTCGGCTTTGTCGACGCGTTTTGCGAAAGCCGCAACTGGTACTCCCGAACCTATCTGGCCATCAATCAGGGGCCAATCATCGCGATGATCGAGAACCATCGTACAGGGCTGTTGTGGCGGCTTTTCATGCGGGCGCCGGAAGTGCGCAGAGGCTTGGAGAAGCTTGGCTTCATCAGCAAGCATCTCAGAACGTCAACACCCCAATAAATATTTGCGACGCCGGGTGATTCCGCTGGGGTGCAAAATGGTCGAAACGCGCGGACTGCACTCAGGCAGCCGCCTTGGTGCGCGCTTCCGATTTTTCCAGATAGTAGCTCGAATATTTGTCGAAGAATTTTTCCGAGCCGCCGATCGCGCCATACTTGGCCAGCTTCTTCAGTTCGACCTTGTTCAGCACCGCGCCAATGATCTTCTTGGCGATGTAGGGCTCCGAGCTGAGCACGGATTGCACCATCGCACGCGGCGTGCGTCCCCACTCGGTGACCAGCACGAAGCCGTCGACAAGCGGAGCGAAGGCCTTGGCGTCGACGACAGGCCCGAGCGGCGGCAGATCGACGATAATGTATTCGAAGGTTTCCTTGGCGTTATCGATGAAACGCCGCATGCCGGCTGAAGACAGAAGCTCGCTGGTATGCGAAAACTGGCCACGCAGGACGGCCGGGATGATCGCCAGCTTAGTCTGCCGGTCGATCTTGCCGACCGACTGCCACGTCTGCCCGCTCACCACCGCTTCCATCAGGCCCTGTTCGGCCTCCATACCGAGGCTGCGGCTGAGGCCGGGATTGCGCAGGTCGCCGTCGATCAGCAGCGTTCTCGATCCATTGACGGCAAGCAGCCCGGCAAGATTGGCCGCCACCGTCGACTTGCCTTCGCCGGGAAGCACCGAGACCACGCCGATGACCCGGCTGCCCTGGCCCTCCATCACGACGTCGAAGGCGATCTTTGCGTTGCGCAGCGTCTCGGAGAACATCGATGCCGGTGCATCGACGGTTACCCGCATCCGCGCACGTTTTTCGGCTGCCGACAATGTTTTGGAGGGCTGGGATTTGGAGGACTTGGCGGTCTTGGATTCAACGACTTTGACGTCAGGCTGACCGCCATTGCGCTGGTCATCCTTGCCAGCCTTGCCGATGACCGGGAGATAGCCGAGGAATTTGAGGCCGACACGGTCGCGCACATCCTCGCCGGTCCTGAAGAAGCGTTCCCTGAATTCATTCAGACCACCAACCCCTGCCCCCATCATTACGCCAAGCGCCAGCGAAAGCCCCAGCACGATGGCCGTTCGCGGGGTTGCGGCCGACTGCGGCATCGTCGCGTCCGAGATGACCCGGATCTTGCCGACCGGGAAGGATTGCTGCTGGGCGGCCTCCTCATAGCGGTTCAGGAACGTCTGGTAGAGCGTCGACAGCGCCGTCGCCTTCTGGTCCAGCTCACGCAGCTTGACCTGCGACTGGTTGTCGATGGAGCTCTTGCCAGCCGCCAAGGCGACATTTGCGCGGAGCGCGGTTTCGCGCGCCAGAGCGACCTCGTATTCGTTTCGGTAGCTTTCGGTCAGTTGCTTCAGCTCGCCGAAAATCTGCGCCGATATGTCGGCCTTCTCCTTGGCGAGCGCGACGGCCTGCGGATGTTGCGGGCCGAAATTCGCTTCGACGTCCTGCTGCCGCTTGGCGACGGTGAGATAGCGGTTCTTCAGCGTCGTGATGACGGAGCTGCTCGGCTGGTCGTTCGATATCGCGGCGTCCTTGAACGCATTATCCGAGCCGCTTTCGACGATCGACTTGTACTGCTGATAGCGGGCGCCGGCACGTGCGGTATCGGCCTGCGCGACGATCAGCTGGGTGTTGAGATCGGACAATTGCTTGTCGCTGATCAACTGGCCGTCATTGACCGCCAATCCATGTTCGGCCCTGAACTTTTCGACCGCCAGTGCGGCCGCCTGGGAGCTCTCACGAAGCTCGGTCAGCCGGCCTTGCAGCCAGACCGCCGCCCGCTCGGTCGCGTCGAAGCTGGCATCGAGCTGATCGGCGAGATAGGCGTCGGCATAGGCTTTGGTGATGGCGGTCGCGAGCGCCGGATCCGTCGCCTGAAAGGAGATGCTGATGACAAAGCTTCGGCCGATCCGCTCGGCGTCGAGTTGGTTCTGCAGTTTGAAGATTGCATAGTCGCGGGGCGACGAGGATGCGGTGATCGCGTCACGCGTCGCAGCATCAAGCTGAGTGACATCGGTTGTGCCAGCGGCGCGCTTGGGGCGGACCGACTGGATGATACCGCGTACAAAGCCTGACACTTTCGACATGGCCGATGTCGGAGGGTTCATAAAAGCGTCGTTCTGATCGAGCTTCAGCTTGTCGACGACCACCCCCGCCAGCCTGGCCGACTGCAGAATTTCGATCTGGCTCAGAACGGCGGAGTCGGTCTGCATGCTGACCGACGCCGCCGAAATGTCGTCGACGACCTTGTTCAAGCCTTCGTCGATCAGCACGCTGCTCGTCGCCACATAAGTAGGAGGCGTCGTCTGCAAGTAGAGCACGCCGAGAAAGAGACCGATGACGGCGCAGGCGGCAACCACTTTCGCCTGCCGCGCGGCCATGCCAAGCAGGCGCTCGATGTCGATGAAGTCTTCGGCGTTTGCCGCATTTGAAGCCGGCAATGGCGTCCTCTTGTCGACAGGAAAATTGGCATAGTTCATCTTCGGTCCAATTCTAGTTTGCAGGCGCTACCGCCTCGAAGGTCGGGACATAGGGTGCAAACCTTGCGCCGGACAGTGCGCGTTACGCGCGGCGCAACGGCCTGTCCTGCGTCATCAGCCGCACCCACAATGCCTCAAAAAAATGGACATTATGCGGCTTCTTCCCGACGCTGATGCGACCGGACGAATTCCTGCAGCATCTCGAAGATCGGACCCTTCATGTCCTCCCGCGCCAGCGCGAAAGCGACATTGGCCTGGATGAAGCCCTCCTTCGAACCGCAGTCGAACATGCGGCCGTTGAAAGGCTGGGCGAAGAAGGCCTGCGTCTGTGCGAGGCGCACCATTGCGTCGGTCAGCTGGATCTCGTTGCCGGCGCCGCGCTGCTGGCTGGCCAGCAGCGAGAATATCTCGGGCTGCAGGATGTAGCGGCCGTTGATGTAGAAGTTCGACGGTGCGTTGGCAGGAGCCGGCTTTTCGACCATGGCCGTCACCTCGAAGCCCGTGCCGACATCCGCGCCGCGCCCGACAATGCCGTATTTGCTGGTCTCGGTCGGATCGCAACGCTCGACGGCGATAACGTTTGCGCCAGTTTGCGCATAAAGATCGGCGACCTCGGCGAGACAACCGCGCCCGCCGAAGGACACCATGTCCGGCAAAAGCAATGCGAAGGGCTCGTCACCGATGACTTCGCGCGCGCACCAGACGGCATGGCCGAGGCCTTGCGGCGACTGCTGGCGGATGAAGCTCGTCGCGCCGGCGACGGGAAGCAGGGTTTCAAGCGATTCGAGTTGCGCCTTCTTGCCGCTCTGCTCCAGGGTTCCGATCAGTTCAGGATGCAGGTCGAAATAGTCCTCGATCACCGCCTTGTTGCGGCCGGTGACGAAGACGATGTGCTCGATGCCGGCCTCGAACGCCTCGTCAACCGCATATTGCACGACAGGCCTGTCGACCACCGGCAGCATTTCCTTCGGCATGGACTTGGTCGCCGGCAGGAACCGCGTTCCAAGCCCCGCCACCGGTATGACTGCCTTCCTGACTTTTTTCATTGCATGTTCCTTCTGAGGAGATCGATTTCAACCTGTCGCAGGCGGCGAAAACTGTCTTCATTCATTCGCCTGCAGCCCTTCACCTCCCCGCCACCACGGCAAACTGTGCCGCTACCCTTCGCAGCCGGACGGCGATCGGCATGCTCATATGCCGAACCGCCGCCGGATCGCTGAGCGCCGTCCATATCGCCTTGAGCGGGGACCGCGCCTTGATGTGCTGGACCAGCGACAGGAATGATGCCGCCCGCCGCAGGCTGCGAGCGCGCCTGACGAAGGCCGCCGCGGCCGCAGCATCCATGGAATGGGTCCCGGCGAAGGTGGCATCGGCCCTGCGCATCGCCTCGACGTGATGAAGTTCGAGCACCCGGGAGATGGAACCGGTGCGGATGTGATAGACATAGCCTGTCGTCGGCTCGACCACGCATTTGCCGCCCTTGGCCAGAGCACTGGCCAGGAGGATATAGTCTTCGCCAATGATCAGGCTTTCATCGTAGCGAAGCCCGTTCTCGTTCAGGAACCGGCGCTGGAAGATCGGCTTGAGATAGCCGAGATTGAACCTCGATTCGAAGAGGACATTGCCGCCGATGTAATCCGCCAGCGAGATTTCACTGAGCCCTTCCAGATAGTCGGCCGGGAACATCGTCTCTTCGGCAACGCCATCCTCGCGAACGACCTGCAGATTATCGACTGCGATCTCGGCGCCCGCTTTCTCCGCGCGTTCGATCATGGTGCAGATTCGCCCGGGATAGACCGCGTCGTCGGAATCGAGGACCGCGACCCATCTGCCGCGGGCAAGCTCAAGGCCGGCGTTCCTGGCGCCGCCGGGGCCACGGTTTTGCTCAAGCGCGACAACGCGCACGATGTCTTCGGGGTAGGATCTCGCCAGGTCGAGCGTCCGGTCGCGCGACTTGTCGTCGACGACGATGACCTCGACGCGGACATTGCGCTGGGCGACGGCGCTGGCAATCGCCCGATCGATGGTCGCCTCGGCATTGTAGGCGGCAATCACGAAGCTCACGTCAGGCTGCACGCTTGCCCCCTTGCTGCGGCGAAGACAGGCCGTATTGGCGGATTTCACGAACCCCGACGAGGCCGCTGACGACGCCGGCATGCATAATGCCGCGAAGCACGCTGCGGTTCCGGCGTACGGGGTCGATGGCGACCGGAATTGCCGACAGGAAACTGTAGGCGGCCTTTGCCGTGGCAATGCCGACCTGCTTGAGCCGGGCAAGGCCGTGTGCGTTGCGCCCCAGAAGATGACCGTGCGTCTGCCCGACGCGGAACCGGCGCCGGCCGAGCCAGTCGAATGCCGCCCTGGCAGATGGCACCGCTTCGTCGACCCAAGCCTCCGGCGAAAAGGCGATGCGGCCGCCGGCCTTGACCATCTGGTCGAAGAATTCCGTATCTTCGCCGCCGGTCTGGCCACGTGCCAGGCTGAAGCGCCGGCCGCGCAGGCTCTCAGTGCCCATCCTGAGCACGACGTTGCAGGTGTAGCCGGTGCGGATCTCGCCGCGCACCCAGACCGGCGAGGTCGAGTGGAAATCGCCTTTGCGCATCCAGGCGGGCGCATCCGGCTGGTAACGGGCTTGCACCGGCCCAAGCACCGCCGCAGCACCAGTTGCTTCCGCCGTCGCCACCAGTTCGGCAAGCCAGCCAGCGGTGGCCGTCTCGTCGTCGTCGATAAAGGCGACGAAATCCGACGCACTGGCATCGAGGCAAGCGTTGCGCGCGATCGAGATGTTGCGGGCCGGGGCGTGCCGGTAGGTCACCGGCAGCTTCAGCTCCCCTGCCAGCTTGGCGACCAGCGGTTCGGCCGTCGGCGTATCGTCGTTGTCGGCAATGACGATACCGACATTGTATCCCGCAGGAATATCCATGGCTGCTACGGAGCGAAGCGTGTCCGCAAGCTCCGGCCGGCGAAATGTGCAGACGCAGATATCGATGCTTAGATTTTTCCTGACCGGGTCCATCACGCTACCCCGCGCTGCGGTCGCGGTGCGAGCAGTTGCAGCCAGAAACCGACCGACCAACCGAAATGCATGACCATTGCCGAGACCCCAGCAAGTGCAATGTCGGGTTTGCGCTGACTGAGGGCGGTCCAAAAGCCGTAGCCGAGGCAGACCGACGCCCATAGCAAAAGCGGCACGGCCGCCAGCCAGTGGACGAAGGAAAAGGCGGCGAGAAGAACCACGGGGAACACCAGAAGCGGCACCATCTGCCGGATCTTCGGGATCATGCGGTGCTTGAGAACGTTCTTCGCCCGGCCACGGCCATAGCCGAGATACTGAAAATAGAGGCCCTTCAGCGAGGAGCGCGGGTAGTAGACCATTTGCGTCTTGCCGGTCATCCAGATGCGGTAGCCGGCCTGGCGGAGCCGATAGTCGAGCTCGGCATCCTCATTGTGACTGAACGTTTCGTCATAGCCGCCGACCGCGGTGAAGGCCGAGATCCGCATCAGTGCGTGGTGGCCATGATCGACCCATTCCCCCGCCGAAAGGTGCCGGTGCTTGGAGCCGCCGGTGCCGAGCCTGGAGTTCTGCGCCGCTGCCGCTGCTTTCTGCACCATGCCGCTGCCACTGGTCAGCATCGAGACGACGACCGAATCTGCGCCGGTAGCCTGCGCTTCTTCGACCAGCCGGTCGCAATAATCCGCGGGATAGCCGCCGTGCGCGTCGATGCGAATGAGATAGTCGACGCCGTCCCCGAATCTGGCGACGGCGAGATTGATCGCCGCGCTCTGCAAGCGCTTTTCATTGTGGAGCAGGATCACCCGCCGATCTTTTGCGGCGATATCTGCGACGATCGTTCTGGTGCTGTCCGTACTGCCGCCATCGGCAACGATGATCACGGCGCCCAGCCTCTCGGCCGCAGGGCGGAGCTCTCGAAGCAACGCGCCGATATGGGCCGCTTCGTTCAGGCACGGAACCACGATCATGCAGGATGGGAGCGTTTCGGTTTGCCTCATCGGTAGTCTTCCTATGCCAATGCTTCGGCAGCATATGGACCGGGAGCCGCGACCAGGCCGCGGAGTTTTTCGACCAGCGCCCGGCAATCGGCGCGGTCGTGGCTCCAGGTGCGCGGATTGCGGGCGAGAACACGCGCCCTCAATGTCTCGAACCGATGCTGCTCCATCGTGCCGACGGCAGCTTCAAGCGCCTCGGGCGTGGCTTCTGGCAAAAGAACGCCGATGCCTTGTCGGTCGAGGAACCGGCCGGTTTCGGTGTTGCCCATTGAAATCGGCACGGCTCCGAAGCGGCAGCCTTCATAGAGCCGGTTGGGCAGCAGCCATTCGGAATTCAGGCCCTGCTCAAAAAAGTCGATGGCCCAGGAAAAGTGAACCTCGCGGTAGATCGCCGCCATATCCTCGGGATTGCGGTAGGGCCCGCCAAACGACAGCCAGGGTTCCGATTCAACGAAACCATGGAAATCGGGAAATTCGGACAGCGCCGGCCGGCCCCTGAGGACGATTTCAAAGCGGCCGTCGAGGCGGCGCGAAAAGTCGGCCAGAAGTTCCAGGGATCGGCGGCAGCGGAGCGCACCGAACCAGCCGATCCGCCATGGCGGCGCAACGGGATTCTCCGCCGTAATGCGGTCATCCAGCGAAGCCGCGGCCGGCTCGAAATACTTGTTTTCGAGCAGCTCGACCGGCGCGGCAATCTGTCCGAACGGCTTGAAATAGTTGGCGATGAAGGCCGGAGAGCTGGTCACCAGAAGCTTCACATCCCTGGCCAGGAAGCGTTCTGCGCCGCGCATCGCCCAGCCCAGCGGATCGTCGCGAAGCAGCAGGCGATGGATGTCCAGGCACTCGTAGACGATCGGCACTGTTGCCTGGAAGGCCGACCTGGCGCGGCGGGCAAGCGCCAGCATTTCCAGATTGCGCGCGATAATGAGGTCGGGCCGTGGCATTGAGCCCAGCTTCGAGCCGGTCGAGACCACCGCCTTCATGATCGCCGCCAGACGCTGGGCGAATCGGCCATCACGAGTCGGGCCGAGATCGATCGGCTGCAAGCCCTCGACATCAGCAACTGCGCTTGCCGTACGACGAAAGCCCGCCAGCGTAACCTGGGCGCCGCCTGCCTTGAGCATTATGATCCGCCGGCGCACTGCCGGGTCGGAGACGTCGTGTACCAAGTACAAGACATGCAGCATGAAAACTCGACCGCTGTTGGCCCGCCCGCGACGATGCTAGTACAGCTCTTGCTGCATCGCAACATTTTTGGTTGCAGCGTAGCAAAGTTCCACATTTTTTGTTGCACTGCAAAATCGATGGGTTAATCTCGCTCTGCTTGGGCCGCATGGACCGCGCGTTGGCCTGCCATCGGGCTGCGCGCCAATAATCACGACGCGAGGACCATCCTGGCGTGCAGCATTTTCGGCCAACCCGCCCCTCGGCATCCGTCGACCGAACCGCGGGACTACTCACGAAATGAGGTCATTCCATGAAGATCGCGGTTGAAAACACCGTCTGCCTGAATACCGGGGATGCAGCGATTCTCCTGGCGATCCGCCATGTTTTCAAGACGATCGTCCGGGACGACATCCAGTTCTACGTCTTCGACAGCCAGCCGGAGGTAGCGGCGAGGCTCTACACGAAGAAGGACTATCCTGATCTCGAATTCCACAAGCTGCTGTCGGAATCGCTGTTCCGCTACAAATACGGCAGCGGCCTGAAGAACCTGTTCAAGCCGATCTACAATCGGCTCGTCCTCAATGCCCTGCGGCGGTTCGGCATCCGCGGCGTTCTCGGGCGTTTGTTCAGCTCAAGCAATCGCCGTGGTCTCGAGATCTACAGAGATGCCGACCTCGTGGTCACGACAGGCGGAACCTATCTCGTCGAGACCTACAATCTGGAGCGGCGCCTCAATCAATTCAGGATCGACGCGATTCTGGGCAAGGACCCGGTCTTCTTCACGCAATCGCTCGGCCCGTTCAACAAAAGTTACAATCGCCAGGAGTTGAGCCCGATCTTCGATCGGAGCCCGCTTATCCTGCTGCGCGACGAACGTTCGAGAGGCCACATTGCGGACATGGTGAAAGACCCCGGCAAATGCCACGTCGTGGCCGATGCCGTCTTTGCCCTGGCCGACACCGACAGAATCGGAAAAATTCTGGCCTCTGGCCAGTCGGCGACCGTCACCGGCCGCGTCGCCATTTCCGTCCGTCACTGGAACTATGTCAGCGACGGCGAGGGCGGCATGCGCCGCTACATCGACTCGATCCGCGAGATCGCGACCATCCTGGTCAGGGACCACGCCAAGGAGGTCACCTTCGTCTCCACCTGCCAGGGCGTGCCGGAATACGCCCATGACGATTCCAAGACGGCGCGGGCGATCGTTGCCGAGCTCGATCCTGAGATCGCCAAGCATGTAAGCGTGGACGCTTCGTTCCACACGCCGGAGCAACTGATGGCCCTGGTGAAAGGCTTCGACTTCGTCGTCGCAACGCGCATGCACATGATGATCATGTCGCTCTGCGTCGGCACGCCGGTGCTGCCGATCGCCTATGAATTCAAGACCAAGGAACTTGCCAAGCGGATCGGCGTCGCCGACCTGCTGCTCGACATCGACACGGTGACGCCCGAGGAAGCGAGCGAGAAGCTCGGCAGACTTACCGCCAATCTCGACCTCTATCGCAGGACGAGCCTTGAGGCAGTGCTTGAGGAGCATGCGTCGGCGATGTCGGCAGGTGAGCTTTTGAGGCCGGTGATTGCCGGCCTAGCGGGCGTTGCGCATGGCGCTGGAAAGCGTGGTGAACAGGGCGCTGCGCGACTGGCGAAGGGCAAGCATGAGTACCAGTCCGATCGAATAATTGAGGGCAACCGCCAGGACCACCGCGAGCAGGTCTGACTGGCCGGTCAGCGATGCCGGCAACTCCCGGTACACGGACCAGGCAAGCAGCGACGACGCGATGAAAAGCCCCTGCATGATCAGGAAGTCGGCTGCGGTCACCGGGCCGACCCTGTGGACAAGAACGGCGAGTACCGGGACGCGTAGCACATAGCCGCTGATCGCGTAGGCCGCCGCGACACCGACGGCGCCCCAGTGCAATCCGATGATGAAGGCGGCGACCGTCGTCAGCGACGAGTAGATGCCCCAGTGGAACATGGTCTTGGTCTTGCCCTGGCAGATGAAGATCCAGCCTGTGGTGCTCGAGACGGACTGGATCAGGCTGGCGATGCCCAGCCAGGCGAAAATCGGCGCCACCGCCGTCCAGCGCCCGCCGAAGAGAAGCCCGACGACCTGGTCCGACGTCAGCGTCAGCGCCGCGATCCCGGGCATAGTGATGGCCGCTAGCATCCAGTTGGTTCGCACATAGATGTCGCGAAACCGCGCCTTGTCCTCATGGATGCGGCTCAGCAGCGGCACCATCACGCGTGTCAGCGGCTGGTTGATGTTCTGCAGCGGAAAAAGCAGGAGCTTATAGGCGCGGTCATAGTAGCCGAGTTCGATCGCGCCCGAATATTTTCCGATCAGGATGTTGTCGAGATTGCGCGAGAAGAAGTTGGCCAGATTGAAGCCGGTCAGATTGGCGCCGAAGGACAATATGTCGGTATCGACCTTCAGGTCCGGCCGCGACGGCGTCCAGCGCGCCACCTGCCACGCCGCCGCCAGCGCGACAACAGCCGAAACCGCCGGGCCGATGACCAGCGACCAGTAGCCCAGTCCCGCATAGGCGGCGATTGCTGTGGTCGCAAGTCCGGCAGCGGCGGTAATCACATCGTTCATTGCGAGCTGGCCAAAGCGCAAATGGCGGTTCATCAGCGCCAGCGGCACCGCGGCGAGACTGCCAAGAAGCAGCGGCAAGGCAGAGCCGATGGTGATCCCGACCATGCGTTGATCGCCATAGAAGGCAGCGATGGCGGGCGCCAGGCATGCAACCACCACGGCACTGCCCATCCCCACCAGCGCACTGATCCAGAATACCTGGTTGAGCTGCTCGGTGCTGATGTCCTTGCGCTGGACCACAGCCTGTTGCAGGCCAAGATTTTGAAGCAGCCCGACAAAGGCCACGATCGGCCCGACGGAAGCCACCAAGCCGAAATCCTCGGGCACGAGCAGACGGGCAAGTATGATGACCGAGAGAAACTGGATCGCCATCTTGAAGCCTTGCGCGCCGATCGTCACCACGCCGCCGCGCAGGGCGACGCGACCGAACTGGGGGGGCGGGTTGGCGTTCATGCCGGGCGCCTGGCTTCGGCCAGTTGAGCAACGATCTGCGCAAAACGTTCGTTGAGTACGTCCGCGTTGAAATCCTGCTCGATCTTGCGGCGCGCCGCACGTGCGATGCGCTCGCATCTGTCCGGGTTCTCGGCCACCCAGACAAGCTTGCGGGCCAACGCCGCAACGTCTCGCTCCGGTGCGAGGAAGCCTGTCTCCTGATCCTCGATCAACTCGGGAATGCCCGAGTGATAGGTGCTGACCACGATCAGCCCGGCGGCCATAGCCTCCATCAGCGCCACCGGAATACCCTCGAGATCGCCGTCCTGTGCGGCAACGCTGGGCAGGAGGAATACGTGGGCATTGCGCAGGCGCTGCTTGACCTCGGCGTGCGGGCGCGGCCCGAGGAAAGTCACCCGGTCGGCAATGCCGAGACTTGCGGCGAGCTTCTTCAACTCCTCCAGCAATTCGCCGCCGCCAATCACCGAATAGACCCAGTCGCGCCGCGGTAGGCTGGCGAGGGCGCGAAGGGCGAATTCGATGCCCTTCTTTTCGGTCAGCCGGCAGACCGAGATGAAGGACAGCGTGTCCCGGTCCCAGGAACGCCAATGGTAGCCGATCTCACCGGGCCGCACGCCCATATGGTGAACCATGACTTGCGCGGGGGGTGCGCCGACGCCGATCAGGGCGTCGCGGAAAAACGCGTTCACCGGCAGCTGGAGTACGCCCTTGTCGAAGACAACCTTGTAGCGCGTGAGCGTGTTATCATGCAGCGGTTCGCCGACATCGCGGCCGTGGAATATGGTCACCAAAGGAGCCGAAATCCGGCCTCGTTTCATGGCACGGGCGACGCGCATGCCGTTATTGCCGAAATGCGCGACAATCACGTCGGCGTTCTGCAATTTGCGTGCAAAGGCGATGTCGATTGCGGTCGAGAGCTTATCCCAGAACCTGCCCGACCATCTCCTGAGCGTCGGGCGAAAGCGCCCCAGTCTGCCCCACCAGCAGACGACCTTGCCAGGCAGCGCCTGCCAGCGGCGATCGTCGATGTTGCTGTCCTTGCCGAAGGACGTCTCGTTGCAGACGACGCCGACTTGCATGCCGCGCTCGAGGCACCCTTCTATCTGGTCGAGGACGAAGGTCTCCGACAAAGAGGGGAACTTATCAACTACGAAGCAAATCTTCATCGAATGGACGATCTTTCGAGGCCGGTCGGCGATCTGCTCGCGCGGATGAGGGCTGACGCCAGTCGCCGTAGTGCGAGGCGCTTCAAGCGTCCGGTGTTGTGCGCGATGTTGTCCCAAGCCATCCACTCGGGTCAGGCGCGAAGGCTGGCTTTTGGGCGACATGCATGGCTTTGGGCGAAATGCATCAGGCGGCACGCTCCAGTGCGCCTTGCCTGGCGTTGTCGAGAACGCCGAGGAAGGTCGCGAACTGAATGTCGGGATTCATCTGCGGCCGCTCCGAAAACAGCTGCGCCGCCGCCGACAGCCGGTCGTACTCGGCCTTGTCGCTCCATAGCCGCCTGACCGCGGCGACCCAGTCGTCGACCGGTGCGTCGTAGTCGAGCACCACGCCGCCGGCGCCAATCGCTTCCGGCAGGCCGCCGCGGCGGGACCCGACGACCGGAATACCGCTGCAATGGGCCTCGGATGCCACCCGCCCCCAAGCTTCTTCCCATTTGCTGGGCGCCAGCAGGATCTTGGTGCGGCCATAGACGGTCTTCATGTCGCTGGTGCGGCTTTCCAGCCTGACGTTGCGCAGCGGCGCGATGATCCGTTCGATCTGCGCCCGGTGGTCGTCGTCGAGCTTCCAGCTTTCGACGAACAGGAACGGAATTTCGGGGCATTGGCCGGCGATGCGCACGGCGAGTTCGAACCCTTTTTCATTGTAAGGATTGATCAGTGTGACGAATTCACCGGTCGTCGGCGTGCTGTAGAGCCCGGGATTGATGGTCGGCGGGATCACGGTCGAATCGATGCCGAACTTTTCCTTATAGGTGCGCGCGGTGAATTCGGAGTTGGCGATATAAAGTGCCGAATGCAATTCGCGCAGGTCGCCGGCCAATTCGTGGAATTCGACGTTCCGCAGATAGACCACCAGCGGCACGCCGAGCGCCTGCAGCGCCTTTCCGATCGGCACCGATTTGTGGCACTGCACGACGGCGACATCGGGATCGAGCCGTTCGACGGCGAAGCGCGCCGCCTCCCAGGGAAACCATGCCCGCACGACCGGATAGCCGGGATAGCTGTCGATGACCGCACGCTGACGAAGCAGCTTCATTTTGGCACGCGCCTTGAAGCCGAACATGCCGTCACCGAACAGCGCCGCCAGAACCGAGGCGTCATGACCGTGCTCGCGCAGCTGCTCGACCAGATGGTGCGTGCTCGACTGAACGCCACCGCTGAACTGCGGCGTGTAGCCGTTGCCGCCTGCAAACAGAACTTTCATGGACCTGGCTCCTTGCTGGACCGCCCTAGCGTCACGCCGCCATTCTGCCGATGCTGTGGTATTCGATGCCGTGGCGGGCGATGACCTTGGGGTCGTAGAGATTGCGTCCGTCGAAGATGACGGGCGTGGTCAGCGCGTTCTTCAGCGCATCGAAGGACGGCGCGCTGAAGCTTTTCCACTCAGTCACGATCAAAAGCGCGTCGGCGCCTCGCACCGCAGCCTCCTTGGTGCCGCACAGTTGCAGGTCGTCGCGCAGCCCGTAGATCGCCTGGCATTCCTGCATCGCCTCGGGATCGTAGGCCTGCACATTGGCACCGGCGGCCCAGAGCGCTTCCATCAGCGTGCGGGACGGGGCCTCGCGCATGTCGTCGGTATTGGGTTTGAAGGCCAAGCCCCACAGCGCAAAGGTCTTGCCTTTGAGATTGCCCTTGAAATAGCGGTCCACCTTCTCGAACAGGACCGACTTCTGCTGGTTGTTGCGCTCCTCGACGGCACGCAGCAGCTTGGCGTCGAACTTGACGGCCTCGGCGGTCTTGATCAGGGCACGCACATCCTTCGGGAAGCACGAGCCGCCATAGCCGAGGCCCGGATAGATGAAGTGGTAGCCGATCCGCGGGTCGCTGCCGATGCCCTTGCGGACCTCCTCGATGTCGGCACCCAGTTGCTCGGCCAAATTGGCCATTTCGTTCATGAAGCTGATCTTGGTCGCCAGCATGCAATTGGCCGCGTATTTGGTGAACTCGGCACTGCGCACGTCCATCACGATCATCTTTTCGTGGTTGCGGTTGAACGGCGCGTAGAGCTCGCGCATCACCGCCTCGGTGTCCTCGTTGCTGGTGCCGACGATGATGCGGTCGGGCTTCATGCAGTCGCTCACAGCGGACCCTTCCTTGAGGAATTCCGGATTGGAGGCGACGTCGAAAGCCAGATCCTCGCGCCCGCGCGCCTTCAGCGTCTCGGCGATCCTGGCCTTTATCCTTTCGCAGGTGCCGACCGGCACGGTCGACTTGCCGACGACGATCTTTGGCGCGTCCATCTCACGACCGATGGCCTCGGCGACGGCCAGCACATATTTGAGGTCTGCCGAACCATCCTCGCCCGGAGGCGTGCCGACGGCGATCATCTGAATCTGGCCATGCTTGATCGCCGCGGCGGCGTCGGTGGTGAACTTGATGCGGCCGGCGGCATGGTTCTCCTTGACCATGTTTTCGAGCCCGGGCTCGAAGATCGGGACATGACCCTGGTTGAGCCGCTCGACCTTTTTTGCATCGATGTCGACGCAGACCACCTGATGGCCGACTTCGGCAAGCACCGCCGCCTGTACAAGACCGACATAGCCGATTCCAAAGACAGTCAAATTCATTCGGTTTCATTCCTGTTCAAGGCTTCGGGCCTGTTCGAGCTTCGGTTTTCGGACCACCTTCGACCCGGCCGGTTCAGATGCGCTTCTAGTTTGTGTTGCATGCCAGCGATTCGGGGAATTGGCAGGGCTGGCCGAGTGCGGTGAATGCGACGCGATCCACCTGCATGGTGAGCTTGCGGCCGGGATCCGAGAACGGCCCCATCCAGCCCTTCATCGTATCGCTGCCCCACAGGCTGAAATAGATCCTTTGCGAATGGGTGGGCAGCTTCGCCGGATCGGTGATCTCGTGGACAAGCTTGCCGTTGACGTACCAGCGCAGCCGGTCCTTTTCCCAGACGAAGGCGTAGTCGTTGAAGGCCTTGTCGGTGCCGCCGGCGACGTCGACCAGTTTCTCGTTCTTGCCTTTGCCGGCTATGTAGGCGTTGACCTGAACCTTGGACGTGTCCTTGGTCAGCACCTCGAAGTCGATTTCATCATGCGGCTGCTTGTCGGCATCGCCGACGAAGCTGAAGAATGCCGCGTTGACGCCGGAGCCCGTGTCGGTCTTCATCCGCGCCTCGTAGGTGCCGTAGCCGAAGCGCTGCTTGGTCTGGATCTCGGCGCAGGCGAATTCGCGATCCTTCAGCTTGCGCTTCTCGAAACCGAGCGTCAGCATGCCGTCGGAAAGCCCGATCAGGCTTTTGGACCAGGTACAGTTCTGATGCTTGCCGTTCGTCCAGCCGTCGGAAACATACCAGCGCGCGCGACTGAGGCTGGTGAAATCATCGACAAAGGACGGCGCGGTTGGGAGATCCTGGGCACGGACGGGCACCAGGCCCGCAACCAGGCTGACGAGAACGAGCAGCAGAAACGCGCCGTCTGAACGGAGCCGTCGCAGCTTGCCCGGGATCGGGCGCGTGAACCGGGTGCCGCGGGTTGCCGGGGCGGACGTGCTTTTAGGATCTGCGTTCATATCAAACTCACCTTTGTGCTGTGCGCCCCCAAAGCGATCGTTCGAACCGTGACGAAACAACCTGATCTTGACCTTGTCGCTCCCAAGCTCCGTGTTGTGCCTAAAACCATTGCGCCGACCCGGGGTGTTCGCTCAGCCTGTGCCGGAATCGGCGGGCTTCACAAAATCGGTCCTTATGTCGGGACCGTTCTGCCGCTTCTCCTCGAAGATTTCATCCAGCGAATGACGGAGATCCTTCATCATCTGCATCTGGCGCGACAGCGCTGCGATCCGCCGCTCGCAATTCAGGATCGACCTGGTCAGTTCGCCGACTTCGGAAGACCTGCGAGAGGAGACCGCTCCGTTCTCCATGGCCTCGACCAGAAAGGCGGCATTGGTAGCCGTTGTCCTGTAGCGGTTCTCAAGTCCGCTCTTCTCCGCCTCGACTTCGGCCGCGATCTGGTCCAGCAGCTTTGCCAACCGATCGAGGCGCGAGGTGTCGGTCTGCGTGTCGCGCGCCGGATCTCTCGACCGGAAGCGAAAGATCGAGGCCATGTCGTCAGCGCCCCATCATCGTCGAGCTGGTGACCGGCCTTGGCGCCAATCCACATTCAAAAGACATTTCTTGCATCGTCCAGCTCCTCCGACAGGGGATGTCTCGGGCCAGTTCGGTTGGCCGTCCAAAATTGCTGCACCGCAACATAGATTGCCATTCCCTGCGCGCATAGGCAACCACCTAGATCGTAAACTCATGAATCTCGTTGAAATGGTGCGAGCCGGCCGAAGGGTAAGGGCGCGGCTACCGCGATCGCACGTTGACGGGCCTAGCTTTCGCTGGCCGTGCTGGTTCCGGCCATGAGGAAGCGCAGCGGCGGCACATGCTGACGCTTCGCGGCGAGGCCAGCGCGGCGAAACAGCGCATCCAGCTTGTCGGAGGCAACGCCGCGGACGACGGCTGTGAGGTTGGACGAGCCGGCCAAGGCGTAGGCCGCGGCCGACGCCAGCCCGCGCTCAGCCTTCACGTCTAAAAACTTCCGCAACCGGTATTTGTCGCGGATGTGCCGCTCGTGCCTTCTCAGCGCAGCCTTCGATGCCTCCGGCAAACTGTCGATCGCAAGCAGTGCTAGGTCGGCATCGGCCAGATGCTTCAGGTCCTGGGTCTTGTGCCGTCCGCTAAGCGAATCGGCGCGCACGATCGCGCCGTAGCCACAGGATTTGATGACCTTGAAGCGCGCGCCATGGGCAACCGCGCGCGCATAGAGTTCATAGTCTTCACCCAGGCGCAGCTTCTCGTCGTAGCGCAGCCCATGCCGATCAAGAAAGGCGCGGCTGATCACTGGCTTGAGGAAGCCCAGTTCCCCGCGTTGCACACGGCGCCTGGAGATGTTGGCGTCGATGAAACCCTCGAAATCGAGGAATTCCGGTTCGGGCGAGAACGGCGGAGCAACGATTTTCGAAACGTCGGTTGCCGCGTCATCCCTGACAAGCATGATGTTGTCTGCGGCGAAATCCCAATCGGTGCTGGCGAACAGTCTGTGAAACCTGCCTTCGAAAAAGAAATCATCAGCGTCCAGAATGCTGATAAACGGCGATCTGGAACCGGCTATCGCGGCGTTGCGGGCAAAAGAGGGGCCGCGATTGACGTCGAAGCGGATGACGGAAAGGCGGCCCGTGCCGTCGTCGGACGCGCGGGCGACTTTCGCGGTATCGTCGGTGGACGCGTCGTCGACGACGACAACTTCCGCAACCTCCGGCTCGCGTAATGCCGATGCAATGGCAGCCGGAATTGTCCGCGCCGCATTGCGGGCGGCGATGATCACGCAGACCTGGGATGATGTCATGGACATGCCTCTCGATTGCAGAAGTCGTTGCTGATTTCTTTGCCCTCCCCGCTCAATGCGTCATCGCCCGTCTGAAATGCATCGGCCCAAACGCCTATGCTGCAAATGCGAAGCAAGCATCGCCAAAATCATCGGCGCAGTCCAGTTTTTCATTTGCTGGTGTCATGGCGCGGGTGGGCGGGCGGCGAGTCTCAATCGGGATGGCTCCAGAAATGCGCCGCTTGGCAGAGCCGTTCCTACACGCTCCATCAGAGCGTTCGATTGGCGGAAACCAGTTGCTGGTCCTCGCCGACCGGATGGCGGCGACGCAGAGCGAGCGCGTCGAGGCCGGCAGTGTCAAGCAATTGAAAGAACAGGAATGCCGACAGCCGGTGTTGTTGAGGCGGGGAATCCGTCAGAGGACCGGCAAGCTTAGCCACAGGTCACATGGACATCGCAGACCGTGGCCAGGCCTGAAATCAGTGAAGGCCCCTTCTGGCGCTGAATTTCTCGCCTTCGGCCGCTTCGTTCGAACTCAGCTTTCGTTCAGCGTCGCGAATTTTGTCGGCCGGGGTCGGGGCATTTCTGGCGATCATGGCAAAGACCAGCAGAAAATAACCCAGTTGGATGACTATAGCGCAGCCGATGACGCGAAAAACCGTCGTACCGAGCGAGGCGCCGCCCAAATACGACCAGACGATCACGATCGCCAGCGCAAAACACATTCCGATAATGAACTTTGGCAGTGACATACCCGATCGCCCATCAACCGGCTCGGGAAAAAATGTCGACAAGCCCACCCCGAGCACCTCCCTTAAACTCTGCGAGCTTATTTAGGTTGCCCGCATCTGGCCGGTTGCTTCCGGCCTAGCCCAATCTGTCCATAGTCCGACAGCAACAATTTGCAACTCTATTGACCCGAGCAATAGGCGGCAAGGGCAGCTGCGGAATAATTTTAAACGAATCCTCGGGATCGACTCTGCCATGGTGCAATGCACACGTCGGCATCACCACTGATTGCCGGATATCGACTCGCTCCAGTAAGATTTATAATATTGGCCAGTATTTTAGCATAACATCAGTCGATATTTTGAAATTCTAAATGATGGCAAAGCTCCACAGCAGGGTATAAAGAGCGATTCGCCTAAAATCAGCCCCAAAATTGGACTAGCTTTTCCAAAATTGCCCATAATCTGTCTCTTTTGCGACATAAAGGCGAAATTTTGTGCAGGACGAGTTTATTATTTAGTCAGTTCATGACGCGACTATTACAGCCGTCTGGGAAATTGTGTGTTGCGCTGCAACATTTTTTTGGTATCGTGCGGTAAACCATCCGTTCAACGTATGGAGTTTACGCATGAGGGACGTAGCCAAGCCGGCCGATGCGGATTTTTCGCAGGCCGGCGTCGATTTTCCGCCACCGATCGGCGGCCTGCTCAAACGCAGCTTCGATATTGCCGGTTCGCTGATCGGCCTGATCGCTCTCAGCCCGCTGTTCGTGATGATAGCGCTGCTTGTCAGGTTTTCCGATGGCGGGCCGATTTTCTATGGCCACAGCCGGATCGGCCGCGGAGGACGGATTTTTCCGTGCCTCAAGTTCCGCACCATGGTTCCAGACGGCGAGCGGGTGCTTGCTGCCTATCTCGCCGCGAATCCGGAGGCCAACGCCGAATGGATAGCGACCCGCAAGTTGAAGAACGACCCGCGGATCACGCGCGTCGGAGCGGTGCTGAGGAAGCTCAGCCTCGATGAGCTGCCGCAGATCATCAACATCCTGCAGGGGGATATGAGCCTGGTGGGGCCCCGTCCCGTGGTGCGCGATGAGCTGGAGATCTATGGCAATTCGGCCGTCTATTACCTGAAATCGCGCCCCGGCCTGACCGGGCTCTGGCAGGTCAGCGGACGCAACGATGTTTCCTACGACAGCCGCGTCGCATTCGACAGGCACTATGTCGAGAACTGGTCGATGTTCGAAGACATTCGCATCATCATCAAGACCGTACCTGCGGTCTGGATGTCGCGAGGCTGCTACTGACGGCCGCTTGCTGGCCGTGCATCGAGGAGCGACTGTCCAGAATTCGGGCCTAGAACTCAGGCCCCTAACTCAGGCATCGGCAGCTCATCGGGCGGGGCAAACCAGATCGGAAACGCTCAGTTGAAAGCAGATATAATCGATATCTTTTGCACCGGCATTCTCTCCAGACGCATGCGGCGAGTACGGCTTTTGACGACTTGCCTCACAATGGCGACCGGCCTGACGCTGTCGCTAGCCCTGCCACAGTTTGCCTTCGCCGACGACTATCGGCTTGGAGCACAGGACAAGCTGACCATCCGCGTGGCGGAATGGCAGACCGTCGAAGGCACGTTCCGTGACTGGTCGGCCATCAATGGAGAATACACAGTCGGCCCCGCTGGAACCTTGTCGGTTCCCTTCGTCGGCGAGATGCCCGCATCCGGCAAGACGACTTCGGAGATCGCGGCATCGCTCGGCGAGGCACTGCAGCGCAAGCTCGCTCTGGCCGACAAGCCGGAGGCTTCCGTCGAAATGGCGCAGTACCGGCCATTCTACATCTCTGGCGAGGTGCAATCGCCCGGCCAGTACCCTTGTGTGCCTGGGTTGTCCGTGCTGAAAGCGATGAGCATTGCCGGCGGAGCCCGGCGGAACCCGGAGAGCGGGCAGCGCTTCGACCGCGACCTGATCAATGCCAAGGGCAATTTCGACGTACTACAAGACCAATTGGTCAGGCTGACCGTCAAGCGCGCCCGCGTCGAAGCGGAACTAGCGGACAAGCCGACATTCGCGGTGCCGAAAGAGGTGGCCGACGATCCGAAACTGCCCAGCATCGTTGCCGATGAGACGGCGATCCTGGCGGCCGACCAGAAGAAACTCAAGCTGCGCTTGCAGGCGCTCGACGATTTGAAGGCGCTGCTGCAGAGCGAGATCGATTCGCTGCAGAAAAAGATCGTCAACCAGCAGAAGCAGGTCGATCTTGCGAAGGAGCAGCTCAACGGCATCGGCTCGCTGGCGCAAAAGGGCCTGGTCGTCAACACGCGGGTTTTGAACTCGCAGCAAACCATCGCCGACCTTGAAGGCCAGATCCTGGATTACGAAACGGCGATTCTCACAGCCAAGCAGTCGATCAGCAAGGCCACCCAGGACGCCATCGATCTGGAGAACACGCAGAACTCCAGCCTCGCGACCGACCGGCAACAGACGGAAGCCGATCTCAACGAGGTGACGCTGAAGCTGAATATGGAAAAGGCCTTGATGTCCGAAGCCTTGTCGGGCAGCCCCATGCCGCAATTCTATGGCAACAACGAACCAGCGGCCTTGTCATTTTCCCTGGTGCGGGTGGTCGACGGCAAGACCAGCGAAATCACCGCCGATGAAGACACGCCGGTGCTGCCAGGGGACGTGATCAAGGTCAAACCGGCGCCCCTGGCCATCCAGTAGCTTCTTTCCACCGGAGCGAAGCACCAACCCCGCAGGCAGCGGTCTGCGGGTTTTTGGGCTTGGTATCCTATGGATCAGAAAACAAGGCAGCCTTCGGGCAACGAACCGCCTGGATCCGCCCGCTCTGAGCGGTTCCCCCTTTGACGGAATCAAAGGGGATTCCAGATTTATCTGTTTTGTGATTCAAGATGCTGGCTGGAGTGGAGGCCAGCATCGGATGACCCGACCT
>NZ_JAMYLO010000019.1:0-138809 GCF_040318075.1 Mesorhizobium sp. M1328 | reverse complement strand
TTGGTACCTGCCACCCTACTCCCCCGACCTCAACCCGATCGAGCAGGCCTTCGCCAAGATCAAGCATTGGATGCGACAAGCTCAGAAGCGTACCGTCGAGGACGCTTGGCGCCACATCGGCCACCTCGTTGCGACGATCGAACCCGGCGAATGCAAAAACTACTTCGCAAACGCCGGATACGCTTCCGTCAAAACGTGAAAGACTCTAGAGAGCGCCTCTATGCTGCCATCGTCGCCAGAGCCGCCGTTCGCGCTACGGCTTGAATCGACCGTGTCGAAACTATCAGCAAAAACGGCGCCCTTGGCGTGGGAGCCGAGGGCGCCGCGGGACCGGACCTGATGGGGGTTATCAGGTGGCCGGTTTCTCGGGCAGCGGCGAGATCGGCATTCCCGGGCCGATCTTCTGCAGATTGCCGGTAATCACCCGGTCGCCTTCGGCCACACCGCTCAAGATGGCAACCTGATCGCCATTGGTCGGTCCGAGCGAAACGATGCGCTGGTCGACGGTGTTGTCCTTGCCGACGACATAGAGGTATTTGCCAAGCTGGCCTGAGCCGAGTGCCGTCTGCGGCACCATCAGCGCATCGGGCTGCTCTTTGACGTGCAGTCTGACGCGGACATACTGGCCGGGCAGCAGCGTGAATTTGCCGTTGCCGACCGTCGCCCGTGCCGTGATCGTGCCGGTCGAGCGATCGATCGTGTTGTCCATGAAGGTAAGATCGCCCTTCTGGCGCGGTTCGGTTTCACCAGGAAGCAGGACATCGACACTGATCGGTCCCGCAGCCCGAGCTTCCTCGATCTGGGTCAGGTCCGTTTCGCTCGGATTGAACGTGACGTAGATCGGATCGAGCTGCACCAGCGAGTTGAGCACGGTGCCGGCGACGCTGACCAGCGTTCCAACGGAAGCCTGGCTGCGTCCGATACGTCCCGCGAACGGGGCGCTGATTTCGGTATAGCTCAAATTGAGCTCGGCGGTCCGCAAAGCGGCCTGGTTCACGGCGAGCGAGGCCTGAGCCTCGCGCAAGGTGCTGGTGCGCTGGTCGAACACGTCCTTGGCGAGATAGCCGCTCTTGGCGAGCTCGCTGCCGCGCCCGAGACTGGAGCGTGCATAGTCGAGTGTTGCCGTGTCGCGCTGGATAAGCGCCTTCGCCTGCTCGAGGGCAGCCTGGAAATCCTCCGGGGCGATCTTGTAGAGAAGGTCGCCCTTGGCAACGTCGCTGCCGTCGGTGGCGACCTGCTCCTGCAGATACCCCGGCACGCGCGCCTGCAGCGTGATGCTGCGAATGGGCTCCACCCGGGCGGCATAGTCGAGATAGATCGGGATCGTCTTCTTGACGACGCTCACCACCGGCACCGGCATGACAAAGGCTTCCGGCTTGGGGGTCGCCGCCCCGGCTGTGCCGGCGTTGAGGCTGAGGCTGCCCATGTCGAGCAGGTGAACGCTCGCCACTGAAATCGCCCCAAGGGCGACGGCCGTTCCCAGCGCGATTTTCCATTTACGCATGATCAATTCTCCAGTCCTATTCAGCCGCTTCGGCCAATGGCTCGAAGGCGGATTCGGCAGTTGGTTGTTCAGTCGCTTCGGAGACCGGTCCGCTCTCGCTGCGGCGCTCGCGCAGCTGCTCGATCACCGCATAGAAGACCGGCACGAACACCAGCGACAGGATCGTCGCCGCGACCATGCCGCCAAAGACGGTGGTGCCGATCGACTGCCGGCTCGCGGCACCTGCACCTGTAGCGAACATTAGCGGCAGCACGCCGAGGATGAAGGCGAAGGCGGTCATCAGGATCGGTCGCAGCCGCAGCCGCGCCGCTTCCATCGCGGCGTCGACGATGCTGAGGCCTTCTTCGCGCCGGCGCCGGGCAAACTCCACGATCAGAATCGCGTTCTTGGCCGCCAGTCCGATCAGCATGACGAAGCCGATCTGCGAATAGACGTCGATCTGCATGCCGCGCAGCCACAGCACGACGAACGCACCGAACAATGCAAGCGGCACCGCCAGCAGCACCATGAACGGCATCGCCCAGCTCTCATATTGCGCGGCGAGGATCAGGAAGACGAAGACGATCGCGAGACCAAAGACGACGGATGCGATCGATCCCGCCTTGAGCTCCTGATAGGTGATGCCAGTCCATTCGTAGCCGAAATCTCTCGGCAACGCCGTGGCAGCGGCACGCTCCATTGCCGCCACCGCCTGGCCGGACGAAAAGCCGGGGGCGGCGCCGCCATTGATCAGGGCCGACGCATTGTTGTTATAATGCGGCACGGTCTCTGGGCCGACGATGGGCACAAGCTTGCCCAGCGTGCTCAGCGGCACCATGCCGCCCGACGCATTGCGGACATAGAGCCGCGAAATGTCGGCCGGACCCGCACGAGAGTCCTTGTCGGCCTGGATCGTCACCCGGAAGGTGCGGCCGAACAGGTTGAAATCGTTCACATAGAGCGAGCCGAGATAGATCTGCAGCGTATTGAAGACGTCCGGCAGGTTGAGCCCGAGCAGCTTCGCCTTGGCGCGATCGAGATCGTAGTTGAACTGCGGCGTCGAGGTCGAGAACGACGAGAACAATTGCTGCGGGTTGAGCTCGGGCTGCTTGCGCGCCTCGGCAATCACCGCTTGCGTCGCATCGTTGAGCGCCACGCTGCCGCGGCCGGTCAGGTCCTCGACCTGGAACTCGAAGCCACCGGTGGTACCAATGCCCGGGATCGACGGCGGGTCGAAGCTCAGCGCAAAAGCCTCCGGAATTTGCAGCAGCTTGTTGCGCACGTCGGCGACGAGCTTCGAAGCGCTCTGGTCGGGGCCGCGTTCGTCCCATGGCTTCAGGATGGCGAATTCGACCGCCGAGTTCGACTGCGCGGCGCTGGTCAGGAAGTTCAAGCCGCTGATCGAGCCGACGATGTCGACGCCGGGGGTATTCTGCAGGATGTCGCGTGCCTTTTGCGCCACGGCGTCGGTGCGTTCCAGCGAGGCCCCGTCGGGGAGCTGGATGACGACGAAGAAATAGCCTTGGTCCTCGACCGGGAGGAAGGTCGAGGGCAGGCGCTGCCAGACGAAATAGGTCGCGACAAGTCCGGCCGCGAACACGCCGAGCATGATCCAGCGCAGGCGGATGAGAATGCGCACGCCATTCGCATAGGCATGCGCCAGCCGTTCGAAGCCCATGTTGAACCAGCGGAACAGCACGAACTGCGTTTCCGGCCGGTGGCGCAGGAAGGCGGCGCTGAGCGACGGGGTAAGCGTCAGCGAGACGAAGGCCGAAATGCCGAAGGAGATCGCCACCGTCAGGGCAAACTGGTTGTAGAGCCGGCCGGACACGCCGGGAATGAAGGCGACCGGCACGAACACGGCCATCAGCACGGCGGTCGTGGCGATGATCGGGCCGGTGACCTCAGCCATCGCCGTGCGCGTGGCAGCCAGCGGTTTGAGGCCGGCCTCAAGTTGGCGTTCGACATTCTCGACGACGACGATCGCATCATCGACGACGAGGCCGATCGCCAGCACCATGCCGAGCAGGCTGAGCATATTCAGTGAGAAGCCAAGCATATTCATGACGGCCAGCGTCGCCACCAGCGACACCGGAATTGCGATCGTCGGGATGATCGTGGTGCGCCAGCTTTGCAGGAAGATGAACACCACGGCGACGACCAGGACCAGCGCTTCGCCGAGCGTGATCAGCACGTCGTGCATCGAGGCCGAAACGAAACGTGTCGTATCGTAATGCATGGCGTAGCTGACGCCCTTCGGGAAACGGGCCGACAGCTCCTGCATCTTGTCCTTGACGCGCTGCTGCAGATCGAGCGCGTTGGAGCCCGGCATCTGGTAGACCGCCAGCACCACCGTCGGGTCCTTGCCGAAGAAGGCCGACGACGAATATTGCAGCGCGCCGAGCTCGATGCGCGCAACGTCGCGCAGCCTGACCAGCGAGCCGTTTGCGGTATTGGCGCGCACGACGATGTCGCCGAACTCCTTGGGATCGCTCAGCCTGCCCACGGCGTTGACCTGCATCTCGAAGGCAGTGCCGGCCGGAGCCGGCGACTGCCCGATCTTGCCGGCCGCCACCTGGACGTTCTGCTCGGCGACGGCGTTCTGCACGTCGACGGCAGTAATGCCGAGATTGGCTAGCTTGTCGGGGTCGAGCCAAATGCGCATCGAATAGCGCCGCTCGCCGAAGATCTGCACGTCGCCAACGCCGGGCAGGCGCTTCAGCGGATCGACCACCTGCAGATAGGCGAGATTGCTCAACGCGACCGGGTTGACGGAACCGTCCGGCGAGGTGAGGTCGACGATCAGGACGAAGTTCGGGTTCTGCTTCTTGATCGTCACGCCGCCCTGATTGACGATGGCCGGCAACGAGGAAGCCGCCTGCGAAACGCGGTTCTGGACGTCGACGGCCGCGGTGCTCAGATCGTAGCCAACGTCGAAGGTGATGGTGATCGTCGAGGAGCCGTCATTGGAGCTCGACGACGACATATAGGTCATGCCCTGGACGCCGTTGATCTGCTGTTCGAGCGGCGTCGTCACCGTGTCGGCGACGACCTGCGCGCTGGCGCCCGGGTAATGGGCGCTGACCACGACCTGGGGCGGCGTGATGTCGGGAAATTGCGAGACGGGCAGCAGGAAATAACAGATCCCCCCGGCGAGCACCATGATGATGGCGATCGCCGACGCAAAGATCGGGCGATGGATGAAGAAGTTTACCATGAGATGCACGCCTCGCCCGATGCTCTGGCCCGGCCAAAGGCCTTGGCCACCCTGGACAGCCGCCGGCTGCGCATTGAGCCGGAATCTTCGAGAAAACCGAAATCTTGCAGAGGGCGGCGCGGCGCATTGCGGCGCTCGGCCTGCTCATCCGCCAGCGCACGCAGCATCGCCTCGAAAGACCGCGGGTCGACGCGGTCGGCTTTCATCAGCATGCGGATCATCGGATCCCTCACGACTTCATCGATCGTCAGATCATTGCGCTGCGACATCGAAGCGGCTCCTGGTTTTTGGTGATCCGCGGCAGGCCGCGGATCGGGTGTTCTCTTGCTCGCCGGCCGAGGCCGTAAGGTGCGGTTCGTCCCCTTGCCGATCGGGGCGGGGCTGATGGCCGGCACTTGCGAGTTTGACATGATGCAATGCGGGTGTTACAGGTAAGTAACATCTCTAACGTTACAGACCGGTAACACCCTAGTCAAGAGGTGCACCGAGGGAATTTCGGGAAACGCAATCACGGAGGTTTTGATGACAGACGGTGTTGTGGAGCGTGTTCGCCCCCGGGACAGGATCCTGGAGACGGCACGGGACATGTTTCACAAGCATGGCATTCGCGGCGTCGGCATCGACGCCATCACCGAGGCCGCCGGCACCAACAAGATGACGCTCTACCGGCATTTCGAGTCCAAGGACGACCTGATCATCGAATGTCTGCGGGCGACCGCCTGCAGCGCCAACGCGATGTGGGAAAAGTTCGAGGCCGAGAATCCGGGCGACAAGCTGGCGCAGCTGCACGCCTGGGTCCGAATGGCGGCCGATTGCTTGATGTCCGACCGTCGCGGTTGCGACATGGCCAACGCCGCCATCGAGCTGAGCGAGGCCGATCATCCGGCAAGGCAAGTGATCAAGGAACTCAAGGAAGCGCAGCGCGAGCGGCTGGTCTCCCTGTGTCGCGATGCCGGCATCGGACAGGCCGAACTTCTTGCGGACACGCTGTCGCTGTTGCTCGAGGGCGCCCGTGTCAGCCTGCAAAGCGTCGGCGCCGAGGGCCCGAGCGCGCAGTTCGTCCGCATGGCGGAAGGCCTGATCACTTCTTTCAGGGCCAGATAATCTCGCAAGCGGCGAAACGATCCGTGGCGTTTCGATTGCGCGCCGCGCCGCCGGGTGATGTCTCGTCCTATCCGGATGTGCCATCTCGCGTCTCCCTTGCCGATCCCCCGCACCATTGCCGGCGCGGCGTTGTTTGCTGGTCGTGAGGCAGGATAGGGCCGCCGGCGAACCGGTGAGAGTGACAAGTGTGACAGGATTCTGCCCGACAAGCCGCGGCGATCGCAGCGAAGCTCATCGATCCGCGGATCAACAGTCGTGTCCGGTGCTAGTCACGATCCCAAGCGTCGGCCGCTATCCCGGAGCCGGAATAAAAAAAGCCCGCTGCCGGGAGGAGGTGGCAGCGGGCTCGATTTCGAATACGGCACGGGAGGAGGTGTACCGCACTCAGCGTCGGCATCGCATCTGGGAGGAGTAGATGGCCGACACCTGCGAAACTATCGATTGCCCAATGATTCGGCAACCACAAAAGTTGCATAGCTGATGTGCAGATTTGCGGTATCAACCGAATTTTAACGATCGAGGCCCGAGCGCCATCGCCCTCGCGCGGCATCACTGCACCGGGACATTTTCCTTGAAGATCAGGCGCGGCTCGATGAATTTCCGCGTCAGATAGGGCGCCGACGAGGCGATCGAGCCGAGCAGGCGAATGACCGACTGTTCGGCAATCAACCGCGCATTCTGGTCGATGACGACGTCGAGCAGGTCGTCGACGAGATAGCCGCGCGTCTCGCGCGTCAGATCATGGCAGATGAACACCGGCTTCTTCCGCGGCCTGACTTCGAGCAACGCTTTTGCCACACCCGAGCGTCCGGCGCCGATACAGTAGATGCCGAGCAGCTCCGGCTCGTTGTGCAGCGCCTTCATGGTCGCGGTATAGCTGACCTCCGGCTCATCGTTGATCTCGACGGCGCTGGTGACGGTCAGATTGGGAAACTCTTCGCCGAGCACGGAGCGAAAGCCCATTTCGCGTTCCTCGTGGCCGCGATAGGAACGTGAGCCGACCACCATCGCCAGATGGCCCTGGCGGCCACCGAGGAACCGTCCCATCAGCAGCGCCGCGGTGCGGCCGGCCACCCGGTTGTCGATGCCGACATAGGCTGAGCGGGGCGCGCCAGGAACGTCGGACACCAGCGTGACCAGGCGGATGCCGGCCTCGACGATCTCGCGCAAGATGTTGCGCGTTCTCGGATGATCGATGGCGATGACGCCGACCCCGTTCGCCTTGAGCGAGAGGTTTTCGACGGCCACCTGCAAGGCACTCGGCGAAATGCCGGCGAGCTTGTGGATGCGGCAGGAGGCGACCAGCGGCAGGCGCGCCGCATAATCCTCGATGTGTCTGGCCAGATCGGCCATGAAGGCATTGCTGCCGATCGGCAGGAAGAATTCGAGATGTGCCGGCCGCGAGGGCAACGCGACCTGGTCGACAACCGGCAGATAGCCGAGCTGCTTGGCCGCCTCCATTACGCGCTGCCGGTTGGCGGCACTCGCCCCCGGCCGATTGTTGAGCACACGGTCGACCGTCGCGGTCGACAGGCCGCAGCTTCTGGCAATATCCGAAACGGTGGCTTTCATATCGCAACCATGTGGCGATGCGATCCAGTGCTTCGACGATAAGCCCGGCCCGGCCGCTCAGCCGGGCCGTTTCGTGCCCTCGACCAGCGCCTCATGGATCTCCTTGTCCGACATGCCGGTGATGACGCGTTCGACTTCGGCGACGCTGGTCTTCTTCGGGTCGATATCGTCGGCGACGACCTTGCCGCGGCGCATGACGACGATGCGGTCGACCACCTGGAAGACATGATGGATGTTGTGGGCGATGAAGATGCAGGAATGGCCGGAATCGCGGGCGCTACGCACGAAGCTCAGCACGCCCTGCGTTTCGGCGACGCCGAGATTGTTGGTCGGCTCGTCGAGGATGATGAGGTCGCTGTCGAAATGCATGGCGCGTGCAATCGCCACCGCCTGCCGCTCGCCGCCGGAGAGCGAGCCAATCGGCGTCGTGGGCGGGATGTTCTTCGAGATGCCGACCTGCTTGAGCAGGTCGCGGGCAACCACGTTCATCGCCTCCTGGTCCATGCGGTTGAGGAAACGCGGCGGCTTGATCGGCTCGCGTCCGAGAAACAGGTTGCGGGCGATCGACAGCTGCGTCACCAGCGCCGAGTCCTGGTAGATCGTCTCGATGCCGTGGGCGATGGCGTCGCTGGTGCTGCGCAAATTCACCTTCTTGCCGCGGATGAAGATGTCGCCGCTGGTCAGCGGGACCGCGCCCGACAGCACCTTGATCAGTGTCGACTTGCCGGCGCCGTTGTCACCGAGCAGACCGACGATCTCCCTTTCATTGACATGGAAATTGGCGTCCACCAGCGCTTGCACGCGGCCGTAGGACTTGCGGATATTTTCCATGCGGACAAGCGGTTCGGCCATGGTTCAAGTCCCTGCCTGATGCCGGCGTTCCAGCCATGAGTGGAGCGCCATCATGCCGAGGATGATGGCGCCGATGAAAATATTATAGGCAAGGCCGGGCACGCCGATCAGCACGATGCCGTTGCGCATCACGCGCAGGATCAGGATACCGAGCACCGTGCCGATGATTGTGCCGCGCCCACCGGTCAGCGCCGTGCCGCCGATCACAACCATGGCGATGACTTCGAGCTCGTAGCCGGTGCCGCTGTTGGGGTTGGCCGCCGAGGTGCGCAGCGAGCTGATGACGCCGGCAAGCGAGGCCAGGATCGACGACAGGATGAATAGGCCGATCTTGACGCCGCTGACATTGACGCCGCGCGCCCTTGCAGCACTTGGGTTGCCGCCGGCCGCCTGGATCCAGTTGCCGGTCCGGCTCTGCGTCAGCACGTAGCCGAGCGCGGTTGCGGCGGCGATGAACCAGAACAGCGACATATAGATACGGAACGGCCCGATGAAGAAATCGCCGACCAGCGCTTCCGCCAGCCAGCTGCCCTCGGCGCTCCAGGTCCGCTGCGGAAACCCGTTGGTGACGAACAAAGCGGTGCCGCGCACCACCAGCAGCATGCCCAACGTCACCAGGAAGGACGGGATCTTGAGCTGCGTCACGAACCAGCCATTGACCAGTCCAATGAACGCAGCGACCACCAGCGCCATGACGAAGGCGGCTTCGAGCGAGGCGACGCCGCTGTTGAACAACGTCCACATCAGGACCGGCGAGAAGCCGAACACCGAGCCGACCGAGAGGTCGAATTCGCCTGATGTCATCAACAGCGTCATCGCCAGCGCGATCAGCCCGAGCTCAACCGTGAAGGCCAGCGTGTTCGAGATGTTTTGCGGCGACAGGAAGTCGTGGTTGATGCCCCAGAACACGGCGATCTCGACGACGAGCAGCACGAACGGCCCGAACTCGGGCCGCGCGATCGAGCGTTGGATAAGAGAACGATTTTCCACCTTGGACCCGCGATAGGATTGGATTTGGCCGAGACCGCAACCGGCTTCGGCGGAATGATGAGACAGTCACGGCCGCTGAAGCGGCCGTGACCAACTCGATCGCGGATTTATTTGCCGGACAGGATCTTGTCGTAGACTGCCGCGGTGTCCTTCTCGTAGAGCGCGCCGGTGATCACGTCGAAGCCGGGCGGAATACCGCTCGCCGCCATGTTGGCGAGCGAGAGCGCGACGTAGCTGGTCGCCTGCGGATCCTGCCACTGGCCGGCATTGACGTAGCCGTTCAGCACTTCCTGGGTGGTGTCGAGCGAGTTGCCCCAGCCGACGACCGGGATTTCGCCCGGCTTGACGCCGACCTGGTCGAACACCCGCTTGATCGAACCGGTGACAAGGTCGCCAAGGCCGATGATCGCCTTGACCTTGGCCCTGTTGGCGGTGAGGTAATCGACCATGCGGTTGATCACTTCGGCCTGGTCGAGCGTCGCTTCGGTGATTTCATAGGTGATGCCGAGCGGCTCGAAGACGCTCTTGATGCCTTCCTCTTCCTGGACGCCATAGGTAGCGCCGGGAATTTCGACCGGCATCCAGACGAAGTCGCCCTTCTTCACCAGGCCCTTGTCGACCAAATACTGAGCCCAATGCTTGCCGAAGGTGACGTTGTCGCCGCCGACATAGGCGTTGAAGTCCGCCTTCGGATCGGGCGTGTTGAAGTTGATGATCGGGATGTTCGCCGCCCGCGCTTCCTTGACGATCTCGACAAGGCTGCCCGGATCAGGGCTGGTCGTGGTGATGCCGTCGGCCTTGGCGGCGATCGCGGCGCGAACAGCCTCCTGCTGTGACGCCACGTCGCCATTGTGGAACGACGTGTTGACAGTGTTGCCGGTATCCGCCGCCCATTGCTTGGCGCCGGCAAGGAAGTAGGTCCAGACCGGATCGGCCGGGCCGCCATGCGAAATCCAGTAGAACGTCTTGGCCTGTGCCGCGGCCGGAATAGCCAGCGCCACCACCAAGCCGAGTGCAAGCAGTCTTAGCCTCGTCAGCATTTGATTTCCTCCCATTTGAACCGAACTCCTCCTCCGACGACGATCACCGCGAAAAGCCGTGCGCGGCCAAAACGGTGGTCGCATTTTGCCAGCGTCGACCTGGCGCATTAGAGCATTCCCTTTTTCGATCGATGGCAAGCCTCCATCCGCCAGTGGACGTTGGCGCAAGGCACCACGCCATCAGCAATCCCATCAGATTGCATCAGTTTGGCTGATATTTTCCAGGCGGCCGACGATCGGCCTTGCGACCGTCATGCAATGCCGCGCGGCGGCGCGCCGAGCACGGATTGCTCTAGGTCGATAAGCGTCCCGGTCATCAGCCCGGAGGCGTCGCTGAGCAGGAACAGCGTTAGCTGGGCGACTTCGTCCATGGTCAGCAATCGACCAAGCGGCAGGCCGGCGGCGGCGATCTTTGCCCAGTTTTCGCCCTTGCCCAGCGTGCGCGCCTGCATCTCTTGTTCGGCCGGCGTCGCTACCCAGCCCATGTTGATGCCGTTGACGCGGATGCGATCGGAAAGATGCGCGTTGGCAATGTTTCTGGTCAGCGTCGAAAGCGCGCCCTTGGTTGCGGAATAGATGGCAAGGTCCGGCGCACCGCAATGCGCATTCACCGACAGTATGTTGACGATGGCGCCCGCCGCCCGCCGTGTCTTCATGTCGGCTACGGCCGCCTGCATGAGGAAGAACGGCGCGCGCGCATTGACGGAAAACAACCTGTCCCAGTCGTCGATTGTGCCAGTTTCCAGCGAGGCCCGGTCGGTGAGGGCCGCGGCGTTCACCAGACAATCGATGCGGCCGAGTCTTTTGGTCGCTTCCGCCATGACAGCTGCAGGCGCGGCCGGATCTCCAAGGTCGGCCTGGATGAAGACGACGGGCCGGCTTGGTCGTGAAAGCTCTTCGGCGATGCGTCTGCCACGCTCGGTATTGCGGCCGACAATGGCGATCCCTTCGCCGCCGTCGGCTGAGGCCAGCCGGGCGATGGTCTCGCCAAGCCCTTGCGTTCCGCCGGTAACGACAAGGGTCTTGCCCTCAAGAGCGACGATCAATGGACTCTCCCGAATGCCGACGAGCAGGTAATTTCCAATCAGAGAATTCTAGAATCTATCGGATGTTAGGCTGGGGGACTAGATGAGGTCGGCCCTTGCGAGGTCACGCATCAGGTGGCTGGCGCCGTAGGTCCAGTGCGGGCAGTCGGGCGACAGCCGCACGCGGTTGACCAAGGCACCGAACTTCTCTGAAGAGATGGTGACGATGTCGCCGACCTTGTGGGTAAAGCCCTTGCCTTGTTCGCCGCGATCCTTCGACGGCACGAACATCGTGCCGAGATAAAGCGCCAGCCCGTCCGGGTATTGGTGGTGCGACCCCATGGCGGCGGCGACCAGCTCTTCCGGCGAGCGGCTGATCTCGGCCATCGAACTGGCGCCCTCCAGCGAGAACCCATCCTCGCCCTCGACCTTCAACCGTACGATCGCCTGCTTCACGTCGCCGATGGAAAATGTCTCATCGAACAGCCGGATAAAGGGGCCAAGTGCTGCCGAAGCGTTGTTGTCCTTGGCTTTGCCGAGCAGCAGCGCCGAGCGCCCCTCGACGTCGCGCAGATTGACGTCGTTGCCGATCGTCGCCCCGACAATCCTGCCGCTGCTGGCGGCAATCATGGCGATCTCCGGCTCCGGATTGTTCCATGTCGAAACCGGATGCAGGCCGACATCGGCGCCGAAGCCGACCGAGGCCATCGGCTGGCATTTGGTGAAGATCTCGGCATCGGGGCCGATGCCGACTTCCAGATATTGCGACCAGGCGCCGCGCGCAATCAGCTTGGCCTTGATCTCCATCGCTTCCGGCGAGCCGGGTTTGAGCTTGGACAGATCGTGGCCGATCAGGCCGGCAATGTCGGCGCGAATGGCGTCGGCCTTTTCGGCCGAACCGCGCGCCTGCTCCTCGATCACCCGTTCGAGCAGGCTGACGACAAAGGTGACGCCAGATGCCTTGATCGCCTGCAGGTCGACGGGGGACAGCAGGTACGGTTTCCCCGGATCGCGCGCTGTCTCGAAACTGTTGGCGGCAATGGCATCGAGCGGGCCGATCGGCCGCCCCGTGGCCGAGCGGACGTGTCCTGCCGGATCAGGCAATTCGCAAACGTCGCGTACGGTCGGCGCCATATTTGACGTGATGTCGAAGACGGTACCGTCGCGCACCGTGACCACCAGCGGATGGGAAGCATCGCTCGCCCGGGCGCGGCCAACGAAGAGCCCTTCGGCGGGCAAATGTGTGGCGTTCGTCATGGCTTACATTTCCTGTTGTCTTGTCCTTCGGCCGCGGCACTTTCAACAAATTCCCGCCAAAGGTCTATCCCGCTTGCAGGGCGAGCTTTGTCAATTCTTTCAAGCGGTCTTCGCATCGCTGGACCTTGATCGAGCCTGGCGTGCGCCAATGGCGAGGGAAAACGCTCTTTCAAAATAATGAAACCGTCGCTAGGGTTTTCACCTACTGAAAATCTCCAGGTGACGCTTGCTCTTACGGTTTTCCGATCCAATCTGGCAGAAGCCGCGGACAGCCACCGCGTTCCAGTCGCTTTTTCCAGCCGGCCGACGCGTCGATGTCGTCATCGTCGGCGGCGGCATCATGGGGCTGTCGACGGCCTTGCACGCCGCCCGGCTCGGCCTTGCCGTCCAGGTGCTGGACGCCGGCGAAATTGGCAATGGCGCATCCGGCCTGAACGGCGGTCAGGTCATTCCCGGCCTGAAATACGATCCGGACTGGCTGCTGGAGCATTTTGGTCTCGAACACGGCGAAGCGCTCGTCAACTTTGCCGCCTCGACCGCTGACACCGTCTTCGAATTGATCCGTGACGAAAGACTGGCGGTGCCGTTCGTCCGCAATGGCTGGATCCAGGCGGCGCATACCGAGACCGCGCTGAAAGCGGCGGCAAACCGGGATCGGCAGTGGCGGGCGCGCGGCGCCGATGTCCGGCTGCTGAGCGCGACGGAGATCGCGACGATGACCGGCGCGCAGGGCTATCTCGGCGGCTGGCTCGATCGCCGTGCCGGTGTCATCGATCCGCTCGCCTACACGTCGGAACTGGCGCGCGTCGCTGCAGCGGCGGGCGTGAAGATCGCCGAGCGCCAGAACGTGATGCAGATCAGCAAGGATGCTGGCAGTTGGCACGTTTCAACCGAAAGCGGCGCCGAACTCAAGGCCAAGGCGGTCGTTCTGGCGACCAACGCCTATACCGGCGGCCTGCTCCCGGGCCTCGCCGAGACGTTCGTTCCGCTGCATTCCTTCCAGATCGCGACGGCGCCGCTATCATCCAATGTCGCGGCAGCGATCCTGCCGGACGGGCAGGCAGTGTCGGATTCGCGCCGCATCCTCGTCTATTATCGCAAGAGTGCCGATGGCCGACTGGTGCTCGGCGGGCGCGGCCGCATGGCCCTGCCGAACGGCCCGGCCGACTGGGCGCATCTGGAACGCGCGCTGCTGCGGCTCTACCCGGCGCTGTCCGATATGGCCATTGAAAAGCGCTGGTTCGGTCGGGTGGCAATGACGCCGGACCATCTCCCGCATATCCACGAGCCAGAGAAGGGTCTGCTGGCGGTCGTCGGTTGCCAGGGCCGCGGCATCGGTCTGATGACCGCGCTTGGCGAGCGCATCGCCTCCTACCTGTCGAGCGGCGACACCAGGCAATTGCCGTTCCCGATATCGCCGATCCGGCCGATCCCGTTTCACGCCTTTCGGCAGGTCGGCGTTGCCGCGACCATCGCCTGGTACCGGATGCTGGACGCCTTCGAACGCTGACGTCATGCCCAAGCGTGAAACAGCTTGACAGCTTCACGAATATGAAAAAAGCTTGGTCGATTTCAAATTATGATGGGCCGTCGATGTCGACTATCGCCGCAACGCAGCCGCTGCCGGAAACCCGGTCTTCGCCGGGTTTTCGCTTCGCCATGCTGCTGCCCGGCGGGCTGGTCACCTTTCTGCTGATCCTTTTCGCGCTTGGCCTGGTGTTCTTCCTGGCCTTTCGCGGCAATGACGGCTCGCTGCTGGGGGCCGGTTTCACCCTTGCGAATTTCGTCACGGTGGCCACCGATCCGCTGTACTGGACGGTGACGCTGCGCTCGCTGGGCATCGCCGGCCTGGTGACGCTGGCAACCGTCGTCACGGCATATCCCGTTGCCTACTACCTGGCTTTCCATGCCGGGCGGCAGCGTGGGCTGCTGCTGTTCCTGCTGACCCTGCCGTTCTGGACCAGCTATCTGCTGCGCGTCTTCGCCTGGAAGATCGTGCTTGCCTATAATGGCGTGCTGAACTCCGCGTTGATCGAAAGCGGCATCTGGTCGGAGCCGACATTGGCGTTCTTGAATACGCCGGCAGCGGTCGTCGTCACGCTTGCCCACGCTTATGCGCCGTTCGCCATCCTGCCCATCTATGTGGCGCTGGACACGATCCCGAAATCGCTGCTCGAAGCTGCTTCCGATCTCGGCGCAAAACCGTTCACCAGTTTCCGTCGCATCGTGCTGCCTAATTCGATGCCGGGCGTGCTGGCGGCTGCTCTCGTCGTCTTCGTGCCGACCGTCGGCGATTATGTGACGCCGGCGCTGGTCGGCGGCCCTGCCAGCACCATGATCGGCACGCTCATCCAGGCCGAGTTCGGCAAGGCCAATGACTGGCCGTTCGGCGCCGCACTCGCCGTCGCCGTCATGCTGGTCATTCTCGCCGTGGTGCTGGTGGTGCGCTTCGCCGACCGCCGATACGGCAGCCGCACATGAACACGGCGCGTATCGATGCAAGGCAGGGCGGCGGCTGGCTGGGAGCCTACGTCCTTGCCTATCTGGTGTTCCTGTATCTGCCGATATTGCTGATCCCGCTGTTTTCCTTCAACAATTCGATCCAGGCGGCATTTCCGCTGCAAGGCTTCACGCTGGAATGGTACGGCACGCTTTACGGCAATTCGGCGCTCTCCGGCGCACTTGCCACCAGCCTCGTCATCGGCGCCATTGCCGCCATCGGCGCAACACTCTGCGGCATCACCGTGTCCTATATGGACCTCTACGGCCGTTCGCCGCTGGCGGCCACGATCAGTGCCATAGCGCGGCTGCCAATCCTGATCCCCGGCGTCATCGTCGGCATATCGCTGCTGATCCTGGTCAATCTTGCCGGTTTCGGGCCGTCGCGCATTGCCATCGTGCTCGGTCACATATTGGTGGCGCTGCCGACGACGGTGGTGGTCATGCGCAGCCGCTTCGCCGCCATTCCGAAGACCATCCGTGAGGCAGCGCTCGACCTCGGCGCCTCGGACTGGACGACCTTCAGACGGGTGATGCTGCCGCTCAGCCTGCCCGCCATTATTTCGGCGTTCATGCTGGCCTTCCTGACCTCGTTCGACGAGTTCATCGTCGCCTTCTTCCTTGCCGGCACCGAGCCGACGCTGCCGCTTTATATCTGGAGCCAGCTGCGCTTCCCGAAATCGCTGCCGACCGTCATGGCGCTCGGCACCGCGATCCTGGCCGTGTCGTTCCTCATCGCCGCACTCGCCGAAATCCTGCGCCATCGCGGGCTTGCCGCCACCCGGCGGCCAGCGCCCGCCAGCCTGTCAAAACCAGAAGAAACCGAAAGAGGAGAACTGCAATGGCATTCGACCTGAAATCGATAACGGCAAAGACAGCGAAAACCGGACTGGCTGCCTTCGCGCTGGCGCTTGCGTCGACTGTCGCCTTTGCCGGCGACAAGTTGCAATATTTCACCTGGTCGGGCTATGAACTGCCCGACTTCAACAAGAGCTTCCTCGCCGCGCACCCCGATGGTGTCGAAGCCTCGATGTTTGGCGACGACGATGACGCTTTCACCAAGGTCAAGGCTGGCTTCCGCCCCGACATCGCGCATCCCTGCTATGACAAGGTGGCGCGCTGGAACAAGGAAGGCCTGCTGCAGCCGATCGACACCAAGCGCATCAAGAACTGGGATTCGATCTTCCCGGTTTTCAAGAACCTGCCCGACCTGCAGGCCGGCGACGGCAAGGTCTGGATGGTGCCGTGGGACTGGGGCAACACCTCGATCCTCTACCGCACCGATCTGGTGAAGAACCCGGAAGCCAGTTGGAACCTGCTCTGGGACAAGCAATATGCCGGGCGCATGGCGACCATCGATGCCGTCCACGACACACCGGTGGTGGCGGCCCTTCTCGCCGGCGTCAATCCATTCGACATGACGCCGGAACAGATGGACAAGGTGGCGGAGAAACTGCGCGAGCAGCGCCCGCTGCTCTCGAACTACACCACCGACATGACCTCGGTCGAACAGGCGTTGGCGAGCGGCCAGCTGGTCGCGGCCATGACCTGGAACGCCTCGGCCACCTCGCTGAAGAAACAGGGCGTGCCGGTCGAGTTCATGAAGCCGAAGGAAGGCATGCTGACCTGGGCTTGCGGCTTTGTCATGCTCAAGGACGCCAAGAACGTCGACCTCGCTTATGACTTCATCAACAGCCGGCTTGAGACGGATTCCGGAAAATACCTGATCCAGGCCTACGGCTATGGCAGCTCGACCAGCTCGGCTTTCGCCGCCGTGCCGAAGGAGGAGCTGGAGAAACTGCAGCTGCCTTCCGATCCCGAGGTGATGCTGAAGACCACCATCTTCACCGGGCCGATGAAACAGAATGACGAACTCGCCAAGATGTTCGAGAAGGTCAAGGCAGGCGGCTGAGTTTGTTTTCCCTTCTCCCCTTGTGGGAGAAGGTGTCGCCGAAGACGACGGATGAGGGGTGTTCCAGATGGCACCGACGGCACTCCGGCCAACACCCCTCATCCGTCCCGGCGCTTCGCGCCGATCCACCTTCTCCCACAAGGGGAGAAGGGGAGACCTTACCAAACGAGGACGAATGGATGGACATGCTGGACGAAGCGGCTGAGAAGCCGAAGGACGACGCCGACGTCAGGGTCGGCCGGCGCGTGCGGGCGCTCAGGCTGGAGCGCAATCTCTCGCTGGCCGAACTTGCCGCCAAAGCCGGCGTCTCGATCGGTGCGCTGAGCCAGATCGAGCGCGGCATGTCATCATTGCGGGTGCGAGTGATCTGGCCGCTCGCCGCCGCACTCGACATCGAGCCGTCGGCACTGATCGTTGACGGCAACGATGCCGGCAACGATCTTTATTGCGTGCGCGCCAACAGCCGGCGTCAGATCCCGGTCAAGTCGGAAGGCATCGCCAAGGCGCTGCTGTCGCCGCCGGCCGCCACGCTGACCGGCATGCTGGTGACCGTGGAAGCCGGTGGCGGCACCGCCGAAGCCTACGCCCATGCCGGCCACGAATTCGGCTTCGTCCTGTCGGGCGAGGTCGAGCTGGTGGTCGATTCGACCAGATACGGGCTGAAGGCCGGTGACAGCTTCGCCTTCAAGAGCACCTTGCTGCATGCCTTCCGCAATCCGGGCAGCGAGCGCTGCCAGATCCTGTGGGTCAACACCACCAAGCCGTCCGAGGTTCGCGATGGCGCCTGATCCGCTCGTCCGGCTGGACAAGGTCTCCAAGATTTTTCCCGGCGGCATCATAGGGCTCGACGCCGTCGATCTTGATATTTGGCGCGGCGAGTTCCTGACCCTGCTCGGACCGTCCGGCTGCGGCAAGACCACCAGCCTGCGGGTCATCGCCGGCTTCGAGAGCCCGTCGAACGGCAGGGTCCTGCTCGAAGGCCGCGACATCACGGCGCTCAGGCCCTTCGACCGTCCCGTCAATACCGTGTTCCAGGACTACGCGCTGTTCCCACACATGAACGTTGCCGAAAATGTCGGCTTCGGCCTGTCGCTGCGCAAGCTCTCCGGTGCCGAACAGGCAAGGCGCGTCGGCGCAGCGCTCGACATGGTCGGCCTTGCTGAAAAGCTCGGCGCCCGTGTGTCCGAATTGTCGGGTGGCCAGCGCCAGCGCGTCGCGCTTGCCCGCGCCATCGTCTGCGAACCGCGTGTGCTGCTGCTCGACGAGCCGCTGTCGGCGCTCGACGCGCATCTGCGCGAGCAGATGCAGGTCGAACTGAAGCGGCTGCAGTCGCGGCTTGGCACCACCTTCGTCATGGTCACGCATGACCAGACCGAGGCGCTGTCGATCTCCGATCGCATCGTCGTCATGAACAAGGGCCACATCGAGCAGATCGCGCCGCCGGCGACCCTTTACGACCGGCCCGCCACCAAATTCGTCGCCAGCTTCATCGGAACCATGAACCTTCTGCAGTCGCGCTTTGTCGGCCGTGACGGCGAGCGCTTGCGGTTCATCGCCGGCGTCCTGCCGCTGGAAGCGATTTCGGATAAAGGCGAGCTGCCTGGCGAGGGCACTGTGCGCACCATCGGCGTGCGTCCGGAGGACCTTTTGGCCACGACCGAGGCCGCGGCCGGTACCGCACCGGTGCGGGTGAACAGCATCGTCTTTCACGGCCGCACCTTGCGCCTTCATGCAGAGCTGGGGCAGGGGACACAGGTGGTGATCGACGCGCCGCGCCGGGCGGAGGGTTTTCAATTCAGCGTCGGCGACGTGGCGCATATCAGCCTGCGCCGTGGCGCCAACTGCCCTATGCTGCCAAGCTAGTCTCACTCATTCCTAGAAAACCGGAGCACCCATGGGCAGTCATCTCAATTTCTTCATCGGCGGCAAATGGGTCGGCCCCGTGGTTCCGGCAACGCTGGATGTGATCGATCCGTCCACCGAAGAGGCCTACACCAAAATCTCGGTCGGCTCGAAAGCCGATGTCGACAAGGCCGTGGCGGCAGCCAAGGCGGCATTCCCGGCCTTCTCGCAAACCAGCAAGACCGAGCGCCTGAAGCTGCTGAAGCGTATCCTCGAAGTCTACAATGAGCGCTACGAGGACATCGCCCAGGTGGTCAGCCATGAAATGGGCGCGCCGATCAGGTTGGCGCGCGAGGCGCAGGCCTGGGCGGGCAGGGCGCATATGGAAGCTACCATCAAGGCGCTTGAGGATTACGAATTCAGCGAGAAGCGCGGCACCACCATGGTGGTAAAGGAGCCGATCGGCGTCTGCGCGCTGATTACACCGTGGAACTGGCCGCTCAACCAGATCGTCTGCAAGGTGGCGCCGGCGATCGCCGCCGGCTGCACCGTCGTTTTAAAGCCTTCCGAAATCGCGCCGATCAGCGGCATCATCTTTTCCGAGGTGATGGACGCCGCCGGCACGCCGAAGGGCGTCTACAATATGGTGAATGGCACCGGCCCGGATGTCGGCCAGGTCATGGCCGGCCATCCTGACGTCGACATGGTCTCGTTCACCGGGTCGACCCGGGCCGGCATCATCGTCGCCAAGACGGCCGCCGATACGGTCAAGCGTGTCGCGCAGGAGCTGGGCGGCAAATCGGCCAACATCGTGCTGCCCGACGCCGACTTCGAGGCGGCGGTGCGCAAGGGTGTCAAGGCGTGTTTCGGCAATAGCGGCCAGTCCTGCGACGCGCCGACCCGCATGCTGGTGCCGGCCGCCCGCCACGACGAAGCGCTGACCATCGCCAAGAAGACGGCCGAAGCGCACAAGGTTGGCGACCCGCGCTCGGAAGAGACCAAGCTCGGGCCGGTGGTCAGCAACATCCAGTTCGACAAGATCCAGCGGCTGATCGAGGCCGGTATCGCCGAGGGCGCAACGCTGGTCACCGGCGGCCCCGGCCGGCCGGAGCACCTCAACCGTGGCTACTATGTGCGGCCGACCGTTTTCGGCCACGTCAGGCCCGGCATGACCATCGAGAAGGAGGAGATCTTCGGGCCGGTTCTGTCTGTCATCTCCTACGATGACGATGATGATGCGGTGAAGATCGCCAACGACACCGTCTATGGCCTGGCCGCCTATGTGCAGTCGGGGGATATCGACCACGCCCGCAAGATTGCCAGCCGGCTGCGTGCCGGGCAGGTCTCGATCAACTATCCGGAATGGGACACGTTCGCGCCCTTCGGCGGCTACAAGCAGTCCGGCAACGGCCGCGAATACGCCGACTGGGCGATCCATGATTTCCTTGAGATCAAGGGTATCATCGGTTACGGCGCCTGAGCCTTCGACATTGGCATTATGCCAACCGTCAAGTTTGTTGCGAGCGTTGGTTCCTTCGGCACCGGCGTTCGGTTGAACGGCCACGACGGCTCCGTGGCCGCAATGTGAGTGCGAAGCAGGGTCGCCTCAGATCGTCTTGAGATAGCCGGCCAACTGATCCGCCACTGTGCCCCAGCCGTCGTAGAAGCCCATCTCCTCGTGGCTGTTGCGCGTGGCTTCGTCGCGGTGGATGGCGGTGGCGGTGTAGCGCGTCGTCTCGCCATACGATTGCAGCGATATGACCGCTGTAATGAATGGGTCGCCTGACGGCCGGTAGCCTGGCAGCAGCGCATCGGTCCACACCAGCCGCTCGTTCGGGACAATCTCGAGGTAGCAGCAACGCCTGTCGTTGACCTCCTTGCCGTCGGGCGACTGCATGCGGGTGCGGAACAGGCCGCCGGGCCGAAGGTCGATCTCGCAATCGGTGATGATCCACGGCTTCGGCGTGAACCATTGGCGGACATGCTCGGGCTTCGTCAATGCCGTCCACAGCAGTTCTCGCGGCGCCTGGATCGCTCGTTCGAGCACGAGGTCGAGCTTCGGATCGGGTTGGAACAACGGGACCATATTCATCTGTCTTTCTCCTTGAGTTTCAGCACGTAGTCGTCGAACTGGTCGAGGCGGCGCTCCCACAGCGCACGCTGCTCGGCCAACCAGTTTTCCGCGAGCTTCAACGGCTCCGGCGCGAGCCGGTAGGTCCTGACGCGGCCTGCCTTCTCCGAATGCACCAGCCCGCAGCCTTCCAGAACCCTGAGATGTTCGATGAAGGAGGGCAGGGCCATCTCGAACGGCTGGGCAAGCTCGCTGACCGAGGCGGGGCTTCGGTTCAGCCGCTCGACTACGCGCCGCCGGGTAGGATCGGCGAGCGCCCGGAAAATGCCGTCGATCGGCGGGGGGCTTTCGGTCTGCAGGCTCGTCATGGTCATTTCCTTGCCTCGGCCATCCGCATGACCAAAGTTGGCTCGGGACAACACTTAGGAAAATTCCTTACTATTGGCAAGCGCGAAAATCGCGATGCCCGGCAAGGCCGCTGGAAAACTAAGAGGTGCGGTTTTAGGGTGCCGTCAGATTCGACCGGTCCGAGGATCCGTTTTGACGATCACCATGTACGGCATCACCAATTGCGACACGGTCAAGAAGGCGCGTGTCTGGCTGGCGAGCCATGATGTTGCCTATCGCTTTCATGACTACAGGGTAGACGGACTGGATGCGGATCGGCTGAACGGCTGGTCAGGCAAGGTCGGCTGGGAAATCCTGCTCAACAAGGCGAGCACGACGTTTCGCGAATTGTCGGACGAGGACAGGCTGGGCCTGGATGAGAAGAAGGCCAAGGCGCTGATGCTGGCCAAACCGACGATGATCAAGCGGCCGGTGCTGGAATTTGGTGACAGGATTCTCGTCGGCTTCAAGCCTGATGTTTATCAGCAGACGGTTGGGCGGAAGTGAAGTCGCGGTGCCTATCCTGTCGTCATCCTATGGCGGAGCAAGGAGCGAAGCGACGCGGCGCAGACCATAGGATCCATGCCGTGACGTTTGAGCATTGCAACCTTGCAGGTTCTACTCCGCCGCATCCTTCGGCTGAAGTTGCGGCATGGATCCTCGGGTCAAGCCCGAGGATGACGAAGTAGATATTCCGCCAGCGCCACCGCATTGTTATGCGTCTCATCATGCGCGCCGTAGATCAGCGTCACCCGGCCTTTGCCCAGCAAGGCGCGCAGCTGCCCGACCGCCTCGCCATTGCTGTCGAGCTCGGCGCGGTATCGCCGCTGGAACTCCGCCCAGCGCGCCGGGTCGTGGCCGAACCATTTGCGCAACGCATTGCTCGGCGCGATGTCCTTCAGCCAGACCGTTAGCGCGGCGTCTTTGCCACGGACGCCGCGAGGCCATATCCGGTCGACGAGCACCCGCTGCCCGTCAGCGGGCGCCGGCGGCTCATAGATGCGCTTGATCTCAATATCTACGCCCATGGGATCCGGGAACGCCGCGCAGTCGTGTCAGACCCACTCGCCCTTGCGCATCACCGGCACGCGGCTGCCATCCTTATGGACGCCGTCTATGTCGATCTTGTCCGAGCCGATCATCCAGTCGATGTGGATGAAACTCTTGTTGCCGCCGCGCGCCGCGATCTCGTCCTGGCTGAGCGAGGCGCCGTCGACGAAGCACTTCGAATAGCACTGGCCAAGCGCGATGTGGCAGGCGGCGTTCTCGTCGAACAGCGTGTTGAAGAACAAGAGCCCGCTCTTGGCGATCGGCGAGGAATGCGGCACCAGCGCCACCTCGCCGAGACGGCGCGAGCCTTCGTCTGTGTCCAGCACTTTTTGCAGTACATCCTCACCTTTCGAAGCTTTTGCCTCGACGATACGGCCCGCCTCGAAACGCACCGCAATGCCGTCGATCAGCGTGCCCTGGTAGGACAGCGGCTTGGTGCTCGTGACATGGCCTTCGACGCGCCTTGCATGCGGCGTGGTGAAAACCTCTTCGGTCGGGATGTTGGGGTTGCAGGTGATGCCGTTCTTGGCGGTCGAGGCGCCGCCCATCCACTCGTGGCCGTCAGCCAGCCCGACGGTCAGGTCGGTGCCGGGGCCGGTGAAATGCAGCGCATGGAAATTGTGGCCGTTCAGCCATTCGGTGCGGCTCTTAAGCGCCGCATTGTGCGCCGTCCAGTTGCCGATCGGGTCTTCGACGTCCACCCGCGAGGCGGCAAAGATGGCGTCCGCAAGCTTGGCCACGGCGACGTCTTCGGCGTCGTTCGGAAACACTTGTTTGGCCCAGGCCTGATCGGGATAAGCCACAATGTTCCAGTTGATGTCGAAGCCGGTGATCTTCTCCAGCGCCGGCTGGTAGGCCATCGAATTCGCCTTGTTGGCACGCGCCACCTTTGCCGGGTCCTGAGAAGAAAGCAGCGACGGATCCTCGCCGCGCACGGCAAGCCTCGCCGCATTGCTGGCGAAGGCTTTTGCCATGCCTTCATAGAGCCAGCCGGCGGCGCGGTCGAAACCAGCGTCGGCGCCATAGCGGAAGCGCGCCAGCATGATCTCGTCATCGTTGAAGATCGGCGTCACCAGGCCGGCGCCCGCCTTGTAGGCGTGCTCGACGATCCGCCGCGTCAAAGGCAGCGCTGCAATAGACGAGGTCAGCACCAGATCCTGCCCCGGCTGCAATTGCAGCCCAACCTTGACGGCGACCTCCGCCAGCCTGTCGAGCTTCACCGGGTCGATAGTTGCGGAAACGCCGCGCGAATGTGTGGTCATGATCCTGCCTGCCGTGATTGGGGACTGTTTCTTACATAGACCGGCGCTACCGACCTTTCCACCGTGATGATGCCGGCAGGCTCAGCTGGCGCTCTCGAGCGACCTGAACTGCGCCATCGTCGCCTCGATCTCTTCGCGCACCCAGGTCTTGAAATCCCTGACCTTGCGGCTTTCGCTCTTGCTGGCCGAAGTCACCAGCCAATAGCCGAGGCCGCTCTGCGCGCGTATGCCGAACGGCGCGACAAGCCGGCCGTCGGCCAGCGCGTCGGCGGCCAGCAACTGCCAGCCGAGCATGACGCCGTGACCGGCAATCGCCGATTCCAGGCACAGCATCGGATCGGTGAAGCGCGCGCCTTTCATGAAGGTGACCGGCTCCACCCCGGCCGCTTCGAACCAGCTCTCCCAGCTGATCATCGATCTTTCGTCGGTGATCGCACAGGTCAAAGCAAGGTCGTCTATCGATTTCAGCTTGCTGGCGATCACCGGTGCACAGACCGGAAACACCTCCTGCGCCAGCAGCAATTCGGCCCGCCCGCCCGGCCATTTGCCGTCGCCGAGCCGGATGGCGACATCGATGTCCGAACGATCGAGATCGGCAAGCCGTACCGAGGCGTCGATGCGCAGGAGCACGTTCGGATGCCGGGCAAAATGCCGCGACAGCCGCGGCAGCAGCCATTTCGAGGCGAAGGCCGGCGCTACCGAAACCACCAGCGTGCACTCCGAGCTTTCATCGGCAAGCGCCATCGCCTGCGCAAGTTCGCGAAAGCCTGCGCTGAGCCGCGTTGTGAAGATGGCACCGAATTCGGTCGCTACCAGGCCAGCCGCCGTTCGGTCGAATAGCGCCCGGCCAAGCTGCTTTTCGGTCCGGTTGATCTGCTGGCTGACGGCGCTGACCGAGACGTTGAGCTCGCTGGCCGCAGCCGCAAGCGAGCCCAGGCGCGCGACGGCTTCGACGGCGCGCAAGCCGTTGAGATGGACGCGGTTCAGCATAGCCATACAGTTTTTCTAAACTCGAACGGCTGAAATCTCAATTGCCAGACACTGCCGGATGCCGGATTCTAAGTGGGTTACTCAGAGTGAGGAGGCAAACCTGATGAAGATTTTATCATGGCTCAGCGCCTTTTCCCCGATCGGAACGCAGCCACACCGGCATGACAGCGGGGCCGCCAGCTGGGGGACTGATCCGCTGTCGCATCCGGTGCTCGACACCATGTCGGAGCGCGAGCTCGCCGACATGCCATTCAGGCTGACTGCGCGTCGTACCCGCTTCGAGACGGCCCCGCCAAGGACCTGCTGCGGCTGAACAAGGACTTGCTGGCACTTTAGGTGAGCCGGCCGCCGACGTGGCTGCGCAGCCCTTCTGGCCCAATAAAAGGCGGATTGTCTCACCGGCAGGCGCACCTATGGTGCGCCGCGATGAACATCGCTTCGCCTTTGCGCCTGGCAATCGCCGGCATGATTGCCCTGGCTGTCGCCATGGGCATCGGCCGCTTCGTCTATACGCCGATCCTGCCCGGCATGATGGAAGAGCTCGGCCTGTCGCCGGCCGATGCCGGCTGGATCGCATCGGCCAATTATCTCGGCTACCTCGTTGGCGCGCTTGCCGCCACCGGCGGCTGGGCGCAAGGCCGCGAGCGCCAGCTGATGCTGGCCGGCCTTGCCGCCACCGCGATCCTCACCGGCCTGATGGGCCTGACCGGCACCATGCCCGCCTTCCTCCTCATCCGCTTTCTTGCCGGCCTCGCCAGCGCCTTCGTGCTGGTCTTCATGACCAGCATCGTTTTCGGCCACCTCGCCGCGGCCGGGCGAAACGACCTGCAGGCGCTGTATTTCGGCGGTGTCGGCCTCGGCATCGCGGCGTCCTCGGCGCTGTTGGCAGTCCTCGTCACCGAACATGCCGGCTGGGCTGCGGGCTGGCTGTGGTCCGCGGTAATTTCAGCCTGCGGCTTTGCCGCCGTTGCCTTGCTGGCCGGCGGCACCTCGGCCGCGAACAGCACCACCGGGAGCGAGCCGGCACTGCCGAAAGACCGGTCGCTGGTGAAGATCATCGTCGCCTACGGCCTGTTCGGCTTCGGCTACATCGTCACGGCAACGTTCCTGGTCGCGATCGTCCGTCAGGGCGGCGGCGGCCGCGTCTTCGAGGCTGTGGTCTGGATGGTCACCGGACTTGCCGGTTTTCCTTCGGTCTGGCTGTGGCAGAAGCTCGCGGCTAAAATCGGGCTCTATGCCACCTACGCCCTGGGGTGCCTGGTCGAGGTGGTCGGCGTCAGCGCCAGTGTCGTCATGGGCGCGCGCACCGGGCCGCTGCTCGGTGGCCTTCTCGGCGGCGGCACCTTCATCGCCATCACCGCGCTTGGTCTGCAGGCCGGCAGGCAGCTTGCCCCGCAAGCACCACGCCGGATGCTGGCGGTGATGACGGCCGCCTTCGGCCTCGGCCAGATCATCGGCCCGATCGTCGCCGGGCTGCTCGCGCAGGCCTCGGGTAACTTTTTCCTTGCCTCGATCGTGGCCGCAGCCGTGCTGCTGGCCTCGGGTGCGATCGCCTGGTCGGCTGCGCCAAAATCGCCATGATTATGGTCTTGCTCGACGACCGGCATTGGGTAGCGGGCATTTTCTTTCCCACTAATGTGTGACTTTATGCGCGTTGAACCCCGCTGATTTGCGCATCGACCGAGGATTTCCCCACAGTGTTTATATCCTTCTTCCCGCAGCCGAAGCTCTTCTTCTCTTCGGTAGCCGTCTGGAGCCTTGCCGCTATCCTGTTCTGGTTTTTCGGTGGCGAACAGCTGGGCGCTGTGTTCGGCTTGCCGCCGGCTGCGGCTGATGCACCGCCCATTATCGGTATCGCCGTACTCTGGTCGAACCCGTTTCTGTGGTTCTATCTCTATTTCGCTTTTTGCGTTGCCGTCTTCTATGCATTCTGGAGCTGGTATGCGCCGCATCCGTGGCAAAACTGGTCGATATTGATCAGCGCGGTCATCCTGTTCCTCATCTATTTCAATGTACAGGTCAGTGTCGCGGTCAACGCCTGGTATGGGCCTTTCTTCGACTATATCCAGGGATTGATGTCGGGGACCATTAAATCCACCGACGCAGAGTTTTATGCCGGATTGGCCAGCTTTTCATGGCTCGCGCTGATAGGAATGAATGTGCAGGTCGTCAATGCCTTCATCGTGAGCCACTGGATATTCCGCTGGCGCACCGCGATGAACAATTACTTCGTGGAGAACTGGAGCAGGCTCCGCCACATCGAGGGCGCCTCACAACGTATTCAGGAGGATACGATGCGGTTCTCGCAGATCATGGAAGATCTGGGTTCCAGCTTTGTCCAGTCGATCATGACCTTGATCGCATTCCTGCCGGTGATGATTCAACTGCAGAGCCATATCAGCGAACTGCCAATCGTCGGTGCGATTCCGCAGCCACTGGTCGTTGCCGCGCTTGCCTGGTGCCTGTTCGGAACGATTTCGGTTATGGTTGCGGGTTTGAAGTTGCCTGGGCTGCAATTTCGCAATCAACGTGTCGAGGCTGCTTATCGCAAGGAGCTCGTCTACGGCGAGGATCATGCGGACAGGGCTCAGCCTGCAACCACTGCCGAGCTGTTTTCCAAGGTCCGTCAAAACTATTTCCGGCTGTATTTTCATTATATCTATTTCAATATGGTGCGTTACACCTACCTGCAGGCCGACAATATCTTCGCCATGCTGATCCTTGGGCCATCCTTCGTGGCTCACAGGATAACTTTCGGACCCTTCCAGCAGATTTCCAACGCCTTCGGCCGAGTAACAGGGTCGCTCCAGTTCCTGCTCACATCCTGGTCGACCATCGTTGAATTGCAGTCGGTGCACAAACGCCTACGCGCCTTCGAGGCGACGCTGGAAGGGGAACCGCTGCCTGAAATCGACCAGCGCTATCTGGAGCGTGAGCAAGCCGGCCTGCGCCCCGAGGATCAGCCGGTAAGCTAAAGAGTAGCGGGCGGCGAGCGCTTCCGCTCAGCCGCCCACCGCTGCCTGCCGTTCGCCTCGCCGCGAAACATAATCGCGAAAGCTGATACACTCGACTTGTTTCATCACGCAGACCTCGCCGGCAAAGCGTTCCAGCGCGTTCCAGTAGGCGCCGTCGTTCATCAGGGTGAAATGAAAGCCGAGCTGCAGCGGGATACGCTTGCCCCGGTATTGCGCATCGAAGGCGGCGCGGAATGCGGCGTAGGTCCGCTCGGCGAATTCGGCCGCCATGCTCGGCCGCTCGAAGCCGCCGGAATGCCTGACATAGAGATTGTAATCCATGGCGATCACCCGCCTTGAGCTCGGCCCTTCCGGAATCTGCGGCAGCGAAAAGCGCGTGACGCCGTTGACGGTCGGCGGCTCGACCGGCCCACGCGAGACGCCGCTTGCGTCGAGTAGGAAGCCGGCCGCGGGCAGCGCCTCGTAGAGCGCCTTGTTTGCCGACAGATAAGGCGCGCGAAACCCGACCACCGATTTGCGGGCGAAATCGCGCCAGCCCTTCGGTTCAGGAGCAATGCCGTTGATCGAATAGGCGTTTTCGAGAATATGCCTGAATGAGCCGAACTCGCTCAGCCAGTCGGCTTTGCTCCAGTCCTTGCCGTCGAAATGGCCGCAGCCATGGCTGCCGATATCGTGGCCTTCGGAGGCGGCGAGGTCGATCTGCTCGAGCCGGTCGGCGACTTCCTGTCTGGAGGCGGCAAAGCCGATATTCGATTTGCCTTCTGTCTTGCCCGGCGCGGTGTATTCCTTGCGTGTCTCGGGCGACAGCAGGAACACGCAGGAGACGAAATAGGTGAAATGCGCACCGGTGCGCTGGGCCAGCGCCCGGCTGCGCTGCCACTGCGAAATGTCCCGGGCACTGTCGAACGAGATGATGATGATCTGCTTCGGTTTTGCCGGCGCCGCCGGCGGGTCGGCAAAAGCCGCGCCGGTTGCAAGCGCGGCAATCGAAAACGCAACAACGCGGGACAAACGGGGCAAAGGCATCTGACCGGATCAAGGAATGTAGAAGCACCGCCTACCGGTGAAATATGGCACGGATACGATCGACCCGTGCGGCCGCCTTTGGCGGCGACTGCCTCGTGAATAGGCGATTTTCCTGCCGAACCCCTTCCATGCCGGCAAAATTTCGCTAAAACGCGGGCTCATCAACCGCCCCGGCCGGGGCATGAATGGTTTTGATCCATGTCGGACGACAGTTTTATCCGCGAAGTCAACGAAGAGATTCGTCGCGACCAGGCGCATGCGCTGTGGGACCGTTTCGGTCCCGCCTTGCTCGTGCTGGCCGTGCTGGTGGTGCTTGGCACTGCTGCTGTCGTCGGCTACCGCTATTGGGACGAGACCCGCGCCAACCGCTCGGGCGATGCTTTTTCGCAGGCGCTCAAGCTCGCCAATGACGGCAAGAACGACGAGGCGCTTGCCGCTCTGGAGGCGTTGGAGAAGGACGGCTACGGCGCCTATCCGCTGCTCGCCCGCATGCGTGCGGCAACCGTCAAGGCGGACAAGGGCGACGTCGACGCCGCCGTCAAGGATTTCGACGAGGTCGCCGCCGACACCAAGATCCCCTCCGGTATTCGCGACATGGCTCGTCTCAGGGCAGCGCTGCTTCTGGTCGACCACGGCTCTTTCGCCGATGTCTCCAGCCGCGTCGAGGCGCTCACCGCCGACACCAACACACTGCGCCATACGGCGCGCGAAGCGCTTGGCCTTGCTGCCTGGAAGGAAGGCAAGGCGGCGGATGCATTGAAGCTGTTCGACCAGATCGCCGCCGATGACGGCGCCCCGCGCAACACGCGCGAGCGGGCGACTTTGATGTCGGAGCTGATCCGCGGCTCGGGCGGTGTATCGTAACAACGGATGACCTTCAAAGTCGCCATCATCGGCCGGCCTAACGTCGGCAAATCGACCCTTTTCAACCGGCTGGTGGGAAGGAAGCTGGCGCTTGTCGACGATACGCCGGGCGTCACCCGCGATCGTCGCGTCCATGCCGCCAAGCTCTACGATCTGCATTTCGACGTCATCGATACCGCCGGCTTCGAGGATGCGGCGGCCTCGACGCTGCCCGGCCGCATGCGCGCCCAGACCGAGATCGCCATCCGCGAGGCCGACCTGATCTTTTTCACAATCGATGCCAAGTCCGGGCTGATGCCCGACGACAAGACCTTCGCCGAGATCGTGCGCAAGTCCGGCAAGCCAGTTGTCGTCGTCGCCAACAAGGCCGAGGCGCGGGGCGCCCAGGGCGGCATGCTGGAGGCCTGGGAGCTCGGCCTTGGCGAGCCGATCCCGGTCTCGGCCGAACACGGCCAGGGCCTGCCTGATTTGCGCGACGCCGTGATCGCGGCACTTGGCGAGGCGCGCGCCTTCGGCGAGGACGAAGAGGCCGGCGAGGAGGAGGTCGCCGCCAGCGAGGTGCTGATCGGCGAGGACATCACCGACCCGGACGCCGAGCCGAGCTATGACGACACCAAGCCGATGCGCATCGCCGTCGTCGGCCGCCCCAATGCCGGCAAGTCGACGCTGATCAACGCGCTGATCGGCGAGGAGCGGCTGTTGACCGGCCCCGAGGCCGGCATCACCCGCGATTCCATCTCGGTCGACTGGGACTGGCATGGCCGCCGGTTGAAACTGTTCGACACCGCCGGCATGCGCCGTAAGGCCAGGATCCACGAAAAGCTGGAAGTGATGTCGGTGCAGGATGGCTTGCGCGCCATCCGCTTTGCCGAGATCGTCATCATCGTGCTCGACGCCACCATTCCCTTCGAGAAGCAGGATCTGCAGATCGCCGACCTGATCATCCGCGAGGGCCGTGCCCCGGTGATCGCCCTCAACAAATGGGACCTTGTTGATCATCCCCAGGAGTTGCTGGCCGAACTGCGCGAAAAAACCGAGCGGCTTCTTCCGCAGGCGCGCGGCATGCAGGCGGTGCCGGTCTCAGCCGAGACCGGGCGCGGTCTCGACAAGCTGATGGATGCGGTGATCAGGACGCATCGCGTTTGGAACAGTCGTGTCTCGACCGGCAAGCTCAACCGCTGGCTGGAAGGCATCCTGGCACATCATCCGCCGCCCGCCGTCGCCGGGCGTCGGCTGAAGATCAAATATGTCACGCAAGCCAAGACGCGGCCGCCGGGCTTCGTCGTCTCCTGCTCACGCCCCGATGCGATGCCGCAATCCTACGTCCGCTATCTCTCGAACAGCCTGCGCGAGGCTTTCGACATGCCCGGCGTGCCGATCCGCATCGCCTTGCGCACCTCGGACAATCCTTTTGCCAGCAGGGCGAAGAAGCGCCACTGACCGCCACGTCTTCTGGGCGCCCGCATCAGGTACGCTCCGCCGGCCGCTCGCGGGCAGCGCCTGCACATTTTCGGGCAGGCGATTCCACCGCCACCTGCAGCAGGATGTCGGCAAGTCGCGCCGCCACCGGGTCTGGCTCGGCCTCCCTTGCGACGCGGGAACAGCGCCATCTCAGGCAGTGTGGGCAGTCCGGCGATCTGCGTCATTGCCCTGACAATAGCCAGCACGAGTGGGGACAGCCACTGCACCTAATGGGCGGTGTAAGCTCCGTCCACCAGATGGTAGCTCCCAGTGATAAAGCTGGCCTGGTCGGACAAGAGGAAGCACACAAGAGCCGCTACTTCTTCCGGTTTCCCGCGCCTGCCCATCGGCTGCAGGCCTGCCATGCGCCGGGTGGCTAATGCCTCCATTTGCTCCGATAAAAGAGGCGTTTCGATCAAGCCGGGGCCGACTACATTGATCCGGATGCCCATCCTCGCATATTCGATCGCCGCAACTTTGGTTAGTCCAACGACTCCGTGTTTCGCTGCCGTGTATGCGGACGCAGTTGGCAAGCCGACGGAACCGAGAACGGAGGACATGTTCACGATGGCGCCTCCGCCTCGATCCAGCATGGCGGCGATTTCGTACTTCATGCTGTAGAAAACGCCATTAAGATTGACGTTTATCAGCTTGTGCCAGTTGTCGAGCGGATAGTCTGCTGTTGCTTTTCGAACGCCGTCGATACCTGCATTGTTTACCGCCATATCCAGTCCGCCGCATTTCTGGACAGTGAACTCGATCAGCTTTTCCACGGCTGCCGCATCCGTGACATCTACCGCAAAGTCGTAGGCCCGGCCTCCTTGCGAGCTTATTTCGGCGGCTTTGCAGTGCGCGGCCTCGGCATCAAGGTCGGCGACAACAACCTCGGCTCCTTCTTGCGCGAGTTGCCGTGAAACAGCCGCCCCTATTCCGGAGCCTGCGCCGGTCACAATCGCGACTTTACCGTGGAAGTCAGGCTTCATCGTCTCTGTCCTATGCCCATTTGACATAACCGAACAGAGGCAGACGGTTATCGCAAGAAGTTTCGCTCCAATTCGCTTGTTAATCCTGTGAATTCATTTTTGCCACCACACAGCGAGACTTGGCCCGCAGGCCTTGGAATGGTAGAGACGAGGGCGGCGGTAGATGACCAGTTTCCTAGCAGGTACAAATGGAAGAACACCACATTGCGCGCCGGGGGCTCGTGCTGGGTAGTCTGGCTCTGATGATCTCCGGATGCACGTCGATTTCATCCGCGTTCGGACCAAGGCGTGGCCTGAATCCTCGTTACCGACGGCAGCATGTGCGGTACGACGGAAACGAGCCGGCCGGAACGATCGTCGTCGATACTTCGCAACGTTTTCTCTATGCCGTCGAGACGGACGGGTGGGCGACGCGCTACGGCGTTGGCGTCGGCGAGCAGGGACTTTCGTTCAAGGGTACAGCGACCGTCGGCCGCAAGGCGGACTGGCCGTCGTGGACACCCACCGCCAGCATGATGCAGCGCAAGCCGCGCCTGGTGCAGTATGCAGGGGGGGTCCCTGGCGGACCAAACAACCCGCTTGGTGCGCGTGCCCTTTATCTCTATCGCGACGGGCGCGACACCCACTTCCGGATACATGGTACAAACGAGCCATGGACGATAGGCACAGCGGTATCGAACGGGTGCATCCGTATGATAAATGACCACGTCATTGACCTCTACGACCGTACTCCTTTGGGCACGACGGTGGTGGTTGTTTGATGGTGGGCAGGCCTGATCTCCGTTGGACGGTGAACCCTGCCAGCACGTCACCGCAAAGGTGCCGCCGACAACCGGGTGCCAACTGTGTCATTTCTGCACTAGGCGTTGGTGTAGATCGCAGCTAACTTCGTGGGGCTGCATATCGTTTTATTTGTGGCGATTCTATAGGCTATTCCGCCCCCGGGGAAAGGATTGCTTGATGAGCAGGATATTGATTGCAATGGTTGCTGTGCTCGCCGTTGCCAGCCTGAGCGGCTGCGCGAACGACTGGATCGGCAAAGGAAAGGGTAAAGCTCCGGCGCCCGCTCCGGTAGAGCAACCAGTGATTAAGTAAGGACCGGCTTGTATGGGGAAGGGGTGCCAAGCCCTTCCCCATACATACGCAGCCGGGGCTTTGGCCGGCTTCATAGCCTAGGGCGCGGTTGGCGGGCATAGGCCGTTATTAAGTCTGTGCTTTGTGAAGTTCGGGAATGGACGCGGCGATGACGCTTGTAAATAGCCGTCTCTTGCTTGTGGCGTTGGTGGCCCTCCCGGCAGCGGCATGTCAGACGAAAGACCTGCCGCCCCAGCCGAATTTCATATCTTATGCCGATGGCGGAGCTGCGCCTCAAAAAAACGACGAGCGGTACTTCATCGAGTTCCGCTCCCGCTACGCCCTAAGCTACGGCCACACCTACGCAGTTTTTGGGCGCGTGGACCGGGCCGGGAGAATGATCGATCCCCAAGTCGCGGGCCTTCACCCGGCTTCGAACAGTGCGGTTCCCTATGTTCTGGGCCATGTCGTGCCGGTGCCAGCCGAAACCGGGTGGAGCGACGGTGATCTGGAAGAACCATACAGATCCGCAAGCTGGCAAATCATACTGACCCGGGCCGAATACGACAAAGTCGTTGCCTACATCCGCAAGCTGCAGGCGAGTTCGCATGTCTGGCAGGCGACGGTCTTGAACTGCAACGGGTTCGTGGCGAACATCGCTCATTCCATGGGATATAAGACTCCCGCCATTCAGCTCCGGCCGCAACAATTCATAACCGAGCTTCGGGAGATGAATACATAACCAAGATTCGAGGGATGAATGGGGACCGAATGCGATCGGTACTGCCCCTCCTGCTTTCGCGTCTGCGGACTAACTCGGAGAGGATCGCTGCGCCTGAAGGTCGGCCGGTGACGAAATCGAGGGCGATGGGTGAAGTGGCCATACCCAGGGGCAGCTGCTACAGTCGCGATCGCAGAAAGGGCGCTGGTGACCTGAAGTGAGCATTGCGGCAGCCTCACTTGGCGAGGTCATTTGGGTGATCGGCATCGTTGCTTGGTACGTGATCCGGTATCCCTTCGAGCGCCGGGCAAGGCGCGTGCGAATTGTAACTGGCTACCGCTCACGTTCAGAGATCGTCGGGCTTGCATCTGCTCTGTTTGGCCTCGCAATCCTGCCTGCCTTCTATGTTGTCACCGGCATGCCCGCAGCGGCTGACCACCCGGCCAGCGCGTGGGCCGTGGCTCTCGGCACAATCATCTTCTGCTCCGCGCTATGGGTTTTTCGCAGGTCCCACAAGGAACTTGGCCGGAACTGGTCGATTACGCTGGAGATCCGCGAACGGCATGAACTCATCTGCGCCGGACCATACGCCTTGGTCCGCCACCCGATGTATACCTCGTTCCTGCTCATGGGCCTCGGCCAGGTCTTTCTGCTGCCGAACTGGATTGCGGGCATATCGGGTTTGATTGGGTTCGCAGTCCTTTTCCTGCTGAGAGTGGACAAGGAAGAGCGTATGATGCTGGAGAATTTCGGCCCGCAATACCGTGCCTATATGGAAAAGACCAAGCGAATACTCCCTTATCTTTATTAGAGATTAGAGGTACGTTTGATGCGAGGCCGAGCCCTCAAGCTTTCCGCGCCCCGGCGCCTTGTTGGCGACCTGATGAGGTTTTCGATCGGCGTGCCACGGGTCGCGGTACAGCGTCAGATGAACCTCGGCCCCCTCGTAACGGCTCGAATGGGGCAGCAGACCAGGCCCTCGTGGACCGCGATCTTCCTGAAAGGATATGCGCTTCTCGCCCTAGAGATGCCGGAACTGCGGCGCGCCTATGTCAAGTTGCCCTGGCCGCAGCTTTACGAGTATCCGGCAAGCGTAGCCTCGATTGCCCACGAGCGCGAATATGATGGCGAGCCGGCGGTTCTGCTGAGCTGCATCAAGCGCCCGGAGCGCTACTCCATCACGGAACTTGAGGGATCCATCCACGCGGCTCGATCACGGCCGATCCTGGAGGTCCCGGAGTTCCGGCGTGCCTTGCGGATGGCAGGTGCGCCCGCGCCAGTCAGGTGGCTGCTTATGTGGCTAGGGTTGAACATCGCCCGGCAAAGGGCAAATTACTTCGGTACCTTCCAACTGTCCGTCTATTCTGGTCTCGGTGCCGAATCACTCAACCCGCTGACACCATTGACCACGCTTCTCAACTACGGTCCGATCGGCAAAGACGGATCGGTGAATGTCCGCATCCACTACGATCACCGGGTCATGGATGGAGCGAACGTTGCACGAGCACTGGAGAGATTCGAAAAGATCCTGAACGGCATTGTCGCCGATGAAGTGATGCTGCTCGATCCAAGTGTTGCCGCTCCTGCAGGACAGAGGAACGCGACATGATTTCGCACTGTGAATTCCGGCCCGCCGTCGTCGTGATTGGCGGCTCGGGTGGAATTGGCCGGGCAATTGCGAGCGTCGCTGCACGGGAGCGCGGTGCGGTTGTGCTGGTTGCCCGCTCGCCCGAGGGTTTGGCCGCTGCGGCGTCTGAGGTTCGGGAGAGGGGTGGCGAGGCATTCACGCTCGAGTTGGATCTCGTGGCAGGCGATGCGCCAACGCGCCTGGAGGGCTTCCTGTCCGCACACGGCCTGGTCTGTGATGTCCTGGTCAACAGCGCCGGCTATGGCCTGCGGGGCGCGACGACGGCGCTGCCTATTGATAGTCAACTCGGCATCATCGATCTCAACATACATTCCCTCACAGAACTGACCCTCCATTTTCTGCCGGGGATGGTGGCGCGCCGACGGGGCGGGGTGCTCAATCTCAGTTCCGTGGCCGGGTTCGTTCCCGGGCCTTATATGGCTCTGTACTTCGCTAGCAAAGCTTTCGTGCGCTTCTTCTCAGAGGCGCTTCACCAGGAATTGCGCCGAACCGGTGTGACGGTCACATGCGTTGCACCAGGCCCGGTGTCGACGGAGTTTCTCGCAAGGTCAGGCGCCAATCAGACGGTGCTCTTCAACATCTTGCCCAAGGTGGATCCGGAGTATGTGGCCGAACGGGCGTGGCGAGGGTTCAAATCCGGTCGTCGCCTCGTCGTACCGGGAATCTCGGCCAAGTTGGCTGCCCTTGCAGCGGCGCTCCTGCCTTCCGCAGCGCTGCTGCCCCTGGTCGGCCGGCTGCAACGCGGCGGCAATGATCAATGTCCTTGCGGTTCAGGTATGAAGTTCAAGAAATGCTGCGGTACCCGCCAGATTCAGCTACGCCGGGGCCCTCGGGGAATTATCCCCTGACCGGGACCAGCACGCCACCGAAAAAGCTCGTTGAAGCAAGAGACCGCTCGCCGATGACTGGCGTTAAGCATGTTGGTAGCATAGAGGCGAGGCTTTCGACATGCCCGGCGTGCCGATCCGCATCGCCTTGCGCACCTCGGACAACCCGTTCGCCGGCAAGGCGAAGAAGCGCCGTTAGATCATCATTCGCGGAACCTTGCGAGACGTCGGCGGGACAGCGCCCCCCTCTGCCCTGCCGGGCATCTCCCCCACTTGGGGGAGATTGGCCGTCCCCTCCGCTTTAGCCAATCTCCAACGCCGAAAGACGGGTGGGACGGCGAAGCTGCTAATCTCCCCCCTCGTGGGGGAGATGTCCGGCAGGACAGAGGGGGGCGCGAGGGATCGCCAGCATTACTGCTTCTTCGACCGACTAAGTCATAGAGCGCCCTGCGGCCCTTTCGGCTCGTCTGCGCTAGGCCGCTTTCCTCAGACCATCCGCGTCGCCACTTCCTGGCAACGCTTCCAGCGCCGCCTGCAGCAGGATGTCGCCAAGCCGCGCCGCTACCGGGTCGGGCTCGGCCTCCTTGCGGTGCAGGAACAGCGCCATCTTGGGCAAGGCGGGCAGCCCGGCGATCTCCGGCGTCATCGCCCTGACCGTGGCCGGCAGGCCGATATCGGTGCGGATCGTCAGTCCGAGCCCCGCGGCGACGGCTGCCCAGATGCCGCCAAGGCTCGGGCTGGAGAAGGCCATCCGCCATGCCAGGCCGGCACGGTCCAGCGTTTCGGTCGCCACACTGCGCAGCAGGCACGGCGCCTCGAGCGCCACCAGCGGTAACGGCTCGCCTTCGCGCAGGCTGGTCTCGATCTGTTTTGCCGGGCCGATCCAGCGCATCTGGACGTCGGCGACATGCCGGCTGTAAGGCAGCGTCGCGCCATTGTGCCAGGCAAGCGCGATATCGAGGTTGCCCGAAATGATCCGTTCGGCGAGCTCATGGCTGCGTGCGATCCTGGCTTCGATCTTGACCTTGGGATGGGCGCGGGCGAAGCGCCCGAGCACCTCGGGCAGCACCGCCTCGCCGAAATCCTCCTGTAGCCCAAGCCGCACCCAACCCTCCAGCTCGACATCGTGGATGGCGGAGGCGGCCTCGTCATTGAGCTCGATCAGCCGCCGCGCATAGCCGAGCATGGTCTCCCCCGCGTCCGTCAGCGCCAGGCCGCGCCCCGATTTGCGGAAGATCGGCGTCGCCGCCTGCTCCTCCAGCTTCCTCAGTTGCGCACTGATTGCCGAGGTCGAGCGGCCGAGCCGGTCGGCTGCCTTGGCGAAGCTGCCCAGCTCCATGCCGGTGACGAAGCTGCGCAGGACGTCGAGATCGAATGTCACGCGTCGCATGGCAATAGTCCTGATATTTGGGACATTTCGTACAAAATTTCCTGATATTCAGTACGAAGCTATGGCGGTAGAGACAGCGCGTCAAGACCGAACGCAACCAGCCCATGCAGGAGCTGAACCATGTCCGCTGTCGCCACAGGACCAGATTGCAAACCGCTTCGCCCAGGCGCCGTTGCCGCCCCGTCGGAAGCGGCGGCGCTTCGAGCCAATCATCGCTGGAAGGTGCTGGGCATCGGCGTCGCCGCCAACACCTGCTTTTCCGCGACCTTCTCCGGCATTCCGGCGACGGCGGTGTTCCTGCGCTCGGGCTATCATCTCTCCAATGGCGAACTCGGCCTGGCGCTTGGCCTTCTCGGCCTGGGCGTGGCGCTGAGCGAATTGCCGTGGGGGCTGCTGACCGATCGCTGGGGCGACCGCCGCGTGCTGCTGACCGGGCTTGGCGCAACCGCGGTTTGGCTGCTTGTCATGGCCGCGCTGGTGGTGCCGTCACCGGCCCATATTCCCGGCGTCGCGCTTCTCGCCGCTGCCCTGCTGGTCACCGGATTGCTCGGCGGCAGCGTCAACGGCTCCAGCGGCCGCGCCATCATGGCCTGGTTCGGCGAAGGCGAGCGCGGCTTTGCCATGAGCATCAGGCAGACGGCGGTGCCGCTTGGCGGCGGGCTTGGCGCGCTCGTGCTGCCATCGCTCGCTTCAGCCCATGGCTTCACGGCGGTCTTCGGACTTCTGGCGGCTGCATCCGCCGTCTCGACCTCGCTCGCCTGGCGCTGGCTGCATCAGCCGCCGGCGCATGACGGCGCGCATTCGAGCAGCACGGCATTGCCGGCCGGCCCGGCGCCGCTGCGCAACCCGGCCGTCTGGCGCATCGCAACAGCCATCGGCCTGCTATGCTTTCCGCAGGTGGCGGTGCTCACCTTTGCTTCCGTCTTCCTGCATGATTTCGCCGGCATGGGCACAGCCGTGATCAGCGCCAGCCTGGCTGCCGTGCAGGTCGGCGCCATGGTCATGCGCGTCTGGAGCGGTCGCTACACCGACCGTCATGGCAATCGCCGGCCGTTCCTGCGTCTGTGCAGCATGCTGAGCGTGGTCGCCTTCACCGTGCTTGCCGCGCTCGTCTTGTTGGCGGCCCAATTCTTGTCAGGCCAAGTGCCGATGCTTTCGCTGGCGATCGTTGCGGTGCTGGTCGTGGCCGGCATCTGCGTCTCCTCCTGGCACGGCGTCGCCTACACCGAGCTTGCGACGCTGGCCGGCGCGAGCCAGGCCGGAACGGCGCTCGGCCTCGCCAACAGTCTGGTCTTCATTGCCTTCTTCCTGGTGCCGATCGCCATTCCCGGGCTTCTCGTGCTCGGCTCGTGGGCAGGCGTCTGGCTGGGTGCGGCTATTTGCGCGCTGATCGCCTGGCCGATCTTTCTTCCGTCAACGGATAGCCGCAAAAGCGCCTGACTTCGACACGAGATGGGAAAACAACGTTCTAAGCTGTTAACGCCCCATCAAGGTTAATGCATCATTGTAGCTCTCCAGTGGGGTCCGTCGCGTTTCTGGAGAGTTCCGTGCATCGACGTGTTTTGACGCGGCTTGTCGCCGCCGCCGGTGAGAAAAAGCGTTCCTTCCTGTCTCCGTTTATTATTGGTCTTGGCATCTGGGTCGGCTTTCCGACGGTCGTTGCCTATCAGGACATGACCAGCCTGGTCTCCGGCCTGGAGGCGCCGAGCGTCCGCTGGAACGCCTATGTCGAGAAATCCGTCGCCGGCTCCGTTCACGCCGCCGAAATGCCCTTCCTCGATTCCAGCAGCACCGGCTCGCTGTCCGGCTCCGGTGTCCAACTGCCCGGCATCGGCACCGTTTCGTTTCGCGGCAAGGGCGGCAGCGCCGGCACGACGCCGGACGAGGAACGCATCATGCGCGCCGACAAGAAGGGCCGCATCATCCAGGTCTCGCCCGTTTCGCCGCCGAAGAACTTCAACGCCGGCTCGATCTTCGAGCGCACCTCTTCGCTGCTCCGCCCAAGCATGGACAGCGGGCTGAGGATGGCCTTCGCCAAGCCCGAGATCAAAGGCAAGGAAATCCAGATCGCCGCCGCCTTCCACACGCGCGTCGACAAGAAGCCGGATCCCGGCGTGCCGGCGATGCTTGCCGCGCTGGTCAACAACGATCATCCCGACGTGCTGGCAACCGCCTATGCCTCGTCGGCTCCCGATTACGCACAGGCGTCGCCTTTCGAGGCCTTGCTGCAGGACGAGGACCCGAACGATGGCCGCTTCATTCCGCCGCTGAGCAAGGGCGATCATTCTTGGATGCAGACGCCGCTGCCGGCGAGCGTCTTTTCCAAACCGGAGCAGGCCTGTCTCGCCAACGGCATCTATTTCGAGGCGCGCGGCGAATCCGTGCGTGGCCAGGCCGCCGTCGCCCAGGTCATCCTCAACCGCGTCCGCAACCCGGCCTATCCGAACTCGATCTGCGGCGTGGTCTACCAGAACGACAATTGGTTCAACCGCTGCCAGTTTTCCTTCGCCTGCGACGGCAGGAAGAAGCGCATCGACAACCCCGCCGCCTACCAGACCGCCCAGGATGTCGCCATGGCCGTCACAGCCGGCAAGATCTTCATTCCGGAAGTCGGCTCGTCGACGCATTATTACGCCAACTACGTCCATCCGGGCTGGGCGAGGACGATGAAGAAAATGACCAGGATCGGCCTGCACATCTTCTACCGCACCTATGGCGGCGGCTGGAGCTGAGTGCTCAGGCAGCCCTTGCATCTTTCGCGGGAGAGCGGCCGATCGAAGACGCATCGCCGCGGGGATTCGGCCACAGCCCGTCGGGGACGGCGTCGGGCACGATGTCGCACCCAGGCAAGCGGCTGATTTATAACGAAAAAATACTTGAGCTTGAACGTCCGCCCGTGGCTTGACGGGCGCGGACCCTCTAACTATGTTGCCGGCGACTTTAAGAAGCGGACGGACGGTGACGGTCTGACCGGGCAGGGGGGTTGCGTGGCCGACAAGAATGGGCCAGACGGAACCGGAAAAACCGGCCGCGGCAAGCAGCATGAAGCCGACATCCGCGACGACGATCTTGAGCGCCGCCGGCGCGACCTTGAAGCATCGCTTGCGACAAGGCGGCCGGATCGGCTCGAGGGGAAAGACGACGCGAAAGCGGGCAGTGTGGCCGGGTACGGCCAGGCGCTCAAGCTGTCCAGCGAGTTCATCGCCGGGATAGTGGTCGGTGCGGCTCTCGGCTGGTTTATCGATCGCGTGGCGGGGACATCGCCATGGGGTCTGATAGTCGGGCTGCTGCTGGGTTTTGGCGCCGGCGTGCTAAATGTCCTGCGTTCAGCCGGGCTTGTGTCGGATTTCGGAACGGGCGACAAACCGCGCGATCCGAAAGAATGAATTGAGGCGCCGCATGCCGGCGCATTGAACAGGATACTGAAGCCGTCTGCGGCTTTGATGGGGATTTAAAGTGGCTGCTGACAAGGTCGATCCGATTCACCAGTTCCAGATCCATCCGATCATTCCGATTCACATCGGCGGCTACGACCTGTCTTTTACCAATTCGGCTCTGTTCATGCTTGCAACAGTTGCTGTCGCAGCGGCGTTTCTCTACCTCAGCACGTCGAGCCGCAGCCTCGTCCCGGGCCGCCTTCAGTCGGTCTCGGAAATGGCCTATGAATTTGTCGGCAATATGCTGAGGGACGCCGCGGGCACGCAAGGCATGAAGTTCTTCCCCTTCGTGTTCTCGCTGTTCATGTTCGTGCTTGTCGCTAACCTGCTTGGCCTGTTCCCGTATTTCTTCACCATCACCAGCCACATCATCGTCACCTTCGGCCTCGCTGCGCTGGTGATCGGAACGGTCGTCGTCTACGGCTTCACCAAGCACGGCCTTGGCTTCCTGAAGCTGTTCGTCCCGCATGGCGTGCCGATCTACCTGCTGCCGCTGGTGGTGCTTATCGAGGTGATTTCCTTCGTCTCGCGTCCGGTCAGCCTCTCGGTTCGCCTGTTCGCCAACATGCTCGCCGGTCACATCACGCTGAAAGTGTTCTCGGGCTTTGTCGTCAGCCTGAGCGCGCTCGGCGCGGTCGGCGTGGCGGGCTCGGTTCTGCCGCTGGCGATGGCCGTGGCGCTGACGGCGCTGGAGCTGCTGGTCGCGTTCCTGCAGGCCTACGTCTTTGCCGTGCTGACCTGCATGTATCTCAACGACGCCCTGCATCCCGGGCACTGACAAGGTTTCCGGCATTGCCGCCGGATCGATTTTGCAACGGAATTTTAGATCCAAAGGAGTTGAACAAATGGACGCAGAAGCAGCAAAGTACATCGGCGCCGGCATCGCATGCCTCGGCATGGGCGGCGCGGGCATCGGCCTCGGCAACATTTTCGGCAGCTATCTGGCGGGCGCGCTGCGCAACCCGTCGGCCGCCGACGGCCAGTTCGGCCGCCTGATTTTCGGCTTCGCCGTGACCGAAGCGCTGGGTATTTTCTCGCTTCTCATCGCGCTTCTCGCCCTGTTCGGCTGAATACTTGTTCGGCTGAACATTGGGAAGAATTGAACAGGCCGGCCGCGATCTTGCGGCGGGCCTGAATTTCGGGGATAGTCCATGTTCGTGACATCTGCCTTTGCGCAAGAGTCCGCGCCCGCCGTCGAAGGCGGCAGCGCCGCCACCGGCGTGCCTGCCGAGGCGCACGGCACGTTCCCGCCATTCAATCCGGCGACGTACCCGTCACAGCTGCTGTGGCTGGCAATCACTTTCGGGCTGTTCTACCTCTTCTTGAAACGGGTAGTGATGCCGCGCGTCGGCGGCATCATCGACGTTCGCAACGACCGCATCACGCAGGATCTCGATCATGCTGCCCGGCTGAAAAGCGAGGCCGATGCCGCCGTTGCCGCCTATGAGCAGGAATTGGCGGAAGCCAAGGGCAAGGCCAATGCGATCGGCCAGCAAGCCAACGATGCGGCCAAGGCGGAAGCCGAAGCTGCCCGCAAGACGATCGAGGCAGCGCTTGACCAGAAGCTTGGCGAGGCCGAGGCGCGTATTTCTTCCATCAAGGCCAATGCCATGAAGGAAGTCGGCACCATCGCCGAGGACACCGCTTCGGCCATCGTCGAGGCGCTTGTCGGCGGCAAGGCCAGCAAGGCCGAAATCGCGGCCGCCGTCAAATCCGTGGCCGGGTGAGGAGCGCATCATGGACGCCACATCTCTCGCGACGCTTTGGGCAACCGTTGCCCTCGTAATCTTCCTCGGCATTGCCATCTACATCAAGGTGCCGGGCATGATCGCCAAGGCGCTCGATGCGCGGGCCGACAAGATCAGCTCCGAGCTCGAGGAAGCGCGCCGGTTGCGCGAAGAGGCCCAGCAGCTGCTCGGCCAATACCAGCGCAAGCGCAAGGAAGCCGAGCAGGAGGCCGCGGCCATCGTCGCCGCCGCCAAGCGCGAAGCCGACATGCTTGCCGCCGAGGCGCACAAGAAGACCGAGGACTATGTCGCCCGGCGTACCGCCTTGGCCGAGCAGAAGATCGGCCAGGCCGAGCGCGAGGCGATCGGCGAAGTGCGCGCCAGCGCCGTCGACATCGCGGTCGAAGCCGCGCGCGCGCTGCTGGCCGGCAAGATCGACGCCAAGGCCGGCGCCGGCCTGTTCAACGCCTCGCTGCAGGATTTGAAGTCGAAGCTGAACTGAACGGCTGCATCAACAAGTCATCGAAAGCCGCCTGAGAAACCTGGCGGCTTTTTTGTTAGCGAAAGCAGAGCGCGTAATCTCCCCCCTCGAGGGGGAGATGGCCGGCAGGCCAGAGGGGGTCGCCGCGCGTGGAGCGCCAGCCATTTCTGTCGTTCAACATGGTGTCGCGCCAGGACGTACCGACCCCCTCTGTCGCCTTCGGCGACATCTCCCCCTCGAGGGGGGAGATTACGCCTGGCCGGATCGCTCAATCCAGGCCCGAAAGGCCCTCTTCCTCCAGCACCTCGGTGCCGCCGAACCGGAACGGCGCGAAGGAGGCGCGGTGCAGCCGCGCCACTGGTCCATGCAGATCGATCGCCGTGCGATGGCGGACAGTGGCGTAGCCCATATGCAACTCGAAGCCGTAATGCACATGATGGCTGCCGCAGCCGCACATCATGCGGTCGCGCATCACCTTGGCGACGATCGAGGCTGCGGCGATCGACTGCGAGCGCTGGTCGCCCTTGATCAGCGCTCTGCCCTCGCAGGGCAGGCCAGGCGGCACGTCGCGGCCGTCGGCCAGCGCCAGCTTCGGCCGGATTGACAGGCCTGCCACGGCACGGCGCATCGCTTCTAGGCTGGCCTTGAGGATGTTGGAGGCATCGATGCCTTCGGCGCTGACCGAGGCCATCGATACGGCGAGCGCGGAGCCGAGGATTTTCAGGAACAGTGCCTCACGCTGCAAATGCGTCAGCCGCTTGGAATCATCGAGGCCGTCGGGGATGTTGGCGGGATCGAGAACCACCGCTGCCGCCACGACCGGCCCGGCGAGCGGGCCGCGGCCGGCCTCGTCCGTTCCCGCCACCGGCCACAGGCCTTCGGCCATCGCCTTCGTCTCGAAGGAGAAGTCGGGTCTCTCGACGATTTCGAAGAGAAGCGGAGAATCGGAACGCGGGCGAGCCATGGTGCGGCGAGGTTCGCATCGGCTCCGATTCTCCGCAAGTCCCTCCGGGTCGGGCGGGGCACCGGACCAGGAGGGGGCTACCGTCTGCAAGCCCGGGGACAGGACAGGCCGGACGGGATTTTTTCGCCTGCTGCCGGCCGTTTCAATCGGCTGGCGCGAGACGCTTTGTCACAGCAGCATCAGCTGCTCGGTTGCCTTGGCAGCAGGGATGAACCGGTCGGTCCTCAGCGAGCGCCGCTCGGCATTGAGGCCGAGCCGTTTGGCAGCGATCTCGAAGCGCCGGCCGATCTGCCAGGCATAGGGGCCGGAGCCTTTCATGCGCTTGCCCCATTCCGAATCGTAGTCCTTGCCGTCGCGCATCGAACGGATCAGCGACATGACATGGCGATAGCGGTCGGGATAGTGGCGCAGCAGCCAGTCCTTGAAGATCGGCGCGACCTCCAGCGGCAGGCGTAGCAGCACATAGCCGGCCTCGCGCGCGCCCGCTGCCTGCGCCGAATCGAGGATGCGCTCCATTTCCGGGTCGGTCAGTCCGGGGATGATCGGCGCGACCATCACCGAGGCCGGAATGCCGGCGTCCGAAAGCTGCCTGATCGCCTCCAGCCGCTTAGTCGGCGTCGACGCGCGTGGCTCCATGGTGCGCGCCAGCATGCGGTCGAGCGTCGTCACCGACAAGGCCACCTTGGCCAGCCCGCGTTCCGCCATGCGCGACAGAATGTCGATGTCACGTGTCACCAGCGCCGATTTGGTGACGATGCCGACCGGATGCCCGCGCGCCTCCAGCACTTCGAGGATCTCGCGCATGATCCGGTATTGCTTCTCGATCGGCTGGTAGGGATCTGTATTGGTGCCGATGGCGATGGTGCGCGGCTGGTAATTATCCCTGGACAATTCCTTGTCGAGCAGCCGCGCCGCATCCGGCTTGGCAAACAGCTTCGATTCGAAATCCAGCCCCGGCGACAGGCCCATGAAGCTGTGCGTCGGCCGCGCGAAACAATAAACGCAGCCATGTTCGCAGCCGCGATAGGGATTGATCGAGCGGTCGAAGGAGATGTCCGGCGATTCGTTGCGCGTGATGATGGTGCGCGGCTTCTCGACCTGTACCTCGGTCTTGAACGGCGGCAGCTCCTCCAGCGAATTCCAGCCATCGTCGAACACATGCCGGCTGACCGGCTCGAAACGGCCAGACGGATTGATGCCCGCCGACCTGCCGCGATTGCGGTCCGGGCGGACGCGCATGCCGCTCTGCTCGATCATCGCATTCGCCATCTCTGCCCTGCCAGCGCCGAAGGCGGCAATGTCGGCACGCACGATCTGTTCCATTTTGGCCCTTTCCCAGGGACTGTCCGCCCGTTGTCGAATCGCTCTGCTCATGAATGTATTCCTATCGCATCGATGAGAACAAAGCAAGAACTTTCTCGCAGCGCGCCGCAAAAACTGGCGCTGCCCACCGCTTTCCGCTATTCGGCTAAACATGCTCAGCGTCCTGATCGAAACCTTGAATGACGAGGAGGGCCTTGCCCGCACGCTCGCCTCGCTGATCGGTGGCGCGGTCGAAGGCGTGGTGCGCGACGTTCTCGTCTGTGACACCGGCTCGACCGATCAGACGCACCGCGTCGCCGAACATGCCGGCTGCCACTATGTCAGCGGCGGCATCGCCGCCGGCATCAGGCAGGCCAAGGGCGACTGGCTGCTTTTGCTAGAACCAGGCGCGCGGCTGGGGGAGGGCTGGATCGACGAGGTCGTCGCCCATACCGCCAGGCAAACCATGGCGGCGCGGTTCTCGCGGGCTCGCGGCAGCCGCGCGCCCTTCCTGTCACGCGTCTTTGCCGGAAATCGCGCTCTCGCCGAAGGCTTGGTGATCAGCAAGCGTCAGGCCGCGGCGCTGTCGAAGAACGCCCGCAGCGCCGAAGCGATCGCCCGCGGCCTGGCGACCAGGAGGCTCCACGCCGAGATCTGGGTCGCGCCGCGGAAGTGACGGCTTACCGTCCCGGTTCAGGGGCCCAAGCAAATTTTCTGGCGGCTCGTCGTTTATTGTGCATTGCACAAAATCTGGCCGGGCGTTACCATTCCCAGCGATATGGGCGAATAGGGTTTGGGGTGTGCCGGAGCGGCGACGGCTAACGTCGATGCTGTTCCCTCGACATTTTGAGGACCCCGATGACCCTTTCAAGCCCTGAAAAGTCCGGCGCTGCAAGCCTCGAGGCGATCGCACGCAACGGCGGTACGCTGCGCCGCATCGCCGCCCGCATTCCGACCTATCTTTCGGACCTTCGCGAGAATCCGGCATGGCTGCCAATGTTCATGCTGGCGCGCACCATGCCGGCGCGGCGCCTGCACTGGCGCGGTGCGAAGCCCGTTCCGCCGGCGCGCAATGTCGGTGAAACGATGTTCGCCGGCGTCGATCGCGATGCCGTCGTTGGCGCGCTGCAAACGGAGGGGCTCTATTCGGGCCTGATGCTGCCGGCCGCCATCCATGAGGAGATCGCCAGCTTCGCCGAGCACACGCCATGCTTCGGCAATTTCGACCGCCGGCTGGAATTCCTGCCCGAAAAACACGCCGATGCCGAAAAGCATTTCGGCCGTCCGCTGCTCAGCGGCCATTATTTCGAGCGGGTCCTCGACTGCAGCGCTGCGGTCGCCGTGCAGCGCGATCCGCTGCTTCTCGACATCGCGGCGCACTATCTCGGCAGTCAGGCCAAGCTGATCACCACCCGCGTCTGGTGGAGCTTTCCGACCGGTGGCGTCTCGGACGCCGACAAGAACATGGCCTCGCTCGGCAAATACCATTTCGACCTCGACGACTGGCGCATGCTGAAGTTCTTTTTCTACCTGGTGCCGGTCGACGCCGACACCGGGCCGCATGTCTATGTCCGCGGCTCCCACAACCGCCGCATCCTGAAGCACCAGCTGACGCTGCTAGTCGGCCATTCGGCGGAAGAGGTGCTGGGCGTCTATGGCGAGCAGAGCCCGGTTACGCTGACCGGGCAGGCCGGCCTCGGCTTTGTCGAGGACCCGTTCGGCTTCCATATGGGCACCGTGCCGACGCGCACGCCGCGGCTGATGATGGAGGTTGGCTTCGGCGTGTCGCCGCCCTCGCGCCGCCGGTTTCACGGTGAGCCGGTCATTCGCTGAAGGGATCAGCCGGCTGACCCCCTTGGCTCGCTTCAGCCGCGCCGCAAATGCTCGTCCAGGCGCGGCATGATCTCGACGAAGTTGCAGGGCATGTGCCGGTAGTCGAGCTGCGGCTTCAAGATGCCGTCCCAGGCGTCCTTGCAGGCGCCCGGCGAGCCCGGCAACACGAAAACAAAGGTGGCATTGACGACGCCGCCGGTTGCCCGGCTCTGGATCGTCGAAGTGCCGATCTTGTCGTAGGAGATGCGGTGGAACACTTCGGAAAAGCCGTCCATGCGCTTTTCGAAGCTCGGCTCCAGCGCTTCCGGCGTCACGTCGCGGCCGGTGAAGCCGGTGCCGCCGGTGGTGATGACGACATCGATCGCTTCGTCCTTCGACCAGCCCAGGACCTTGTCGCGGATCTTGTCGCGGTCGTCGGTGACGATGTCGCGGGCGGCGAGGATATGGCCGGCCTCGGCAATGCGGTCGGCCAGCGTCTGCCCGGATTTGTCGTCGGCGAGGCTGCGCGTATCGGAAACGGTCAGTACCGCGATGCGCACGGGAACGAAGGGGCGGCTCTCGTCAATCCTGGCCATGGGCATCAGCCTCCGATGTCACGCTTCGCGTCGCCGCGACAAACCAGCCTGGATGGCGGCTGCGAATATCGACGGCCGCGCGCTTGGCCACATTGCCGGTCTCGAACAGGCCGAAGCAGGTGGCGCCGGAACCGGACATCCTGGCAAAACCGGCTCCGGCCTTGTTCAGCACGGAAAGCGCCTTGCCGATGGCGGGCTGGATTGCGCGCGCCGCAGGCTCGAGATCGTTGCGGGTGATCTCCAGCCAGTTGCGGATGCTGTGGAAGTCGAGGTTGCGCGGCAGCGGCGGCAGCCCCGCATTGTCGCGGCGGCCAAGCGCCTCGAACACGTCGGCCGTCGAGACGGCAGTGCCGGGATTGGCGAGCACCAGACCCAGCGCCGGGAAACCCGGCACGAGCGTCAGCTCGTCGCCGATGCCGCAGGCGATCAGCGGCTTGGCGGCGAGGCACATCGGCACGTCGGCGCCGAGCGACAGGCCGATCCGCGCCAGTTCGGCATCGCCGACATCAAGTCCCCAGATCTGGACCAGCGCGCGCAGCACAGCCGCCGCATCGCTCGATCCGCCGCCGACGCCGGACGCGACCGGCAGGTTCTTTTCGAGCCTGATGGCGACAGCCGGCGCGTGCTGGGGACCGGCCTCCCGCCGCAGCGCGTCGCGCGCTTTCAGCACCAGGTTACTATCGTCGGCCGGCACCGCGGAGGCGTATTTGCCGGACACCGAAAACCCATCGCTGTCGGCAAGTTCCGTCTCGATGCGGTCGCCGAAGCGCGTGAACACAGCCAGGCTTTCGATCATGTGATAACCGTCGGCGCGCCGGCCGGTGACGTGCAGCGCGAGATTTATCTTGGCATGCGCATGCGACGCCCGAATGCTGGCCCCGGAATTCATTGGCTCGGCCGCGAGGGGGACGACGGTCAATCCTTGGCCAGACGGTATTCGCCGGTCTTCGGATCCTTGACCAGTGTTCCCATGGTGCCGTTGGCCGTCTGCTTTTCGGCCCGACGTACCTTGGCGGTCACCCGCTCGGCTTCCCTGACGAAGGAGCGGTAGCCGAAATAGGCGGCAATGCCGACGACGGCGAAGAAAATGATCTGCGGCATGTCAAACTCCTCCCTCGCAAGGCCGGCAAGGCGGCCGGTCGGGTCGGTTGATGATTTATGCTAGACGTTTTCACCGGCTTTTCAAAGCCCGAAGCGCGCCCACAGCGCGCGCTCTTCCGCCGCATCGATGACGCCGCTTGCCGCGGCGGCGGCGATATCGGGCGCCGAAAAGCTCGAGCCGAACAGGCCGAAGCGGCCGAACAGGCCGCGCGGCGCGGTGATCAGCTTGAGCTGGGTCTTCGGCCCAAAACGGCTCTTCAGCACGCTGCGCATGTCGCCGAGCGCATCGACCAGCCCGAGCTCTAGCCCCTTCTTGGCCGTCCAGAACAGGCCGGTGAACAGGTCGGGATCGTCCTTGAGCTTGCTGCCGCGCCTGTCCTTGACGAGATCGATGAAGGTCTCGTGGACCTCGAGCTGCAGCGCCTTCAGGCGCTCGACGTCTTCCTTCTTTTCCGGCTTGAACGGGTCGAGCACCGCCTTGTTCTGGCCGGCGGTGTGAACGCGGCGCTCGACGCCAATTTTCTTCAACAGCTCCGGAAAGCCGAACGAGGCCGACACCACGCCGATCGAGCCGACGATGGAGGACGGGTCGGCAAAGATCTCGTCGCCGGCGACAGCGATCATGTAGCCGCCAGATGCCGCCACGTCCTCGACGAAAACCAGGACCTTCTTGTTCTTCTCGCTCGCCAGGTCGCGGATGCGCCTGAAGATCAGCCGCGACTGCACCGGCGAGCCCCCTGGCGAATTGATCGAGATGGCGACCGCCGGCGCGTCGAATGAAAACAGCTTTTCGAGAAGGCCGGCGGTGGAAGCGAGCGACAGGCTGGGCCGGAACTGACCGCCGCCGGGCATGATCGTGCCGTGCAGCCGGATGACTGGAATGGTGACGACGGTGGAGCGCCAGGATTTCGGCAGCAGGCGGTTGAAAAGACGTTTCACGAGGGGGCGGTCTCCGGTCGATTTGCTTGAGGCATGTAGGAATTCGCCGGCCAACGGCAATGCCGTCGCCCTGGCAATCAGAATGGATCAGTCTCCGAACAGCGACGCCAGCCCGTTATTGATCAGCTCTGCCCGCTCCGAAGGGCCATTGCCTGAATAGGCATGCAGCATCAGCGGCGGCTGGATCGACAATTTGCCGCGTGCGCCGAGTGCTGCCCGGACGACGATGCGGATCGCCGCCGCTTCCGGGCGAGGGTGGACGGCCAGCATCTCGGGGTCGCCGAAGCGGCCGGCAATGGCATCGAGGATGGCGCCGAGCTGTTCCGGCCGGGCGATGACGGCCAGCCCGCCGCTCGGCCTGACCACCGCGGCCGCGCTGCGGATCCAGCTGTCGAACAGCCCGTCCTCCGAGACATGCGCGGCCTTTCTCAGCGGATCGGGCGTCGCGCGATCCTCTGCGGCATTGAACGGCGGGTTCATGATGACGAAATCGAAGCTGTTGTCCTCGAGGCCGGCGGCCGCTCGCGCCCGGCCCGACAGCGCGACATCGGCGACGAGCACCGAGGCGCGGTCGCTGAGATGCGCATTGCCAGGATGGGCAAGCGTGGTGGTGGCGAAGGCCGCCATTTCCGGGGAACGCTCGACAAGCACGGCCTCGGCAGCGGGGCAGCGCGACAGTACCGCCAGGCCGGCGGCACCGGCACCCGCGCCAAAGTCGGCTAGCCGCCCAGCGAAGGAGGACGGCACGGCAGCCGCCAGCATCATCGCATCCATGCCGGCGCGGTGGCCGGCCTTTCTCGGCTGCACCAGCCAGAAGCGACCGCGATGGAAGGCGTCGACCGTATGAGCCGGCATGTCCGGGACAAGGGCAGCGGGCGACGCGGACATTATTTTTGGCGGATCTCGTTGGCGATGCCGGCATCCGTCAGGATGCGCCGTGCCGCATCGGCCTTGTCTGCGTCCACCATGACACGGCGGGGCAGGATGCCGATCGAGCCGTCGAGCACGCTCATGTTCTGGTCGGCGACGAAACAGCCGATACCGGCATCGCGCATCAGCGATTCGACAAACGAAATGATGACGGCGTCGTTGGTGCGGATGAGCTCTATCATCGGATGAAACTCGCAGTTTGCGGCGTTGATGTAAACGTAGGCGTGATCATGTACCAGAGCCGGCGCGCCAATTCGCCTCTTGCCGCGCCGGTGGGTGACACCCTAGAGTTTGTCCAGGGACCATGTTGCCGTCGTGCATATCGAGGTTGGGAGTTTTGCCGTGGGTGTCGTTCTCAATATTGAAAACGGGAAGCGCGAAGCCGCCTCGATAAAGGACCTCATGGACCTGACCGCGGCCGACATGGGGCGCGTCAACAAATTGATCCTGTCGAAGGCCGGCTCCGATGTCGAGATGATCCCGGAGATTGCCAACCATTTGATCTCATCCGGCGGCAAACGGCTGCGGCCGATGTTGACGCTCGCCGCCGCCCAGATGTTCGGCTATTCCGGCGACGGCCATGTCAAGCTCGCCACATCGGTCGAATTCATGCATACCGCGACACTTCTCCACGACGACGTCGTCGACGAAAGCGGCATGCGGCGCGGCAAGAAGACCGCCCGCATGATCTGGGGCAACCAGGCAAGTGTTCTGGTCGGCGATTTCCTGCTCGGCCAGGCCTTTCGCATGATGGTCGATGTCGGCTCGCTGGAAGCGCTCGACATCCTGTCGAGTGCGGCCTCGGTGATCGCCGAAGGCGAGGTGATGCAGCTTGCCGCCGCCAAAAACCTCGAGACCACCGAGGACGAGCATTTCGCGGTGATCAAGGCCAAGACCGCAGCGCTGTTCTCCGCTGCCGCCGAAGTCGGCCCGGTCATCGCCCAGGCGACGCGCAACGATCGCGCAGCACTCCGCTCCTACGGCATGAATCTCGGCCTTGCCTTCCAGCTGATCGATGACGCGCTGGATTACGGCGGCACCAGCAAGGATCTCGGCAAGAATGTCGGCGACGATTTTCGCGAGGGCAAGGTGACGCTGCCGGTGATCCTCGCCTATCGGCGCGGCACCAAGGCCGAGCGCAGCTTCTGGAAACGCGCCATCGAGGACAATGCCGCCGACGATGCCGGGCTGGAGAAGGCCATCGGCCTGATGCTCCGCCACGGCGCGATTGCCGACACCATCGGGCGCGCCCGCCATTTCGGGGAAATCGCCCGCGACGCGCTGGCGCCGCTCGAAGCGACGCCGCAGAAATCGGCGCTGATCGACGTCATCGATTTCTGCATCAGCCGGGTGAACTGAGAGGCGTCGGCGCCCCCGCGCCTGTTCTCATCGCCCCTTTGCCGGAAGCACCATTGCTGCCAGCAGGCTGACGACGATGCCCGCCGCCGCGAGCCAGAAGGCGACTTGGATGCCGTCGGCGACGGCAATTTTCAAAGCATCGCCTGACAATTCGCCGATTTGGCTGTTCGCAATCGCAATCAGCACGGCCATGCCGATGGCGTTGCCGACATTGAGCGTCGTCGAAGCCATCCCCGAGGCGACGCCTTGCTGGTCATGGGCAACACCGGAAGCGGCGGCAATCCACATTGCGGTCCAGACGATGCCTTGTCCCACGCCGGAGACGATCAGGCCAGGTACCAGGGACAGATAGCTGCTCTCCGCGCTCGCGCCTGATACCATCAATGCTGTGCCGACCGCGCCGACGATCATGCCGCCGACCAGCGTGCTGCGTGTCGAAAAACGCGTTGCCAGACGCTCGCCGGCTTGCGTGCCGGTGGCGATGGCGACCGACGGCACGAGAAAGGCGAGGCCCGTCTGCAAGGCGGTGAAGCCGTGCACGTTCTGCAGCAGCACGGTGAGGAAGTAGGGCAGCGCGCCGAAGGTCGCCATGTAGAGGAAGGTGATCGTCATGCCGGCGACAAGGCTGCGGTTGTGGAACAGGCGCAGCGGCATCAGCGGATCGGCGCTGTTGGCCTCGATCACGGTGAAGGCGATCAGGAAGAATGCCGCCAGTGCCGCGCTGACGATGATTGCGGTCGAGCCCCAGCCATATTCGGGCCCCTGAACCAGGGTGAAGACAAGCAGCGTCGCGCCGGCGGTGACGGTCAGTGCGCCCGGCAGATCGAAGCTGCGCTGCTCGTGCGGCTTGCGATCGCGCGGGATGATGGCGAAAGCCGCGATGATGGCGATCCCAGCCAGCAGCACGTTGACGTAGAAGACCGACGGCCAGCCGAAGGCGCTGGTCAGAAACCCGCCGGCAAGCGAACCGAGCGTCAGGCCGCTGGCGCCTGCGCCGCCCCAGACCGCGAGCGCCCGGTTGCGTTCCGCTCCCTCGGCGAACAGGCGGTTGATCAGCGACAGCGTCGCAGGAAACAGGAACGCGGCGCCGATGCCTTGTACCGCGCGTGCCGCGATGATGATTTCCGGCGACCATGCGAGGCCGCCGACAAGCGACGAAAGCGCGTAGAGCCAGAGCGCGAAGATGAAGACGCGGCGCTGGCCGATCAGGTCGGCAGCCCGGCCGCCGAACAGCAGGAAGCCGCCGGTGAACACGGTATAGGCGCTGACCACCCACTGCAGGGTCTGGCCTGAAAATCCGAGGCCGGCGCCGATCTCCGGCAACGCCACGAACACGATGTTGAGGTCGAGCGAGATGATGAGCTGCGCGAAGGCGAGGAGCGCCAGAGTTGCGCCGTGTTTCGCCCTGCTTGCTCCTTGCGTTATCGCCCCGAGCGGCGCGCCTTGATCGAGTGAACTCATGCCGGTCTCCTTGTCGACAATTATTTAATGATCGACAAAGAATTGAAATTTGCAATCCGAAGTCAAGCGGATTATTTGTTGATCGACAAAAAATTGGAGACCGCCATGGCAGGCAGGCCAAGGGAATTCGACCGCGACCAGGCGCTGGAGAAAGCCCGTGACGCCTTCTGGAGACGCGGCTACGAGGGCACCTCGATGGCCGATCTCGTATCGGCACTTGGTCTCGCATCGGCGCGCATCTATGCCGCCTTCGGCTCGAAGGAGGACCTGTTTCGCGAAGCGGTGGCGCTTTACGAAGCCAATGAGGGCGGCTTCGCCACGCGCGCGCTAGAGGAAGAACCAAATGTCCGGCGCGTCATCGAGCGCATGCTTCGCGACGCCGTCGAAATCTATACGAGGCCGGGTCGGCCGCAGGGCTGCATGGTGGTGACGGCCGCCACCAATTGCGCCGTCGAAAATGACGCCGTGCTGCAATGGCTGGCGGAGCACCGGCTGGCGCGCACCGCATCGATCGTCGAGCGGTTGAAGCAGGCCGTGCGCGATGGCGAATTGAAGCCGGATACCGATGCCGAGGCGCTGGGTGACTATTACGCCACGCTGATGCACGGCCTTTCGGTCCAGGCACGCGACGGCGTGCCGAAAAAGCGGCTGCACGATCTTGTCACCGTCGCCATGCAAGCGCTCGACGCAAGGCTTTCGCAAACGTCCTGAGTTTCAGGGCCGTGACGCCTGTTTCTCATTGCCGGATTGTGGCAATGCGGTCGTGCGACCTCTTTCGGCATGGTTTATTAATTGCTTGACCCGATTGTGAATTCGGGCCGGGTTGAAGCACGACCCCAAAAAGGCCATGCTTTACCTGTAAAGATCGAGTCTACGGCGATCCCGCTGACGCGGAGATGGCGTTTGGCTGAAAGGGATATGATGCGGCAAGGATATGCGCGCTGGCTGACGGGGCTGGCAATCGCGACGGGCATGGCGATCTCGGCTTTGCCGGCGCATGCCAAACAGACCGCCGAGCCGGTCAGGATCACATCCTTCTCGGGAGCCTATCTCGCCGCGCGGATTGCCGAAGGCGACAACGACCTCGACAGCGCCATTTCCTATTACAAGCAGGCGCTTGCGTTCGATCCGAACGATACGGGACTGCAGCAAAGCCTGATGCTGTCGCTGATCGCGCAGGGGCGCTTCGACGAGTCCCTGGTCTATGCCGACAAGCTCAAGGCGGTTCCCGACGTCGAGCGCTTCTCGCGCCTGGCGCTGGCCATCGATTCCTTCCACAAGAAGGATTTCTCCAAGGCCGAATACTGGCTCAAGCTGTCGCTCGAATCCGATCTCGACCGCCTGATCTCCGGCGTCATGACCGGCTGGGCCAAGCAGGGTGCGGGCGACGCCGGCGAGGCCATGGCTTCCATCGACAAGCTGCAGGGCCCCGACTGGTTCAGCCTGTTCAAGTCCTTCCACCGCGCCTTGATTGCCGACGCCTCGGGCCTGCCCGACAGGGCGGATGCGCTCTACACCGCCACCCTGCAGGACACGGCGGCAGGCGGTGCCGCCCCCGAAACATGGATGCGCAGCGCGCAGGCCTATGCCTCTTTCCTCGCCCGCAAAGGCGACAAGGCCAAGGCGCTGTCGGTGCTCGACAAGGCCGAGACGTTTGCGCCCGGCAAGGTCGAGATTGCAGCGCTTCGCGACAAGATCAACAAGGGCGAAAAAAAGATCCAACCCTTCGCTGCCGGCCCGTCGGACGGCGCCTCGGAAATCCTGCTCGATCTCGCCACCGCGCTCAACCGCGGCGGCGGCGAGCCGTTCGTGCGGCTCTATCTGCAATACGCGCTGGCGCTGAGGCCCGACAACGACGCGGCGCTCGTTCAGCTCGCCGCCGTTGCCGAGCAGTTGAAGGACGGCGAGGGCGCCATCGCGCTCTATCGCCGCATTCCGGCCAGTTCGCCGCTGAAGGAGCTTTCGGACCTGCAGCTTGGCCTCAACCTTGCCGATCTCGACCGCAACGACGAGGCGATCGCTCACCTCAAGGCCATCGTCGATGCGCATCCAGACGACATGCGCGCGTATCTGGCGCTCGGCGGCGTCTATTCCTCGAAGGAGGATTTCCGCTCCGCCGCCAATCTTTACGACAAGGCGGTAGAGGTGCTGAAGACGCCGACCGCCGCCAACTGGAACATTTTCTACCAGCGCGGCATCGCCTATGAGCGGCTGAAGGAATGGCCGAAGGCCGAGCCGAATTTCCGCAAGGCGCTGGAGCTCTACCCCGACCAGCCGCAGGTTCTGAACTATCTCGGCTATTCCTGGGTCGACAAGAACATGAACCTCAAGGAAGGCCTCGCGATGATCCAGAAGGCCGTCGACCTGAGGCCGAGCGACGGCTACATCGTCGACTCGCTGGGCTGGGCCTATTACCGCCTTGGCCAGTTCGACGACGCTGTGCGCGAAATGGAACGCGCCGTTTCGTTGAAGCCGGAGGATCCGGTGCTCAACGATCACCTCGGCGACGCCTACTGGCGCGTTGGCCGCAAGCTGGAAGCCACCTTCCAGTGGAACCAGGCCCGCGACCTGAAGCCGGACCCGGATGTGCTTGCCACCTTGCAGCAGAAATTGATGAAGGGCCTGCCGCCGATCGAATCCAACACGGCGCAGGAAACCCCGAACGTAAAGCCCGAGCCGGCGCCCGCGCCGAAGGGGTGACCCCATCGCCTTGACGGTCGCGGAGCGGCACTCTACGAGGTGCCGCATCCCGCCGGAGGCCGCCGTGACCGTTGATATCCCTGCCCACATGCATCCCAGCCGCTCGTTCCAGGGGCTGATCCTGACCTTGCATAATTATTGGGCGGACTATGGCTGCGTCGTCCTTCAGCCTTACGACATGGAAGTCGGCGCCGGCACATTCCATCCGGCAACGACGTTGCGCGCGCTCGGCCCAAAACGCTGGAACGCGGCCTATGTCCAGCCCTCGCGCCGCCCCAAGGACGGCCGCTATGGCGAGAACCCGAACCGGCTGCAGCACTATTACCAATACCAGGTGATCCTGAAGCCCAATCCGCCCAATCTGCAGGAGCTTTACCTCGGCTCGCTGGCCGCGATCGGCATCGATCCGCTGCTGCACGACATCCGCTTCGTCGAGGACGACTGGGAAAGCCCGACGCTGGGCGCCTGGGGGCTGGGCTGGGAGTGCTGGTGCGACGGCATGGAGGTCTCGCAGTTCACCTATTTCCAGCAGGTCTGCGGCATCGAATGCGCACCGGTAGCGGGTGAGCTCACCTACGGGCTGGAACGGCTGGCCATGTATGTGCAGGGCGTCGACAATGTCTACGACCTCAACTTCAACGGCCGCGAAGGCGCCGACAAGGTGACTTATGGCGATGTCTTCCTGCAGGCCGAGCAGGAATATTCGCGCCACAATTTCGAATTTGCCAACACCGCGATGTTGCTGCGCCATTTCGAAGACGCCGAAGCCGAGTGCAAGGCGCTGCTACAAGCCGGCGCGCCCATCTCCCCCCTTGAGGGGGAGACGCCCGCGAAGCGGGCAGAGGGGGTCGCCTCAGAAGGCACCACAAGCCAGGCGTCGAGCACTGCACGGGCGACCCCTCCCGGCCAGACTTTGTCTGGCCACCCTCCCCTCAAGGGGGAGGGATACCACCGCCTGGTATTCCCGGCCTACGACCAGTGCATCAAGGCCAGCCATGTCTTCAACCTGCTCGACGCACGCGGCGTGATTTCGGTCACCGAGCGCCAGAGTTACATCTTGCGGGTGCGCAATCTGGCCAAGGCCTGCGGCGAGGCATTTTTGCTGACTGACGCTGGTGGGCTGGCGGCTTAGCTCCAGGCGATTTCGACGGGAGCGCTGATTTGTAACGCGCCCTGGCCACTGGAGCCGGCCATTGTCCGCAGCGCTTGCCTGACGCCCGGCATCGTGAACGTGCCATGGGCCTGCGCTGCAAAACAGGCGCTTAGCGCGAGGATCTGCAGGAATGTCGATGCCGTTTTCATGGTCGTCCAGCCAATAGCTCTCTGCCTGAGCGTTGGTCGCTTCAGCGCTGCGTTCGGTTCATGGAAATCTTTGATCCAAGGACGGGCGGACCGGCGCGTGTCCGACAGGCGGCTGAATTTTTTCGGAAATCGCCGTTGGACGCCTTGATCTTGCTGGGAAGGGTGACAGCAGCCGACCGAGTTGCTATGCCCCGCTTACCTCCGCCTCGATGGGGGAGGACGCCGCGAAGCGGCGGCTGTTTTTTGTCGCGTGAGCTCTTTCAATGCCTGACCTGCTTCTAGAACTTCGTTCCGAGGAAATCCCCGCGCGCATGCAGCGCAAGGCGGCCGGCGACCTGAAGAAGCTTTTGACGGACGGTCTGGTCGAAGCCGGGCTGACCTATGAGGCTGCGCGCGAATATTGGACGCCGCGCCGGTTGGCGCTCGACATCCGCGGCCTGACCGCCCGCTCGAAGGACATCAGCGAGGAGATCAAGGGGCCCTCGACCAAGGCCCCCGAGCAGGCGGTGCAAGGTTTTCTGCGCAAGGCCGGCCTTGCCTCGATTGCCGAGGCGCATGTTCATTCCGATCCGAAGAAGGGCGACTTCTACGTCGCCCATATTTCCAGGCCGGGCAGACCGGCGGAGCAGATCATCGCCGAGCTGGTGCCGGGCATCATCCGCAACTTCCCCTGGCCGAAATCGATGCGCTGGGGGCCGGCTTCGGCCAAGCCCGGCTCGCTGCGCTGGGTGCGGCCGCTGCAATCGATCCTGTGTACCTTCGGCCCCGAAACCGAGGAGCCGGTGGTGGTCGATTTCGAGATCGACGGCATCCACTCCGGCAACGTCACCTACGGCCACCGTTTTCATGCGCCGGGCGCCATCACGGTGCGCCGCTTCGACGATTATGTCGCGAAGCTGGAGGCAGCCAAGGTCGTGCTCGATGCCGACCGGCGCAAGGAGATCATTCTTGCCGATGCCAGGAATCTTGCCTTCGCCAGCGGGCTCGACCTCGTCGAGGACGAGGGGCTGCTGGAGGAAGTGTCGGGCCTGGTCGAATGGCCCGTCGTGCTGATGGGCGAATTCGAGCAGGATTTTCTGGCCATTCCGGCCGAGGTGATCCGGCTCACCATCCGCGCTAACCAGAAGTGTTTTGTGACGCGGCCGCACGCCGGCGAAGAGCTCTCCAACCGTTTCATACTGACCGCCAATATCGAGGCCAAGGATGGCGGCAAGGAGATTGCCCACGGCAACGGCAAGGTGGTGCGCGCCCGCCTGTCCGACGCGCTCTATTTCTGGAAGACCGACCAGGGCGACCTGCCGGATCTCGACCAGCTGCAGGCATCGACGGAAAAGTTTGGGCTTGATCTCAAAAAGCCGCTCGACCAGCGCATGGCCCGCCTCGACCATCTCAATGTGACGTTTCATGCCAAGCTCGGTACGCAAGGCGAGCGGGTAGAACGGATTGCGCGCTTGGCCGAAGAACTGGCACCAATCGTGGCGCAGTCGATCTCCCCCCTCGAGGGGGAGATGGCCGGTAGGCCAGAGGGGGTCGCTTCGCGTGAAGCGCCGGCATCCTCTGTCCGCGATAGAGCGTCGCGTCAGGACGTGCCGACCCCCTCTGTCGCCTTCGGCGACATCTCCCCCTCAAGGGGGGAGATTACCGCGCTCGCTCGTCGCGCTGCCGTCCTCGCCAAGGCCGACCTCACCACCGAAGTGGTTGGCGAATTCCCGGAACTGCAAGGCGCCATGGGCCGCAAATACGCGCTGCTGCAGGGCGAGCATCCTTCTGTCGCCGCCGCGATCGAGGAACACTACAAGCCGCAGGGACCGTCAGATCGTGTTCCCACCGATCCGGTTTCGATCGCAGTAGCGCTCGCCGACAAGCTGGATACGCTGGTTGGATTCTGGGCGATCGATGAAAAGCCGACCGGATCGAAGGACCCCTATGCGCTGAGGAGGGCGGCGCTGGGCGTGGTCAGGATCTTGGTTGAGAACGGCGTGAACATTTCGCTTCTCCGTTCGATGATGTCTCCGATAGTAGCGGCATATATGAAATTCCAACGTGACGGATCGCAGCCTTACCTTGAGGCCGCAGATCGACTGACGTCAGCTGGTCTTGCTACAACAACTTACAGAGCTGAAGTTTATGACCGCCTTGTAGGGCTGTCTGGAAAAGAGGCCTTCGCCGAAAAGACGCCTGAGATGGCGTGGCGCTTGAGTCACGACCTCCTCTCCTTCTTCCACGACCGCTTGAAAGTCTACCTCCGCGACCAGGGCGCGCGGCATGATCTGATCGACGCGGTGCTGGCGGCAGGTTCGCGCCCGATCTCCCCCCTCGTGGGGGAGATGTCGGCGCAGCCGACAGAGGGGGGCGCTGTCCCGCCGGCCTCTCGGCGCGAGGCACCCCCCTCTGCCCTGCCGGGCATCTCCCCCTCAAGGGGGGAGATTGGCCAAAACGACGACCTGCTGCAAATCGTCCGCCGGGTCGAAGCACTCGGCTCCTTCCTCGACACCGAGGACGGCAGGAACCTGCTTGCCGGCACCAAGCGCGCCGCCAACATCGTGGCTGCCGAAGAGAAGAAGGCGACGGCGATTGCAAGCAGCGTTGAGCCGGCTCTGTTCCGGGAGGACGCAGAAAAAATACTGTTCGCGGCGGTGAATCAGGCCGAGAGGCAAGCCGGCGAAGCAATTCAAAACGAAGACTTTTCCGCCGCCATGCTGGCGCTTAGCCTGTTGCGCGAGCCGGTTGATTCATTTTTTGAGAAAGTCCTCGTAAACGATGAGGACCAGGCGGTGCGCGCCAATCGCCTGGCATTGCTCGCCCGCATCCGCGCGGCGACCGACCGGGTCGCGGACTTCTCGAAGATAGCCGGCTGACATCGGCGAAAAAATCATCGCTTACCGGCCATTCGAGCCGGCTTACAGTCATACGCCGATGATCTGTGCGTGGCAAAAGGAACGTGTTCCCAACCCACGGAGGCTTCCATGAATTCCGCTCACGACATCGAAGTGACAGAAGAGACCGAGACGCTTGAACCCACCTCCGAAACGACGCTCGACGAGGCCGCTGCCGCCGCCATCGAGGCTGCCGATCTGTCGGATGACGAGGACGGCGACGATGAAGACACCGACAAGGAAGCTACTGAAGACGATAAGTCGGCTACCCTCTCCGACGACGACGACGACGATGACAACGAGGAAGAGGAAGACGACGAGGACAGCGTGAAGGCCGAAAGCGCCGTCGGCGAAAAAGACGCTGACGGCGACGAATCGGACGACGCCGACGATACGGACGAAGAAGAAGCGGCCTGAGACTTCACGCCGCTTCAGTCAGTAAACCAGGGCGGCGCTTTCGCGCGGCCCTGGTTTCCGGCGCTGCTTCAGGCGCTATTTCGGCTGGTCGGGAGCTGCTAGCGGCGCCGGCTGCGGCGCTACGGGCTCGGGGGTTTTGCTGGCGACCTTTGGGTCGGCTTTGCTGTCCGCGGCGGGCGCGGCAGCGGTGGCCTGCGCGGCTTTGGGCGCGGGCGTTGCAAAGGCGTCGCCGACGATACCGCCGCGAATGATCATCGGGCTTCCGGTGAAGCCATGACTCGGCTGGCTCGGGATTGCCGCGACCTTTTCATCGGTGACGGTTTCATTGACGTTGGGCGATTTCTCGCCGAGCGCGACGATCGACGGTGTTTTCGCGCGCTCGACAGCGCCCACCGCACCAACCACAGAAGGCGCCCCCGTCGTCTGCCCAAGAAAAACCAGTGACGAGGCCTGTGCCGTGCCGGCCATAAACGCCAGACCAAGCGCTCCAACGATACGCATCGAAAGCATCATAATTCCCCTTGCCCAACAAGACGGCACCCTAGCCGAGGGCAATTGATGCCGGCTTGCGGGGAAACATCGCATTTTAGCGATTTATCATTCGCCAACCCTGGGCTTGCTCGCCCGGCCTCGCCGTATTAGGCACCCGCATCCGTGAGGTGACGACAGTGGCTGAAATTCGTGCCGTCGGCGAGGCGATGGAAAGGGCGTTGGCGCTGCTCGAGAGCGGCGATGTCGTCGCCATACCGACCGAGACCGTCTATGGGCTGGCCGGCGACGCGACCAATGGCGTTGCCGTGGCCCGCATCTTCGAAGCCAAGGGCCGCCCGCGTTTCAACCCGCTGATCGCCCATATAGCCGATCCGGCGATGGCTGAGCGTATCGCGCTGTTCGATCCGCTGTCGGAAAGATTGGCGCAGATATTCTGGCCGGGGCCGCTGACGCTGGTGCTGCCGCAACGGCCCGGCAACGGCATTCATCCGCTGGTCACCGCAGGGCTGGACACCATCGCGCTGCGCATGCCGAAAGGCTTTGGCGGCGAGCTGATCGCCAGGTTCGGCCGCGCGCTTGCGGCGCCCAGTGCCAATTCCTCGGGCAGGATCAGCGCTACGACGGCGGAAGCCGTGGCCGCCGACCTCGGCCCCAGGATCAAGCTTGTGGTCGATGGCGGCGCGACGCCGGTCGGGCTGGAATCGACCATCCTCAAGGTCGAAGCTGGAAAGCTGCGGCTGCTGCGGCCGGGCGGCATTGCCGCCGAAGAGATCGAAGCGGTCGCCGGGACAAAGTTGCTGCGCGGCGCTTCGGTCATCGAGGCGCCCGGGATGCTCGCCTCGCACTATGCACCAGGTGCGGCGGTGCGGCTCAATGCTGCGGAGGTCGCACCGGGCGAAGCCTTGCTGGCCTTCGGTGGCCGCCGTGCCGAAGGCTGGCGCGATGCAGCCGCACTGCGTAACCTGTCGGAGACCGGCGACCTGCGCGAGGCGGCAAGCAATCTCTTCGCCCATCTGCAGGATCTCGATCGCAGCGGCGCCAAAACCATCGCCGTCGAGCCGATCCCGTTCGACGGCCTGGGCGAGGCGATCAATGACCGGCTTTCGCGCGCCGCCGCCCCGCGTGACAAGATCGCCCCTCGTGACAAGATGGATTGGGCACCATAGTTTCCACCTATGAACGACATTTCCCCCGACCTCGACCCCGCCGTCGTCGCGCGCTTTGCGACAATCGTCGGTGACAAATATGCGCTGCGCGATCAGCAGGACATCGCGCCTTACCTCGCCGAGCGGCGCGGACTTTGGCATGGCAGGACGGCTCTGGTGCTGAGGCCGGGGACCGTCGAGGAGGTCAGCCGCATCATGCGGCTGGCGAGCGAAACGGGCACGCCGATTGTACCGCAAAGCGGCAACACCGGGCTGGTCGGCGCCCAGGTGCCGGACGCGTCCGGCCGCGAGATCGTGCTGTCGCTGTCGCGGCTAAACCGCATCCGCGAGATCGATACCCTGTCCAACACGGTGACGGTCGAAACCGGCGTCATCCTGCAGACGCTGCAGGAAGCGGCCGATGCCGCCGACCGGCTGTTTCCGCTGTCGCTTGCCGCGCAAGGCTCCTGCCAGATCGGCGGCAATCTCTCTTCCAACGCCGGTGGCACCGGCGTGCTTGCCTACGGCAATGCGCGCGAACTCTGCCTCGGCGTCGAAGTGGTGCTGCCGACCGGCGAAGTGTTCGACGATCTGCGCAAGCTGAAGAAGGACAATACCGGTTATGATCTGAAGGACCTGTTCGTCGGCGCCGAGGGTACGCTCGGCATCATCACCGCCGCCGTGCTCAAGCTTTTCCCCAAGCCCAAGGGGCGCGAGGTGGCGTTTGCCGGCCTGTCATCGCCGGAGGCGGCACTGTCGCTGTTCAGCCTGGCGATGGACCGTGCAGGGGCAGCGCTCACCGCCTTCGAGCTGATCGGCCAAAGGCCCTACGACTTCACGCTACGCCACGCACAAGGCGTAGTGCGGCTGCTGGCCGGCGATTGGCCGTGGTATGTGCTGATGCAGATCTCGTCGGGCCGCTCGGCCGAGGATGCACGGGCGCTGATCGAGGAGGTGCTGGAGGCAGGCCTCGAGCAAGGGATCGTCGGCGATGCGGTGATCGCGGCAAGCATGGCCCAGGGCGACGCGTTCTGGAATTTCCGCGAGGTGCTGCCCGAGGCGCAGAAACCGGAAGGTGCCTCGATCAAGCACGACATCTCGGTGCCGGTGGCGTCGATCCCGCCCTTCATCGAAAAGGCCGCCGGCGCCGTGCAATCGGTCAGTCCCGGCGCACGCGTCGTCTGCTTCGGCCACATGGGCGACGGCAATCTGCACTACAACATCTCCCGGCCGGTCGACGGCGATGACGAGGCGTTTCTCGGCCTTTACCACGTCATGAACAAGGCCGTGCACGACGTCGTGCGCTCGTTTCACGGCTCGATCTCGGCCGAGCACGGCATCGGCCAGTTGAAGCGGGACGAATTGATCGCGACGGCGCCGACAATGGCGATCGAGCTGATGCGCAGGGTGAAGGCCGCGTTCGACCCGGCCGGCATCATGAATCCGGGTAAGGTTATCTGATCCTTTCGCCGGCCTGCGCCGGTTCGCATTCCGATAACCATCCGCCCCGGATCAGCAAAATTTAACCGACTTTCTTAAGCGCGAGGATAAGAAGCTCGCGCTAATGTTTCTCCACAACGAGGCTGGGAAAACCGGCCCGGAGAACCGGAAACACCGGCTCTCAGGAGAAACAGGAAAGGCACGATATGAACACTGGACTGAAGCCAGTCTGGGCCGGCCGCAATATGCGTCTCGACCCATTCCGCCTGCCGCAGGTGGTGAGTTACGCCACGCGCGACGACTATGGCGACGTCACCTTCACCATCGACCAGCGCGGCGCGGTTATCCGCCGCACGCTGGAGATGAGTGGCGTGCCGGCGATCATCGCTCTGCCCGCCAACGCGTTTCGCGGCGTCGCCGCCCGCGCCATGGAGGATCCGGATGGCAATGTCACAGTGACGCTCGAGCTTCTGCACAACGACCCGATGCTGTCGGTGCCGCTGCTGGTGGCCGACGATCTCGACGACGTCGCCGCCGACTGGCGCGCCTGGGCCGATGCCTACCGCCTGCCGATGCTGCTGATCGAAGCCGACGGCATTGCCCGTACGCTCGAAGAATCGCTCGGCGCCGCCATCAAGGCGCTGCCGGCGCAGGACCGCCGCAAGGGCCGCGTCTCGACCATGCGCCGTCCGCGCTTCCTCGCCCGCCGCCGCGCCGGCGACCTCGGCCTCAGGCTGGTCATCGGAGGCGAGGAGCTTATTTCGCGGGAGTAGCTAAACCAGCGGCTTCAGCGCCACCCAAGCCGCGCCGCCGATCAGGCCGAGGAAGATCAGCCAGCCGACCTGGTTGTTCGATCTGAACAGCCTCAGGCACTGGTCCGGATCGTCGATGTCGAGCACGGCGATCTGCCGCGCCATATGCGCGCCGGCGGCGATCAGCCCAGCCAGCGCCGGCACGGGTGCCTGCGCCGAGGCAAAGGCAATGGCGAAGCAGACCAGCGCTCCGCCATAAAGCCCGGCCAGCCAGGCCTTGGTATTGTCGCCGAACAGGCGCGCCGTCGAGCGCACGCCGACGATGGCGTCGTCTTCCTTGTCCTGATGCGCATAGATCGTGTCGTAGCCGATCACCCACAGGATCGAGCCGATATAGAGCATGATTGCCGGTCCATCGAGATCGCCGAACTCGACCGCCCATCCCATCAGCGCTCCCCAGGAAAAGGCAAGTCCGAGAACGAGTTGCGGCCAATTGGTGTACCGCTTCATGAATGGGTAGACGGCGACGATGACCAGCGAGCCGATGCCGAGCGAGATGGCGAAGCTGTTGAACTGCAAAAGCACGGCAAGGCCGACCAGTGCCTGTACGACAACAAACATCCAGGCCTGCCGGCGCGTGACCTTGCCGGCCGGCAGCGGCCGCGAGCGCGTGCGTTCCACCTGGTTGTCGATGTCCTCGTCGACCAAATCATTGTAGGTGCAGCCGGCGCCACGCATGGCGAACGCGCCGAGAAAAAACAGCAGCAGATACCATGGCGACGGCAGCAGCGAGAGCAGCGGATCCGCCGGACGCGGATAGGCGCTCGCCGCAAGGGCAGCCGACCACCAGCATGGCCACAGCAGCAATTGCCAGCCGATCGGCCGGTCCCACCGGGCAAGCTGCGCATAGGGCCACAACCCCCGCGGCAGCGCGCGATAGACCCAGTGGCCGCTCGGCGCATCGGCGACGCGGCCCTGGGCCGCTTTCGACTGGACGGTTTCCATTTTGCTGGAGTGGCAGCAGAGGCGAATGCCGTCAAGCGTCAAGCAGGCCGGATCCGCTCGCGGCGCGGAATCGCCGCCGCGGCAGCCAAATGTCTTGACCCGCCGCCCGGGGCGCAATAGCGCAGTCCTGATCGGAACGGGCAAGGAATCCAGGCATGCGTGTTTTGCTGATCGGCTCCGGCGGACGAGAACATGCGCTGGCCTGGAAGATGGCGGCGTCGCCGCTGCTGACCAAACTCTACGCGGCGCCCGGCAATCCGGGCATCGGCGGCGAAGCCGAGCTGGTGAGGCTCGATGTTTCGGATCATGCAGCGGTGGTCCGGTTTTGCCGCGAGAAAGAAATAGATCTCGTCGTGGTCGGCCCGGAAGGGCCGCTGGTTGCCGGCATTGCCGACGACCTTCGCGCCGAGGGCATCCGCGTCTTCGGCCCCTCAAAGGCAGCGGCGCGGCTGGAAGGCTCGAAGGGTTTTACCAAAGACCTCTGCGCCAGATACGGCATCCCGACCGCCGCCTATGGCCGCTTCGGCGATCTGGGTTCGGCCAAGGCCTATGTCGAGAAGACGGGTGCGCCGATCGTCATTAAGGCCGACGGTCTTGCTGCCGGCAAGGGTGTCACCGTCGCCATGACGCTTGACGAGGCGCTGGCCGCGCTGGACGCCTGTTTCGACGGCTCCTTCGGCCAGGCCGGCGCCGAAGTGGTGGTCGAAGAGTTTCTCAGCGGCGAGGAGGCAAGCTTCTTCTGCCTCTGCGACGGAACCACCGCGCTGCCCTTCGGCACCGCGCAGGACCACAAGCGCCTCAGTGACGGCGACACCGGCCCGAACACCGGCGGCATGGGCGCCTATTCGCCGGCGCCGGTGATGACGCCGGAGATGATCGACCGAACCATGCGCGAGATCGTCGAGCCGACCATGCGCGGCATGGCTGAAACAGGCGTACCGTTTTCCGGCGTGCTGTTCGCCGGACTGATGATATCGGACAAGGGCCCGAAGCTGATCGAATACAACACCCGTTTCGGCGACCCGGAATGCCAGGTGCTGATGATGCGGCTGAAGGACGATCTCCTGGTCCTGCTCAACGCCGCCGCCGACGGCCAGCTGGCACACACCTCGGTGCGCTGGCGCGACGAGGCGGCGCTCACCGTGGTGATGGCAGCCAGGGGTTATCCCGGCACGCCGGAAAAGGGCTCGGTCATTCGCGGCGTCGAGGCGGCAGCAGGTGGCGGCGTCGAGATATTTCATGCCGGCACCGCCATCAACGGCGGCGCACTCGTCGCCAATGGCGGTCGCGTGCTCAACATCACGGCGACAGGCCGAACCGTCGGCGAGGCGCAGAAGAAGGCCTACGCCGCGCTCGACCGGATCGACTGGCCGCAAGGCTTTTGCCGCCGCGACATTGGCTGGCTGGCAGTGGCGCGCGAGCAGTCGAACTGACGTTTAAGGCGGCCTCGACCTCAACGCAGGCGGTTGTCGAATTCGGTCGAGACAGTGCTGACCGTATCGGCGGTGGGGGCAATTGCAGACACCGAGGCGGCACGCTTTTTTTCGTTTCGCGTCCAGGCGACATATTCGGCAATCCCGCGCGGAAGGCTCGGCACCGTCTTGGCCGCAGGCATTTGAAAGCCGCTGCTGAATTTGGCCAAGCGCGTTCTAAATACCGCGACCAGTTGCTCGAGGCTCGGGGGTGCTGCCACGGTGGCGTAGGTCATGGCAGTGCCGGCGAGCCCCGCCTCGCGTGAGAGCGGCACCGGTATCGAGGCGAGATAATCCGGCTGCACGTCGATCAGGCCGCCGAACGGCCACTGCGCGCGCAATTCCGTGGCGCTCATCGGCGCGACGCTGACGTCGATATCGTTGGGTGTGCCTGCGACCCGATAGGGACAGCGGAACCGGCCGCAATTTGCTCGCGCCGAAAACTGCCAGAGCGCATAACCCTGCCAGTTGCCCATTGGAAAATGCACGCCGATGTCTGGCTTGTAGCGCGCATACCACAGCGGCAGCCGGGACAGGAGCGGGTATTTATACTTGTTGTCGGCGATATGCCTGGCTGTCGTGCCGTTGGTGTAGAGCACTGGAAAGCGGCCAACCCGACGATGCACATGGCGCACGAATTCCTCGGCATCCTCGAGCGACATCCATTGGGTGGGATCATCGTCCTCGATGTCGAGGGCAAGCAGGTCATCCGGCCCGGGTTTCACGAAATTGATGAAATTATTGGCCTGTCCCACGGGGTTGCCGGGGCGGGCGAGATGATAGGCACCCCATTTCAGGCCCAGCGCCTTGGCCACCACCTTGCGCGTCTGGAACAGTTCCTGTGCCATCGCATGGCGCTTCCAAAGCGTCTTGCACAGCCGCATCTCGGTCTCGTCGCCGAAACAGAAATAGGGTGGCGGCATTCCGTCGGAAGCTTTGTTGATGAAACCGACAAGACGCTTGTCGGCGGCTAGCCGGGTCCAGTCGATGGAATTGTATTCGTAGGCATCGACGACCAGCGCCCGGTCCGCATCCTTCCACGGTTCGGAGAAATCCGAGGCCCTTGTCGGCGCCGGCGCCAGCGTCATCGTGGCCGCGACAAGGAGAAGCGCTAAGCGGATAAGAGGGTGCGCCGGCGTTTTCAAACAGCAGGTCCTTGCTGGCCAAAGCCCAATCCTGAGCCGCCATGGTTAAGGAAATGCTTCGGGTGCCGAGTGGGCGAGTTGGAGCGCTGGCGAAGCGACCCTTGGTGCTCCTCAAGAGCAAAGCGATGGTTGCGATTGTCAGCCAAATAGCTTCAACGCTGTTGCTATGGGCAGGAACAGTGATAGCGGGCGGCTCTGAAATGAGGTGAAGCCATGTTTGCGATAAAACGCCACCGCCTGGTCATCCGTTGCATCGACAATCAATGCGAAGGCTGCCGGGGATGCGCTAACGCTGTGTCTTAGCGCATCCACGATCAGCGCCGACCCGATCCGCTGCCCCTGGTATCGGGCATCGACGGCCAGCCTACCGACCAATATCGCAGGCAGGACTGGGTAGCGTGGTAGATGTCTTGTCTGTTCGTCAGGCAAGGACGCGATTGGTATGCTCGACGCCGCCAAAGTGTAATATCCGGCGATCGCGCCGCCATTGCGATCCACGGCAACGAAGCAATTGCAAACTCGGCGTTTGACATCTTGGCTGGCTTGCTCCCGGATGTAGCGGTCGAGCGCCGGTACCCCGCAGCTGAAAGCCTTGCGATCATGCAATCCGCCGAGCGGTTCGATAATGACGGCGAAAGTCACCGGGTTTCGACGACCAGCCGTTTGTGGGCGTCGGCAGCTTTGCGCAGTGCTTCATTGGGCTCGGGCGGATTGAGAATTGCCTCCATCATGGCGCGCTGATCCTCGACGGAAATACGCATGATGGTGGTGTTCTCGATGGTACGCTGAGCCGCCTCTTGAGCGGCAGCGACCACGAAGTCGCTGACGCTACGGCCCTGGATTTCGGCGGCGCGTTTCACCACGTCCAGAATATCCGGCGAAATACGAGCTTCGAGACGAGCGGTACGGGTCTGTTGGTTCGGCATTATCGTCACCCCTGATGGACGACTTGTACGGGAAATAGCCGTACAGGTCAAGTGCGTGGTGCGACTTTGCGTAATTTCGCAGGCGAGCCAGCAACTGCAAAATCTGCGTGACAAAAGTTGACGTTTACGTAAAAAGAAGATGGGCAGGGAATTCCAAAAGCAGATGGTTTTGCATCGGCACGGGTCTTAAGTTGATCCGCTGGACTGAGGAGGAGCGAGCGCGATGTATCGGGCACCGGTCGAGGAAATCGCCTTCACCCTGAAGCATGTCGCTGGCTTGAAGGCGGCGCTCGATGCCGGCACCTTTGGCGAACTCGGCGAGGACCTCGTCGACGCCATTCTGGCCGAAGCTGGCCGTTTCGCCAGCGAGGAGGTGGCGCCGCTCTACAAGGTCGGCGACCAGCACGGCGCGGTGCTCAACGGCGCTGCCGTCACTACCCCGCCCGGCTGGAAGGAACTTTATCGCCGCTGGATCGGCGGCGGCTGGAATGCGCTGTCCGCGCCGGAAGCTTATGGCGGCCAGGCGCTTCCGGCCATGCTCGGCGTCGCCGCGCTCGAAATGTGGAACTCCGCCTCGATGGCGTTCGGCATCGCCCCGACGCTGACCATGGGCGCGGTCGAAGCACTCGACAAGCATGGCTCGCAGGCACTCAAGGCCAAATATCTGGAAAAGCTGGTCTCCGGCGAATGGATGGGCACCATGAACCTGACCGAGCCGCAGGCAGGCTCGGACCTGAATGCCTTGCGAACCCGCGCCGAACCGGCCGGCGACGGCACCTACCGCATCTTCGGGCAAAAGATATTCATCACCTATGGCGAGCACGATTTCACCGACAACATCATCCATCTGGTGCTGGCGCGGCTGCCGGACGCGCCGCCCGGCACGCGCGGCCTGTCGCTGTTCCTGGTGCCGAAATTCCTGGTCGGCGACGACGGCGCGCTGGGCGCACGCAACGACGTCTTCTGCTCGGGGCTGGAGCACAAACTGGGCATCCACGCTTCGCCGACCTGCACCATGATCTATGGCGACGGCTTCGAAGGCAGCAGGCCCGGCGCGATCGGCTGGCTGGTCGGCGAGGAGAACAAGGGCCTCGCCTGCATGTTCACCATGATGAACAATGCGCGCCTTGCCGTCGGCATGCAGGGCGTGGCGGTCGCCGAGGCGGCGATGCAGAAGGCGCTCGCCTATGCAAACGACCGCCGGCAAGGCAAGGCGGCGAGCTATCGCGGTGCCGGCATGGCGCCGATCGTGCATCACCCCGACATCCAGCGCAGTCTTCTGACCATGAAGGCGCTGACCCAGATTGCCCGCGCCATCTGCTATTCCTGCGCCCACGCCATCGATCTTGCGTCGCACAGCGAAGATGCAAAGCACTGGCAGGAGCGCGCCAATCTGTTGACCCCGCTGGCCAAGGCCTTTTCGACCGATGTCGGCGTCGAGGTCGCCTCGCTTGGGCTGCAGGTGCATGGCGGCATGGGGTTCATCGAGGAGACAGGGGCCGCAGCGCTTTATCGCGACGCGCGCATCGCGCCCATTTACGAAGGCACCAATGGCATCCAGGCGATCGATCTGGTGACGCGCAAGCTGCCGCTCGGCGGCGGCCGGCATGTGCATGGCTACATCGCCGAACTCAAGGCCGCCGCCAATGCGGTGCGAGCGTCGAACCTTGAAGGCTTCGGCCGCACCGCCGATCGCCTCGACCAGGCGCTCGACGACCTGTCACAGGCGAGCCGTTTCCTGCAAGACCTGCAGGCCGAAGGCCGTTCGGACGAGGCGCTGGCCGGCGCCACACCTTATCTCAGGCTGATCTCGCTTGCCGCTGGCGGGGCCTATCTGGCGTGCGGCGCGCTTGCCGACCAAAACCGCATCGCGCTGTGCCGCTTCTTCGCCGAGAACCTGCTTGGCGAGGTGGGCGCGCTGAAGGAGCGCGTCATCGGCGGCGCCGACAGCCTTGCCGTTGCCGGCAAGGCGCTGATTTCAGTCTGACGTTCGCACGCGCCGAAATTCACAAAGGCCCGAAATTCACAAAGGACGAATCCGTGACAGACCACATCCTCGTCGAGCGCCAGGGCGCCATCCAGATCATCCGCATCAACCGTCCGGACAAGAAGAACGCCCTGACCCGCGCCATGTACGCGACGATGTCGGCGGCTCTTGCCGGCGGCGACGCCGATCCGGCGATCCGTGTTCATGTCTTTCTCGGCGTGCCCGGTGCCTTCTCGTCCGGCAACGACCTTGCCGATTTCATGGTCGTCGCCTCGGGCGGCGAAGGCGGTTCCGAGGTCTGGGATTTCCTGATGGCGCTGGCCAAGGTGGAAAAGCCGATGGTTTCCGGCGTCGACGGCATTGCGGTCGGTATCGGCACCACGCTCAACCTGCATTGCGACCTGACCTTCGCCACGCCGCGCACAATATTCCGGACGCCCTTCGTCGATCTCGGCCTTGTGCCGGAGGCCGGTTCGAGCCTGCTCGCGCCGCAGATCCTCGGCCGCCAAGGCGCCTTCGCGCTGCTTGGCCTCGGCGAGGGCTTTTCGGCCGAGCGGGCGAAGGCCGCCGGGCTGATCTACGAGGTGGTCGAGGAGGGGGAACTCGAAGCATCGGTGTTGGCGGCGGCGGGCCAGATCGCCGCCAAGCCGCCGCAAGCGCTGAAGATAGCGCGCGACCTGATGCGCGGCTCGCGCGACGCCCTTGTCGAGCGCATCGGCCAGGAAAGCCAGCATTTCCGCGAGCGGCTCAAATCCGACGAGGCCCGCGCAGCCTTGACGGCCTTCATGACCAGGAAAAAGGCCTAGACCTTCTGGCCTTGTCTCGCATCGTGGACCCGCCGGCAACAACCGGCGGGTTTCTTGCCACGATCTCTTTGTCACATCGCCATTTTTTTACATTCGGCCTGGGCCTTTGCCGAAGACGTGTCGATCATGAATGTCTTGCCTTTGGCGTCGGTCATCAACATCATGCAATGCTTGATCGGTTTCGCCATTTTCATCATTTCGGCGCTCATCTTCGCGTCGGGCATCATAGTGCCCTTATGCCCATCGGGCATGATCGCCATGACCTCCCCACCCTTCATCACCGTCATTGTCCCCATCGCGTCCTCCGCAAAGGCTTGCGAAGCGAAAAGGCAGGCAAGACCGGCCATCGTGACCAACCTGAGTGAATGCATTGCTTCCTCCTGAATTTGCGCCAGCGGCGCGTTGAGCCCTTTCCTGGTTCGTTGCGGCAAGCTGGAACGTTTCACGCACACGAGATCGTGATAGTGGGAATTGGGTGGCTTATGCCTGGCGGGTGGACTTTACGTATTTCCCGACAACCGCCTTCACCTCGCCGGCACTGGCAAAATCGCCGCGCGAGGCGTCAGCCAATCCTGCCTCGACCTCGGCGAGTTGCCATTCTTCACTGGCTACAAAATCCTCGATGGCCTGCGCAGCCACATAGGAGCACGAGCGGTCGAGCTTTTCTGCAAGCTGGCCTAACCTGTCTGCAGTTTCGTCTGGAACGCGCACGGTAAAAGCGGTCATGGTCACATTCTTCTGGTTCACTATGATGAGTGTGAACCAAAGTGGTTCGTCAAGAACCACTCAACCGTCACCGGTGCTCGGTCGCGATCCGGATGCCGAGCCCGATCAGCACCATTCCAGTCACGCCCTCGATGCCGCGGCGGATCGGCGGCCGGCGCGGCATCGTTTTCTACGGATAAAGCCTCACCTTGTCCCAGCCGCCCTCGGCGTTGCGCGAAAAGACGACACGGTCGTGCAGCCGGAACGGACGGTCGTGCCAGAACTCGATGGTCTGCGGCACGATGCGGAAGCCCGACCAGTGTTTTGGCCGCGGAATGTCGCCGATCGCGTGGCGCGCCGTATATTCGGCAACCGCCTTTTCCAGCGCGAAGCGGCTTTCCAGCGGCCGCGACTGTTTGGAGGCCCAGGCGCCGATGCGGCTGCCGCGCGGGCGGGTCGCGTAATAGGCATCGGCTTCGGCGTCGGTGACGATCTCCACCGGGCCGCGCGCCCGCACCTGCCGGCGCAGAGATTTCCAGTGGAAGCACATCGCCGCTTTCATGCTGCCCAGGATCTCGCGGCCCTTGGCGCTCTCGAAATTCGTGTAGAAGACGAAGCCGCCCTCATCGAAGCCCTTGAGCAGCACCATGCGCACGTTCGGCATGCCCTCGGCATCGACCGTCGCCAGCGCCACGCTGTTGGGGTCGTTGATCTCGCTCTTCGTCGCGTCGTCGAGCCACGCCGCAAAAAGCCGGAACGGCTCCGCCGCCTCGGTAAAGTCACCGCTTGTTAACCCGGTTTCGCTCATAGTTTTCCCAAATTTGTCGCCGGCTGGGGAGATTGCCGATTGTCGCGTATCGCGCAAGCTTTTGACAGTGGGCAATGGAGCGTTATCGCTTCGGCCAGCGCCAAAGCCATGATCGTGATAATCGTCCTGCCGCTTGTCGCCTGTGGCGGTGGCGGCTTCAGCCTGGAACAGGCGGAGGTCGACCGCTCGGTGCTGACCTCGAGCACGCCGGCCTCGGTCACGCCGCTCGATCAGGACCGCGCTTCCGACCAGGCCACGATCCGCAACGCCGTGTCCTCCGCCGACGTCGAGCAACTGGCCGGGCAGGCCGTTCCCTGGGCGAATGCCGACACCGGCTCACGCGGCTCCATCACCGAGCTCGCAGAATTCAGAGCTAACGGCGAGACATGCCGTCGCTTCACAGCGTCGCGCGAAAGCTTCGACGGCGTCGCGCTGTTCAAAGGCGAAGTATGCCTGGTCGGTGGCAGCGCCTGGCGAATGCAGGACTTCAAGGCGCTCTGATTTTCCTTCGCCGATGTGGCGGTAACCCACTGGAATTTCTTCCTATGCAAGCGCATATAGGAGGCGATCATGGTTCCACTCCTTCTCCAGGGCAGTAAGCATGCGCGACCCCTATGAGGTGCTGGGCGTTGCCAAGAACGCATCGGCCAAGGACATAAAATCGGCGTACCGGAAGCTCGCCAAGAAGTATCATCCGGACCAGAACCCGGATCCCAAGGCAAAGGAGCGTTTTGCCGCCGCCAACCAGGCTTACGAGATCGTCGGCGACGAGAAGAACCGGGCGGCTTTCGATCGCGGTGAGATCGATGCCGAAGGCAAACCGCGGTTCCAGGGGTTCGAAGGCGCGACTGGCGGCGCCGATCCTTTCGCCGGTTTCCGCCGGCAGCAAGGGCCGGGCGGCGCGCATTTCGAATTCCGCACGGGCCGTCCCGGCGGTGATCCGTTCGACGGCAACAGCGACATCTTCAGCCAGATCTTCGGCGATGCTTTCACCCAGCAGCGCGGCGCCGGCACGGGCGGCCGCCGTCAGGCCTCGACCGCCGCCGATCTGAACGTGACGCTGGACGTCACCATCGAGGAAGCCGCCACCGCGGAGAAGGTGACGGCGATGTTCCCCGACGGCCGCAAGATGGCGGTCAAGCTGCCGGCCTATGTCGAGGACGGCCAGACCATCCGCCTGAAAGGCCAGGGTGAGCAAGGGCCGGGGCAGCCGGGCGATGCACTGGTCAAGATCCGCTTTCGCCGGCACCCTCGCTACCGCGTCGAGGGCCGCGACCTGCATGTCGACCTGCCGGTGGAACTGGCCGATGCGGTGCATGGCGCCAAGGTGGCGGTCGAAACCCCGACCGGCAGGATTGCGGTCAATGTCCCCCCTTGGTCGAGCTCGGACAAGGTTCTGCGGCTGAAGGGCAGGGGCCTGCCGGAAAAGGCCGGCGGTCACGGCGACCTCTACGCGCATGTGCGGCTGATGCTGCCGGAAGGCGGCGACACCGAGCTCGAGGCGCTGATGCGCCGGCGAAAGGGCTGACGGTCGAAAAGGCCAGCGCTTGATACCGCGTGCGAAAAGCGGGCATGAGTGGTTTCATGCCGTCGATTATCGACAGGAAACGAGCAACCAGCGCCAGGAGCCGCTATTTGGCCGAAGTAGGTTCAACGTCAGCTAACGCCTCAAAGGCCGACATTTGCACGCGCCATAGTTCTGCTTCGCGAACACGGCCGACGCCAGTCGACCGACTGGCGATGAGCCAGTTCGGCGGGGGTTAGCCGCACAAGCTTGTAGGGGTCGATCGATGCAGTCGCCAGGCCAGCAAGGTGGAGGGTCGCACCGCTGACCATCACCAGCGCGTCGACGCCTGCGCCATTCTCCCTCTTGCCAGCCTGCTCGACGTGGCGGGCGAAATTTACCTCCGAGCCGACCAGAAAAGAGAAATCCCACTGGCGATCGTTGACGAACATCACCTCGCCGGAGTGTAGGCCGATCCTGATGCGGCGCGACAGGGAGCCCATTGAGCGCTTCCAAGCGTTGCCGAGCGAGATTTCCGGTACCAGTTCCGCGACGGCGGCCAGCGCCTTTAGCGCCGTTTCGCTGGGCGTCATTTCGCTCCCCAGCCAGAGAGCTAGCACGCCGTCGCCTGTAAAGTTTTGGACGATCCCCCCTTGGGCCACCACGACCTGGCGGGTCAACGTGAAGTGCTCGATCATGAACCGCGTGGTTTCGACCAGGCCAAGCGCGCTCGCCAAGCCGGTCGAGTCCTCCACGTCGGTAAACATGATCGTGGCGATGGCGCGCTGGAATTTCGTTTCACCCATGCCGAATGACGGGAGCACGCGGTCAGTCTGTGAATTCGTATAGGCAGTGATCGGATGCATTGGAGTCCGGTCCCCGAGCGGTTTCAAACGTCGCTCGAATATGACTGGACGGCGTAGGCGGATCGTAAGCCCGCCGTGGCGGGCACGTCAGAATTACGTCAGAAATCCATTCGGGCCCTGCTTTAGCGGCTTGCAGCCGACCTTTTTAGTCAAATTCGGCGGGACCCTCAGCTCAGCAACTTACGGAGGTCAAGCAGCCCCGCTCCAAACTGCTGATCGAACGAAGGCACCCTTCTCTCGCAATTAGGGCTGTCCGGTAGAATCGGAACGTCAGCTTTTTCAAGCCAAGCCCATGAAACCTCCTTTGCGCCCGACTGGCTCATCTTCGCCTTAACCTCTATGCCGTTGAGCGGCCTACCGGTGGAGCGATGTTTCGACTGCAACAAAGCGGCTGCTCCCGCGACGATGGCCGAGGCTGCAGATGTTCCGCCAAATACCGTGTAGAGCCCGGCGCGGTCTCTGCTTTCGACGCCCGGTGGCTGGATCCCTTCCAGCTGTCCGCCGGAATAGCCGTGGTGGCCCGGGATGTCGGTGGTGAGCACGCCCTGTGGCGCGTATTCAACCTGGGGGAGCTTCTCGTAGATCTCGAAATTGTGGTCACGTGAACGCGGCGACTCCCTGTCCAGTCGTATTTGGCAGCGCGTAAACACCTCCTGGTCGTCGGACGGCGCGGAAATGGTGACGGAATTGTCGGTCGGATCGCCGCTGTAGTTGGAATATGCTGAACGTCTCGCCAGATAGGTGGCGGCCGCCACCGCAACCACGCCGTTGCTTTCGCCCGCCTTGCTCGCCGGGTAAATCAGATGGTCGTAGCCATTGTTGCCGGCTGCGCAGATGATGGGGATTTCCTCGCTGATCGCCTCGAAAACCTTCTCGAAATAATCCCAAATTGGCTTTGCCTGTTCGACCGAAGTATATCTGCTGTCGCCATATCCAGAATAGGAACGGTGCGCTCGCCATGGATCGGGTACTTCCCGGGGAAAGTGTATGACTGAAACCTTCTGGTCGCGGGCATAGAGGAACGCCAGAATGAGCTGCGCTGCGTCGGGCCGTGCTGAAATCTCGATCGGCAGGAGTTCAGCGCCTGGGGCGACCCCCCAATAAGGTATTGCGCCTTCACCGTTGCTAAATTGCCTCAACTTCGCGGGCGAGGCCGCAGGGGCGCCGACCATCAGCCCAGCGCAGGCGGTCCCGTGCGCTGAGTAGCGCATACGCGAGGTCTCAGCAGTCTCCTGAATTACGCCGCGCCCATCTTTCAGTGCTCGAAGCAGCGATTTCTGAACCTCGACTTCCTGCGCATTGTTTCTCGATTTGATCAGGCCTGCCGCCCATGCCCAGGTATCGTCGCTCACAAAGCTCTTGCTCTGCTTTTTTTCCGGCCCTCGCAAGACGGGCGGTTGCTTGGGTGTGACGTAACTCAACCCGAAAGGGTGAGCGGCGAAGCTGACCGCAGCGCGGATACGAGGCTCGAGATTGGGATGGCTTGAGTTCACCCCCGTATCGATCTGGGCAATGACCTCGCCGTAACCGGGCTTGTCAGTACCCAACAAATCCCAGGCGTCGGCCTCCAGCAGGTATGCGGCCTCGTGCGGCAACCGCGCTTCAGGGATGCGCGGACGATCACGTAAGGCGCCGATTGCGATCAGGTGCCACAGGTAGTGATACCAGTCATAACAAAGATGGCCTTCGCCCTTCTTGATGTCGTCCGTCATGGCACCTACCTACCATTCGCTCTGGGCGCGTCGGATCGTTTCATCCATCGCGTCCACCAAATACGGAGAAATGCGCGCAGCCAGTTCCTCGCCGGCATCGGTGTCGCTGGCGTAGTGCAGCCCGGCCCATTCCCTATTCTCGGCCACCCGGCGGGCGCGCTCATAAAGCGCGGTTACGCCGGCGTGCTCGGGCAACATCCGTTGCAGAACGTTCGCCACCGCAAATGACTGAAATGAATGGTTGGACGGGTAGGAAGCGTGCGAAGGAACCGGAAGCGCCGGCCGCAGCCTCGGCTCAATGATGTTGGGCCGTGGCCGATTGAATCGATCTTTGTAGTTGAGCCCGATCTCCTCCGTGAGTTCAAGGATCGCAACAATCAATGCGCATGTCCCCTCGAAGCCCGCGAGAGTGTCTATTCCGAGCGGTGCCGTGTAGTCCAAAATCCCGAACGATGCCTGGCGGACGATCTCCTCGCGCCGCAGCGGGTCACCTTCCCTCCTCTTCTGCAGATCGATAAGCGCTTCTGTCTCCCTGAGGCTCTCTGAAGGTCCGGGCGGGGGATCGATAAGAATGTCCTCCCAGATCGCGCCGAGATATTTGTTGGCGACGCTTAGTCCGATCCTGTGCAAGGCGCGCTTGTCATGCCACGCCGGCAAAGCCTCCTCGCCAGTTTCGAAAGCCGTTTGCCCCCTGCCGCGTCCCCGTCCTCGTCCGCGCCCTCTGCCCCTGCCTCGACCTCGACCTGCGCTCGGCCCCGCCCGGAAGGCTGGCGAAAGGCGCATGACACCCTCCACAGGGTCATCAGAAATCGTTATCACGATCTGCTCTTCTTGAATCGACAGAAGGCTGCTCTTGGTCATCATAGACACGAAAGGATGCAGTTTTTCGCCGCCTTTATTTTTGATGTATTCCTCAAGAGATTTTTCAGGTTTTGCGTCACCCAATATCAGTGGATATTGCCTTATGTCCGATCCACTGACTAAGAAGCGGGCGTTAAACAACTTGTTATTAAGATCAATTATCGACATCATGTCCACCCTCAACTAAAGCTTCTAATTCGATCCGCGCCAAACTGGTGGTCGGAGCCTCGACGTGACGCCTGCGGTGCGCAACGCTAGGGTGCGTACCTTGGCAGCGTTATCCGCGACAGCCCGCTCTTGATAACCGAAACTCCGAGTACGCCTGCAATTGGATAATTCTCCTCTGAAAGCAGCTCGAGCGAGAAATCCGGCTCCCAGGCGCGCAAGCGTTCGACAGTTCGAACTGCTTCCACAGTCTGCCCCAGATGCCCGTGGCAGGCAGCCGAGTATCTCAAAGCGGGTAGGTATGTGGGTTGCTGCGCAAGGACACGCTCGCCGTGACGTATCCCCTCCTCGAAGCGCCCGTTCAGAGTTGCCAAGATGCAGCACGTGGTATCGATGCAGTAACGATACAGGGGAGGCCCGCCCAGTGCACGTGCGCGCATCGCATCCTCATAGCCACGCGTCACCTCGCCGAGATAGCCGAGCGTCAAGGCACGCATGTCCCAGCAAATGGCTTGTAGCGGGTTAGCGGCTATCGCTCGATCGGCGAGTTCCAGTGCCTGTGCGTATTCACGAAAGACGAACGAATGGGCATGAGCGGCCAACGCCAGGGTGATAGGATTGAAGGGGGCCACTTCGACGGCGCGACTGGCGCATTCCCGAACCTGATCGTGAAAGGTGTCCGAGCGGCCGACCCGTCTCTCGCCAAAGCGGGTGACAAACACAAACAGCTGCCACCCCAGATACGTGCTACGCGGGTCGAGCTCATATGCTTCAGCGAGCATGCGCTCCGCCGAATCTAGGTCCGTATCGCGCATGCGGAATACCTGTCGCAGCGCTGTCAATGCAAGCCGAGACGCCCGGTGTCGGGGCTCGTCGCGGATGGACTTAGGATCGAGAACGAATTCGAGGATCGAAAATACGATCTGATTGACCAACGACATCAGCTTCAGGCTCGTCGGGCCAGTCAGGTCGGCCAGCTCGAGAAAATCCGTATGCGACCACAAGAGCCGGCTGTCACCGGGCGCAATCAATGCAAATGTCAGGCCCACGCTGTCGCCCATCACCGTTGCCCTGGTTTGCAACAGCCAGTCTGGTAGCGCAGTGTCAGGCGCTTGGGTCAGCGGTCCCTGCGCTTGAAAATCCACGACGTCGACCACTTCGAAATTCAGGATCGATCGAACCACCAGATCCAGGACGAGGTCGCTGACGGCCCTGTTAGCGGAGCCCTCCGTCCACCTGGCATCGCGAAGCAGGCCCAAGCATAGCCGCGACGAATTCAGAAGTGAGGCGCTTCGCTGTCCGGACAACTGATCTGCCGCGGCAACAGGAGAGACGTTTGCTGTCACTGTGCGTGGCCGGGGCCATTGGCTTCTTTGCTCACGAAGCCAATCCTCGAACTCTGGATCGCGAATATCGAGGCCCTCAAGCAGATCACGCGTGGCAGAGCCTTCGGGCGGATCGTTCAAATCGATGCCGATCGAAGCGACGTCGAGTCGAACCACATCACGATCGGTCGAGATTAGATCAAGGCCGGCGCTGCGGAGCGACTTCCGAACCTCGGACAGTTCCTGCCGCAAGCTTGCTGCACCCTGCTCCTCGCCGCGAGTGCTCCAGAGCTTGCTTTGCAGCCATTTTCGGCTCCGCGTACCGTTGGGTGCCAGAGCGAGCATGGCCAAGAGCGCTTTAGACCGTCTGCCATGCGGCGTGACGTCCGCGCCGTCCGCGCTCTCAATCGCGAATGGCCCAATCAATCTAAGGAAAGGATGGCCATCCGAGTACACTAGCGGCCCCTCGCGTCCCCGTACGCTAATATATCATCCACTAATATAAGTCTATCTGTAATTCTCGGCTTCCGTAAGGTCAAACCTACACGTGGCAAAGGATTCGAGACGGGATTTCTGCTGTGACGGAAGGACTCGGTAGCGACACCAGCGGTCGTTCGATGTAAGCGGTCCCATTGTCTGAGTTGGGTCATGAGCGTGACTTCGGCCACGGGCCAAAGGGTCATCTTCGGCCGTGCCACACCGATACCAAGTGTCCGATCTTTCCACTGGCCCACGACTGCAAGGTCAACGTGCTACAGCATTCTTTGCGCGTCCAAAGGATGCGCGGCTCTGTAGACCAGCGGCTTTGTCCCCCGAACTGTCCGCTTTGAACGCTTGAAGGGGCACTGTGGCTGTGCGATAGGCACTCCACAACGTAGAGAACCTTGCGGAGAGCGCTGACATGGCGGGTGGACGGGGCCTTATGGCCGGCAAGCGCGGCCTTATCCTTGGCATCGCCAACAATCGCTCGATCGCTTACGGCATCGCCAAGGCCTGTGTCGACCACGGCGCCGAGATCGCGCTGACCTATCAGGGCGAGGCGTTCAAGAAACGCGTCGAGCCGCTTGCGGCCGAACTGGGCGCGCATGTCGCCGGCCATTGCGACGTGACCGACCCGGCCAGCCTCGATGCGGTGTTCGCCGATATCGCCAGCCATTGGGGCAAGCTCGATTTCCTCGTCCACGCCATCGCCTTTTCCGACAAGGACGAGCTGACCGGTCGCTATGTCGAGACGACGCGCGACAATTTCCTGCGTACCATGGATATTTCGGTCTATTCCTTCACGACCATCGCCAAACGTGCCGAGGCGCTGATGACCGACGGCGGCTCGCTGCTGACGCTGACCTATTACGGCGCGGAAAAGGTAATGCCGCACTACAACGTCATGGGTGTCGCCAAGGCGGCGCTCGAAGCCAGCGTGCGCTATCTGGCCGTCGATCTCGGCGCCAAGAAGATCCGTGTCAACGCGATCTCCGCCGGCCCGATCAAGACGCTTGCCGCATCCGGCATCGGCGACTTCCGCTACATCCTGAAGTGGAACGAATACAATTCGCCGTTGAAGCAGACGGTCACGCAGGAGGAAGTTGGCGATTCCGGCGTCTATTTCCTGTCCGACCTTTCGCGCGGCGTCACCGGCGAGATCCATCATGTCGATTCCGGCTATCATGTCGTCGGCATGAAGGCGGTCGACGCGCCGGATATTTCGACGGTCAAGGACTGACGCCACCGCCTGATCTCTTCCGGAAGACCTGATGTACCCGCTCGTCTATATCGTGCGCCACGGCCAGACGGCGTGGAACGCCGAGGCCCGGCTGCAGGGGCAGGCCGATACCGACCTCAACGAGCTTGGCCGCGAGCAGGCTAGCCGCAACGGGCGTAGGCTGGCCGACCTCATCGACAAGCCCGAAGATTTCGACTTTGTTGCCAGCCCAATGCGGCGCACGCGCGAGACGATGGAGCGCCTGCGCGCGGCGATGAAGCTCGATCCGCATGCCTATCGTACCGAGCCGCTGCTCGTAGAATTGAGCTTTGGCGACTGGCAGGGTTTCACCTTTGCCGAACTCGAGGCGAACAATCCCGGTTCAACCAGGCAACGCCGCCTCGACAAATGGAATTTCCAGCCGCCCGGCGAGGGCGCCGAAAGCTATCAGATGCTGCTCGAACGGGTGAAGCCGTGGTTCGACGCGCTCGATCGCCAGACGGTCTGCGTGACCCATGGCGGCGTCATGCGCGCGCTGTTCCGCTTCGTGCTGGGGATGTCCGAACAAGATGCGGTCAGCATGGAAGTGCCGCAGGACCGCGTGCTCAGGCTGGACGGCCGGCGCCTGGAGTGGCTTTGAGGGGTCAAACTCTCAACGATCAGCCCCTTCTCAGGCATTGAAGGCAGTCGGGACGATGCAAGGTGACCCGACTTCCAGATGGCGAGCCGCGAATAGCCGCTTCGCGCCTAAAGTCGGACATTTAAGCGCAATTAGGGACTGCCAGAAAGCAGACGTTGCGCACGAATCCGGCTATCAAATTGCGTAACATTGGGTATGGAAAGAGCGTCCACAACGCCGAGCGCGAAGGCGCTGTTCAGCCTTGCAGCAAGGAGTGCGATCCATCGCGTTTCGGCAGCATTGTCCAGTGCGGGAAGCCGATCAGTCCTGAGAGCCTTAGCCGTGTGATCATGGCCATCATTGACAAGCCGTCCCTGAACAGCCGAGACCTGTCCAGTCATGGCGCGAGTCGCGGCGTGTTACCTCGCAGCGGGCACAGTGTATTTACCTGCGAAGACCTCTTCTCCGAGATACACCCCGCCGAAAGGGACCGGTCCGGTCTGCCTTTACGGAGACGACGTGGGCGGCAGGCCCAGCCCGGCACAGAGAATGCGATCCGCTAGCGGCACCGCCCGGCCCAGCAAGCTAAGAACCGCTGGCGGGTCTGAGTGGGGCGATCAATCGTCTTCAGCAAAGTCCGTCAATTTCCAGCTGGCTCCATCTTTGCCAAAGACATAGATAAGCGAGCCGCAGAAAGCGGAATACGTGACATTACCTTCATTGGTGTCTTTGACGGGCTTCTCCTTGGCAAGACAATTCCGCTGCGCTATTGTGAAAGCACCCTTCCAGATCAAAGGGAAGTCATCTACTTGCCGTTGGTCATTGTAATAGATGGGATATTTGATCATCTGCGATACGGCTTTTTGGTCGCTCTTGCCGACGGCAGCCTTGAATTTTGTCCAGAAGGCTGCGAATCCGTCATCGCTCTTCGCCGCCAGCGCTGATCCCGCCGATATGAACAGACCAGCCAAAAACAGTCCCTTTGCGATCGCCGACCCGATCGAATTCATGATTGCCCCCAATGAATAATTTTTATTGCCTGTCGTTTGTAAGTTAGCCGACCTTACGAGCATGCTCAATCGGTTATGACTGCCTGTTGTCAGAACGGTCGATATCCGGGAGGCGGACTCACAGTCGCCGTCACGCACCCCTTCGTCGATCAATTTAAGTGCCAACGCGACGGCAGTCGGCTGCGCTGTCATTATGCTATCCGTCGAGCGCGACTGAAACCCGACAGTAAGCAATCGGCCCATTACTCGCCCCTGAGTTGCCGCTATTAAGCGCAGAATGGGTGGCTCGCGGCAAGCTGGCAACCTCCATGTTACGGCGACGGGTGTAACTCGCGCGCGTCACCTGACGGTGTACCAAACGTGACGGTGGCGGTTGACCGCGACGAAGTCACAGAACATGCCTGCAATTCGGTCGAGCGTCGTAGCCCGATGCCCAACTAAGAAATGGACAGGATCTCGAGTTCGCGCTGCCCTAGCTGGACAACGTCGCCAACGGTTTTGCCAATCAATGCGATGGCAACCGATGAACCATGCGATATGGAAGCTTGAGACGGGTTGGCCTCATCCTCACCGACGATGCGGAAGGTCTGAGTGCGGCCATCATCACGCTCGAAGGTAACGGTGTGGCCGAAGGCGATCACTTCATTAGACGTCGGCACCGACATAAGCTGAGCCGTACGGACGCGTTCGGCATAATAGCGCATATCTCGAACCGGAACCGCCGACTGCCATCGCCTCTCGTTGACATCTTCCAGCGCGTTAGCGGCCTCGAGGGCCTGCTGAGCGCGAGCCAATTCATCCTGCAGCATCTTGAGGCCCGCGTCCGTGACGAGGTTGATCCGACCGGAGATAGGGCGAGCCGGCAGGATGGTTTCCGATGCTGTCTCGGCGCTTTCCTCCTTGGCAAATGCTACGCTCAATTGGTCGGGACTCCGTGTCGAACACCGTCGCCGGGGTGGATTCCGGCTCGTCCGCTTTTGATCAAAGACGGCAGAAATCTGTCGTCGGTGGCGGAACGCGACATGACCATGAGCAGACGCATCAAAACCAACCGCCCGCCGTCACCAGCTCTACGTCAGGCTCAGTCCTTTTTGAACTCGAATAGCTCGATGACGTTGCCCGATGGATCTTCGAGCAAGATGGCGCGACCGGCACCGCCGTCGCTGATTTCGCCGCGGAATCTTGCATCAGCCCGGCGCAACCGCTCAATAAGGACATCGACCTCGTTCGTAACGATCATAAATCGGTTCCACCCGCCTGGCTTCGGATCGCCGCCCGCCTGACCACCGCTCCCCGCACCTGGGGCGCTGAGATACAGCGTCAGGTCGTCGCGCAGCAGCGCAGCGAACTTGCCCGGATTGTGCATGTCGATCTTGAAATCGAGATTGTCTCGATAGAACGCGACCGCCTCGTCGACGTCCGCGACGATGTATCGGACGGATGCCATTCAACCTTCTCCTCTGTCTTGTAGCTACAACAGTCAACTCGCGCAAAGGTTTCCCTGTCGGTGGAGCCGAGTGCAGAAGCGGGCTGTCTGGATGTCAGCCGAAGTAGTCGGATGAGGGTTTTTGGACATAGGTCGTATTTCGGCGGTGTGTATGACACTCTATACGACCCACATTGGGTCGGCAGCGTAATGGCTGCTTCTGACAAGCCAGTACCAAAAGCAGACCGTCAACTTCCGGCCCATTTCAGCCGTTCAGTGACAAGCATTCCCATGCCGTTCAGGGCGCTGTGTGCTCGTTTCCACCCGCCGGCTTCGGGATGGATCGGCCGGAAAGACTCTATTCGGTCGATCCGGTGTCCGGCAGTTCCATGTCGGTGACGACGTTCTCGCCATTCGTCACGTCATAGGCGAGGACGATGTCCATGCCCGGCTTCAGCGCATCGAGATCGGTTTCGGCGTTCAGCTTGTAGGACTTGCCGTCGTCCAGCGTCAGCGTCAGCGCATCCTTGTCGACCTTCTTGATCAGGCCTTCGGTCTGGCCGGCGAAGGCGGCGGTGGAAATCAACAGCGTGGCGGCAACAGCGCCAATCAGGATACGCATCATCGTCCTCTTTAATCATTGCCGGTACAGCGGCTCGTCCAACGGAACGGAACTGAGCAGAAACCAATCGAATGTGTCAAAACTAAATCCGCCGGATCACAGTTTGACCACTGTGGAAAACGCCAATAGAAGGCAGGCGACAGCGCCGCGCGTCCTCCTGGACGCGCAAAGGACGCTGTAGCACTTTTGATTTTGTGCATGATCGTTTCCGAAAATCGCTCCGATTTTCGAGGTCATGCGCTAGGCCGGCTCCGCCGCCGGCAGGGCTGGTTCCATGTCGCACAATACGTTCGGCCATCTTTTCCGCGTCACCACCTGGGGCGAAAGCCACGGGCCGGCGCTGGGCTGCGTCGTCGACGGCTGTCCGCCAGGCATCCGCTTCACTCGCGACGAGATCCAGGCCGAGCTGGACAAGCGCCGCCCCGGCCAGTCACGTTTTGTGACGCAGCGTCGCGAACCGGATGAGGTCAAGGTCCTGTCCGGCTTCATTCTCGATGAGGACGGCGAGACGATGATCACCACCGGCACGCCGGTGTCGATGCTGATCGAGAATGTCGACCAGCGCTCCAAGGACTATGGCGACATCGCCCGCCAGTTCCGGCCGGGCCATGCCGATTACACTTACGAGGTCAAATACGGCCTGCGCGATTACCGCGGCGGCGGTCGCTCCTCGGCGCGTGAGACTGCGGCGCGGGTGGCGGCCGGGGCGCTTGCCCGCAAGGTTGTGCCAGGCATGGTGGTGCGCGGCGCGCTGGTGTCGATGGGCGAAAAATCGATCGATCGCGCCAACTGGAACTGGAATTTTGTCGGCGACGCCGAAAACCCGTTCTTCACTCCCGATCCGGCGTCGGTCGCCGTTTTCACCAAATATCTGGACGGCATCCGCAAGGCGGGCTCCTCGGTCGGTGCGGTCATCGAGATCGTCGCCGACGGCGTGCCGGCGGGGCTTGGCGCGCCGATCTATGCCAAGCTCGACCAGGACATCGCCGCCGGCCTGATGTCGATCAACGCCGTCAAGGGCGTCGAGATCGGCAACGGTTTCGAGGCCGCCCGCATCACCGGCGAGGAGAATGCCGATGAGATGCGCATGGGCAATGACGGCAAGCCGGTCTTCCTGTCCAACAATGCCGGCGGCATCCTCGGCGGCATCTCGACCGGCCAGGCGATCGTCGCGCGCTTCGCCGTGAAGCCGACCTCGTCGATCCTGACGCCGCGAAAGTCGATCGACAAGGACGGCAACGATGTCGAGATCATGACCAAGGGCCGGCACGATCCATGCGTCGGCATCCGCGCCGTGCCGATCGGCGAGGCGATGGTTGCCTGCGCCATTGCGGATCATTATCTGCGGCATCGGGGACAGACGGGAAGGGAGTAGGGGAGTAGGGCAGTAGGGCAGTATGTTGGTGCACGCCAAGCAGCCAATTTTTTTCCTTTCCCCTACTGCCGTACTGCCCTATTCCCCTACTCCCCTGCGAGTGAAACGAGCGCTTATGCCTTACGACCAGAAGAAGATCGTTGAAGCCCTGCGCGCCTTCGAGCGCGGCGAGATCGTCGTCGTCATGGACGATGACGGGCGCGAGAACGAGGGTGACCTGATCGTCGCCGCCGTCCATTGCACGCCGGAAAAGATGGCGTTCATCGTGCGCAACACGTCAGGCATCGTCTGCACGCCGATGCCGCGCGAGGAAGCCAAGCGGCTCAACCTGTCGCCGATGGTGGCCGACAATGATTCTGCGCACACCACTGCCTTCACCGTCAGCGTCGACTTCAAGCACGGCACCACGACCGGCATTTCGGCGGACGACCGCACGCTGACGGTGCGCAATCTCGCCAATGGCAATGTCGGCGCGTCCGATTTCGTGCGCCCCGGTCACATCTTTCCGCTGATCGCGCGCGAAGGCGGCGTGCTGATGCGTTCGGGCCATACCGAAGCCGCGGTCGACCTCTGCAAGCTCGCCGGCCTGCCGCCGGTCGGCGTCATTTCCGAGCTGGTCAATGATGACGGCACTGTCATGCGCGGGCCGCAGGTGCAGGCCTTCGCCGAAAAGCACGGGTTGAAGCAGATCTCGGTTGCTGACCTCATCGCCTACCGGCAACGCAAGGAAACGCTGGTCGAACGCGTCGCCTGTTCCGACATCGAGACGCCCGGCGGCAAGGCGCAGGTCTTCACCTACACGCTGCCCTGGGATTCCATGCATCACGTGGCGGTCGTCTTCGGCGATATCCGCGACGGCGTCGAGGTGCCGGTACGCCTTCATTCCGAAGACGTGGTCAGCGACGTCTTCGGCACCAGCCACCGCCTGGACGCCATCATGAAAGCGATGGGCGAGCGCAAGCGCGGCGTCATTGTCTATCTGCGCGAAGGCTCTGTTGGTGTCGCCCATCAGGAGCGCAAGCGGCCGGCTGCCGGCGACCGCGAGGATCATGAAGAGGCGCGCCGGCGCGAGAACGAATGGCGCGAGATCGGCCTCGGCGCGCAAATTCTCAAGGACCTCGGCATTTCCTCGATCAATCTGATCGCCTCGCGCGAGCGCCATTATGTCGGCCTCGAAGGCTTCGGCATCCATATCGCCAAGACCGAGATTCTGTAGGCCGTTCTCACGATGCTGGTATGCGTCCGGCCCTGCTCGGGGCCGGACGCACCGGAAACTATTCCGCAGCGACCGCGGCTGCGTCGCATGCAGCCATGTCGCAGTTCGGCGCGGCAAGGCTGCGCTGGCCGGCGAGCACGATGACCAGCGCGATTGTGCCCGATGCCACCGATACCCAGAACCCGTTCTGCGCGCCGAAAGCGTCCACCATCCAGCCGGCGGCGAACGAGCCGAGCGCCATGCCGATGCCGATGCCGGTCATCACCCAGGTCACGCCTTCGGTCAGCACCGCCTCGGGCACGCGCCGTTCGATCAGGCCGAATGCCGTGATGAAGGTCGGCGAGATCGCCACGCCGCTGACGAAGACGGCCAGTGCCAGCAGCGGCACGGTGTCGGCGACGAGCAGCGGCAGCGTGGTAAGCGCAATGATAGCGATTGCGATGGCAAGCTGAATTTGCAGCGGCATTTTCAGGTTCAGGGCGCCGATGATGATGCCGACGACGAACGATCCGAGCGCGTAGACGCCGATGACGAAGCTGGCGGCGCCCGGCTGGCCAAGCTCCTTGGTGATCGCCACCGTGCTCACCTCGGTGGTGGCGAAGGTCGCGCCGATGAAGATCAGGGCCAAGGTGAGGATCTGGACCGGCCGCAGGCGGATTGCCGAGCCGCCCGAACCGTGTTCCACCGGTCGGGCTCGCGGTTCGGTCGAGCGCTGCAGGATGAAGGCCGTCGAACCGAAGGCGAGGAACAATGTGCTCGCGAGCACTCCCGCCTCCGGGAAAAGCGCGACACTCAGTCCGACCGACAGCGATGCGCCGGCGATGTAGACCAGTTCGTCCGCCGCCGACTCGAAGGCGAACGCCGTGTTCAGTTCGGGGCGGTTGCGAAAAATCTCCGTCCAGCGTGCGCGCACCATTGCCGGGATGCTGGGCATGACGGCGGCGAGCAGCGCCGAGACGAATAGCGTCCATATCGGCCAATGCTGATTGGCCGCCGCAATCAGGATCGCGAAAGCGAGCGTGGAAATCACGGTAGTCGGCACCACAATCCGCGTCTGGCCGAGGCGATCCACCAGCCGCGATACCTGTGGGGCGACGAAAGCGTTGGCCAGCGCATATGTCGCGGAGACGGCGCCGGCCAGCCAGTACTCGCCATCGGTCTGTGACAGCATGGCGACGATCCCGATAGGAGCCATGGCCATCGGCAGCCGGGCAACGAAGCCGGCTGCGGCGAAGCCTTTGGCGCCAGGAGCGCGAAAGATCTGGGAATAGGGATTTTGCATGGTCTGGCTCCTCGACAACGGATAGTCCGACGATTACATACGTAGCGTATGAGTTTAAATAGATCATACGTCTCGTATGTCAATTGGCATACGAGACGTATGTTAATAGGGCCAGACCATGCACAGACCACGCAAGGAGATGATTGCCGAAACCCGCGCCAAGCTGATCGGGGCGGCGCGCCAGGCCTTCGGCACGCTCGGCTATGCCGAAGCGTCGATGGATGATTTCACGGCATCGGCCGGGCTGACGCGCGGTGCGCTCTATCATCACTTCGGCGACAAGAAGGGCCTTCTCCAGGCGGTCATCGCCGAGATCGACGCCGAAATGTCGGCCCGGCTGAAGGTCGTTTCGGCCAAGCCGGACAATCTCTGGCAGGGCTTTGTCGACGAATGCACCGCCTATATCGAGATGGCGCTGGAGCCGGAGATCCAGCGTATCGTGCTTCGCGACGGGCCGGCGGTGCTCGGCGATCCATCGCAATGGCCAAGCCAGAGCGCATGCATCCGTTCGATGACGGAGAGCCTGCAAAGGCTGAGCGACGACGGAACCATTCTCGCCGTCGATTCCGAAGCCGCGGCAAGGCTGGTCAGCGGCGCCTCGCTGCATGCGGCGCAGTGGATCGCAAATTCGAACGATCCCGAAGCGACATCGAAGAAGGCAGTGAAGGCGTTCAAGGTTCTTCTGGAAGGGCTGCTCAATCGCACCGGCAGGCTGCATCAGCCTGATCGACCGTCGGCAATGCAGCCCGAAGTTGCCCGATCACCGGCCTGAGGTCATTCTTTTCGCCAATGTCAGACGGCTCGCGCTGGATCCAGCCGAGGCCGGCCGCGTAAACCCTGTTGAACATCGCGTCACCAGTGCGCGAAAACATGGCCAAAGCGGTGAGGCGCGCCTATATCGGGGCATGGCTACGAGACTTTACACCCATCCGATTTTCCTCGAGCACATAACACCGCCCGGTCACCCGGAGCGGCCGGACCGTCTGCGCGCCATTGAGCGTGTGCTTGACGATGAGGCTTTCGTGACGCTCGATCGCGTCCAGGCGCCGGAAGGCGACGAGGCAACCATCCTCTACGCGCATCCGCCCGAATTCGTCGACCGGGTCCGCGCAGCGATACCGGACACCGGCATCGCCCGTATCGACGCCGATACCACCGCCAGCCCAAAGAGCTGGCAGGCTGCCGTGACTGCGATCGGGGCTGCCAACGCCGCTGTCGACGACGTCTTCACCGGCCGTGCCGACAACGTCTTCGTCGCCGCGCGGCCGCCCGGCCATCATGCCGAAAAGACCACCTCCATGGGTTTTTGCCTGTTCAACACCGCGGCAATCGCGGCACGCTACGCCCAGAAGAACCATGGCGTCGACCGCGTCGCCGTCGTCGACTGGGATGTGCATCACGGCAACGGCACCCAGGACATCTTCTGGGACGATCCGTCGGTGCTCTATTGCTCGACACACCAGATGCCGCTTTACCCCGGAACCGGGGCCGTGAGCGAAACCGGCGCCGGCAACATCGTCAACGCGCCGCTGGCGCCGCAGAGCGGCAGCGATGCGTTCCGCGACGCCTTTCTGTCACGCATCCTGCCGGCGCTCGACAATTTTGCGCCCGACCTCATCATCATCTCCGCCGGTTTCGACGCCCACCACCGCGATCCGCTGGCCGAGATCAACCTGACCGAGGATGATTTCGACTGGGCAACCGGCCAGTTGCTCGAACGCGCCGGACGCCATAGCGGCAACCGGCTCGTCAGTCTGCTCGAGGGCGGCTACGATCTGCAGGGATTGGCATTTTCAGTCGCCGCCCATGTCGGGCGGCTGATGAAGGGATAGATGATGCCTGGTGAGACCAACGAGGACGTCAAGGCGATGAGCTTCGAGCAGGCGCTCGAGGCGCTGGAGAGGATCGTCGACGATCTGGAGCGCGGCGACGTGCCGCTCGACCAGTCGATCCGCATTTATGAGCGCGGCGAGGCGCTGAAGGCGCATTGCGACCGGCTGCTGAAAGCGGCCGAGGACAAGGTCGAGAAAATCAGGCTGTCGCGCGACGGCAAGCCGGTGGGGACAGAGCCGCTGGATGCGGATTGAGGCGCGGCCTCGAACAACAATTGTGCTTTCCGGCTTTGGACATCATGATTGAGGATAAAACTCATCCCGTTTGAAACGGCTCCAGGACGAGAGGAGATTGCGAACGATGTGCAGAAACATCAAAACCCTGTTCAATTTCGATCCGCCGGCAACCAATGACGAGGTTCGCGATGCCGCACTTCAGTTTGTCCGCAAGCTGAGCGGAGCGACGCGGCCGTCGAAACAGAACCAGCATGCGTTCGACCATGCCGTCGAGGCCATTGCCGCATCGGCGCGCGAATTGCTCGATAGCCTTGAGACGACGCAGCATCCGCGCAATCGCGAAGAGGTGGCGGCCAAGGCGAAGGCCAAATCTGCACTTCGCTTCGCCTGAGGGGACCGCGTGAGCTTCTTTCCCGGAAACGACCCGCAGTTGGGCGATGCCTTCGCCAGCGATCAGATCGAGTTGATGGTCATTCCGAACGCCAAGGATATTGGCGGATTTCAGGTTCGCCGCGCCTTGCCGACGGCCAGGCGCCGGCTGGTCGGACCCTTCATCTTCTTCGACCGCATGGGTCCGGCCGTTCTGCGGGCCGGCCAGGCGCTCGACGTGCGCCCGCATCCGCATATCGGCCTGTCGACGGTGACCTACCTGTTCGACGGCAAGATCAGGCACCGCGATTCGCTCGGCACCGAGATGGTGATCCAGCCCGGCGACGTGAATTTGATGACCGCCGGCCGCGGCATCGTCCATTCGGAGCGCACGCCGGAAGAATTGCGCGGCGCGCCAATGTCGGTTTCCGGCCTGCAGACATGGTTGGCGCTGCCGGACGGCAAGGAAGAGGTCGCGCCGGTCTTCGAAAACACCGCGGCCCCGCGCCTGCCCGAGATCGATGCAGAGGGTGTCAGCGGGCGTATCGTCATCGGTGCGTTTTCCGGGCTGCGCTCCCCGGTCGCCACCGCTTCGGACACGCTTTATGTCGATCTCAGGCTGGCGCCGGGTGCCAGCGTGAAAATCCCAGCCGAAGCCGAGGAGCGCGCCATCTATACGCTGGAAGGCGCGGTTTCGATATCCGGTGACAGCTTTCCGGCCGAGCGGCTGCTGGTTTTCCGGCCCGGCGATGAGATCGTTGTCTCATCGGAGGGCGGCGCCCATTTCATGCTGTTTGGCGGCGCTTCGCTCGGTTCGAAACGTTATATCTGGTGGAATTTCGTATCGTCCTCAAAGGAACGCATCGAGCAGGCGAAAGAAGAATGGAAGACGGGCCGCTTCGATATCGTTCCCGGAGACGAGCAAGAGTTCATCCCGCTGCCCGAAAGCTGATGCGCGTTACCGCCACATTTACATTCGCCGGCCAGCGGCATATTTCACGATGAACAGAAAATCTGACCAGGCTCGCAAACAGTGAACGCAAAGCCCGATACGCCGCTTCTCGACAAGGTCCGCGTCCCAGCCGATTTACGCACGCTTGCCGAAGGCGACCTGCCGCAGCTGGCGTCCGAGCTTCGCGCCGAGCTGATCGACGTCGTTTCCCATACCGGCGGGCATCTCGGCGCCGGCCTTGGCGTCGTCGAACTGACCGTCGCGCTGCACTACGTCTTCAACACGCCGGACGACCGGCTGATCTGGGACGTCGGCCACCAGGCCTATCCGCACAAGATCCTGACCGGCCGCCGCGACCGCATCCGCACGCTGCGGCAGGAGGGCGGGCTGTCCGGTTTCACCCGTCGCGTCGAGAGCGAATACGATCCGTTCGGCGCAGCCCACTCCTCGACCTCGATTTCAGCCGGCCTCGGCATGGCGATGGCGCGCGATCTGTCCGATGGCCGCAACAATGTCATTGCCGTCATCGGCGACGGCGCCATGTCGGCCGGCATGGCCTATGAGGCGATGAACAATGCCGGCGCACTCGATGCCCGGCTGATCGTCATCTTGAACGACAACGATATGTCGATCGCTCCGCCGACCGGCGCGATGAGCGCCTATCTGGCCCGTCTGGCGTCGGGCAAGACCTATCTGGGCTTGCGCGATTTCGGCAAGAAGCTGACGTCCTATCTCGGCGAGCGCGCCGATCGCGCCATCAAGCGCGCGGTCGAGCACGCACGCGGCTACGTCACTGGCGGCACGCTGTTCGAGGAAATGGGTTTCTACCACATCGGCCCGATCGACGGTCACAACCTCGAGCACCTGATCCCGGTGCTGAAGAACGTCCGCGACAATGCCGACGGCCCGGTGCTGATCCATGTCGTGACCCAGAAGGGCAAGGGCTATGCCCCGGCCGAGGCGGCCGCCGACAAATATCACGGCGTCAACAAATTCGACGTCATCACCGGCGCCCAGGCCAAGGCGCCCGCCAATGCGCCGAGCTACACCAAGGTGTTTGCCGAAAGCCTGATCCAGGAGGCCCGAGAGGACGACCGCATCGTCGCCATCACCGCCGCCATGCCGAACGGCACCGGGCTTGACCTGTTCGGCGAAGCGTTTCCGGCGAGGACCTTCGATGTCGGCATTGCCGAGCAGCATGCGGTGACCTTCGCCGCCGGCCTTGCCACGGAAGGCTTCAAGCCTTTCGCGGCGATCTACTCGACCTTCCTGCAGCGCGCCTACGACCAGGTCGTTCACGACGTGGCGATCCAGAAATTGCCGGTGCGCTTTCCGATCGATCGCGCCGGCTTCGTCGGCGCCGATGGCGCCACGCATTGCGGCGCCTTCGACACTACCTTCCTGGCGACGCTGCCCGGTTTCGTCGTCATGGCCGCGGCCGATGAGGCCGAACTGCGCCACATGGTACGCACCGCTGCAAGCTACGATGACGGCCCGATCGCCTTCCGCTATCCGCGCGGCAATGGCGTTGGTGTCGAGATGCCGCAACGCGGCTCGGTGTTGGAGATCGGCAAGGGCCGGATCGTCAGGGAGGGCACCAAGGTTGCGCTGCTTTCCTTCGGCACCAGGCTGCAGGATTGCCTGGCCGCGGCCGAGGAGCTTGGCGCGGCCGGGCTTTCGACCACGGTGGCCGATGCCCGTTTTGCCAAGCCGCTCGACGAGGATCTGATCCGGCGGCTGGCCCGTTCGCACGAGATACTGGTGACGGTGGAAGAGGGCGCTGTCGGCGGCTTCGCCAGCCATGTGCTGCAGTTCTTGGCTCACGAAGGGCTGCTGGAGAGCGGCCTGAAGGTGCGCCCGCTGGTGCTGCCCGACGCTTTCGTCGACCATGCCAAGCCGGAAAAGATGTATGCCGATGCCGGGCTGGACAGCGCCGGCATCGTGCGCACCGTGTTCGTGGCACTGGGGCATACCGCGCAGGCCCAGCGCGCCTAGCTTTTAGACGCATTTCCCGCGACGCCAAAGCGATCAACTTGGCTGCAAGATGCTAGTCTGAATCAAATTCTCAACTGCTTGAATCAAATTGCCGGTGAACAGTCGTAACATGCTGTTTACGCTTCCGTTTGGCGATTTGCTTACCGTGTCCTTTGGCCATTTTTCAACGCCGCCCTGCTAGCAGGCAACCAGGCAGGGGAAAGAAGACCAATGAGATCGCTTTTGGGGCGGCATCGCGCTAACGGCCATCTTCGCCGAGTCGACCGCGGCCGAAACGCGCTACGACCGCAATCTCGAAAACGCGGTGATGGGCGTCGTCGCCGGCAAGATCGGCGAAATCCGTGGCGGCTTTACCGACAAACAGGCGCCGCAATTCGTCGTGCGCGATACCTTGCCGAAGGCGCCCATTTCCGTTGACCGGCCGCGCCCGCAGGTGTCCGGCGACAGCAACGAAGGTCTGACGCCGGCCGTCGAACGGCGGGCTTCGCGGACCATCTTCTAAAGGATGATCCCGATAAGGCTCTAGAAACTAGACTAGAACCACATATCCCGCACACAGCGACCATCTCTCGGCAAATCCTCGAATGTATCGAGACCATCGAAATGGTCGATCGGGAGATCGGCGACGGCCTCGGGCGGCGCAAGCCTCACATTGACGGCGATGCGGTAGCGCCCAGCCGCATCGGGATGCAAACCGCGCCAGGCCAGGACGCAAGCGCACGTTGGACAGAAGAGAATCTCAAGCGAAGGATGAGCCTTTCCGGCGCGCCGATAGGCGCTTACGGGCCCGGCAAGGCGGATGCGTTCGTCGACATAGTCGTAAGCCCAGAGCGTGCCGTAGCGACGGCAAAGTGTGCAATTGCAGGCAGTGATCGAACCTGGATCGCCCTCCAGGGTCCAGTGGGCTGCGCCGCAGTGGCAGGTTCCCGTCAGCATGTTCCTCCTCCGCGTTTCGACGGCAAAACGGCATCGCTTTCTTAGCATTGCGTCGGGCCTGGCGCGAGGTTCGACAAACAGCGCAGCGGCTGATGAGTTCACCCGCTTTTCCAACTATGCCTTGTCTCATCGCCAATATCCTTGCCATCATCGTTGGCATTCGCCATGAAGGCCGATGACTTCCCTTCCGCCAGCCAGCATACGCCAGCGGCTCGACGAATTGCTCGTCCAGCGCGGCCTGTTTGCCAGCCGCTCGCGTGCCCGTGACGCGGTCGAGCGCGGCACCGTGACGGTCGATGGCATCGTCGCCCGCAAGCCGGGCCAGGCCGTTCTGCCTGAGTGCAACATCGTCGTTGACGATCCGGCGCAAGGTTACGTCTCGCGCGCCGCACTGAAGCTGAAGGCTGGTCTCGACCATTTCGGCCTCGACCCCACCGGTAGCGAAGCCCTCGATGTCGGTGCCTCGACCGGCGGCTTCACGCAAGTGCTGCTCGAACGCGGCGTGGCGCATGTCACGGCGATCGATGTCGGGCACGGCCAGATGCACTCCGACATTGCCGGCGATCCGCGCGTGACGGTAATTGAAGGCCTGAATGCGCGCGAACTGTCGGCCGCCGATCTCGGCGGCCGTGTGCCGGATTTCATCGTCTCGGATGTCAGCTTCATCTCGCTGAAACTGGCGCTGCCACCGGCGCTTGCTTTGGCCAGGAACGGCGCAAAAGCCGTGTTTCTGGTCAAGCCGCAATTCGAGGCCGGCCGCGAGGCAATCGGCAAGGGCGGCCTGCTGAATGACCCCTATGATGCGGCGCGTATTGCCGGCCTGATGCAGGACTGGCTCGACACCATTCCCGGCTGGCGCTCGCTTGGGCTGCATCTGTCGCCGATAGAGGGCGGCGACGGCAACCGCGAGTTCCTGCTCGGCGGCATCAAGGACGTCGAGACCCAGAAGCGATGAGCACCCGTTTCACGATCGCAAGATTGGGCTCGCAGGGCGACGGCATCGCCGAGACGGAAACCGGCGAGGTTTTCATTCCATTCGCGCTGCCGGGAGAGGTCGTCACCGCCGCGCGGGAGAAAGATCGCGCCACCTTGATGTCGGTGCTTGAGGCTTCGCCGCTGCGGGTCGATCCGCCGTGCCGGCATTTCGGCGCGTGCGGCGGCTGCGCCGTCCAGCATCTCGAGACTGAAGCCTATCACCGGTGGAAGCATGAAAAAGTCGTACACGCACTGAAGAGCAAGGGCATCGCTTGCGATGTCGGCGCGCTGGTGCCGTGCGCGCCGCACACGCGCCGCCGCGTCGTCTTCACCGCCCGGCGGAGCGAGGCGGGAATGCAGTTCGGCTTCGTCCGCGCGCTGTCATCCGAGATCATCTCGATCGAGGAATGCCCGATCTCGCTGCCGCAGATCGTCGCTGCGCTCGACCGTTTGAGGATGCTTGCTGGGCTGATCTGCACCACGACCAAATCGTTCCACATGGCGGTGACGGTGACCGGTTCCGGCCTCGATGTCGCGGTTCACGATTCCGGCAAGCTCGGCGAGAACCAGCGCCGCGTCGCCTCCAACTTCGTCATCGCCGAGGGGCTAGCCAGGCTGTCGGTCGACGGCGAGATCATTATCGAACCAAAGAAACCGGTCATCCTGTTTGGTGGCGTCGCCGTCGCAGTGCCTCCGGGCGCTTTCCTGCAGGCGACCGAGGCTGCCGAACAAGCGATGGCCAACATTGTCGGCCAGCATCTCGCTCGTGCCAAAAAGGTCGCCGATCTCTTCGCCGGCTGCGGCAGCTTCGCGCTGCGCCTGGCCGCAAAATCGGAGGTTCATGCGGTGGAAGGCGATGCGGCAGCACTCTCGGCGCTTGACCGGGCCTTCCGTTTCGCCAGCGGCCTGAAGCGGGTGACCGGCGAACGTCGCGACCTGTTCCGGCGGCCGCTCACATTCAAGGAGTTGAATGCCTTTGACGGCGTTGTCTTCGACCCGCCTCGCGCCGGCGCCGAGGACCAGTCGAAGCAGATCGCGCGCTCCGACGTGCCGCTCGTCGCCGCAGTGTCCTGCAATCCGGTAACGCTGGCGCGGGATCTTCGCATCCTCCTCGATGGCGGCTACGCCCTGAAAGGCGTTACGCCGATCGACCAGTTCCTGTGGTCGCCGCATGTCGAGGCCGTGGCGCTGTTGGAGAAGCCGAGACGAAGGCGATAGCAGCATTTATGGGGCGCGAAAATGCGCACCAACAAAGCGCATTTGAACGTGCGTTGTTCAAAATGTGCTAGGAAATTGCAATGAGCACCAAAGCCTTTGAGATTTCGGCATCGCGCTTCGGCGAGGAGCGGGCGCCGTTTCTCTCGCCAAGGCGGGTCGCTGAACTGCTGGGGATCAATATGACAGAACTGGCGGGGCTACGGGTCTCGCGCGCAACACGCTTGCCGCCAAGTCCTGCGCGCGCAAGGTCGACGCCGCATTGAGTCCCATCGTCCGTATCCTGGTGATGGCCGGCGAGATGGCCGGTGATGAACATCGTGCGGCCATCTGGTTCAAGCATCAGCCGATCCCCGGTTGGGCCGGAAAGACCGCCTAGGATCTCGTTCGCGAAGGCAAGACGGACAAGGTGCTTGCCTATCTGGAGGCAGTCCGCTCCGGCATCTATGCCTGAACCCAGGCTGATCCTATGGTGCGCTTTTGTGCCGCGCTGGGCCCATCTGCCGCTTTCCGGTGAGGGCGCGGCCCGCTTCGGCGGCCGCTGGAATCCGATTGGCACGCCGGCGATCTACGCCGCCCGGGAACTGTCCACGGCTTGGGCTGAGTACAATCAGGGTTTTGTCCAGCACCCGGCGCTGATTGCACAATTGAAACTGTCAGGCGCCCGGCTGGCCGACCTGACAGGCGCCGATACGCTGTCGAAGCTCGGTGTAACGGCGGACATTCACCGATGCGAATGGCGTGACATCGTGGATAGAGGTTTTGTGCCCGAGACGCACCAGCTGAGAAACCGCTTGCTTGCCGACGGGCTGCACGGCGTGATCTACCCGTCCTTCATGTCGCCCGGCGGCACATGCGTCGCGCTGTGGAACGAAAACGATGCTCCGGGTCTCGAAATCATCGATCCCGACCATCGCCTGCCGAAAACACCGGCTTCATGGTTTTAGGGCAGTTCGAGCTGCGGCGAGCACACCCGCCTCCATCTCTTCCAACGTCTTCGGCCTGCCTTTGTGGGGCAGGGATCCAAACACGTCCTCGGGCCGTGTCTCGGCGAAGACCCGCGCTGGTTTCAGCAGCACGCCCTCCGGAGTATCTTCGACCAGCAGACATGTGCCGGTGGCCCATTGCTTCTGCTCTCGGATCGCGCTGGGCAGCACGATGCTTCCGTCTGCCGAGACTGTGGTCGTGAGCCCTTTCATGGTAGGCATCGCGGCGCATCCTTTTAGCGAACGCAAGACATAAACCAGGTGACAGCCGCCATCAAACCCTGGTGCCGCCGACCGTCATCTGGTTCATCCTGAGATGCGGCTGGCCGACACCGACCGGCACACCCTGTCCGGCCTTGCCGCACATGCCGATGCCGGTGTCGAGCTTCATGTCGTTGCCGATCATCGAAACGCGATGCATGGCATCCGGCCCGTTGCCGATCAGCATGGCGCCCTTGATCGGTTGCGTCACTTTGCCGTTCTCGATCATGTAGGCTTCGGTGCAGCCGAACACGAACTTGCCCGAAGTGATGTCGACCTGGCCGCCACCGAACGACACGGCATAGATGCCGTTCTTGACGGAGGCGATGATCTCGTCCGGCTCCATGTCGCCTGCTGTCATGTAGGTGTTGGTCATGCGCGGCATAGGCTCGTGCGCGTAACCTTGGCGTCGCCCGTTGCCGGTGGCTTTCATGCCCATTAGCCGGGCGTTCTGGCGGTCCTGCATGTAGCCGACCAGCTTGCCATCGTTGATCAGAACGTTATGGGCCGAAGGCGTGCCCTCATCGTCGACAGTCAGCGAACCTCGCCGCTCGGGCATGCTGCCGTCATCAACGACGGTGACGCCTTTCGCCGCCACCTGCTGGCCAAGCAGGCCGGCAAAGGCCGACGTCTTCTTGCGGTTGAAATCGCCTTCCAGGCCGTGGCCGACCGCCTCGTGCAACATGACGCCCGGCCAGCCGCTCGACAGCACGATGTCGAAAGTGCCGGCAGGCGCTGGAACCGCTTCGAGATTGACCAGCGCTTGCCGCAATGCCTCCTTGGCAGCGTGCCGCCAGCTGTCCTCGACCAGGAATTCGCCAAAATCCTTGCGGCCTCCCATGCCGTAGGAGCCGCTCTCCTGGCGGTCGCCGTCGCCGACCACCACCGACACGTTGATCCTGACCAGCGGACGGATGTCGCGCACCATCTGGCCGTCGGCGCGCACGATCTCGATATGCTGCCAGGAGGCGGCGAGCGACGCCGTCACCTGCCTGACGCGCGGATCCTCGGACCGCAGCCATGCATCGATTTCCTGGAGCAGCTTGGCCTTGGTCTCGAAGGAAGGCGAGGGGATAGGGTTTCCGTCGCCGTAGAGATGGCGGTTGGTGCGGGCAGGCGCTGCTGCAAGCGTGCCGGAATAGCCGCTTTTCACCGTCGAAACGGCGTCGGCTGCGCGCAGCAGCGAGGCTTCGGAGAGATCGCTGGAATGGGCGTAGCCGCTGGCTTCGCCGGCGACGGCACGCAGGCCGAAACCCTGGTCGGTGTTGAAATTCGCGGTCTTCAGCTTGCCATTGTCGAACATCAGCGATTCGCTCTCGCTGTATTCGAGAAACAGTTCACCGTCGTCGGCGCCGTTAATAGTCTCGGCAACGATCTGCTTGATGCGATCGTCGGAAATGTCGAATTGGCCGATCAGGCTGTTCATGGCAGATCCATTCGCAGGAGGATTGTTTCCCACGATGTAGGCGCGAAGGCCCCCACAGACAATCTGAAATGAGATTTTGCCGTGACCGCGGCCGGTCAACATCACTGGATCGTGCTACAACACCGCGTTCAGGGCAGGGCGGCGAAGCCGTCGGCGAAACCCTTGAGGTCGACGGGAATGCCGATGCCCTCTTCCGGTGTCTGGAAGACGATGAAGGTGGCGGACGTACCGGTCTTCAGCGTGTCGAGCAGCGGCTTTTCCAGGATGACCTCGGCATAGCAGCCGTCCTGGAAGCAGCGCACGAAGTAGGCGCGGCCGATATCCTTGCCGTCGACATTGAGGCCGAGGCCGTTGGGCAACAGCACACCGAGCGGCGCCAGCACACGAAGGATTTCGGCCTTGTTGTCTGCTGTGCGCAGCACGACGACGGAAAGACCCATTTCCGGGCGGTCCTCGGCGACGACGTTCTGCATCATCACGCATTGTTCGGACGTAGCACCGGCCGGCGTATCGCAGATGATCGACCACGCCCCATGCGTCGACTTCACCGTGCCGCTTGGCTGCGCGGCATTGGCCAGGCCGCCGCCGGACAAGGCTATTGCGGCGGCAACAAGGATGACCTTCGCCAAGGTTCTCGAAAGCCAAGGGTTCATGACGGCTCCATTGCGAATCACGGCACTTTAAGCCGCACTAAACCCAAGTAAAGGACGAGACCCCGGCGATCTGCCCCGACATAGGCGACAATGCGCTTTTCAGTGCGAATTTCGCCCTAATTGCGACTGTTCCGCGCGCCGCGCGGCTCATTCTACCCGGACGCCGCTTCGGTGATTCGCGGCGAGCCGTCACCGCAGGATGCCAGCGCCACGCTTGCGCGCAAAAATGCCGCACGGGTTCCGGCGCTCCTTTCTTGCGGAGGCAAATAGAGTATGGTTTGAACCAGCCTTGAATTGTCCGGGATTCCCGTCCCGGCATTGTTCGACATTCTTGCGGTCCGATCGCGAGGAACTGGGAGATGACGAGGGCGATGAGAAAATTCCTGGCAACCGCCAAAATCGTAGCTAGTGCCGCCGCCACGTTGTTTGCCGCTGCATCCGCTCATGCAGCCCAGCCCCAACCTTGGGAAACCAGTTTTCAGCCTCCGGCGACCGACATTATGAGGCAGATCGAGTGGTTCGGGAACTACTCGTTCGCGTTCATCATTGTGATCACCGCCTTGGTGCTTTTCCTGATCGCCTACTGCATTTTGCGGTTCCGGGCGAGCGTCAACCCGACCCCGTCGCGCACCAGCCACAACACGCTGATCGAGGTCATCTGGACTGTCGGTCCCGTCGTCATCCTGCTCTGTCTCGCCATTCCCTCGTTCCAGCTGCTGACCGCGCAATACACGCCGCCGGAAGAAGCCAAGCTGACCGTCAAGGCGACGGGCAATCAGTGGAACTGGGATTACGAATATCAGGTCGACAACACGCTTTCCTTCAATTCCGCGATCCTTCAGGATGCCGACAGGGCTGCTGCCGGCAAGGAAGATCGCGCCGCTTATCCGCGCCTGCTCGCCGTCGACAATGAGATGGTGGTGCCGGTCAACACCATGACCCGCGTACTGGTGACGGCGACCGACGTCATTCACGCCTTTGCCATGCCTTCCTTCGGCATCAAGACCGACGCGGTGCCGGGCCGCATCAACGAGGTGTGGTTCAAGGCCGACAAGGAAGGCCTCTATTACGGCCAGTGCTCGGAACTCTGCGGCAAGGACCACGCCTTCATGCCGATCGCCATTCGCGTCGTCTCCGATGCGCGATACAAGACCTGGCTGGCGGCAGCCAAGACCGACCTTCCCGGCGCCAACAAGGCGCTGATGGCCGAGGTCGATGGCACGAACAAGGTAGCGGCCGCCGGCAACTGATGCCGCGACCAGAAAAGATTCAGGGAACGGAGCCGACCATGGCAGACGCTGCAGCTCACGACGACCACGACCACAAGCCGTATCATGGCTGGGTCCGGTGGGTGTATTCGACCAACCACAAGGACATCGGTACGCTTTATCTGATCTTCGCGATCATGGCGGGCTGCATCGGTGGCGCCTTGTCGGTCGTCATGCGCATGGAATTGCAGGAGCCGGGCATCCAGATATTCACTGGCTTGGCGCAGATGGTCTACGGCATGAACGGTGACGCCGCCATCGACGGCGGCAAGAGCATGTACAATGCTTTCACCACCGCGCATGCGCTGATCATGATCTTCTTCATGGTAATGCCGGCGCTGATCGGCGGCTTTGCCAACTGGATGGTGCCGATCATGATCGGCGCGCCGGATATGGCGTTCCCGCGCATGAACAACGTGTCGTTCTGGCTGCTGCCGCCGGCTTTCATCCTGCTGATTTTCTCGGCCTTCGTCCCGAGCGCGCCCGGCGCCTACGGCGTCGGCGGCGGCTGGACGCTTTATCCGCCGCTGTCGACATCGGGCCAGCCCGGACCGGCCATGGACCTGGCGATCCTTTCAATCCACATCGCCGGCGCCTCCTCGATTCTTGGCGCCATCAACTTCATCACCACCATCTTCAACATGCGCGCGCCCGGCATGACCATGCACAAGATGCCGCTGTTCGCTTGGTCGGTGTTGATCACCGCCTTCCTGCTGCTTCTGTCGCTTCCGGTGTTGGCCGGCGGCATCACCATGCTTTTGACCGACCGCAATTTCGGCACCACGTTCTTCGCCCCGGACGGCGGCGGCGATCCGATCCTGTTCCAGCACCTGTTCTGGTTCTTCGGCCATCCGGAGGTCTACATTCTGATCCTGCCGGGTTTCGGGATCATTAGCCACATCATCTCGACCTTTTCGAGGAAGCCGGTGTTCGGCTATCTCGGCATGGCCTATGCGATGGTTGCCATCGGCGCGGTGGGCTTCATCGTCTGGGCCCACCACATGTACACGACGGGCCTGTCGCTCGACACCCAGCGCTATTTCGTCTTTGCCACCATGGTCATCGCGGTGCCGACGGGCGTGAAGATCTTCTCGTGGATCGCCACTATGTGGGGCGGGTCGATTTCGCTCAAGACCCCGATGCTGTGGGCGATCGGCTTCATCTTCCTGTTCACTGTTGGCGGCGTCACCGGCGTGCAGCTGGCCAATGCCGGCCTCGACCGCCCGCTGCACGACACCTACTTCGTGGTCGCGCACTTCCACTACGTGCTGTCGCTGGGCGCGGTCTTCGCGATCTTCGCCGGCTGGTACTACTGGTTCCCGAAAATGACCGGCTACATGTACTCACCCGTGATCGCGAACACCCACTTCTGGGTCACTTTCGTCGGCGTCAACCTGGTCTTTTTCCCGCAGCACTTCCTCGGCCTTTCCGGTATGCCGCGTCGCTATATCGACTATCCCGATGCCTTCGCCGGCTGGAATATGGTGTCGTCCTACGGCTCGTACATCTCGGCTGTCGGCGTCGTCATCTTCCTGTTCGGCGTCTTCGAGGCGTTCCAGAAGAAGCGGGTCGCCGGCGCCAATCCTTGGGGCGAGGGTGCGACCACGCTGGAATGGCAGCTGCCTTCGCCGCCGCCGTTCCACCAGTGGGAACAGTTGCCGAAGATCAAGTAGGCGGTTGCCTCCTTAATACGGAACCGCCGGCCGACAGGCGGTTTTGGCCAACGGAATGATGGACTTTAAGTACGCATGGCCCTTGCCGAAGACAGACTGATTGACGAGCCGGGCTTCCGCATGTCGGAAGCGACGGCGGGCGATTTCTTCGCCCTGCTGAAGCCGCGCGTCATGTCGCTGGTGGTGTTCACCGCGTTTGTCGGCATGGTCGCCGCCCCGGTGACCATCAATCCGCTGCTGGCGGTGATCGCGATCCTGGCTATTGCCATTGGTGCTGGCGCGTCCGGTGCGCTCAACATGTGGTACGACGCAGACATCGATGCGGTGATGACGCGCACCGCCGGCCGTCCCGTGCCGGCCGGCCGCATCCGGCCAGGCGAGGCATTGAGTTTCGGGTTGGTGCTGTCGGTTTTATCGGTGATGACGCTCGGCGTGCTGGTCAACTGGTTGGCCGCATCGCTGCTGGCCTTCACCATCTTTTTCTATGCCGTCATCTATACGATGTGGCTGAAGCGCTGGACGCCGCAGAACATCGTCATCGGCGGTGCTGCCGGTGCCGTTCCGCCGGTCATCGGCTGGGTGGCGGTAACCGGATCGGTCAGCCTCGAAAGCTTGGTGCTGTTCCTGATCATTTTCCTGTGGACGCCGCCGCATTTCTGGGCGCTCGCGCTCTTCAAGTCGGAGGACTATGCGAAGGCAGGCATTCCGATGATGCCGAATGTCGCCGGCCAGGCCTCGACCAGGCGCCAGATCTTTGGCTATGCGCTGGTCCTCGCGCCGGTTGGCGTGCTGCCCTGGGTTCTCGGCTTCACCACGCCGGCCTATGGCGTCGTTGCATTGCTGCTCGGCGGCGGCTTCGTCTGGTATGCGTGGAAGGTGCTGCAAATGGCCGATGACGACCGGGCGATGAAGCCGGCCAAGGCCTTGTTTGGCTATTCGCTGCTCTATCTCTTCGCCATCTTTGCCGCCTACCTTGGCGATTGCGTCGTCGCGCGCGCGCTGACCATCGGTGGAGCGTGAGCATGGCCGAAAAAAAGCTTGAACTGGTCACGCTGACCGAACGTCAGCAGAAGGCCCGCCGCAATCGCTCGGCCGCAATCGGTTTCGCGCTGGCGGCGCTGGTCGTCATATTCTACGTCGCGACCATCGTGAAATTTGGTCACAGTTTCCCCGGCTCGATGTGAGCTGACGATGACCAGGCAAACAGTCACCGATCCTACGAAGAAAAATACGAACCGCGTCGTCGCCGGCGTCTGCATCGCGTTCTTCGGTGGCATGATCGGCATGGCCTACGCCGCGGTGCCGCTTTATGCGATGTTCTGCCAGGCGACAGGCTACGGCGGCACCGTCAAACGGGCGACCCAGCAATATGCCGATCGGGTGCTCGACCGCGACATCACCATCCGCTTCGATGCCAACACCGTCGGCGTTCCCTGGCAATTCCAGCCGGTCGCCCGCTCGATCACCATCAAGATCGGCGAGACCGCCGAGGCGCATTTCAGCGCGACCAACAAATTCAGCCGGCCCATCACCGGACGTGCCACCTTCAACGTGCAGCCGGAACTGGCCGGACCTTACTTCAACAAGGTCGAGTGTTTCTGCTTCACCGACACGACGCTGAAGCCGGGCGAGACACTGGACATGCCGGTCGTGTTCTATGTCGATCCCGACATCGTCAACGCGCCGGAACTGAAGGATTTGAAGACGATTACCCTGTCCTACACGATGTTCCCGGTCGACAAGACCAAGCCGGTCGCATCATCGGTGCCGGCCGACGGCCGCCGCAACAAGATTTCAGATACCGAAGCAAGCCTCGGGGGTTGATATGGCAGACGCACACGCAAAACCACAACATGACTACCACCTCGTCGACCCGAGCCCGTGGCCTTTCCTGGGCTCCGTCGGGGCGCTGGTGACCGCGCTCGGCGGTGTCTGTTACATGCAATATCTCAAGGGCGGCGATTTCCCGATCTTCGGTTTCAACATCGCCAACCCATGGCTGTTCTTCATCGGCCTGCTGATCGTCATCTACACGATGTTCGCCTGGTGGTCGGATACGATCAAGGAAGCGCATGAGGGACACCACACCCGTGTCGTGTCGCTGCATCTGCGCTACGGCATGATCATGTTCATCGCCTCCGAGGTGATGTTCTTCGTCGCCTGGTTCTGGGCCTTCTTCGACGCCAGCCTGTTTCCGGGCGAGGTCCATCAATACGCCCGTACCGCCTTCACCGGCGGCGTCTGGCCACCCAAGGGCCTCGAAGTTCTCGACCCCTTCCATCTGCCGCTTTACAACACCGTCATCCTGCTTCTGTCGGGCACCACGGTGACCTGGGCGCACCACTCGCTCATCCACGGCGACCGCAAAGGTCTGATCAATGGCTTGGTGCTGACCGTCGGCCTCGGCATGCTGTTCACCATGGTGCAGGCCTACGAGTACATGCACGCGCCGTTCGGCTTCAGGGATTCAATCTACGGCGCCACCTTCTTCATGGCGACCGGCTTCCATGGTTTCCACGTCATCATCGGCACGATCTTCCTGCTGGTCTGCCTGATCCGCGCCATGAAGGGCGACTTCACGCCCAAGCAGCATTTCGGCTTCGAGGCCGCCGCCTGGTACTGGCACTTCGTCGACGTGGTGTGGCTGTTCCTGTTTGCCTCGATCTACGTCTGGGCATCGAACGGCGCGATGATCGAACCACACTGAGATCGAGCTGAGGAAATCGACAAGGCGGCTGCGGCGACGTGGCCGCCTTATCTTTTGTGGCAAATGCTCCTAGGATGACCTCATGAGCGACGACAAGGCGATCTGGCCACCAATCGATCCGATCTCGGCCGGCCTGCATGGCCGCTGCCCCCGCTGCGGCGAGGGCAGACTGTTCTCTGGGTTCCTCACGGTCGGCAATCGCTGCACCAATTGCGGCCTCGATTATTCCTTCGCCGATGCCGGCGACGGGCCGGCGGTGTTCGTTATCCTGATCATCGGCTTCATCGTCGTCGGTCTGGCGCTGTGGATGGAGGTGACGCTCAATCCGCCGCTCTGGCTGCATCTGCTGCTGTGGATTCCGCTGACGCTGGTGCTTTGCCTGGCGGCGCTCCGGTTGATCAAGGGCGTCCTGCTGACGCTGCAATACCGCAACAAGGCGGCCGAGGGCCGGCTGGACCGCGGCGAATGAGCGAGGCATCAGGTTTGGTGGCCGGCCGGTCGCGGCCGAAGCGCGCATTGGCGCTCGGCCTGGGTATCGTCGTGTTTTTGATACTGCTGGCGCTCGGCACCTGGCAGGTTCAGCGCCTGCACTGGAAAGAGGGCCTTCTCCAGACGATAGACCAGCGGACGCATTCGGCGCCTGTGCCATTGGCCGAGGTCGAAAAGCGGTTTGCTGCCACTAGCGACGTGGACTACACGCCGGCAACGGTGACCGGCACTTTCCTGCATCAAGGCGAGCGGCATTTCCTCGCCACCTGGGAAGGCCAGTCCGGTTTCGATGTCTTCACGCCGCTGCAGCTCGACGATGGCCGTTTCGTACTGATCAACCGCGGCTTCGTGCCTTACGATTTCAAGGACCCAGCCAAGCGGCCGCAGGGGCAGGTAACGGGCGAAGTGACGGTGACGGGGCTCGCCCGCAACCCACTGCCGGCCAAGCCCTCGATGATGCTTCCCGACAATGATCCGCAGAAGAACATCTTCTACTGGAAAGATCGTGACGCGATGGCCTCGAGCGCCGGCTTGCCAGCAGGAGCGGCGCTGGTGCCGATCTTCATCGATGCGAACGCCACGGCCAACCCCGGCGGGCTGCCGGTTGGCGGTGTCACCGTCATCGACCTGCCGAACAGCCATCTGCAATATGCGATAACCTGGTACGGCCTTGCCGCCGCCCTTGCCGGCGTCCTGATCTCCTGGCTCCGCCGCCCGGCGAAAGACCAATGATCGCCGCCACTACCCTTGACAGGGCAGGGCCGCACACCTCATTTCGCGCCTTGAGCTCAGAAGTCATAGTCCGATCAACCGGCCTACAATCAGCGTAAGATGCAATCATGCTTCACACAAAGCCACCGCTGACCATCCGGCTCTGCCAGCCGCGCGGTTTCTGTGCGGGCGTTGACCGTGCGATCCAGATCGTCGTGCTGGCGCTGAAGAAATACGGCGCGCCGGTTTATGTCCGCCACGAGATCGTGCACAACCGCTACGTCGTCGAAGGGCTGCAAAGCCTCGGCGCGGTGTTCATCGAGGAGCTCTCCGAGATCCCGCCCGAGCATCGCCAGAGCCCGGTCGTCTTTTCGGCGCATGGCGTGCCGAAATCGGTGCCGGCCGACGCCCGGTCCCGCAACCTATTCTATCTCGACGCGACTTGCCCGCTGGTCTCGAAAGTCCACAAGCAGGCAATGCGCCATCAGCGGCTGGGCCGCCACGTGCTTTTGATCGGCCATGCCGGGCATCCGGAGGTGATCGGCACAATGGGCCAGTTGCCGGACGGCGCGGTCACTCTGATCGAGACCGAAGCCGACGCCGCAAGCTTCGTGCCTGCAGACCCGCAAGCGCTCGGCTTCGTGACCCAGACGACGCTGTCAGTCGAGGACACCGCCGGTATCATCCGCGCGCTGCAGCAACGTTTTCCCGAGCTGCACGCGCCGGCGGCGGAATCGATCTGTTATGCCACCACCAATCGCCAGGAAGCGGTCAAGGAGACAGCGGCCGGCGCCGATCTCTTCCTGGTTGTCGGCGCACCTAACTCCTCCAACTCGCGGCGCCTGGTCGAAGTGGCCGAGCGCGCCGGCGCCTCGATGTCGCTTCTCGTGCAGCGCGCCTCCGAAATTCCGTGGAATGACATTGTCGGCATCTCGACGCTCGGCCTGTCGGCGGGCGCTTCGGCGCCGGAGATCATCGTCGACGAGATCGTCGATGCGTTCAGGCAGCGCTTCGACGTGACCATCGAGCTGGCCGTGACGGCGACGGAGACGGAGGATTTTCCGGTGATGCGGGTGTTGCGCGATGTCGAACTGACGGCTGCCGACATGGCCTTCGTCAACGGGGCTGCGTAGCCACGATGGCGGTCTACACCGACGTCAATGAGGGCGAGCTCGGCGCGTTCCTCAGCAACTATCCGGTCGGCGATCTCTTGTCCTACAAGGGCATCGCCGAAGGCACCGAAAACTCGAATTTTTTACTGCACACCAGCAGCGGCTCCTACATCCTGACGCTTTACGAGAAGCGCGTCGACAAGGCTGACCTGCCGTTCTTTCTCGGCCTCATGGCCCACCTCGCCAGAAAGGGCATTTCGTGCCCGCTCCCGGTCACCGCACATGATGGCGGTGTGATCGGAACACTTGCCGGCCGGCCGGCGGTCATTATCACCTTTCTCGAAGGCCTGTCGCTGCGGCGGCCGACGGCTGCGCATTGCGGCGAGGTCGGCAAGGCGCTGGCGGCACTGCATCTCGCCGGCGCGGATTTTCCGATGACCCGCCCCAACGCCCTTGCCATCGATGGCTGGCGCAAGCTGTGGAATGCCGCCCGCGCCCGCGCCGACGAGGTCGAGCCGGGACTGGCGGCCGAGGTCGATGCCGATTTCGCCGATTTCGAGCGAAACTGGCCGAACGGTCTGCCGCAGGGCATCATCCATGCCGATCTTTTCCCGGACAATGTGTTCTTCCTCGGCGAGAAACTGTCCGGGCTGATCGACTTCTATTTCGCCTGCAACGACCTCTACGCTTATGACGTTGCCACGTGCCTGAACGCCTGGTGCTTCGAGAAGGATTTTTCCTTCAATCTGACCAAGGGCACGGCGCTGCTTGCCGGCTACCAAGGCGTGCGGCCGTTGAGCGGTGACGAGAAAGCTGCGCTGCCGATGCTGGCGCGCGGCTCGGCGCTGCGCTTCATGCTGACCCGGCTCTACGACTGGCTGACGGTTCCGGACGGCGGGCTGGTGATGAAACGCGACCCGACCGAGTATATTCGCCGGATGCGCTTCCACCGGGCGATCAACTCTCCTTCCGAATATGGACTGACATGACCAAGCGCGTTGAAATCTCCACCGATGGTGCCTGTTCGGGCAATCCCGGGCCTGGCGGCTGGGGCGCAATCCTGCGCTTCAACGGCGCCATCAAGGAACTCCACGGTGGCGAGGCTCTGACCACCAACAACCGCATGGAGCTGTTGGCCGCCATCTCGGCTCTCAATGCGCTCAAGGAACCTTGCGTCGTCGACCTTTATACCGACAGCAACTATGTCAAGGACGGTATTTTCAGCTGGATCGACGGCTGGAAGCGCAACGGCTGGAAGACGGCCGCCAGGCAGCCGGTGAAGAATGCCGAGCTGTGGCAGCAGCTCGACGCAGCGCGTAACCGCCATCAGGTCACCTGGCATTGGGTCAAGGGCCATGCCGGCCATCCCGAGAACGAGCGTGCCGACGAATTGGCGCGGCTCGGCATGGCGCCATTCAAGACGAAGTCGGCGAAACCCGCGCTCGCGTCCGTAACGCCGAAGGAAGGCACCCAGTCCAAGCAATCGGCGGCCAAGAAGGTTCGGCGCTCGACCCAGAGTTATTGATCCGGTTGAACTGGCGTGTCAGCGGATTAGAAGGGCGGTGCCGAACAGTCCGATTGCAAACACCGTATGCGACACAAGATTCAGGGCGCGGACCTGCATCGGATTGGGCCGCTTCGAAGCGGCCCAGCCGGCGCCCATGCCGGGCGCCAGCAGAAACCACCCGGCGCCGACGGTGACCATGCTGAGGATAAAGGCCGGCAGGAAGGTCGGCGCGGTGAGCCAGGCCGTTCCGGCCAGCACGACCAGTATGATGCCGTAGACGATGCCGACAGCATAATGAAAGGCCCAGCCAAGTACTGATTCATGCGCGTAGGGCGAGGCCTCGCCAATGTCGTCATGGAAGACCTTGCCTTCCCTGAGATGCCAGACCCAGCGGCCGACCAGCCCCCAGTTCGGCCGCGGTTGAGCAAACGCCTTGTTCAGGAAAATCGCCCAGACATCCATAAGCGCGGTTGCGCCGATGCCGATCGCGACGCTGCGCCAGACGATGTCAGACATAATCGAGGTCCCCAAAAGCAAGCAGTTCCGAAGCGCCGACGCATGGCCCCGAAAACCGGGTCGGCTTTCGGAGGGATCATGCGCCAATGCAAAAAGTCAGCGTCCTTTGGACGCTGAGCGCTCGAAGGCGCCCGCCGCCGTCCCTGGCCTATGCTGTCGCCAAGACGGAAAGCTGTCCGAGAATGTGAGCCGCACCGGATTCGTCGACGCCGGGCTTTGTCTCGACATTGAGCGCGGTGACCTTGCCGTCGTCGACGATCATCGAAAAACGCTTCGAGCGCAGCCCCATGCCGCCACTGGAGAGGTCGGCGTCGAGGCCGACCGATTTGGCGAAATCGCCATTGCCATCGGCAAGATAAAGGATTTTGCCTTCACCGCCGCTGAAGCGGGCCCAAGCCCCCATGACGTGAACATCGTTGACCGAGACGACGGCGATAGTGTCGACGCCGCGCGCCAGGATGGCGTCGTAATTGTCCAGGTAGCCGGGCAGATGATTGTTGCTGCAGGTTGGCGTGAAAGCGCCTGGAACCCCAAACAGCACGACCGTCTTTCCTGAGAATATCTCGCCCGTCGTGATCGGCTTTGCACCGTCGGCGGTCATTGTCTTGAAGGTCGCATCGGGCAGTTTGTCGCCAACGGAGATCGTCATGATGGTCCTCGCTTGAGAATGGAAAGGGAGTGTCCTTGCGATAGCGAACTAAGGCGCGCCCGGCAACCGTCCAGACGTTGGCATCACGGAAAAGGCAGCAGGCCTTCGACCGCGCCAGCGGCACTTGTCAGTGTGTAGTGCAGGCCGCCGTCGGTTGGCGTTGTCGACGGCCTGTCGAGGATCGGCACAGTAAAGATCAGCTTGCCATCCTTTTCGCTGCGCGCGGGGGCACCGAACATGTAGTCGCGTTCGCCGGCAACGAAGAAGTCGGCGGCCTCGGGACTGCCCGGAAAGCTCGCTTCGACAATCAGCGTTTCGTGGTCGCCCGGCAGTACGTTTATGCCGAAATCGGGCGTTGCCGTGGCGGGCAGGGTGGCAAGGCCTGCCTTGACCAGTGCCGCGTCCACGGCGTTGTCCGGATCGGCGCCGGGATCGACGGTCAGCCTCGTCTGCACCGGGATGCAGATGGTTTCGCAAATGCCGAGGAAGATATCCGCATCGATGACGGCCGGCTGGCCGGGCGCGGCAAGCGTGAACGTCACCGGCAACGAAACCGGGTGGTCGTAGCCGGCCCATTTGCCATAGCCGTCGTCATGGCGCTGCGGCGGCGGAAACGAAAGCGTCGCGTCGGCAATGTTGGTGCTGGCCGAGACGTCGATCTGTGGCGGCACGCCTGCATCGCCCGGATCGCGCCAATAGGTTTTCCAGCCGGGCTTCAGCGCAATGTCGAGGACGCCCTGGAGACGTCCGGCCTCGTCGGCTTTGCCGCTCGTTACCAGTCGCACCCTGCCGCCTTCGCTGTTGTACCAGGCCGACGAGGAGGCTGAGGCTGGGAGGCCGGTCGCCGATCCAATGGCCACACTAAGCAGCAGGATTTTCAAGCTTTGCATGACGGTGATTTGATCGTCCGTTGATGGCCGCACAATGATTTCATGACGCGGCCGGCATCATATTTGCGTGACCTTCGATTTACGAGCCTGATCAAATCGGGCGCCGCCCATCTTTTCGACGCTTCGGAAACGCGTTACGCTGTGGCCATGGATTTGTTGCGCCATAAAAGGACGGCCGCAGGACCCGGCTTTCTCGACGACCAGTTCCTGATTGCCATGCCCGGCATGAAGGACGACCGCTTCACGCGCTCTGTCATCTACATTTGCGCGCACAGCGACGAAGGCGCGATGGGGCTGATCATCAACCAGACGCAGCAGATGCTGTTTCCGGACCTGCTCGTACAACTTGGCATCATGAATGAGATGGAGGCGATCCGCCTGCCACCGCCGGCGCGCGACTTCGTCGTGCGCAATGGCGGACCGGTGGATCGCAGCCGCGGCTTCGTCCTGCATTCGGGCGACTACCGGGTGGAATCCTCGCTCGCCGTGTCCGACGACGTCTGCCTGACCGCGACCGTCGACATATTGCGCGCCATCTCCTCCGGCCGCGGACCCCGGCGGGCGCTGATGGCGCTCGGTTATGCCGGCTGGGGTGCGGGCCAGCTTGAAAACGAGATCGTCGAGAATGGCTGGCTGACTTGCCCGGCAAGTGCCGAGCTTCTGTTCGACGCCGACATCGACCGCAAATACGACCGGATCCTTGCCTCGATCGGCATCGATCTCGCGCATCTCAGCCTGGCTGCCGGTCACGCCTGAGCCTCATCACGTCCCGAAACTTGTCACGCTTGAGTGAGCGGGTACTGTTCCTTCAGCGTCTTCAGCACCTGGTCGCCCGGCATCGGCGCGCCGAACATGAAGCTCTGCACGTATTCGCAGCCCATCTGCCGCAACTCCAGCGCATCGCTCTCGTCCGAAATGCCTTCGGCGACAACCGACAGGCCGAGTTCATGCGCCATGTTGACCATGGATTTGAGCAGCACCGCGCGTTTCGGCGTCGCGTCGTCGACGAAGCTCTTGTCGATCTTGATGGTGTCGAACGGAAAGCGCGTCAGATAGGCCAGCGATGAATAGCCGGTGCCGAAATCGTCCAGCGACAGGCCGATGCCAAGCTGCTTTAGCTTGGTCAGCACATGAGCGGTCTGCTCGGGATTGTCCATCACCAGCGATTCCGTGAGTTCGAGCCGGAAGCAGCGCGGTTTCAGATTGGCCCGCGCGATCACCGAGCGGACGTCGCTGACCAGGTCGCGGCGGATGAGCTGACGGCTGGACAGATTGACCGAGACCGACAGCGGCGCATCGCCGATCTGCTTTTGCCATCCCGCCAGGTCTTCGGCAGCCTGCTGCATGGCGAATAGCCCAAGCTGCACGATCAGGCCGCAGTTTTCGGCGACCGGGATGAAATCCGCCGGCGGGATCATGCCGCGTCGCGGATGGTCCCAGCGCAGCAAGGCTTCAAAGCCGGCAACGCTGCCGTCCTCCAGCCGTACGATCGGCTGATAGGCAAGCGTGAATTCGCGTCGCTCGATGGCGCGCCGCAGGTCGGACTCGAACTGCAGCCGGTCGGTGCCGACCGTGCGGAAGGCAGGCCGGAAAGGCTCGATCCTGTCGCCGCCGAAGCGCTTGGCTTGATGCATGGCGAGCTCAGCATCCTTGACCATGTCCTCGGCCGAAGTCTGGGTTGAGGTCCAGGTGATCAGCCCGATCGAGGCGGTCAGCACGATCTCGCGCTTGGCGAAGGTGATCGGGTTGTTGATGGCGTGCTTGATGGCATCGGCAATGGCCGCGATGCGAGCCGGATCCTGCTCCGACAAAAGCATCAGCGCGAACTGGTCGCCGGCAAAGCGCGACAGCGAATCCTTCGGCTTGAGCAGCCGGTGCAGCCGCCGCGCGATGGTCAAAAGGATGGTGTCGCCGGCCGAGATGCCGAGCCCGTCATTGACCTGCTTGAAGCGGTCGATGTCGATGACGAAGACGGTCGGGCGCACCTTCTCTTCGGTGCGGGCGATCGAAATGATCGCCTCCAGCCGGTTCATGAACAGCTCGCGGTTAGGCAGGCCGGTCAGATTGTCATGTACGGCGTCATGCAGCAGCCGTTCCTCGGACTTCTTCTGCTCCGTCACGTCGACCATGGTGCCGACGCAGCGGATGACCTCGCCGTCCGAGCCGATCACCGGCCGGGCGCGCAGCGCAAACCAGTGATAATGCCCGTCGGCGCCGCGCAGGCGGAAGTTTTGCGACACCCGGCCGCGCCGGTGCTCGAGCACGACGTCGAGCGTCGTACGAAACGTGTCGCGGTCGTCGGCATGCAGCACCGGCAGCCAGTTGCGGGCTGGGCCGCCGAGGCTGTTGGGCGCAAGGCCGAGCTGGATGCTTACGTCGGGACGAGTGACGACGCGGTCGCGCAGCACGTCCCAGTCCCACACAGTATCGCCCGATCCGGCAACCGCCAGCGCCTGGCGCTCGAGATCGGAGAACAGGCCCTGATGCAGGGCGCCGCCGGCAAAAGCGTGCTGCATCACGGTGAAGCCGATTAGCAGGATGATGAGGATCAGCCCACCGCCCAGCGCCGGCTGGGCGATATCGTTGTCGAGCATGCCTGTGATCGCCATCCACGATCCGCATAGCCATAGCAGAACCATCACCCAACTGGGCACCAGCATGATGGCGCGGTCGTAACCGCGGATGCCGAGGAAGATGATCAGGCCGAGCCCGGTCAGCGCGGTGGCGGCGAAGGACAGCCTGGCAATGCCGGCGGCAACCGCCGGATCGATGATGGCGACGCCGGCGATCAGCACCAGCCCGAGAATCCAGACCAGTGCGCCGTAGCTGAAATGGCCGTGCCACCGGTTGAGGTTGAGATAGGCAAACAGGAACACCACGAAGGTCGCCGCAAGCGCCACCTCCGTTCCGGCGCGCCACATCTGCTCATTGCCCGGCGAGATTTCTATAATCTTGTTGAGAAAGCCGAAATCGACGCAGATATAGGCAAGCACCGCCCAGGCCAGGGCCGCCGTTGCCGGGAACATCGAGGTCCCCTTGACGACGAAAAGAATGGTCAGGAACAGCGCCAGCAGGCCGGCGATGCCGATGACGATGCCACGAAACAGCGTGTAGGAATTGACCGAGTCCTTGTAGGATTCAGGGTCCCACAGATAGACCTGCGGCAGCTTGGGCGAGGCGAGTTCGGCGATGAAGGTAATCACCGTTCCGGGGTTGAGCGTCACCCGGAACACGTCGGCGTCGGGGCTGGTCTGGCGGTCGAGCGCAAAGCCTTCGCTGGGCGTGATCGCGGCGATACGGGTCGAGCCGAGGTCCGGCCAGAACAGGCCGGAATTCACCAGCCGGAAATGCGGTGCGACAATCAGCCTGTCGAGCTGCTGGTCGGTGGTGTTAGCGAGCGCGAACACCGCCCAGTCGCCGGTCGAGCGCGCGTCATTGGCCTCGACCTCGATGCGCCGTACGATGCCGTCTGGGCCGGGTGCCGTCGAGACCTGGAAATTCTCGCCCTGGTTGCGGTAGATTTCGACGGCGCCCGAAAGGTCGAGCGCCACGTCGTCGCGGGCAATCTTGATCGGTTCGACCGCAAACGCCGAGGATGCCGCGCAGAGCGTGACGATTGCCGCCAGCATAAAGGCAAGCAGCGACCCGTTGCGCAGAAAATTCGTCAAAAATCAGTCCTTTGTTCCAACGCCCGGCGGATCGTCCGCGATTCGGGCGTATAGGTAATGGTCCTGCCAGATGCCGTTGATCCTCAGATAGGATCGTAGCAGTCCTTCGCGCCGGAATCCGGCTTTTTCAAGCACGCGGATCGACCGGGCGTTATCGGGGATACAGGCAGCTTCGATCCGGTGCAACCGCAGCGTTTCGAAGGCGAAACGCGTCACCACCTTGACGGAATCGGTCATCAGGCCGCGTCCGCTGAAGCGCTCGCCGATCCAGTAGCCGATATGGCCGCTTTGGGCGACCCCGTGGCGGATATTGCCGAGGGTGATACCGCCGGCCAGCTTGCCGCTGCTTTTCTCGAAGATGAAGAAAGCGATCGCCGTCCCCTGCGCGTAGTCCTCGCGGTAGCGGCCGATACGATGCCGCCACGCCGTGCGGTCGAGCTCGTCAGGGGTCCATCGCGGTTCCCACGGCTCAAGAAAGGCGCGGCTTTCGCCGCGCAGCACCGACCACTCGCGATAGTCGTTGGTCAGCGGTACGCGCAGCGTGACAAGGTCGCCCTTCAGCGCCGGCAGGTCGCGGCGAAAGAAAGGGAGCGCGAACACGACGCTCGAATAGGCTTAGACGGCGAGCTTGCGGGCAGTGATCTGCGTGCCCGAAAGCGAATCGAGGATCGCTTCATAGGGCGCGAGCGTACCCACCGGCCCGACGGCTGTAAGCGTCGGCTTGGTCGAAAAAAGCCGAGACGACAGATCCGTCAGCCGCTCGACAGTCAACGCCGACAGCCGCTCCATCAGCTCTTCCTTGGCGATCGGCCTGCCGAACAGAAGTAACTGCCTGGCGATCTGCGAGGCGCGGCTGGCCGGGCTCTCGGCCGACATGATCAGCCCGGCGCGGTATTGGGCACGCGCCCGGTCGAGCTCCTCCTGCAGGATGTTTTCACCGGCCTTTTGCAACTCATCGATAATCACAGGCACCAGCTCGGCAATATCGCTTTGTCCGGTCGCCGCATGGACCCCGAAGACGCCGGTGTCGGAAAAACCCCAATGGAAGGCATAGACCGAATAGCACAGGCCGCGTTTTTCACGGACTTCCTGGAAAAGTCGCGACGACATGCCGCCGCCAAGGATCATCGACAGGACCTGAGAGGCATAGAAATCGCGGACGTGATAGGCGCGGCCCTCGAAACCCAGCACGATCTGCGCGTCCATCAGGTCGCGGTCTTCGCGAAAATCGCCGCCGACATATTGCGCATATTGCGGAATGGTGCCGTCGGCCTTGCCGCGGAAGCCGCCGAGACGTTTTTCGACCTCGCGCACGAAATCATCGTGCTTGATATCGCCGGCCGCCACCATCACCATGTTCTCGGCGCCGTACTGCCGTTCGATGAAGTCGTGCAACTGCTTCGAAGTGAAGGATTTGACGGTTTCCGGCGTGCCGAGAATCGAGCGACCGATAGTCTGGTGGCGAAAGGCGGTCTCGGTAAAGTGATCGAAAACGACATCGTCGGGCGTATCGTGCGCGGCGCCGATCTCCTGCAGAATCACATGCTGCTCTCGCTCCAGCTCCTGCGGATCGAATTCGGATTCCTGCAGGATGTCGGAAAGGATATCGACCGCCAGCGGCACGTCGTCGCTCAGAACCCTTGCATAATAGGAGGTCGTCTCGACGCTGGTGGCGGCATTGATCTCGCCGCCGACGTCCTCGATCTCCGAGGCGATCTCGAAGGCGCTTCGCCGCCTGGTGCCCTTGAAAGCCATGTGCTCGAGCAAGTGCGCCATTCCGTGCTCTTCGTCACGCTCGTTGCGTGCGCCCGACTTGACCCAGGCGCCAAGGGCAACAGATTCGAGGCTTGGAAGGGTTTCGGTGGCGACTGTCAGGCCGTTCGACAGACGGCTTACCTCAACACCCATATGGCAATTACTCCCTAACGCGCCGCCCGCGTGTGGCGGCCGAGATAATCTTCCACCATTTTCAGGTCGGATGGAAGTACCGTGTATTTTTCCTCGGCGCTCATCAACCCGCCTAGCCATGCAGGCAGGGCAGGCGACACGCCGCTGGCGGCTTCGACGGCGGCGGGAAACTTTGCCGGGTGCGCAGTGCCCAGCACCACCATCGGCACCTCACCCGCAGCCTTGCCGGCGGCCACATGCACGGCTGCGGCCGTATGCGGGTCGAGCAGATAGCCGCTCGCCGCAAGTGTGGTGCGGATGGTGGCGGCGACCTCGTCCATGGTGGCGCGGCCGGCGTCGAATTCGGAGCGGATCCTGGCGATTTCGCCGGCCTCGACGGTGAAGGCGCCGGACTGCTTGAGCCCGTCCATGTAGCGCCGCACGGTCGAGGCATCGCGGCCGGCTGCCTCGAACAGCAAGCGTTCGAAGTTCGAAGACACCTGGATGTCCATCGAGGGCGACGTGGTCGAAAAGACCCCCTTCATGCGGTATTCGCCGGTCGCCAGCGTGCGCGCCAGAATATCGTTGTCGTTGGTGGCGATGATCAGCCGTTCGATCGGCAGCCCCATCTTCTTGGCGGCATAGCCGGCGAAGATGTCGCCGAAATTGCCGGTCGGCACGGTGAAGGAAACCGGCCTGTCGGGCGCGCCCAGCGACAGCGCGGAGGAGAAATAATAGACGATCTGGGCCATGATGCGGGCCCAGTTGATCGAGTTGACGCCGGACAGCGATACCCGGTCGCGAAAACCGTGGTCGTTGAACATGTCCTTCACCAGGCCCTGGCAGTCGTCGAAATTGCCTTCGATCGCCAAGGCATGGACGTTTGCCGCGATCGAGGTCGTCATCTGCCGCTGCTGTACCGGCGAGACGCGGCCGTGCGGGAAAAGCACGAAGATGTCGGTGCGGTTGCGCCCCGCAAAGGCATCGATGGCGGCCCCCCCGGTGTCGCCGGAGGTGGCGCCGACAATGGTGGCGCGCTGGTCACGCTCGGCCAGCACATGGTCCATCAGCCGTGCAAGAAGCTGCATCGCCACGTCCTTGAACGCGAGCGTCGGGCCGTGGAAGAGCTCCAGCACGAAGCTGTTGGGCCCGGTCTGCACCAGCGGGCAGACGGCCTCATGGCGGAAGGTCGCATAGGCTTCGCGCACCAGCCGTTCGAACACCGGCGCCGCGATCTCGCCACCGAGGAACGGCGACAGCACGCGGATGGCAAGATCGGGATAGGCAAGACCGCGCATGGCGCGGATCTCGGCTGCGGAAAAATGCGGCCAGGCGCTCGGCAGATAGAGCCCGCCGTCGCGCGCCAGCCCGGCCAGCACCGCGTCGGAAAATCCAAGCGCGGGCGCTTCCCCGCGGGTACTCACATATTGCATCGTCACGTTTCCATTGTTGCCGGGAATTTTCGCCCGCCGCGAGGTGGTGGATTTCTGCGCAGGCTCAGTCGCATTTTTGCCGCGCGGTTGATATACGTCACCGGCTTTGCGAGAGGGAAGTGCAGTTCATGGCGTTTCATTCATTCAACGGTCGTTTTGTCGCGGGTCTGGCGCTCACCGGCTTTATGCTTGCCGCCGCAGGCTGCCAATCGAGCGACAATGGCATTCTCGGCTTCGGCAAGAAGGATACGACGCCGCCACCGCCACCCGATCCCAAGGTGCTTTCCAGCCAGCTGCAGGCCTATTGCCCGAAAGTGACGTTGCGTGACGGCACCGCCTTCTTCAATACCTACGCCAAGAGCGGTCCGAAGCCGAAGAAAAAAACCGATGTTGCCGCCGAGGAAGCCGCCCAGCCGGCAGCGGACGCGGCAGGCGTCGATCAGCCGGACGATTCCGCCAAGATCATCTATCAGGCTTCGATCACCGATGTGACCCGCGACTGCAGCCGCGCCAACGGCTCCTTGTCGATGAAGATAGCCGTCGCCGGCAAGGTCGTGCCTGGCCCGATGTTCACCCCCGGGACCATCACCATGCCGATCCGCATCGCGGTGATGCACGGCACCGAAGTTCTCTATTCGCAGCTTCACTCCTATCAAGTCCAGGTCACCGATCCTTCGAGTGCCACGCAGTTCGTCTACACCGATTCCAACGTCGTCGTTCCGGAGCCGACGGCGCGGGACTACCAGGCATATGCCGGGTATGACGAGGGCGCTCCGAAAGTAGCGACAGACAAGCCGAAGAAGAAGAAAGCCGCCGCGACCAACTGAGCCTGTGCATTCGCGCCACGGCGGTTGGAGGCGGCCTCTCAGGCGTCCGCCGACCATTCCGACAGCGCGGCGATCACGCTTTTCAGTTCCGCCCAGCGGCGGATGACCGTTTCCGCACCGGCCTCGGTCAGCGCATCGGCGTGGCCGGGATAGCTGTGCGCCGCGCCGGTGAAGCCGATGACGCGCATTCCCGCCGTCTTAGCGCCGGTGACGCCATGCACGGAATCCTCGATGACGAAGGTGTTCGCGGGGTTCGCCTTGAGCTTTTCCGCGGCGAACCGAAACACGTCCGGCGCCGGCTTGGTTTTCCCGGTCGGTGTTTCCAGCGAGGAAAAGATACGGTCGGCAAAGAACGGCAAAAGCTGCACCTTCTCCAGCATGAATTCGATCCGCTCCGAACGCGAATTCGAACAGACGCAGCGCGCCACTGCTACCGCGGCGACAGCCTCGTGCGCCCCGTCGATAGCACGCACGTCGCTGCGCAGCCGGCGATCGACGAGCTGTTCCTCCTTGTCGATCAGGGAGGCCTGGAACGGGATCCGGGACTTTTCCTCGACCCGCATCATGATGTCCTTGAAAGTCAGCCCGGCATAGACCTCGGAAATCTCCTCGGCCGATATCTCGTAGCCGGCCGAGGTCAAAAGCTCGGCATCGATACGCGCGGCGATGATTTCGGAATCGACGAGCACGCCGTCGCAATCGAAGATGACAAGATCTGGCTGGGGCATGGTGGTCCGGAAAGCGGGATGAAGGGAATGCCGAGGGCCCTTTGGTCCAAACGGCTCAGGCGGCGCGGCATACACCAACAGGCCGGGCTTCGCAAATTCGGCAGTCTGCTTCACTGAATATTTACGCTGATCGGTAACCATAACGGACAGTAAACAGTAACGCGTGCCTTGGGTGTCACAATGTCTGCCGTGCGTCTTCTCGACGAGCTTTCCGATGCTCCCCAGCAATCCGAGTGGCTGGATACGATCCTGAAGGGCGACTGCGTCGCCGCGCTCGAACGGCTGCCGGAAAAGTCGATCGACGTGATCTTCGCCGATCCGCCCTACAATCTGCAGCTCGATGGCGATCTGCACCGGCCCGACCAATCCAAGGTCGATGCCGTCGACGACCATTGGGACCAGTTCGACAGTTTTGAGGCCTACGACGCCTTCACCCGCGCCTGGCTGCTGGCGGCACGCCGCGTGCTGAAGCCCAACGGCACGATCTGGGTCATCGGCTCCTACCACAATATTTTCAGGGTCGGCGCCAAGATGCAGGACCTGGGCTTCTGGATCCTCAACGACGTCGTCTGGCGCAAGACCAATCCAATGCCCAATTTCCGTGGCCGCCGTTTCCAGAACGCGCATGAGACGATGATCTGGGCATCGCGCGACCAAAAGGGTAAGGGTTACACATTCAACTACGAGGCGCTGAAGGCGTCTAATGATGATATTCAGATGCGTTCAGACTGGCTATTTCCGATCTGCACCGGCGGCGAGCGCCTGAAGAACGACAATGGTGACAAACTGCATCCGACGCAGAAGCCGGAAGCGTTGCTTGCCCGCGTCGTGACGGCATCGACCAGGCCGGGCGACATCGTGCTCGACCCCTTCTTCGGTTCAGGTACCACCGGTGCGGTGGCCAAGCGGCTTGGCCGTCACTTCGTCGGCATCGAGCGTGAGCAGGCCTATATCGATGCCGCCATGGAACGTATCGATGCGGTCCGGCCGCTGGAAGGCGCCAATTTGACGGTACTAACCGGCAAGCGGGCTGAGCCGCGCGTCGCCTTCGTCACGCTTCTCGACAATGGCCTGGTGGCGCCCGGCGCCACGCTCTACGATGCCAAGAAGCGCTGGGCGGCAAAGGTGCGTGCCGACGGCACGCTGGCAATCGGCGACAGCGCCGGGTCGATCCACAAGATCGGCGCACAAGTGCAGGGGCTGGACGCCTGCAACGGCTGGACCTTCTGGCATTATGAGCGCAGCGGCGGCCTGACCCCGATCGACGAGCTTCGCCGCATTGCACGCCTGGGCATCGAACGGGCAGGGGCCTGACGGCTTCCGAGTTGCCACAGATCGGTAAATGCGAAGGCTCAACCAACCTCTGGAAGCGATTCAAGTCACACTTTGATCCCAAGACGCTCAAGGTCCGCCCTGAGCGTCTGTGCATCGGTGAACAGCACCGACTGCCAGCCGGCCGCCTTGGCGCCGTCGACGTTCTTCTGGCTGTCGTCGATGAACAGCGTGGCTGACGGTTCGAGGCCGAATGCGGCGACGTGGTGATCATAGATGGCGCGATCCGGCTTGATCTGGCGGATGTCGCCGGACACGGTCACGCCGCGCGGCCGATTGAGGAAATCGAAGCGCTCGCGGGCCTCGGCAAGCGTATCCGCGGCGAAATTGGTCAGCATCGTCACGTCGTGGCCGCTCTCGATCAGGCCGATCATGATGGCAACGCTGTCCTCATAGGCATGAGGCACCATCTCGTGCCAGTGCCGGCGGAAATTACGGATGTTTTCGGCGTGCTCGGGATATTGCGCGATCGCCAGTGCTTCGGCCTCTTCCCAGCTGCGGCCGCGGTCCTGTTCGATGTTCCAATCATGCGTGCAGACATTGTCGAAGAACCATTTCCGTTCGTCGGGATCGGGGATCAAGCGGCTGAAGGGCAGGTCCGGATCATAGTGGATCAGCACTTTGCCGATGTCGAAAACGATGTGGCGGATTTCAGTCATTCTTCTCTCGTTCAATGCGGGTGCTGCTTCTTCGTCGCGCCCGGTATCGCCGCTTCGATTACCTTTTTCATGACAGTCGGCAGCGCTTCCCCGGAAATTTCATGGACCAGCGACCAGAAATGCCCGGCCGGGGCGGCACTGTCGGTCTCCGCCTTGAACACGTCGAGTTCAAGCGCAAAATGGGTAAAGACATGGCCGATTCGTCCGGCCTGCCGCCAATTGCCGGGGAACGGGGCTGCCGCTTCCGTGGTGGCGCCGTCGATGCGCGCCGTCCAGCCGGTCGTCGGCACCTCGGTCATGCCGCCGAGCAGGCCCTTTTCCGAACGCTTTCGCAAAAGAATGGCGCCGTCAGCCCTGACCGCGACGAAGGCGGCGCCGCGCCGCAATGGTTTCTCGCCCTTCGGTAGGCGGACCGGAAAGCGTTCGGGGTCGCCCGAGATTGTGGCGCTGCAATCCTCGCGAACAGGGCAGAGCATGCAGCGGGGCCGGCGCGGCGTGCAGATCGTCGCGCCCAGGTCCATCATCGCCTGCGCGAAGTCGCCGGGCCTTGTCCGGGGAACCATGCGTTCGACCTGGCCGCGTATCTCGCCCTTGGCTTCGCCCAGCGGCGTGGCGATCGAAAACAGCCGTGAGACCACCCGTTCGACATTGCCGTCGACGACCGCGGCTGGTCGGTCGAAAGCGATCGCTGCGATCGCCGCCGCCGTATAGGCGCCGATGCCGGGCAGTTCCCTCAAGCCGGACTCGCTGTCCGGAAAGCGACCGCCTTGCCGCGCCACGAGATCGGCACAGGCTTTGAGGTTACGGGCGCGGGAATAATAGCCGAGCCCGGCCCAGGCCTTCATGACGTCTTCGGTCGGTGCCGCCGCCAGTGCCTGGACAGTTGGCCATTTCTGCACGAAAGCCCGAAAATAGGATTTTACCGCCTCGACCGTGGTTTGCTGCAGCATGACCTCGGAAAGCCAGACCAGATAGGGATCGGGCCGCGCCCCGCCCGCCAGCGCGCGCGGCGGAACGCGCCAGGGCAGGTCGCGGTGATGCGCGTCGTACCAGCCAAGCAGCCGGGATGCGATCTCGCCATTGTCTCCGGATACGGCCTTGCGGGTCTGGTCGTGCAGTGCCATTGATCGAGGGTCGGCCCTAATCCATTGGTGCTGAAGCTGGTGACTGGAGAACGCACATGGCAGGGAAAAGGCCCTTCGGCAATCCCGTTCCGGTGAGCGATCTCGCAACCGAGATCCTCGACCCGGTGCTGCGCAAGCGGGCCGGCATGTCGATCGGGCTGGTCCAGTCATGGGAAGAAATTGCCGGGCCGCGGCTTGCGGGCCGCTCGCGCCCGGAAAAGATCCAGTGGCCGCGCCGCATGCACGAGGACGATCCGTTCGAACCGGCGGTGCTGGTGATTGCCTGCGAGGGTGTCGCGGCACTGCATCTGCAGCACGAGACCGGCGAGATCATCAACCGGGTCAATGCCTTCCTCGGTTTCAATGCGATCGGCCGGATCAGGATCGTGCAGAAGCCTGTAATGGCGGGCAAGGACAAGCCGAAACCCAGTTTGCGGCCATTGACTGCGGCCGAGAAAGCGAAGCTGTCCGGCACCGTCGGTTTGATCGAGGACGGCGGGCTGCGCGCCTCGTTGGAGCGGCTTGGCGCCACCATTCTCGGGCAAAAGAAGCCGTGATCTCGCGCTATCGTGATGGCATGCCCGGATTTGGCGATTGGAATAGGCGCGGTAATGCCTTAATTCGCGCCAACTCTCGCTTTTTGTAGCCTTTGCATTGCAAAATCCAACTATTGCCAGGTGATTCGTATGATCCGTTCCTTGTCCCGCAGAAACCTTTTGACTTCGCTGGCCGCAATACCAGCAGCGGCGCTGCTTGCCGCCTGCAGCGACTCGGGCGAGAAAGCCGAGGCGCAGGATGTGAAGCCTGCGGCTCCGGCGGAACCTCCGAAGCCGGCCGCTCCGGCCGCCGCCAAAGCGCCTGAAGCTCAGGGCACGGTGGATATGGCAGCCTTGTTGAAGCCCGGCGCGCTGCCCGACATGCAACTCGGCAAGGACGACGCAAAGGTCACCATCGTCGAATATGCTTCGATGACCTGCCCGCACTGCGCGCATTTCGCCGAAACCACATTCCCGGAGCTGAAGACGAAATATATCGATACCGGCAAGGCCCGCTATATCCTGCGCGAATTTCCGTTCGATCCCAGCGCCGAGGCCGGTTTCATGCTGGCGCGCTGCTCAAAGGACAATTATTTCCCGATGGTCGACGTGCTGTTCAGGCAGCAGGCAAACTGGGTTGGTGTGAACAATACCAAGGACGCACTGCTGCAAATCGCCAAGCTTGCCGGTTTTACACAGGAGTCCTTCGAGGCCTGCTTGACGGACCAGAAACTTCTGGACGATGTGAGATCCGTCCAGGAGCGCGGCGCCGACGAATTCAAGGTCGATTCCACACCGACCTTTTTCATCAACGGAAAGACCTACAAAGGGGCGATGTCGATTGCGGAAATGTCGGCCATCATCGACCCTCTGCTCTGACGTTTCGGCAGCGCCGAAGCGGCGTCGCTTCGGCGTGCGCACTTCTTTGTCTTGCCGCGGGTTCTCCTCGCAAAACCGCGGAACAGTTTTGCGAAACTTGGCGATGGGCAGGCGCGAATGAAGTTCTCGCGCCTTCGCCTGCTCGGCTTCAAATCCTTCGTAGAACCCGGCGAGTTCGTCATCGAACGCGGCCTGACCGGCATCGTCGGGCCGAATGGCTGCGGCAAGTCGAACCTGGTCGAGGCGCTGCGCTGGGTTATGGGCGAAAGCTCCTACAAGAACATGCGTGCGTCCGGCATGGACGACGTCATCTTTTCCGGCTCGGGAACGCGTCCGGCCCGCAACACCGCCGAAGTCACGCTGTTCCTCGACAATAGCGACCGCACCGCGCCGTCCGCCTTCAACGACGCCGATGAGTTGCAGGTCTCGCGTCGCATCGAGCGTGAGGCGGGCTCGCTCTACCGCATCAACGGCAAGGAGGCTCGCGCCAAGGACGTTCAGCTGCTGTTCGCCGATCAGTCGACCGGCGCCCGCTCGCCCTCGATGGTCGGCCAGGGCCGCATCGGCGAGCTGATCCAGGCAAAGCCGCAGGCGCGCCGCGCACTGCTGGAAGAGGCCGCCGGCATTTCCGGCTTGCACACACGGCGCCATGAAGCCGAGCTGCGGCTGAAGGCAGCCGAACAGAACCTCGAACGGCTGGACGACGTCGTCGGCGAGCTGGAAAGCCAGATCGAAAGCCTGAAACGCCAGGCCCGCCAGGCCTCGCGCTTCAAGAACCTGTCGGCCGACATCCGCAAGGCCGAAGCGACGCTGCTGCATCTGCGCTGGACGCTGGCCAAGACGCAGGAAGGCGAAGCGCGTTCGGCGCTGGCGATTGCCACCGCGCTGGTCGGCGACCGTGCCGCCGCCCAGATGGCTGCCGCCAGGGAACAAGGTATCAACGCCCACCGGCTGCCGGACCTGCGCGATGCGGAAGCCGCCGCCGCCGCAGCCTTCCAACGTCTGTCGATCGCCAAGGCGCAGATCGAGGAAGAGGCAGGCCGCATCCGCGCCCGCCAGGCTGAGCTCGACCGCCGACTGCAACAGCTTGATGGCGACCTTGCCCGCGAGGAGCGCATGGTCCGCGACAATGCGGATATCCTCGAACGTCTCGCCGCCGAAGAAGCCGCGCTCAACGCCGAAAACGCCGGCGCCGCCGAGCGCGAGGCCAGCACCCGCGCGGCCTTCGAGCAGGCGGCATCGACGCTTGCCTTGAGCGAGGCCAGGCTCGCCGCGCTGACCGCCGAACGGGCGGAGGCCGCCGCCTCGCGCAACCAGATCGAACGGACGCTGCGCGACACCGCTGAGCGCCGCGACCGCTTTGCCCGCCAGCTTGCCGATGTCGACCGCGAATTGTCGGAGATCGTCTCCAGGGTCGCCGGCCTGCCCGATCCCGCCGAGAAGCGGCTGCTGGTCGATCAGGCGCTGGCGCTGCTCGAAGAGGCCGAGGCAGCCGCCATTACCGCCGAACAGGCGGTCGCCGAGACACGCGCGGGCGAAAGTGCTGCCCGCCCACCGGTTCAGGACGCAAAGGCCGAGCTGGCGCGGATCGAAACCGAGGCCCGCACGTTGGCCAAGATCCTCAACGCCGCCAGCGGCGATCTATTTCCCTCGGTGCTGGAGCAGATCAGCGTCGAGCGCGGCTACGAAACGGCGCTGGGTGCCGCGCTTGGCGAAGATCTCGACGTGCCGCTCGACCGCAGTGCGCCGGTGCATTGGGGCCAGAGCGAAATCCAGCCCGCCGACGCCGCATTGCCCGAAGGCATAAGGAGCCTCGCCAGCGTTGTGCGCGCGCCGGCGCAGCTGGCCCGCCGGCTGGCCCAGATCGGCATTGTCGAGGCCGCCGCCGGAAGAAGGCTGCAGACGCTGCTTGCTCCCGGTCAACGGCTGGTCAGCCGCGAAGGCGCGCTGTGGCGTTGGGACGGCTTCACCGCGAGCGCCGATGCGCCGACCGCCGCCGCGCAGCGGCTGGCGCAAAAAAACCGGCTGGCCGAACTCGATGCCGAAGCAGTCCAAGCGACGCGCACCCTGCGCGAAGCTGAACAGGCCCTTGCGCAGGCCGAACAGGCGCTTGCCCAGGCGAGCGAGGCCGAACGCAATGCCCGACAGGCCGGGCGCGACGCCCAGCACGGGCTCGACGCTGCCCGCAACACGCTGGCCGAGGCCGAAAAAGCCGGCGGCGAACTGTCGAGCCGGCGTGCCGCACTTGACGAGGCGCGCGCACGCATTGTCGACAGCCATGAGGAAACGGCGGCGGCATTCATCGAGGCGGAAATGCTGCTGCAAGACGCGCCCGATCTCGGCGATCTGCAGTTGCAGCTCGAGCAGTCGGCCGCCAACGTCGCCCGCGATCGCGCCGCCCTTGCCGATGCGCGTGCCGTTCACGAGGGCCTGAGGCGGGAAGCCGAGGCACGTGCGCGCCGGCTCGATGCCATCGGCTCTGAACGGCGCAACTGGGTAGAGCGCGCCGAAAACGCCTCGACGCAGATTGCGGCACTCGGCGAACGTAAGGCCGAGGCGGAGGCCGAGCGCGAGCAACTGGCCGACGCACCCGACGAGATCGACGCCAAGCGGCGCGCCTTGCTGTCGCAGCTCGCCGAGGCCGAAAGCCTGCGAAAAGCTGCGGGCGACCGCTTGCAGGAAGCGGAGAACCGGCAGTCCGAGATGGACAAGGCTGCGACCGCTGCCATCCAGTCGCTCGCCGAAGCTCGCGAAACGCGTGTTCGCGCCGAAGAGCGGCTGACCGCCGCCGACGAGCGGCGGCTGGAAGTCGAAGCGCGCATCCAGGAAACGCTGAACACGCCGCCGCATCTTGTGATCCGCCACACCGGCCTCGAACCCGACAGCCCGATGCCCGAAATGGCCGAGATCGAGCGTCAGCTCGACCGGCTGAAGGTCGAACGCGAACGGCTGGGCGCCGTCAATTTGCGCGCCGAGGAAGAGCAGAAGGAACTGTCGGACCGGCTGGAGACCATCGTTTCCGAGCGCGACGACATCATCGAGGCGATCCGCAAGCTGCGGCAGGCGATCCACAGCCTGAACCGCGAAGGCCGCGAGCGGCTGCTCGCCGCCTTCGAGGTGGTCAACGGCCATTTTCAACGGCTGTTTTCGCATCTGTTCGGCGGCGGCACCGCCGAGCTGCAACTGATCGAGTCCGACGATCCGCTCGAAGCCGGGCTCGAGATCCTGGCGCGACCGCCCGGCAAGAAGCCGCAGACGATGACGCTGCTGTCCGGCGGCGAGCAGGCGTTGACGGCGATGTCGCTGATTTTCGCCGTGTTCCTGACCAACCCGGCGCCGATCTGCGTGCTCGACGAAGTCGACGCGCCGCTCGACGATCACAACGTCGAGCGTTTCTGCAATTTGATGGACGAAATGGCCGCAACCACCGAGACACGCTTCGTCATCATCACCCACAACCCGATCACCATGGCGCGCATGGACCGGCTGTTCGGGGTGACCATGGCCGAGCAAGGCGTCAGCCAGCTGGTGTCGGTCGACCTGCAGGCGGCCGAAGCCATGCGCGAGGCAAGCTGACGCATCAGGTTAATGGTGGTCTCCACCTCGGCTTTCGACTATAGCACGACGAAATGGCCGGATCTGCCGCTCCAGATACCGGTCCGGCTATGCGCGTGGAGAAGCTTGTTGCCTATACTTGTCACCGGAGCCGCGGGGTTCATTGGCAGTCACGTTTGCCACCATCTGCTCGACCGGGGAGAAGCGGTCGTCGGCGTCGACAACATGAACGACTATTACGACCTGGCGCTCAAAAAGGGGCGGCTTGCCGGGCTTCTGCCCCATAAGGATTTTTCGTTCCACCAGATCGATATTGCCGAACAGGGCGCGCTTGCGGCCGCTTTGGCCGGGCAAGGCATCGTCAGGATCGTCCATCTCGCCGCGCAGGCGGGCGTGCGCCACTCACTCGACAATCCGCGGCTCTATATCCGCTCCAATGTCATGGGCCACCTTGAAGTGCTCGAATTCTGTCGCACAGAACCGGCATTCGAGCATCTGGTCTATGCCTCGTCGAGCTCGGTGTATGGCGGCAACCGCAGCGTGCCGTTCAGCGAAGCCGACCAGGTCGACAAGCCCGTTTCGCTTTACGCTGCCACCAAGAAAACCGATGAGTTGATGAGCCACACCTACGCCCATCTGTTCGGCATACCGCAGACCGGCCTGCGGTTTTTCACGGTCTACGGCCCCTGGGGCCGTCCCGACATGGCCTATTGGATGTTCACCCGGGCGATGCTCGAGGGCAAGCCGATCCGGGTCTTCAACAATGGCGAAATGTGGCGCGATTTCACCTACATAGACGATGTTGTGAAGGCGGTTGTCGCCGTGCTCGACAAGCCGCCGGCGGCTGACGTTCCGCCGAACAGGCTTTACAATGTCGGCAACAACCGGCCGGTGCGCCTGGGCGACTTCATCGACATTCTGGAAAGGCTGCTCGAGGTCAAGGCAATCCGCCACAACGAGCCGATGCAGACGAGCGACGTCGAGAAGACTTACGCCGACATGACCGCGCTGGAGCGGGATTTCGGCTTCAGGCCTAGCGTTTCGATAGAGGACGGGCTGAAGAAGTTTGTCGATTGGTACCGGCCGTACTCGAAACAGTAATTTGCACCGCTCGCCGTGACGTCTTCCATCTCGATGCGAACCGATGTCACTGGCATTCGGCCTAAATCCGCAACTGATCCGGCGCGAAGCTTTGAAGAACCTGGCCCATGGTGCTCGTGCAACAGTAGCTCGCCATCAAGCGTGACATCTGGAGTGGGGCACAAGTCGGTCCGCAAAAGCATCATTTTGTCCTAACACCCTGTTAACCACATGCTCGCTGAAAAGTATCCGATTAACCTTTGAGGCGCTTATGACCGCTATGTTTCGTGGCTTGCTGTTCAGTATGAGCTGTGTAGATGTGCGGATTCGGGGGCTATTTCGGTTCAGTCCGGGATGCGGAAGCTTTGCTTGCGCGCATGACGTCCGCGATCGCCCATCGCGGGCCGGATGAACAAGGGAAATTCGTAGCGCCCGAGGCAGGACTTGGGCATGCGCGGCTGTCGGTGATTGGAATTGGTGATGGCCAGCAGCCGATGTCCGACGAAACCGGCAATTTGACGATTGCGTTCAACGGCGAGATCTTCAACTACGTGGAATTGCGCGAAGGGCTGCTGGCCAAGGGCCGACGCTTCCGCACGTCGAGCGATACAGAAGTTCTCCTGCAGCTGTATGACGAGATGGGCGAAGACTGCCTGTCTCTCCTGAAGGGTGATTTCGCCTTCGCGATTTGGGATAACCGGCGGCGGCGGATGGTGCTTGCAAGAGACCGCATGGGTGTTAGGCCGCTGTTCTACACCAGCAGCGACGGAGTGCTCTACTTTGCGTCGGAGATAAAAGCCCTGCTGAAGGTACCCGGCATCTCGGCCGAAATCGATCCGATTGCACTCGACCAGATCTTTACGCTGTGGGCGCCGATCGCTCCACGCACGGCTTTCCGCAATATCCACGAGCTGGAGCCGGCAAGCGTGATGATCGCGACACAGGGGCAAGTGACGGTCAAACCATACTGGCATCTGGACTATCCTCATCGAGATGCGCCATCGAAGATCACCAATGAGGATGACGCGGCCGAAGAACTGCAGGCCCTTTTGACCGACGCGGTGAGGCTTCGCATGCGCGCCGACGTGCCGGTCGGTTCTTACCTTTCGGGCGGGCTCGATTCATCCCTCGTTTCGGCACTCGCGGCCGGCATGACTCCTCTTAAGCTGCAGACATTTTCCGTGACGTTCGACAGTGCTGAGCATGACGAAAGCGCCTTCCAGACCGAAATGGCGTCAGCACTTGGCACGCGCCATCGAACCATAGCCTGCCGTGCCGGCGATATCGCCGGTGTGTTTCCCGAAGTCATCCGCTTTACCGAGCGGCCGATCATCCGCACCGCCCCGGCGCCCCTTTATCAATTGTCCGGCCTCGTTCGCCAGGCCGGTTTGAAAGTAGTGCTGACAGGCGAAGGCGCCGACGAGGTCTTTGCCGGCTATGATGTCTTCAAGGAAGCGCGGGTTCGCCGTTTCTGCGCACGACAGCCAGCATCGCGCATAAGGCCACAGCTTTTCCGCAAGCTTTATCCCTATCTGCCGGGTCTGCAACAGCAGTCCGTAGAGTACCTGGCCGCGTTTTTCGGCACCGGCAGCGCTGCCCTGGACGATCCGCTGTTCTCCCATCGGCCGCGTTTCAAGACCACATCAGCGGCGAAGATGTTCTTTTCCGGTGACCTGCGCGCGACATTGAGGGGGTATGACGCGGCCGAGGACCTGGCCAGCCGGTTGCCTGAGGCGTTTTCCCGGTGGCATCCGCTGCATCAGGCGCAATATCTCGAAACCCGCTTTCTCCTGCCGGGCTACATCCTCTCCAGCCAGGGCGATCGCATGGCCATGGCGCACGGTATCGAAGGGCGTTTCCCCTTCCTTGACCATCGCTTGGTGGAGTTTGCGGCGAGACTTCCGCCGGAAATGAAGCTGAAGGGATTGGTGGAAAAACACATACTGCGCAAAGTTGCCAAGCACCTGCTTCCGACGGCCATCCGGGAGCGCACCAAACAGCCTTACCGAGCGCCGGAAGCCCGCTCCTTCGTTGGAGCCGGAGAACTGGACTACGTGCGCGACTCGCTCAGCGAGGCGAGCATCGCCGCCGGAGGACTATTCAACGCCAAGGCGGTGGCGAACCTGCACGAGAAATGCCGCTTGCAGCCAGCGTCCGGATTCCGCGACAATGCGGCCTTCGTCGGCATCTTATCGACGCAACTGTGGCAGAAGATTTTCACCGGCCAAAAGGTCGGTGCAGCACGAGCGGCCTGAGAAATCGAGGGAAGGAAACATCATGGTAACAATCAAGGACAAGGTCAAAACCTTTATCGTCGACAACTTCCTGTTCGGCGACACGTCCTACGAGCTTGCAGACACCGCATCACTGATCGAGAACGGCATCATCGACTCGACGGCCGTGTTGGAGCTCGTGGCATTCATAGAGGATGATTTCGGCATCGCGATGGTCGATGCCGACATCGTACCGGCCAATTTGGATTCGATTGACCGCATCTCAGCCTTCATCGAGGCAAAAGCAGAAGCGTTGGCAGCGTAGGCGCCATCGGCGAGGAGCGTCCGTGCGGATCGAACATTTTCTGACGGCGAAGGCCGCTGCCCATCCAGCCAAAACGGCATTGATCACCGAGCACAAAAGGCTGTGCTACGAAGAGCTGGACGATCTCTCGAGCCGCCTGGCCGCCGCCCTTTTCATGAATGGCGTCAGGCGCGACGACCGGGTGCTGATCTTCATGGACAATTGCTGGGAGGCTGCGGTTTCGATTTTCGCGGTTCTTAAAGCAGGCGCGACGTTCAGTCCGATCAACGCATCCACCAAGGCCGAAAAGCTGGCCTACATCATCGCCGATTGCGATGCGGCCGCGATCCTCACGCAAGCAAAACTGATGCCCGTGGTCGCCGAGGCGTCTGGATCCTCCGGCAAGACGTCCTCCGGCAAGACCGGCATCTTCGTGGCTTCCACCGTTGCTGCCGATAATCAATGCCCGGCAGGTGCCACATCGCTGGCGGATTGCTTGACGTTCCAAGCCAGGGAGATTGACCATCGCGGCATTGACGTCGATCTTGCGATGTTGATCTACACCTCGGGCTCGACCGGCCGGCCCAAGGGCGTGATGATGACGCACCGCAATTGCGACGCGGCGGCCAACTCCATCACCACTTATCTGCGCAACTCGCCAGACGACATCATCTTGAATGTTCTGCCCCTCGCCTTCGACTACGGCCTCTATCAGCTGCTGATGGCTGTCAGGCTCGGCGCCACGCTCGTGCTCGAGAAGTCCTTCGCTTTTCCCCAAGCGATATTTGAACGCATCCGCCAGGAAGGCGTCACCGGGCTTCCGCTCGTGCCCACGATGGCAGCGATGATCCTGCAGATGAGGGACCTGGCGCCGGGCTTCCTGCCCAGCCTTCGCTATATTTCCAACACGGCGGCTGCCTTGCCGCCGCCTCACATAGAACGCCTTCGGTTCCTTTTCCCCGGTGTCAGGCTCTATTCGATGTATGGCCTGACGGAATGCAAGCGCTGCACCTATCTGCCGCCCGAGGAGCTCGACCGCCGGCCGGGTTCGGTCGGAATAGCCATTCCGAACACCGAAGCCTTTGTCGTCGACGACCACGGGCAACGGGTGCCGTCGGGCGTAGCAGGTGAGTTGGTCATTCGCGGGCCGCACGTCATGCAGGGTTATTGGCGAAACGAAACTGCGACGGCACGAGCCCTGCGCCCGGGTCCGAACCCTTGGGAGAAGGTTCTCTACACCGGCGATCTATTCAGGGCCGATGAAGAAGGCTTTCTTTATTTCGTCGGCCGCAAGGACGACATCATAAAGTCGCGGGGAGAGAAGGTGGCGCCCAAGGAAGTGGAAGCCGTGCTTCATGCTCATCCGGGCATCGCGGAAGCGGTGGTTGTCGGTGTGCCGGATCCCGTGCTCGGGCATGCGATCGGCGCAGTTATCGTACGGTCCGACCCGGCGCTGAGCGAAAAGGATATCATACGTCACTGCGCACGCCACCTTGAGGACTTCATGGTCCCCAAGGTCATCGAGTTCCGCCGCGAGCTGCCGAAGACCGATACCGGCAAGGTCAGCCGTCGGCTTGCGGCAGAAACAATGGAGGCCGCGCAATGAATGTTCGCCCGACCGAGGATGCGCGGACCTTTCTGGCGCAGGCTCTGGCGATCGACCTGGCCACCGAAACGGACCGTATCGTAACGGCCTTGCGCCAGCAGTTGCGCGGGCTTCGCAAGCGGGGCCTTGTGCTCGGTCTTTCGGGCGGGATCGATTCGAGCGTCTCGGTCGCGTTGGCGGCACGAGCCGTCGGCCCCAAGAATGTGCTTTGCCTGTTCATGCCGGAAAGCGATTCCGATCCTGAAAGTCTGCGGCTCGGCCGCCTCGTCGCCGAAACTTTTGGTGTCGAGGCTGTGACGGAGGATATCGGGCCGATCCTGCGCGCAATGGGGTGCTACAAGCGTCGCGACGCCTTCATCCGCGAATTGGTCCCGGAATACGGCGAAGGCTGGGCCTCGAAGATCGTGATCGCGAACGTCCTTGAGGGCGGGGATTACAATATCTCATCCCTGGTGGTGCAGGATCCGGAAGGCAAGCAGACGAAACTGAGAATGCCGCTGCCTGTCTATCTCGGCGTCGTCGCCGCTACCAATATGAAACAGCGCACCCGCAAGCAGATTGAATACTATCATGCCGATCGCTTGAACTTCGCCGTTCTTGGAACGCCGAACCGGCTGGAATACGATCAGGGTTTCTTCGTGAAGAACGGTGACGGCGCCGCGGACGTCAAGCCGATTGCCCACCTCTACAAAACGCAGGTCTATGCGCTGGCGGCCCATCTCGGCGTTCCGGAGGAAATCCTGAACCGGCCTCCGACAACCGATACCTACTCGCTGGCGCAGACCCAGGAGGAGTTCTACTTCTCGCTTCCTTATGACCGTATGGATCTTTGCCTTTACGGTCTCAACAACGGCGTGGCGGCTGAGGTGGTGGGGCAGGCGGCGGGGTTGGCCGCCACACAAGTGGAACGCGTCTGGGCCGATATCATCGCCAAACGCAAGGCGACGCGTTATCTGCACCAGCGTCCGCAACTCGTTGATGACGTCGAGGAAATCGGCACCTGACAAACAGGTAGGGCGGTGTGGCACGGTCCGATTTGAACGCGTCCCGTTTTAGCTGAAACGGCTGCCGATCAGCCGGCTCCACTGCTCGCCCGCAAGCCCATTCAGGAAGACGTGCGAGTTCTTCATGGCGTCCAAAAGCTCTGGATCGCGTGAATGCACCACCGTTGAGGCAACGGTCAGGAAAGCGATGCGTCGTCCAAGCATCGCCTCCAGAAGTGCAGGTTGAATGCGTCCGCGCAGGCCGCTGACGCCGCGCGCGGCGGCATGATCGATCAGGCAATCTATCACGGAGCCCGCCTGGCCGGGGAGGGCGAGGATCTGCAGCACGCGACCGATTTCATACTTCCGTGCGTAATAGGCGAAAGCGCCGACATTGGTGCCGACTGGCGACGTCACACAAACGTAGACAAGCTCGCCCAGATCCGGCTTTTGTGCCGCATCGGTCAGGATGTGGTCGAGTTGGTCTTCCGTCCAGTCCGGCCGCAGGGCGAATTGAGCGGTAAACGGCTCGATGAGCTTGGCGAATGCGTGGCCGTCGATTTCGGATGTACGAAATGCTCCGTGGCCTGCCCCATCCACCGCCACACCCGACCAGCGTCGTTCGCTGGACGTCATCCTCCTGCAATAAAATCGGTCGACTGCACGCGCCAACGGATTGAGCATTCGGGCAAGCGCCATGCGATTGGCGGAAAGGCTGAGCATGAAGGCCGCGGGGCGCATCACGCGGACCCAGTCAAGGCTGTATTGCGGCAGGACCACGCCGCGCAGCCGCGTCCACAATTTCACGGAGATATCGTTGGCCGTCTCGCTGAAGGAGATGTCCTGCGGACCATCCAGGTAAGCTTTCAGCAAGCGGGCGCCGGCCAGCGGATCGTGCTCATGGTCTTCGACCATGAGCGAGCTACAGATGGCGGCGCGTAGTTGTCGGCCGTTGAACGTCATCGGCAGCACGTGGACACCAACAAATCCGGAGACGCGACCGGCGTTGTTGACGTGGACAAGCGACCGGAGGTCGTCTCCGCAACCGGGCGCATCCAGATAAAACCGTTTCATGTATTCCACGAGAGAGGCCGGCGCTTCGGTCCTTTCCTTCAACAGCACGCGCTGAAACATGTTCGCGACTGCCGGGAGGTCGGCGCCTTGCAAGGCGCGAATGACGCTCAAACCCGGCTCCCGCCACCAAAGTCCCGTCCACCGAGCTTCCGGGCCAAGGCGACGCGAGGCACGAGAACATCGGACGCGAGTTCCAACTCGACGCCCATGAAGCCGTGCAACCTCGACCAGTTGCGATCGCCCCGGTGACTGAACGGAGTGCTGAATTGCTGCGGCAAGGTGGACCCTTTGCTTGACCGTCGAAAACCGGCGTCATTGCTGCTAGCAGATTCAGGTAAACCGATATTAAAGTCGTTGCTTTGAATGGTAGCGAACCAGGTTGTCCGGCCTCATACCTGGACATCAGCAATTTTGGTTCCGGGCGGACTCTACACGACCAGCGGCATGAGTTGCGTGCTCCACGTCGAACCGTTTCGGCTGGCCAAAGTTTCGTGTGGCGGCTCTTGACTGGGGGCGCGGGCGTAATACGGTGAGGACAAATACCGGCTCTGGCCGCCGGGCGGCAAGAATGCCTCGTATGCCTCGCCTTGCGGCGGTGGCTGCGGGGCATTGTCATTTTGAGGCTTTGCTTGAAACGGCATATCGAGATCGGCATTCTCTATTCGCGGTCCGGCAACTACCGGCTGGTGTCCGAATCCTGCCGTGCGGGTGCGGTGAACGCCATCGCCGACGTCAACGCCGATCCCGCTATCCCATTCGAATTTATCCCGGTCGAGCGCGACCCGCAGGGCAACATCGATCGGTATGCAAGCGGCTGCGCGGACATTCTCGCCAACAGCGGCGCGCGTCACATCATTGGCTGCGTCACCTCGTGGAGCCGCAAGGAGGTCATTCCAATCCTGGAAAGGGCAGGCGGCACGCTGTGGTACGCCTGCCCGTACGAGGGCTTCGAAGCCAACGAGCATGTCGTCTACACGCACGCCTGCCCCAATCAGCATCTCGTACCGCTGCTTGCCTATGTCGTGCCTCGTTTCGGCGCCGACGGCTTCCTGCTCGGTTCCAACTACATCTGGGGTTGGGAGACCAACCGCGTGGCGCGCGACCTGATTGCGGACGCTGGCGGCAAGGTGCTGGGCGAACGCTATCTGCCGCTCGGCGAGGTCGATGTTGCGCGGCTGATCGCGGAGATACAGGCGACGAGACCTGATTTCATTCTGAACAATCTCATCGGCCCGTCTTCCTATGCGTTTATCGCCGCCTATGCCGAGCTTGGCCGGAGCGACCCGCATTTCAGGCCGGAGCGTTGCCCGATCCTGTCCTGCAATCTCACGGAATGCGAATTGCCGGCGCTCGACGGGGCAGGCGATGGTCATCTTTCCGTTGGGCCCTATTTTCACGACACCTCGGGGGCGGATCGCGGAGCGGCTTCAGTGTCTTCCGTCATGCCTGCCTCATCCTTCGAGGCGGCGGCTTATGCCTCGGTGCGCACGCTCGCCGAGATCCTCACCCGCAACCCCGGTGCGCAATGGACGGACCTTCCCAAGGTCTTTGCCGGAACATCATTTCGAACACCGCTGGGCGACATCGCCATCGACCCGCAAACGCAGCACGCTACCTTGCCGGTGCAGATCGGACGTATCGATGGAACATCGTTCAAAACGGTCACGCTGACGAAGGGCGTGGCACCCGATCCCTACCTTTCCCGCTATGACCGGACGGAGACGTTCGGGCGGCCACGCCTGCGGGTGGTGTCGTGAGCAAGATGGCGCGTATCCCGAACCTTGGAGGCGCCAGGGCTTTTGTCCTGCATCGTCCACATCCGACCGTGCAGGCGATCACAAGGCAATTGTCGGCCATCGGCCTTGAGGCGATTGGCTTCTGGCCGGAACTGCCGGCCGAAGCCTTGGCGGCGGACTTCGTTTTCTTCGACGTCGACCTCGGCTTTGACGAGCAATTTCCGTGGAAGCCGGGCGAGGCACCGATGCCGCTGATAGCGCTGATCGGCTCCGAGGCGCCGGGGCGTGTCGAATGGGCACTGTCGCACAAGGCCGATGCCCAATTGCTGAAACCGGTCGGCAATGCCGGCGTCTATAGCGCGCTTTTGATCGCAAGGCAGAGTTTCGAGGCGCGCAAGCTTCTGGCCAGCGAGATCGCCTCGCTTCGTCAGCTGTAAAAGTTTAAACTTTATCTGACAGACGGTGTCCTGGGCTGAAGCTTGAGCCGAGGCCGGGCGCGGAGTGGTCAGGGTTCGCAGCGCCCGGCCTCGGCGAC
>NZ_JAMYLO010000018.1:0-149808 GCF_040318075.1 Mesorhizobium sp. M1328 | reverse complement strand
GGTCGCCTTTGTTTTTGTTGGTTACGCGCACATTCCACCCCTCGTGGGGGGGGGGGCCCCCCCCCCCGGGGGGGCCCCCCCCGCCGATGCCTCACTGGGGGTTGTTCCAGAGGATGACCTTCTTGTTTTCCTCGCCGCCCGGGGCGGGAGCGAGATTGCCGAAGATGACGCCGATCTCGGGGGCTTCCAGCTTGACCGAGAGGTACTCTTCGCCGGAACGCTGGGAGGTGCGGTGCCAGCCGGCTCCGATCTCGAAGCCCGTGCGCTTGTTGACGATCCGGTAGTCGGGCGCGTCCTCGCGCGACTTGTTGGTGTTCGGGATCAGCGTGATCGGGGCGTTGACCCGGAGCGTGGCAAAGACGCCTTCCATCGAGCCGTCGGCCTTGGTGGTGAGGTTTGCGATCGTGGTGGCCATGGTAGTTCTCCTTCGGTTGCATCGGGGCCATTCCCGATGGCGCCAAAGGAGAGGACCGTCCTGCTGCGGTCATCTCGGCGAAAATTCTGGAAAATTCTATTTGCCGAAAAACAGCGGGCAGGCCCTTCGCCTGTCCGCAAACAAAAAACAGAAATCGAATTTTCCAGAATTTTCGCCGAGTGTACCCCCAACGGGGGTTGACCGCACAAAGCAGGCGGTCGTCTACAAAGGCGACATGAAACGGGAATGGCCCCGGATGCGACCGAAGGAAAAGAACTCAGGTCGCCATCGCTAGACCGCCGACACAACGCTGCCGTAACGCAGGAATATGCTGCAGCCTCTCGGGTCATATCGTCGCATCGCCAACACATCGAACAGCAGCCCGGCGCGTGACCGCCCTGCATGCTCGGTATGGCGGCATAGCGGTTTCGAGATCGGAGCCGGCTGGCAGCGGCCTTCACGCCCCTCGGGGACGATACCGCGCAGTCAGGTTGGATGGCCCGGCAAGCCAGGATGTTGTTTGGCACGCTTGCACCCGTTTCAGAGGCGAGAAGCGTCAACATGATCATCCGCACAACGCCCCGCGGCTCTGCGCGTGGACCGGTTTCGAAAGGGGCCGGCTCCGTCCGCTCACACAAGTGGATTAGGCGACGAGAAGCCGGACCAACATATCGGATTGAACCCGCCGGGCTGTCGGTGGGACCGCATCCATCATCCTGGCAACGTTAGACGCTCCTCCGCCATCATGCGGGCTTCGGCTTGGCGGCGAATATCCGAACCGGCATGGCGGAGCATGGCGCACCAGTCCTCCACATTGTACGTCGTCGCCATCCGGCCCCTGGCCAGATCGTAAATGACGCACGGCTTGTTCGCCATGGCGAGCCGAAGCACGTTGACGGCCGTACCGGGTGATGCCGCCGTCCCAGACCATCATGCCAAAGTCGGCGCGCCGCGCCATCTCCCGGTCCTTGGCGGCGTCGTACCAAGATCCATGAGTGCCTCCAGGTGACGGGACATGGTAGGCGGCCCAGTCGCCCAGATTGTTGTGGGGCTCCTTGCCGGCATGGAAGACCCCGACATGCTCGTACTTGTAGCCCGCGAGCAGGCCCTGCGCCTCGGCATCGGCTCCCGACGCGTCGCCAACCAGCACGCCGTGCTCGGCAGCGACGATTGCGCCGATGCGAGCGATGGCAGGTTCCGGCAGCTCGAATATCTCGCGTGATCCACCTATGAATATCATCGACATGGTGACTTTCCCTTCTCTCCCGCGTCCCCCGCCCCGCGCCGGCCACCCTCTCCCTCTGGCCCTGCGCGAGGGATCGTCATCCGAAGGCCGAGACGGCAAAGCCGGCTCGGGAAGCGGCGGGACGCCGCGACGAGAGCCCGGCCGGCCGCAGGCCGGCGCGCCCGGATCCTGCAGCTGCCGGAGGCGCTTTGCGCATCGGGCTAGTGGCACTACGCGCTTGGAGCTACGGGCCTTTGTCGGCCAGCCAGAGGCTCACGTCCTGGATCGAGCGCATGGCCGCCAAAAGAGAACGTCAATCCAGACGGCTGACGCGGCGGCCCTCGCTGCGCGCTTCGATAAAGGCGCCTGCGATCTTCATCATGAATGCCTTGCTGAAACGACCGAGGGGCTTGCGTCGGATTCGATGTACCAGGAGCGTTCGGCAATATCGTAGTTGTACTCGTCAACCACGATCCAGCAGCGTTTGACATCGGTCAGACCGGCGCGGCGGCACTCGATAGCGGAGACTTCCAAACCGACCCGATCGCTGGTCGGTGGCTGGGTGGTTATCGCCAGGAGCGCGAGATGGGTCAGGCCATCTCTTGCGCCGCGGACAGCGATGACCACGCAGGTCGGCCGGCTCTTGCGGCCTTCCGTTTCGCCGCGCTCGTGTTGCCATGCCCAAAGATACGGGTAGGAGATCACCTGACCAGGCAGAAATCTACCGCTCATCATCGTATCCTTCCCCGCGCGCCAATCGGTCGATCTCGGCCGCGAAGAGTTCCGTGTGTTCCTTCGGCATCTCGGAGACATGGTATGCACGGCGGGGATCGCCGCCGATGCGCATCCGTTCGTAGTGCTCGTAACTCATCAGCACGAATCGGGGTTTCCGGTGCTTGGTTAGAATAACGGGTTCGCGGCTGGCAACGTCGGTGACGTCGCCAACCTGCTTGTTGAGATCCCCCGTTGTGAACTGGCGCATGGCTGAACTCCTTGATCAGTCTCCATATTATCTGGATTTTCTTGATTTGCAAGAAAACGGCGCTCACGCGCCGCCCTCCGCGAACCGCCAGACGGGAATGCCCAGCCGACGCGCCTTGTCGGCAAGGTTGTCGGTGATGCCGGAGCCGGGAAAGACGATCAGGCCGTAAGGCACCACCGAGAGAAGCTGGTCGTTGCGGCGGAACGGAGCCGCCTTGGCGTACCGGGTCCAGTCAGGCTTGAAGGCGATCTGGGTGACCTTCCGGTTCTCGGCCCAGCAGGCTGCGATGCGCTCGGCGCCGCGCGGGCTGCCGCCGTGGAGCAGGACCATGTCGGGATGCTTTTCGCGGGCCTTGTCGAGCGCGTCCCAGATCCGGTCGTGATCGTTGCAGTCGAGGCCGCCGGCGAAGGCGATCTTGGTCCCGGCTGGAACGAGCACCTCGGTTTCGGCGTGGCGACGGGCGGCGAGGAAGTCTCTGGAGTCGATTACCGCCGCGGTCATCGCCTGATGGGAGACCTTGGAGCCGGTGCGCGGCCGCCATGCCGATCCGGTCTGGGCCTCGTAGAGGTCGGCGGCCTCATCGCGCATGATTTCGAGCACGTTGCGGCGCTCGATATAGCTGATGCCTTCGGCCGTGAGCCGTTCCAGCTCCACCGACTTCACCTCCGAGCCGTCCTGCTCCTGCTGGCTCGAGCGCTGCGCCTCCTCGTTGCGGTCGAGGCTGCGGGCGACGCGCTCGGCGGCGCGGTGGAAGACGTTTGCGAAGGACCAGAGCAGGTCGTCGAGATCGGGTTCGAGCCTGGTGTCGCCGAGCATGCCGGCGAAGGTTTCGACGATCCCGGCGAGGCCGGACCGGATTACCTCGTCGTCGGGAAGTGGCCGAGGATCAGGTTCGTCCTGATGCGGGCGATGGCCGTACATCTGCAGTTCGAGGATGACGCGGTCGGTCGGCGAGGAGGCGTGGTAGGGTTCGTAAGCGTCGTCGAGAGGAAGGTCGTAGGCCATGGCGGTGTCTCCGTCGGTTGTGGCCGCGCCTATCGCGGCCTGACAGCGCTCCCCGGCCGCGCGCCGGGAGCGGCCGCACCGAAGGCCGGAGCGCGAGCGGAGGACGGCGAAGCCGTTGCGGCCGTGACCGGGGGGTGGCAGGGGTCGCCTCTCAGGCAGGCCGCGGGCGCGGCCTCTCCGGTGGACCGCCGCCATGTCTGCAGGCTATCCGGCGACGTCGCGCCGGGCCCGTGTGCCGGCCCGACCCGTTCATCCGGGCGGCAGGAAGCGACGGGCATCCTCCGGGACGAGCTGACCGCTGAGCGATGCCGCGAGATGGGCCTGGCCGAGATGACGCAGATCGTCGTTGAAGTCGCCGAGCTGCGGCCGCAACACCAGGGCGAGGATCCCCGCCTCGCCGGCACGTTGGCTGAGACGCTCGATGCCGTGTCGGCCGGCAGCGTCGGCATCGGCCGCGATGTAGAGGCGACGGCAGCCAGGCGGGAAGGTCAGGCCGGCGAGGTGATTGGCCGAGGTGGCGGCAGCCACCGGCAGCGCCGGCATCAATGCCCGGAGCGAAGCCATTGTCTCGAACCCCTCGCCGGCGGCCACGACCGGGGCTGGCGCACCGGGCTCAAGGCCAAGCCAGATGGCGTTGCCCAAGAGATGACCCAGTGAGCGGCGTGGATCGGCGAGTTGCGCCTTGCCCTGACCCGAGGGATCAAGCCAGGTGCGTTGCAGGCCGGTGATCTGCCCGTCGAAGCTGGTGACAGCGGCAATCAGCGCAGGAAGCGTCCGCGTCTCGCCCGTCATGAAATCCCGGTAGTAGCAGCCGGGATGGAAGCGCAGGGCGCGCTCACGCGGGGAGAGCAGAATGCCGCGGCCGGCGAGGTATCGTTCGGCCAGCGTGCCGGCGATCGGCTGCGACATGGCGAACAGGCGACGCGCAGCGTCGGGAGAGCCGCGTGTCGCGGCGGACTGGTACTGAGCGCCAAGGGGCTGGGGCGGTGGCAGCGGCATGGAGAGGAAGCGACGTGCTTCATCCGCGACCTCCCGGAAGTCGACCAGACCACAGCTCTGCTCGATGACGTCGAGCAGGTCACCATATTCCCCCGACGACTCGTCGACCCACTTTCCGGCTGCCTTGCCGCCGACCGCCTTGAGCCGCACATGCATGGAGCGGCCGCGCGTATTGCGGACATCGCCGACCATCCAGTAGTTGCCGGAGCGATGGCCGTTGGAGAGATATTCGCGGCACACCGCCTCGGCATGTTCGCCAAGGCGGCGTGCCAGCTCGGAGGCCGAGACGGTCATGATCGTCTCCCCTCACGCCGCTGCCGCGCGGTCGGTGACGCCGACCAGTGTGTGGCGGTCGAGGAGCTCGGCGAGGATGGACGGCCCTTTCTCGCTCGTCGGGATGAACAGCCGGAGCTTCCAGGAGATGATCTCGGAGATCAGGCCTAGCGCCTTCAGCCGGGGAACAAAAGCGTCGGTGAAGCCGATCAATTCGATACGGTGGTCGTTCATGACCCGGCTGCGGCGCAGGATCAGTCCATCGGCGAGTTGCAGTCCGACGCTGCCTTCCAAGAGCCCGGTCCAGGCATCTTCCGGCGCGAGCTTGGGTACATCGTCGAGCCCCAGATTGCGGAACATGGTCGCGACAAGGGTCGGCGCGATGTGACGCCCGATGATGCGTTCGCCGGCATCGGTCTGGATCCGGTAGACCTGGCAATCATGGTCTGGCAGCCGACGCCAGATCGGCAACAGCAGACCCGTCACGATGTGAAAAGTGCTGGTGGTGAACTCCGGGACGGCCGCGACTTCTGCCTGCCAGAGATCGCAGAACAATTTTCGGTCGGCGGGCTGCCAGTGGGTTTCGGCAAGGGCATCGAGACCGAAGCGCAGTTCGTCCGTCGGCCGCAGCAGGCGCACTCGGTGTTCGACGGTTCCGTCGTCGAGCATCAGGCTCGCCGTCGGCAGCCGGATCGCCGTGCGGTTCGACCGCGTGTTCACCAATAGAACCGATTGGGGTTCTGCCTGGACGATGGCCAGCGCGTCGACGAGGCTGAGCGGCCGAATCCGATCCTTGCGCGCGACGGTCAGCACATGCGACTGCGCGCCGGAAACCGGGTGCGCGTAGACGGTGCGGCGATCGGTGACGACGATGCTTTCCGCCGTGATGGTCTCCAGGCCCTGGTCGTAGTTACCGGCAGCGATGGCGCCTTCTATTCTTGCCGCCATCAGTTGCTCGAACACCTCGAACAGCAGATTCTGGGTTTCGATGCGCAACGCCAGCAGGCGATTGAGCCAGGTCGTGATCGGCGGCAATTCGTCGCGCAGCCCGCCCTCGTCAGTCGTCAGCGACAGCCCGGTCACGGTCTCGAAGGTGGTGAGCGAACAACCTTCGATCCTGCCCTGATGCAGCAGCATGTAGAATTGGCGAAGTGCGGCCCGCGCGTAGGGGCTTTCGAGATTGTCCTCGGCACGGAACAGCCCTGCGCCGCCAGTCTGGCGCTGGCCGCGCGTGATCGCGCCCAGCGTGTCGAGCCGCCTGGCGATCGTCGACAGGAAGCGCTTGCCGGCCTTCACATTGGCGGCCATGGGCCGGAACAGCGGCGGTTGCTTCTGATTTGTACGGTGGGTCCGTCCCAAACCCTGGATGGCGTTGTCGGCGCGCCAGCCGGCTTCGAGCAGATAGTGCTTGCGCAGCCTCTGGTTCCTGACCCCGAGATCGGCGTGGTAGGAGCGGCCTGTGCCGCCGGCGTCGGAGAAGATCAGAACGCTCTTGTCGTCATCCATGAAACTCTGGGTCTCGGCGAGATTGGCCGAGCCAGGGCGGTTTTCCACGGCCAGCCGGTCGATGCCATCGCGGCCGGTCTTCTTCACGATGCGCCGCGAGCGGCCGGTCACCTCGGCAACGATGTCGGTGCCAAAGTGATGGATGATCTGGTCGAGCGCGCTGCCGACCGGCGGCAGCGATGCGAGTTTTTCGACCATCTCGTCGCGCAGGCGGACGGCCTCGCGGCATTGAACCGGATTGCCATCTTCGTCGTGGACAGGCCGCGAATAGACGTTCCCCTCCGCGTCCGAATATTCCTCGAACAACTGGGTGGGGAAGGAGTGTATCAAGTAGCCACCGACATACTCGCGCGGTGTGACGTCGACATGCAGGTCCGACCATTCCTCGGTCGGGATTTCGGCAAGCCGTCGTTCCATCAGCGCTTCGCCGGTCGAGACGATCTGTACGACCGCCGAATGACCGTCGGCGAGGTCCTGCTCGATCGCGCCGATCAGGGTCGGCGTCATCATGGAGGTGATGAGATGGCTGAAGAAGCGTTGCTTGGTACTCTCGAAGGCTGAACGCGCCGCCGATTTTGAGTCGGGGTTCAACGTGCCGGCCTTGCTGGTGATGTTGGTCGCCTCGAGTGCGGCGGTCAGGTTGTTGTGAATGACCTGGAACGCATCGGCATAGGCGTTGTAGATGCGGATCTGTTCGTCGCTCAGCGCATGCTCGAGCAGGTCGTATTCAACCCCGTCATAGGAGAGCGAACGCGCCGCATAGAGGCCGAGCGATTTGAGATCGCGGGCGAGCACTTCCATCGCCGCGACACCGCCATCCTCGATCGCGGCGACGAATTCGGCGCGGTTGGCGAAAGGAAAATCCTCGCTGCCCCAGATGCCGAGACGCTGCGCATAGGCGAGGTTCTCGACCGCCGTGGCCCCGGTTGCCGGGACGTAGACGATGCGGGCGTCGGGAAGGGCGTGCTGCAGCCGCAGTCCCGCCTTGCCCTGCTGCGACGGGGCGACGTCGCCACGCTCGCTTTTGCCGCCAGCGGCGTTGGCCATGGCGTGGGCCTCGTCGAAGACGATGACGCCATCGAAAGATCTTTTCGCCCCCGACGGGTTTTCTCCTGTCCTCGTCGGGCCTTCGTCCCTCCTAGCTTCTTGTTCCACCCAGTCGAGGATCTGGGCAATCCGGGATTTCTTGCCCTCCCGTTCCTGCGAGCGCAGCGTCGCGTAGGTTGTAAACAGGATGCCCTCGGCAAGGCGGATCGGCGTGCCCTGCCGATAGCGCGACAGCGGCTGGACGAGAAGTTTTTCCTGGCCAAGCGCCGCCCAATCGCGCTGGGCATCTTCAAGCAGCTTGTCCGACTTGGAAATCCAGACCGCGCGGCGGCGCCCCTGCAGCCAATTGTCGAGGATGATGCCGGCGACTTGCCGTCCCTTGCCGCAGCCGGTTCCGTCACCCAAAAACCATCCACGGCGGAAGCGGACAGCGTTCGCAGCCCCTTCTGGCGCGGCCGAGACGACATCGCAGGTCTCGTCAACCGTCCAGGTGCCGGCGAGATGGCCGCAATGGGCTTCGCCGGCATAGATGACGCTTTCGAGCTGGGCGTCCGACAGCAGGCCCTCGTCGATGATCGCATCAGGAAGAAGCGGCCGATAGGAAGGTTTTGGGGGCGCGACGGCGGCCATTGCGGCCGACTGCACGAGCGGCGTCGGATGCGGCTTTGCGCGGGGAATGTCGATCGACTGGAGCGCGTAGGGTTCGTAGATCGTGTCGGTGAGCCGGCCGCTCTGCTGCGGCATCCAGTCGCGTAGCTCATAGGCGAGGGGGACCGCCGGCGTGCTGTTTGCCTTGACCGGGCGGGCGGGTTTCGCCCGCGCAATCGGGCGGACCGGTTGGATGGCCTTCGGAGCAGCCGTTGAGACAGCGAGGGGTGCGGCTCTCGCCCCCGATCGGCCGCCCATGTGCATGGCGGCATTGCGCGGGATGCCGCTGGACAATGCACCGATCGAATCCGGAAAGCCGCCCGGTAGCCGGGGCGGCAGAGCCGTGATCCAGGAGAGCAGCGTTTCGACATGCGTGGCCTTGCCGGGCGACCGGACGAAACTTTTCGGGTCGGCGGCGGGTGCCTTGTCGATAATTGTCAGGCGGGTCTCAGTGGTGGTGCCATGGCGGGCGTAGACACGGCCGTCGATCGCCGCGGTGAAGATGACGGTGCCCTGTTGCTGCAGGCGTTCGAAGGCCGGCCGCCATTTGGGGTTTTCCGGAGACAGCCCGGTGCCGGTGACGGCGACCAGGCGCCCGCCAGCGCGCAGGCGTGCGAATGCGGAAGAGAGGTGCCGCCATGCCGCATCGGCGACATGGCTGTCGACATAGGCGCCGACGCTGAAGGGTGGATTCATCAGCACGACAGACGGCTGCATGGCCGCGTCGAGATGATCGTCGATATGGGCGGCGTCGTGCCGCGAGACGGAAAACCGTGGAAACAGCAGGCGGAGGAGATCGGCCCGCGTCGCGGCAAGCTCATTGAGGGCGATCGAGGCGCGCGCAATCTCCGCGTGGACGGCGAGCAGACCGGTGCCGGCCGAGGGTTCGAGAACGAGGTCGCAAGACGCGATCGCCGCGGCGTGCGCTGTCACGAAGGCCAGCGGCAAGGGCGTCGACAGTTGCTGCATAGCCTGGCTCTCGTCGGACCGTCGCGTATGGGTGGGAAGAAGATCGGCGATGCGCTTGATCATCGCCAGCGTTGCCTGCGGCGTGGTGGACCGGGACAGGATCGCAGAGCCGAACCGGCGCAAAAATAGCACCTGGGCGACTTCGAGCGCCTCATAGGCGTCCTTCCAGACCCACAACCCCTGAGCATCGCTGCCGCCAAAACTGGTCGTCATGGCGGTGCGCAGTGCGGCGGTGGTGACAGGCTCGCCCTGCTCGAGGAAAGGCAGAAGGAGCATTGCCGCTTGATAGATCGCCTCGGCGTTGTTGATGGAGGCCGGCGTCGGCGCGTCTAGGGGAGCTGCAGTCCGGGCAACGGCCCGTGTGGTCGAAACAATGTTCATGGAAATGTCCTTCGCGAGAGGGGAGTGGCGCCCGCGCCGACACTCTCTCCGCGTCAGCCGGGCCACACATCCTCCCGGCTCCCCTCTGCCTCTGGCGCCGATGCACCAAAGGGGTTGCGCTCTGTGCAAACCCATGACTTGAATGCGCGCACAGGGATGCGGCGGCGACCTGGAGCTGTGGAGGTGATGCGACGGTTCAGAATTGGCAGTGCGGTTTACGAGGAGGCAGCGCCTGACCTGCAGGCGGCGCTGGCGAGCGCCTATGCCCGCACCGAGCGTCCGCTATGCCTGTGCCGCGAGCCAGGCTGCCCGATGTATATCGCCCGCATCGGTGACCTTCACCTGATCAAGCGCATGCCGCTGAGCGGCGGCGGGCATGATCCATCCTGTGAATCATATGAATCGCCTTACGAACTGTCCGGCCTGGGCGCCTTGATGGGCAGCGCGATACAGCTCGATCCGCAAAACGGCTTGGCGGCCCTCAAGTTGGACTTCAGCCTGTCGAAGACCGGGAGCCGCGCGGCATCGGTGCCTGCGGGGCAAAGTTCCGCCAGCGTAATCGCCGCTCCGAGGAGGATGTCGCTGCGTGGCCTGCTTCATTATCTCTGGCACGAGGCCGAACTGACGTCCTGGACATCGAGGTGGGCCGGCAAACGGCATTGGTGGAATGTCCGCTGGCATCTGCTCGAGGCTGCCGGGCAAATGACAGTGAGGGACGGACCACTCGCGGATATCCTGTTCGTGCCCGAGCCGTTTCGGGCAGAGAACAAGGAAGCCATCGAGCAGCGTCGAAACGCGGTTCTCGGCACGGCGCTCCCGCCGAAATCAGGTCCACGAAAGTTGCTCGTCCTGGTGGGCGAGGTGAAGGAGATCGTGCCCGCTCGCTCCGGTCAGAAACTCGTCATCAGGCACCTGCCCGGTTTTCCCTTCATGATCGACGATGCATTGCATCGCCGCTTGCAGGCGCGTTTTGAAAAAGAATTGTCCCTGTGGGCAGCGGATTCCAGCTCGCATCTCATGACGATCGCGACGTTCGGACTGAACCCGGCCGGCCTCGCCATTGTCGAGGAGGTCGCGTTGATGGTGGTGTCCGAGAATTGGATTCCCTACGAGACGGTCCCGGAGAAAAGGCTCGTCGATGGGCTCGCCCGCCTTCGCGAGAAGAGCGTGAAGGGATTGCGCTATGACCTGCAACCCGACCAGCCGATCGCCAATGCGTTGCTTCAGAACAGGGACGAGCCGATAGCGCTCTTTGTCGTTCCGGCCGGAGCAGACGAGAACTACGAAGCGTCGCTCGATGAAATGATCGCCGCGCGTCCGGAGATCGGCTCCTGGGTGTGGCGGGTCGGCGAAGGCGATATGCCGCCGCTACCGCTTTGAGCCGTCGGCGGAATTTCCATCGATGCTTCAGTATGCCTTAGGCCAGGCCGAGCTTCTTCTTGAGCTCGGCATTTTCCTTCCGCAGACGGTCGCCAAGCAGATTCTTGAGGCGCTTGTTTTCTTCTTCGAGCGCGACAAGATCACGGAGATCGCCGCTATCTGAAGAAGACGCCACAGCACTCTTCCACTGATAGTAGGTCTGCTCCGAAATGCCGGCTTGGCCGACCGCACTCTTGCTGGTCGCACCCCCAGCGATCGACTTCTCGATCTGGGCAAGCTTCTGGGCGCGTTCCTTCTCAGAATAGGTCTTCCGGGCAGTCCGCACTGCCACCGCAGGTTCAGCCGCCTGGGGCCGTGGTCTCGGCCCGTTCTTGCGGGTCGGCTTGGCGAGCTCTGCCTTGGCTTTCTTTGCTCGCGGAACTTTCTTCTTCGCTTCAGGGGCTTCCACTTTGGCTGGTGCCACTGTTGTCTCAACAATTTGAGCTTCCTGAGAATCGGCCACGATATGCTCCGCTTGTGGATTGTCACCTTCTTCAGCATTGATGGGTCTTATACTGGAGTCAATGAGCTCAGAATTTGGCAACTGCGCACCATCAGACAGCTGCGTCATTCCCGTGACAATTTTGGACAGATCGAGACCACCCCAGATCGAGTGGCTTGGCTTTTGCTTGCCGCGCTTCTGTTTCACTTCCACGATAAATGGCCGGACCTGGCGCTTCATAGTCCCTCCCTTGATGTGAGGACGACTTGCAAGCCAAGTCGCTGTTTCAGCGAGTATCCTGCGCCTAGGCATCTTATCGCTCTTGCCGAGCTTTATCGGAGAAGGCCAGCGACGAGCAAGCGAGGTTTCACTGATCTCGGGGACTGGCTCGATCACCGGGACGCAAACAGTCTATTGCGAGCCGAGATTTCATTTGACGCGACCTTCGGAGCTATCCATGCCTGCTATCCACAGGGGCCACTTCGCTCGATCCACCGGCAGCTGACAAATTTCGACATGCTGACGAGGCTCGCATGCCAGCTTCGGTAAAGAAGCCCTCCCTGCATCGAGCGCCGCCCACGCCGTCATTCGTTGCCGCGGGCAAACGCACAAGGGACTAACAGCCGTCGGCATCCGATGACTGTGCACAACCGGCTGCATCGATTGCAATCCTGATTTTCTTGGGAGCAAATCCTCTCATGGCGGCGGATGAGCTGGACGCGATTATTTTGGGATGGCGGTCGAAAGCGTTCGTGCGCTTCCTCTTGGATTCGCGGAAAAAGTCGCAGAAATTGCCAACAGAAGCCACGGCGTCCTGCTTTTTGATTTGCGCATCGATGGCGACTTGGAGATGCAGCGGATCGCCGCCGTCCGATATCCAAGCAACCAGACAGGCATTCTGGCGCTGGACAAGCAGGGCTCCGCGATCAGCCATTGCATGGTCAATGGCAGTTTCTCCAGCTTTATCGCTCCCTTGGAGGACTGGAACATTCTGCCGCTGCCGATGCAGGCCAGGACGAGTATCGCCGGCCCGGCCAGCCTCTTCATCGGCGCCTTACGCAATGCCGGATACGTCCCGCGCGGCAGGTCCTGATCCGAAGTTTTGTTCGGCGACTGATCGATCATATCGTCGAGCCAGTCGGCCACACGGCCTCGCTATGGGCGATTACCACGGTGATCAGCTGACCAGGATCATCCGAGTTGAAGTCTAACCCTGATACGTTGGCTCGCTGACTACGAGCATCTCGTCGGTGCTGGCCTCAAATACCGTGAAAATGCGCAGGCCGGCGGCGAAGCACTGATTGAACAATGTCGGTCGCCGGTGCGCTGGAAGAGCGGCGGCATCAGCGCGAGCATGAAGCGATACTCACTTTCAAGAATCTCGAACCAATTCCGTAAATCGAGCCGCAAAGGGGATCGACGCCGGCATCATCGCGATACCGGTTGAACAGCGAAAACATCTCTTCACGGGTTGCGACGCCGCCCAGCACCTTCCTGAAGGGTGGATGTGCGGTCATGGCGTTCTCCTGAACGCAGGTCGGCCACGCGCGGCATGAACCGCGTCGTCGCAACTGCTTGGTGGAGTTGTGGCTGTCGACTGGCCGACCGTGCGGCCGGCGCGTGCGCCGGCGATAATGGGGTTTACAGGGTTCAGGCCGCGCGTCGTTCGGAGGAATGCGAACTGTCTCGACCAACCCCGGTGATGGCACGCACGGCGGCCGCGAGCGCCGGGATGTTGTCGAGCATGCCGAGCGCAACGAAGTGATTGGCCCCGCCGGTATAGTCCTTGCGGCCCTTGCAGGTGCGGATCAGGATGCCGTGACCTGAGGACAAACCGAACTGGCCGACCTGGATGTAGGCGCGGTGATGGTGCAGGGTGATTTCACCGGAAACGGCTATGCCCGCCTTGTTTGAGCGCAGGTCAAAGCTTCCCTGCGGCAGGGCAAGTTCGGTGGCGAGTTTCTTCGGCCGTGAGCGGGCTGTCGTGTGAAAACGTCTCTTCCGTTGCTCGTCATAGGCGCAGCTTCTGTTCCAGTCGAACATGTCGATCTCCATGAAACGGGAAAGACCCGGCGACCGCTCACGCGATACCGGGCAGTCGTCGGGGTGGTTCTATGCGGTGAAGCGATCAGGCGGTCGTGCGGCCCTCGATGACGTCGGCGCCGACCTCATCGGCGGAGAATTCCTCGAGATAGGCCCGACCATACTGGTTGTTGGCGAGCCAGCGTTCGGCCGCCTCCCGGTTCTGGGCGAGATGCAGAAGTTCCGGGCTGTCACCGAGTTCCTGCAGGATACGGACCATGCCGATCGTGGGACGCTCGACGATCTCAAAACGCAGGTCGGTCTCGACGGACCAGGTGCGCCTGACCGAGACGATGATGATGCCGCCCTGCCCGAAATCGCCCTCATGCAGGGTGAAATGGGCGGACGAGCTATAGGTCGCGCGTTCGCGCGGTGGTTCCTTCCTGACCAGGCGACCGACGCCGTTGCGGCTCTTCCACGCAGCGAGTTTCTTGGTGAAGCGAGCCGGCGGTTTCGCGGTGCCGTCGCTGATTGGATAACGCTCCCCAATGGGGCGGATTCGTACACGATATGTGCTGACATGCGGGTTTCTCCATGTCGGAAAATGATAAAGGGCCCGGCGATGATGCCGGGCCCGGTGCGAGCGTGAGGCCGACTATTCGGCGGCCTGGAGGTGGTCCGCCTCGTCGCCGTCGATGGTCACCGGCTCATCGGAGGACGCATCCGCATCATCGGCGAGGAAGGCCGGCAGCTCGGCGGCATTGCCGTCGAGAGCCGCCTCGTCCGACATGTCGCCGGCGACCGCGTCGCCAGCATCGGTAGCCACTTCATCGACCTCGAGGCGCAGCGGCTCCGGCAGCCAGTTCGATCCTTCGAGAAGACGGGCGGCTTCACCGGCCATGATGTGCTTCTTCATGTGGTCGATCAGCTGCGCGGAGTCTGCGCCACGCGCTTCACGGACGGCCAGCAGAATCCGCGCCTTGGTGAGCCGCCCGAGGAACTCGACCGTAGGCGTCCAGCCGGCGTCGACCATGTCGAACTGGAGCGAGCGGCCAAGCACGTCTGCATGCTCGAGCGCCTTCGCTCGCCTGTTCCAGGGTTCGACCACCGCATTGAGGGTCAGCGAGACGCAGTGCGCGAACAGCGCCTTGCGGCTTGCTTCGTCGAGGCCGAGAAGGAAGTCCCACAGGCCTTCCGCCTCATCGGGTAAATCGCGGTCCCAGGCTTCGTGCCGCTCGGCGATCTCCTTGGCCCAGGATGTCTCGGCAAGACCGTCGACCTGGCTGAAGCTGCCGCTCTTCAGGCTGATCTCCAGGCACGTGTCCGGCGCGAAGCGATAGAAGACCTGCAGGACGAAGGCATGGAGTGCGGCGACGAAGGCGATGTCGACGTGGCCGGCGAGCGCATTGCGCAGTGCCAGCGTGCGCTGCGCGGTCAGGTCGAAAACGAGCCGATCGGGCAGCGGCTTGATGCCATCATCCTCGCCGTCGTCGCCAGAGCTGTCACCCACCGGCTTGCCGTTGACGACAACATCATCGCCATCGTCGTCGCCATTGGATCGGGTTGGGCCCTCGGCGTCCCCTCCCTCGCCCTCATCGATGTCGTCGGTCCCAGTCCGCGGCTCGTCCTCCGACCGCACGAAACCGGCGTCGACCTGGAGCTTGCCGTTCGCAGCAAGCGTAACGAACACACCGGCGATGGCCTTCTGGACGGGATCGTAGCTTTGAGGACGCTCATCGATCGTGTCGAGCTCGGCGCCCAGCTGGTCGAGCTTCGCCTCGATTGCTTCGTCGGCGTCCTCGGCCTGGGCATAGTCCGCATCGAGCTTGTCGTACTCGGCCTTCAGTGCGTCGTAGCGTTCGATCTCCTCGGCGCTGAGCTCCTGCGCCTCGGCGTAGATGCGCCGCATGCCGGAGGTGTGGCCATAGGGAAAGCTGATTGCCGCCTCGACCCACTTCCAGCCGTCAGCGCGGATCGTCTCGGCGTCGGTCTTCAGCCTGTCGAAAACAAGCTGCTCAAGGAGCGCCGCATCCTGGAACCAGCCGCCGGAATCCTGCTCGAACAGGTCGCGAAGAATGACCCCGCCGGCCGCTTCATAGGCTTCCGCGCCGACATAGACGGCCCGGCGATCATCGGCCCGGACCGTGGTTTCCGTCAGCAGGCGCCGGATGTAGTACGGCTCCTGCATGTGCGAGCTGCAAATCCGCTCCCAGACCTGCTCCTGGCGCGCGTGATCGTCCGAGATGGAGAACGCCATGATCTGTTCGAGCCGGATTTCATCCTTCTCATAGAGCTCGAGAAGTTTGGGCGACACCGAGGCCAGTCGCAGACGCTGCCTCACTGTCGCTGCCGACACGAAAAAGCGCGCACCGATCTCCTCCGGATCGAGCCCCTGATCGCTGAGCGTCTTGAAGGCCCGAAACTGATCGAGCGGATGGAGGTCGGCGCGCCGCAGGTTTTCAGCAAGCGAGTCCTCTTCGGCCGAGGTCTCCTGCCCGCGGTTGACGATGCAGGGGATCAGCTCATTTTTGGCCAGCCGCTTCTGCTTGATGAGGATGCCGAGCGCGAGATAACGTCGGCCGCCAGCGGGCACCTCGAACGTGCCGGTTTCCTCGCCCTCCCCGTCGAGCACGGGACGGACGTTCAGGCTCTGGATCAGCTTTCGCCGTCCGATGTCCTCGGCCAGCTGCTCGATCGACACGCCGTCCTTGATGCGCCGAACATTCTTCTGCGACAGCATTAGCTTGTCATAGGGAATATTCTCCGCGGCGTTCATCGCAATCTTCTGAATGGCGTTCTTTGCCATGGTCAGGTTCTCCATGACGGGCGGCCCGGGGCCTCTCCCTGAACCTCCAAGCCCGTCAGGAACCCCCCTCCCCCCTTTGCCCCGCCGGGCGCCTGGCCCGGACGCCGCCGGCTGCCGCAAAGCTTCGCTGGACTGCGGAGGGCAGAGTGACTATATATCTTCCACGAACGTGGAAGGATTATTGTCATGCCGGGGTTTAGCAGCGAAGTGCTCACCGCCAATGAGGCGGCTGCGGTAACGCAGGTGCCGCTCAAGCAGGTCCATCGCATCATCGATGCCGGATTGCTGCGGGGCCGTGTCGAGACACGCCGCGGCAGCCGCGTCATCGTCGGAGCCGGTCTCGTCGGCCTACGCCTCGCCTGGCTGACGGCGGAGACACTGACGCCGGCAGCGCGGCGGCGTATCGTCGAGCACGCTATTGCCGATAATGCTGCGCCCGTGGTCGCGGACGATCCGCTTAAGGTCGACCTGAAGCCGATTACTGCCGGCGTAAGGACCGGCCTCAGCCGGCTGAGGAAAGCAAAGGCCATGGTGGCGCGCGATCCAGCGGTACTTGGCGGTCAGCCGGCCTTTGTGGGAACACGCGTACTTGTTCATGACGTTGCCGACATGCTCGCCAATGGCGATACGCCCGAGACGATCCGTGCAGCCTATCCGCAACTGACCTTCGACCAGATCGGGCTCGCGGCCGACTATGCGCTCGCCTATCCGCGGCGTGGCCGTCCGCCGGTCAAGCCGGCGTGGCGCAGCACGGCGGCGACGTCGACGCGCACAATCCGTCTCGACGATCTGCCGGCCGCTTCGTGAAATTCCTGATCGACGAATGCCTGAGCCCAGAGCTTGCGAAACTGGCGCGCGAACGGGGTTTCCCCGAGTCGAGCCATGTGCGCTGGCTGGGCCTCGTCGGCGCCAAAGACCATATGGTGACCCGACGCGCGGTCGATGACGGCTATGTGCTCGTCACGCACAACACGACCGATTTTTCGCGGCCTCTATGGCCGCGAGGAGCTGCATGTCGGGCTGGTCGCCTTCAACACCGCACCTGGCCTGATGAGCCTCGATCTCCAGCGCAGGTTCTTTCTTCTCGCCCTTTCCGAGCTCGGTGGCGAGGAGGCATGGAACGAAGTGCTGGAGATTACGGTGGATATCGAGCGTACCGTCACCATCGAACGATTCAACCTCTCCGACTGACGGACCTCCGCGTTCGTTTCCTTCATCGGGCTGCGAGAAGCCGCCGCTCGCACAACGAAAAAGCCCGCCGCGGGAGGAGGTGCGGCGGGCTTGATTTGGACGACAGCATTCGGGAGGAATAAATGCCGTCCCTGATCGCCAAGGTCGGGAGGAGGTGACCCGGACGAAACTTGATACCGACAACCTACTCCCTTCCACGCTCCCGAGAAGCATTAATTATGCATAGCAGCATTGCGATTTTGTGCAGCGCACACCTAGACCGGCGAGATGTGTTGGCCAGACCGGCAGCGCAGGCGTGTGCTGCGCGCCGCAGCGATGCACATGTTCGAAACTGGCGGCATCAGCAGCCCGGTGACGTTACCTGTTCCCGCCGCGCGCAGCATTGCAGTATCATGCTGCCAGATCGAGAAGCTTCTTGGCCTTGCCCTCCATCTCCAGGCGAACTTCCTGATGCGGCTTGTCGCGCGCCACCCGCGTAATGCCCTGCACGAAGTCGAAGATCGATTCCGGCGGCCTGCCTTCCTCCATCAGAACAGTATCGATGATCTTCGTCGTCTCGGACTTGGAGAAGCCCCGTTTGCGCAGGAAGCTCTGGCGGTCCTCGTCGTCTCGGGCGACGACACGCTCCCGCGAAGCCTTGATGCCATTGACGAACGGCATGGGCGAAGACTCCGCGAACTGGATCAGCGCTGGTCGGCTTCCAAGGCGAAACGCGAGGCGGCATATTTGGAATGCCGGATGGTGATTTCCTGGAAATCTTCGACGCCCCATAAGTTACGATTCTGACACACTGCGCACAAATAGAAGCTGGCGATCCCGAGGGTGCGGGCTCCGACTTCGGAATTCCAGCAGTAGAAGCCGCGGAAATAAAGATCCGGTCCCCCATTCGGCAGCCGCCCGGCCTCGATCGGGTTCAGGTCGTCGACAAGAAACACAAAGACATCGCGGTCGGACGCATAGAGCGTCGTCGTGTCGTTGGAGATGTCGACGTTTGGGTTGTAGATTCCCGTTGACCAGTCGAGCACGCCAGGCACCTTCCAGCGCGTGTCCCCGGTGCCGTTGCCGGCGATTTTTTGGACGGCCGCGATCAGCTCTTCATCGAAAATCCTGCCGTAGTCGGGGCCTGTTACCGCTCGCAACTCGAGGCGTCCGTTCTCGATTTCCAGCGTCTTCACCTGCTCGGTCCGTTATCTGAACAGTCAACCTGTCTCAGTCGAACTTTCGTGCGCTGAAAGGCCGGATTTTGCTGCGCTTCCGACAGTCGGAGGTTCGTGAGACAGATTTTGTGCTCAGCCGGCGCAGCAAGACAGCTTGGCAACGTCCTTGTCGAACGACAGCGCCGCGAGTTTGAGGCCCTCGACTGTGGTGAGATACGGAAAGATCGTATCTGCGAGGTCCTCGACGGTGAGGCCCTGTCGGATCGCCAGCGCCGCGGTCTGGATGCTGTCGGCGCCTTCCGGCGCGAGAATATGCGCCCCGAGCAGCCGACCGCTGCCGGCGTCGGCGACGAGCTTGATGAGCCCACGGGTATCGCGAGCTGCGAGCGCGCGCGGCACCTGGTCGAGACCGATTGTCGAGACGCGGACAGCATGCCCGGCCGCGCGCGCCGCCGCCTCGGTCAGGCCGACGCTCGCCACCTGCGGATCGGTGAACACGATGGCCGGCATGGCGCTGTTGTCATAGCGCAGGCTGTCGCCGTTGAGAGCATTCTTTGCGGCCAGCTTGGCGCCGTAGGCTGCCATGTAGACGAACTGGTCGCGGCCGGTGACGTCGCCGGCGGCGTAGATGCCGGCTCTTGTCGTGCGCATCCGATCGTCGACGACGATGCCGCCCCTCGGCGAGAGGGCGATGCCGTGCTCGATGAGCCCAAGGCCTTCGATGTTGGCCGTGCGGCCGGTGGTGATCAGCACCTGATCGGCGTCGATCGTCGTGTTCTGGCCGTCGCGCGAAACGTCGAGCGAAATGCCGTCCTCGGTCTTGCGGATCGCACGGTAGGCGATGCCAGAGATCACGGCGATCCCTTCGTCCTCGAAATATCCCGTCAGCGCCGCGCCGATCTCGGGCTCGTCCGCGGGGAGCAGGCGAGACCGGCACAGGAGCGTCACCCTGACGCCGGCCCGGGCGAACATCTGGGCGAGTTCCGCTCCGATATAGCCGCCGCCGATGACGAGCATTGATCGCGGCAACTCCTCAAGATCGAGTGCGGTCGTGCTGGTCAGATACGGCATGTCCTCGATGCCAGGGATGGCGGGCACCGCCGGTCGCGCGCCGGTTGCGATGATGATCTTGCCAGCGGGAATGCGCGCGCCGTCTACCTCGACACCGCCTTCCACGAGCCGCGCCGCGCCCTCGCGATAAGCGATGCCGTTATAGGCCGGCAGCAGGTCAATGTACTTGGCCTGGCGCAGATCGGAAACCAGCGCGTCCTTCTGGCGGACGGTTCCGCGCCAATCGGTCAGTTCGGCTTCGGCCGTGATGCCGGCGAAACGTGCTGCCACGCGAGCGTTGTGAAGTGTCTCGGCAGCGCGGATCAGCGTCTTCGATGGGACGCAACCGATATTGACGCAGGTGCCGCCGATGGTGCCGTGGCCGATGAGGGCGACTTGCGCGCCTTGATCGGCGGCCGTGATCGAAGCCGAGAAGCCGGCCGAGCCCGCGCCGATGACGACGAGATCGTAGGCGCCACTGTTGCGACCGTTCGCGCGGACGGGGCGGTCTGTTGCTGCAGCGCTCTTCGATGTCGAGCCGATCGACGCGTGTGCCATCTCGAGGCCAGCGAGGCTGGGTCCGAAGAGAGCCCGACCAGCCTGCAACCCTTCCTCGATCGACAGCCGGAATCCTGGCTCCTCCGCGGAACGATCACGGCGCCAGGCGGAGAGATGGTCGTCCGAGCAGAAGAAGGCGGTTGTCGCGCACAGCGAGTTCGCGGCGCATGCGCCTTCATAGCGGACGCTTTGCCACATGACGGCCGTCCCCGGCTCGGTGTCGGCCAGCGCCTGCCCTTGATCTCGCGTGGCGATCCGGATCGGTGCGCCGCAATGGCGGCAGCGCGAGGCAATCGCGATGTCGCGATCGGTCATGGCGCCGATGCCGAGCGCGTCGACCGCGCACATGGCGTTAACGACGCGCCCGTCCAAGGTGACCTGATGGTCCGCATCCCGGTCGGTAAAGGGATAGGCGCCGACGATCCCGTCGCCGTCGAGCACGACAAGATCGCGACTGCGAAGCTCGTCGAGCAGAGACCGGACGGTCGTCTCGCTCAACCCGGTGTGCTTGGCAATCGCACTTTGGGTCGGTGCTCGCCCTGCCTCGGCGTAGAGCTTAAGCAGCGCAACGCGAACTCGATCCACGAGACGGTCGCGGTCGCTCCAACGATCGGCGGGTTGGTTGGGTCCAGCCATGATCCGCAGAACATCGTTCATGGCCAGCAGTGCGTCTTTGACGAGGGGCGATGTGACCACGGACCAGTCCGGAAACGTCACGCCTGGCCGCACTGGGTAGCTCGGCAGTGTCACAGATATGGAAGCCGCAGCCTTGTTCCCGGGCGAGGAGGATGCGCAGCAATCGTTCATGGCTTCACGCCTTCCTTGTGAATCTTCGTCTCGCAGCCCGCGACCGTTACCCGGCGATGATGGACGCCCCACGCGATGAGGCCGAGGCCGGCGCCGATCAGGGGAAGCACCACCAGACCGGCGCCTGCCAACCACGCGCCAAGGCCGGCCAGGGGCAGACCCACGGCGAGGAGCGGCGCCGCGCAGCAGACTGCGGCGCGGACCAGGGCGCGGTCGCTCATCTCAACTGCCCTGCTGTGTCGGATGGGCCGGATAGCCGGCATTCATGCTGGCGGTCGCGATAGTGTCCGGGTTCGTCTTGGCGTCGTCGAAGGTCACGGTCGCGGTCTTGGCCTCGAAAGAGACAGCTACCTTCGCAACGCCCGGGACCGCCGCCATTGAGCTCTGCACGATGTAGGGACATGAGGCGCAGGTCATGTTGTCGACGGCGAAGGTGACGGTACGCTCGCCAGCCCACGCGGCCGGAGCCCCGATGACGGAGCCGATCAGGGCGAGCGCGCTTAAATACTTGGTCATGGGTGAAACTCCTTTGTCTCAGGCATCGAGCAGCAGCGGGGCGATGTAGTCGAAGGCGAAGGCGGCCACTACGAGTACCGTCGCGATCCAGAGCGCGAGCTGAACGAAGCGGCTGGGGATCGGGCGGGCACAGGCTGCGCCATCGGCGCAGGCGCGTCTGGGCTTCCAGTAGACGAGGTAGAAGCCGTAACCGAGAAGGCCTGCCGTGCCGGTGACGAAGAAGGGCTTGTAGGGTGCAAGCGCCGTCAGGTTGCCGATCCAGGCGCCGCCAATGCCGAGGCTGAACAGGATCAGCGGCACGATGCAGCATGACGAGGCGGCGAGCGCGCCGAGAATACCGCCAACGGCGATCAGACGCTGCCGGCCAGCCTCGCCCCGCTCAGGGGCGGGCAAGTCTGTCGAAGTCGTTGTGATCCCCGCCATTCCGGATCGCGATGCAACCATGTCTGCTCTCTCTTTCCTTGCCGAAATCCTCACTGTGCCGTACCATGCGGTCTGTAGTTCCTACAGGGTCAAGGGATAATTTGCGATGCGCGATCACGCCGTGGTGAAGGGCCTGCAGCGGGCGGAGCTCGCGCGGCGGACGGGCTGCAATCTGGAGACCGTGCGCTATTACGAGAAGGTTGGCCTTCTACCCGAGCCGCCCCGCACGACGAGCGGCTATCGCAGTTACGACTCCACGCACGAACGGCGCCTGCGCTTCGTGCTCAGGGCGCGCGAGCTCGGCTTCTCTCTCGATGAATCCGTGAACTGCTGCGTCTCGTCGACGAGCGCGACCAGCCCTGCGCCGAGGCGCGCGTCGTCGCCGCCACGCACCTTGACGATGTGCGGGCAAAGATTGCCGATCTGAAACGCATGGAGCGTGTCCTCAAGGACGTGGTCGTGAAATGCGCCGACGGCACGTTGCCGGAATGCCCGCTGATCGAGACGCTGTTCCAGGAAGGTGCGGTCAACTGATCGACACGCGGTCGGGGTCATGAAACGGCCCATTGAGGGGGCGCCTATGCGGCGCCCCGGACATCGTTCCGGCAAGCGTCGCCCTGCCGGGCCTGCATCCAGTCGGCGATCTCTTGTGCCTTGCTTGCCGCCGTGAAGATGGCGCGCTTGTCGGACCGCAGCACCTCGAGCCAGGAGGCGATGTAGCGGGCGTGATCGGGCCTCGGTTCGACGCTGAGGTTGAGGTCGGCGCAGATCATGGCGCTGAGAAGTTCGACCGTGCATTCCTCCATGGCGTAGGCGGCCGAGCCGAACCGTCCGGAGAGATCGCGGTCGAGGCGATGCTTGGCGCCGGAGGCGTGTCCGCATTCGTGGAGCAGCACGGCGTAATAGGCAACGGCGTCCCGGAAACAGGCGAACTCGGGCATCTGCACGTGATCCCTGGAGGGGATGTAACAGGCCTGCGAGCCGCCATGGCGGATGTCGATGCTCAGCGCCGTGCAGAATCGCTCGGCGTGCTCGATCCGCTCGGCCATCGGCAGCAGCTGCATCTCGGGCGGTGTATATCCGTCGACCTGGGCGGCATTGAAGACCGTGTAGCCACGGGCAAACAGGCGCCGTGCGGGCTTGTCGTGATCCTCGCCGTCGTCCTGACGATCTGTGCCGCCGCTGCGATCGCTCGTCTTCCAGAACACGACGAGGTGGCCGCGCTCGCCCTTGCGAACCTGGGCGCCGATCTCCTGCCATTGGCGATAGGTGCCCCAGATGCCGGCGGGATAATCGGCCGCATGCGCCGCAGCCCAAAGGGTGATGACGTTGACGCCGCGATAGGTCTTGCGTGAGGCGACGTTGACGGGTGTGGTGATGGCCGATCCATCGTGATGCCAGGGCATCCGGTACTCTCCTGCGCCGGCCTCGATGGCGGCGATGATCTGGTTGGTGACGCGCTCGTAGATATCGTTGACGGTCCGGGCCTGGCTGTTGCGATCGGTGGTCATGGGTGCCTCCTGTGCTCGCCCTCTCCGTCGAGGGCGAAGCGGCAGGGGCAGACGCGGCGAGCCGGGCCGTCACGCCCTGTTCTCGGTTACTGGTGCGGAACAGGGTTGACGGGCAGGCAGCGTCTGCCACAACCGAGCCCCTGCCTCGACGGGCGAGCACAGGAGACGTCGGCCATGACCGATGGCCGCAGGACCGGCCGGCGGTGAGGATATCGCGTGGCTCTCAGCCAGCGCCGTCTCGCGGCCCGCGCTGCAGCGGAACGACCTTGGCCTCATTCGATCGCGCCAGTTCATCCTGCAAGCCGGCAATCGCCGCGTCACGCTCGGCAACCTGCAACGTCAGCACCTGGATATGCTGCGCAAGCGTGCGGGTGAGCGCGCGCAGTTCGGCCATCCCGGCACCGCGCATGGCCCGAAGCTCGGCCTCGAGGGAGCGGACGCGGTTCTTCAGTGCTTGAGGAGATGACCGCCGGTGGCGGGCTTCGGCAGCACGAAACTCGGCGAGAAGATCGACCGCACGGTTCGCTGTTGCCCGGCTGACGCCGGCCTCGCGCGCCAGGTTGGCGACGGTGAGCGCGCCGTCGGTGCGCTCGGGCCGGCTGTCGAGCAGCCTTGCCATGGCCGCCCTCAACGCGGCTTCGCTCTTCGGACCCAGAGCGATCATGCATCCCCGTCCATCAGGGGTGCGATCAGCCGGCGCTTGCGGTCGTTGTCCTTCATGATCGCTGTGCGCTGAAGCAGTGACAGGCGACGATCGGCAAGCAGCGCTTCGCCTTCTGCGATCGAGGCCTGCCAGGGCTCGCGATGCCGGACGGTCAGACAGGCGTTCGGGCAGCGATCGGGGCTGCATCGGGACAAGGCCGGCGCTGGTCGCTCGGTCTCCGGCGAGGCGGCCAGGCAGAGCGCGGTCGCGGCATCGAAGAGGCAATCACTGAGAAAGCCAACATGTAAGGTACGGCCAAGATGGGCGAGCATGGTGCGCAGTCGCTTGCGATCCATGATCCGGCCCGGGAGATCGCCAAGCTCGTCCTGCACACGCGCGAACTCCCGTCGCAAGCGCGCAGCACCCGGCCCGGCAGGGCCTTCACGCCGAAGAAAGGCCTCGTAATGGACGACGATATCGTCGAGCTGGCCGAGTGCGCGCTCACGCTCGACGGCGAGGCGGAAGTCGGCCTGCGTCGAGCCCGCATAGCCCTCGAACATGGCGACGGAGGCGTGCTTGTACTGGATCTTGCCCGCGACGGTGCCGAACGGCCGGTTGGCGATGTACCAAGCGACTGTGCGGCGCAATTGCCGTGTCGTGAACTTCCAGGGTTCCTCTCCAATCCGCGGGATTGCCGGTGTGTCTCCGGAGCGCGCATCCAGGCTGTCGCGGAACAGGTTGAGCGTCATGGCCGCGCCCATGCCGAGATGGTCAGCGCTCCAGGGCCAGTCCTTCAGCGTCACCCACAGGGATGACAGCCCCTTCCCCCGGCGATTGCGTTCGGAGAGAACCTCCATCACGGCGACGGCCCGGGCAACGGGCTCGATCGTGATCCAGTCGGCCGTCATGCCGCGCGCGCCATGACGTTTGTAGACGGTGCTGCGCACCCGGTAGCGCTCGACCAGGCCGTCAGCGCTGCGCACCGCCGACACGCAACCCGGCTGCATGGCCTGCACCTCACTGTCGCGCATGCCGGTGAGGTAGGCGCAGACGAGATAGCACGCGCCCTGCAGCATGCGCTCCTCGCGAGCGAGGCTTAGGCCGTCGAAGCGTTCTCGCCATGGCAGCCCGGTGTCCGGATCGATCGAGATCGGCGTATCGAGACCGCCAACCTCGATCCCGAGTTCGGCAGCCGCTTCGTCGATCAGCTGTGCGGTCCGATCGGACTGGCTGACGCGACCGCTTTCGGGAGCACCAGCATGCAGGCGCATCAGGTGGAGATTGTAGGGCGGGATCACCTGGCCGGTCAGCGGATCAATCCGGCGGGCGGCGTTGGGCGCGCGCTCCCAGATCGGCACGCCCCGGCCGGTGGCCCGGCGCGCGTCGAGCCACTTCGCCACGCGGGCGCGATAGGTCTTGGCGACGGCCCGTCCGGTCCGTGTGTCCCGCGCGATCAACCGTGCGCAGCGGGCTTCCAGAGCGTCCAGCTCGGCTCGCGCCGCGAGAATATCGGGCGCGTAGACTTCGACATATTTGAGCGCCCAGCGCAGCATGGTGCCGATGATCGGCTCGGGAATGCGCGGCGTGGCGTTCTCGGCCGGTGCCGGCGGTCGTCCTGCAACGCGGTGGGCCGCTCGCCCACGCCAGGGGAGCGGACCGATGCCGCCGCCGGTGAGCCATGGCGACAGGTGATGCAGGTCGATCGGCACCTCGACATACTTCACCGTCTCATGTGGCGTTCGCCGGCCGCCGTCACGGGCATGGATGAGATAGGCGTCGAGCAGGGCCTGATCGATCCGGCTCAGATCGACCTCGCCGATCCGTGCAATGAGAAACGCCGCAAAATGCTGGATATAGCGCAGCAAACGGATCGCCGAGGTCGCGCCGCAGGGCGCCCGATATCCCGGCACATGGATGCGCAAACGGGCGATCACGTACTCCTTCGCCAGCCGTCGCGTCACCGGGTCGGCGATGCGGGCGAAGTTCAGCCGGTAATTGGAATAGCGCGCGTTCACCCGGAAAATGGCAGCGCCCAAATCCCAGTGATCGTCACCGAAGCGGGGAAGCTGCGTGCTGTCGGCGTCCTCCCTGATCGGAATGCCAGCGAGCACCGGCTCATCGTCGCCATAAATGACCGACGGCAGCGATGCGCGCTGCGGCAGCTTGATCGGTGCCGGCATCATGGCGCACCCGCTTCCGGCGGCAGGTAGATGAGCGCTGGGTCCGAGACCGCAACCTGACGAGCCTGCTCGATCTCGGCATCACTGAACCGGGGCAGGATCTGATCGGCGATCCGGCCATGAACGCGGCCGAACTTGGTCGTCCAGTCGCCTTCGCTGAGTGTCTGCCTCTGCGCCCGGATGAAGGTGAGGAAGGCCAAAAGCGCAGGCAGCTTGCGGGCGGTGATCACCGCGTTGCTGCATTCGAGACAGCCCCAGAACGGCGATGGACAGGCCTCGCCCTCGGCGCTGAACGGGCTCTTGTAGAAGCCGCCGCAGCTGGCGAGCCAGACGTCCTGCTCGCCGCTCAACAGGGAATGAATGCCCGCCGCTCCCGAGACTGGCAAACCGATGGCCTGGTCCGGATCGGCGCGGACGGCAGCTTCCTCGTCCGACGACAGGATGCACGGGCGCAGCGCGGCGTCGAGCGCATCGCTCATGGCGTCGGCGATCGTCGTGTCGTGCAGATGGCGAAGTGCGGGGATGTCGGCATAATGATTGGCCGCGACCGCGACGCTATGGCCGACGGCGAAGCGATCGAGCTGACCGCCTGTGCGCCGGTACCATGTCGCCTTATGCGTGTTGCGCAGGCGCGTCAGGTTGAGTCGGAACGGCTGGCCCTGCTCGTCGAGAATGCCGTGCCGCCCAGTCCACGAGACGACGGCTTCCTTCATGCTGAGGATGCGTGGTGTCAGCCGGCCCCAGGCGCAGTGAACCCAGAGCGTGTCCGCGCCAAGCCGGCTTCTCGCCGGAGCGGTCCACTGCAGCACCTTGCGGATCAAGCCGCCCGGCGTCGAGGAACCGCCATCGCGCACGCGCAGCCGCTTCCACTCGGCGCCGCGCGCCCGCCGCTTGCAATACTCGATCTCGACATAGCCGCCGGACGGGTTCTTCAGGCAGTCGGCCCGCAAGCCCTTGATCGCTTCGATCTCCAGGCCGGTGTCGAGCGATACGAGGACAATGAGCGGCACGAGATCGGCGGCGAGCAGGTGCCGGCGGCCGTGCAGATCGTGGATTAAGCGGTCATTCGGCAAATCGCTCTCACGGCGAAGCGTATAGAGCCGCTTGAAGAGCGGGTGCCGGTGCCCGATGACGCCTTGCGCATCGATGACCGCCATAGCCTGCTCGTGTGCCGCCGCCAGCGCCTTGTCCGGATCGGTATCATCGATTGTACGATCGGCCTCGGCAAAGCGACGGGTGATCGTAGTGAGATCGATGCGCCCGGCGTTCCGCAATGCCCCGGCAACATCATCGCCATAGGCATCGCGCGGCCGTGCGCGCACGCCGGGCCGGTCGCTCGTGTACATCAATCGGCGCGAGGCATCGGGCGACAGATGGCCGGGCTCAGCAGCGTCGGCGAGCCGGAGCAGGTTGAGCACCTTGCTCATCCGGTGCAGCCGGTGATTGGGATGGAGGCCGCTCTCCTCCATCCAGCCGTCGAAGCCGTCGATGCAGGCAGCACTCACGTCCGCAAGGCTGTGCGGGCTGGCGAAAACGAGATAGCGCCAGAACACCTTGAGCGCATTGGCATAGGCGGAGGCTGTCGAGATCGAGCCCGCTGGACCGCCGACTTGGCAGGCGCGCCAGAGCGCGCCGGCAAGCGTCCGCGCCAATGCCTTGCGGCCGCTCAGCGTCGTGAGGTCGATCGTGATGCTGCGATCCGCCAGTGTGACGGTGAAGCGGAGCGACGCGATCGCAGCACCGGCTTCGCCTTCCGGATCGGGCAACGCCTCGGGAAAGAGCGCACGGCGGCCCGGCCGCCGCACCGACATAGCTACCGCAGTGGTCATTGCACATCACCGGCCGTATCTTCGGCCCAGCGATCTGCGGCCGCCTCGACCAGCTCCTGCGCCTCGGCGAGGCTGTCGAGATAGATGTAGGTGCTGGTGATACTCGCGTGCCCCAGGAGATGCTGGAGCTTTTGCAGCGGATCGCCGAGAATCCGTCGATAGGCCGCACCATGCCGATCCTGTGGATCGAACACCGCGCCGATCTGCTCGCGGATCAACATGGAAAGCATGTTGACAGCGAAGGTGTGCCGCAATGTATGGGGGGTCACGTCGACGTCGATACCGAAGCGGCGGCAGCGGGCGCAGGCCCGGCGAAAGGCGGCTTCCCAGGTGGCCGAAGGCACAGGCTGGCCGCCTTCGGTGAGCCAGAGCAAGGCGTGCTGCGCCTGGCCCGGCGCGCCGATCAGCACACGGCGGCGTTCGCCCGGGGTCAGGCGGTCGAGCCGGGCCCGCTTGCCTGCCGCGTCGACGGCCTTCCCGCCCTCCGGCATCAACCAGAGCGGATCGGACACCGAGGGTTCCGACCGCGCGGCGGATATGCTGCGCTCAAGATCGATATAGTCGTTGATCATTGCCAACACGCGGCGGGGGATGCGAATGCGGCGCGGCCGTCCGCCCTTGGCGATCGGACCCGGAAGGTCAAACGGGACCGAGCGCGACCCAGCATCCTTCGCGCGGGGAAGATCGGCCAGAAGCAGGCTGCCCGCCTCCGTCAGCCGCAGACGGTGGTTACCAGAAGCTCGGCGAACAGTGCATTCCGTTCGCCATTGCGGCCTCGCCACGTCGGGTCCTCGGAGCCGTCGGGCAAGCGTCCGCGCAGCCCCACGTCGCGGAACAGGAGATAGCGGCCGAGGTCGATGTAGCGCATATCGTGCCGCCGCGCCGCACGCTCGCGCGCCCGGTTTGTCTGGACGGCGAGCACGGCGTGCGTGCCCGCCGCCCTGCGAAGGGTGACGCCGTAGCTGAACGGCGAGGTCGTGATGATCCCTTCTTCGATGGCCCAGCGATAAAGCTTGTCGAGTGCTGCGACACTCCGGTTCCGGCTCGCTGCCGAGATACGGAACCCGGCATCCGATAGGCGGCGTGCCCTGTGAAAGGCCAGCATGTCATGACGATCTGCCCGCCAGACCGTCTTGCCGCCGCGCCGCTCGCCGAGAAAGCGCGCCCAGACGAGAATGTCCCGGGCGTAGGAGCGCCACGTGTTCGGCGAGCGCGCGCCCATGCCCGGACAGGCGCGGAAGAACCTGTTGAGATCGCGATCGTAACTGCCGTCATCCGCCAGGATGAAGGGCATGCCGTCAATCAGCCCGGCGCGCTCGACCACGTCGTGTACGCCGGGCGCGATGCCCAGTGTGAGGTCGTTGATGGAAAGCGGGCGCGAAACAGCGCCAAGATCGGTAAAATACAACTGCACGCACGATACCTAAACGGAGCGCCTTCGGCGCAACTTCATTATTTAGAATGCGAGGGGTTCCCCTCGCGCTCTCCCGCTCGCCGCGTGGCAGGGGTGCAGGACTTCGCCTGCACCCCATGAACAGCTTGTCGCGCCGCCGCCGCGTCAAGCGTTGTCCTCGCTGCGCTGCGGGAACGCTTGACCCGGACGTCTGAAGAGCTTCACCGGAACAGTCGGTGGGGCGCCTCAATGCCTGATTCTGAGACAGAATTACAGAGTCAGGATAAGGCGCGGCGGTTGAGGAGGCCGTGCTGAAGGTTGATCGCCGCGAGCGGGGCCGGAAGCTGGCGCAGATAGGTGGCCGGCGCGCCTACCAGGCTGGCGAGTTGGCCAAAACTCCAATGCGTGGGGGCAACTGGGGCAGGCGCATCGGGCAGCATTAGCCTCAGGCGCTCCGGATCGTCGCGGCTGGCCTCGACGCGAATCAGCTCACCTTCGACGATCCGGGTCTTGCTGCGCTCCGACCGCCATTTCACCGAATTGTGGAGATCGGTGAGAGAAAGGTAGCGCTCGTCCGCCGGGCGGCTAAACCACTCCGACGACACCCGGCCGATGCGCTGGCCGCGGCTGACGTCGACCTTGTAGCCTCGACGATCATTGCGTGTGGGCGTGTGAATTTCCATCTGTGTCATGGTTGGAGCTCCGCGGCGGGCGCCGGGAGCCGATCTCCCGGACCTCCACCCGCCACCCGCAATCCCGTCCGCCCTCTGCCTCTGTCGGCCTGTCCGCGCCGAAAGAAGCGGAGGGAAGGCTCGGCCTTCAGGAAAGCCCGCGCGTAGGACCAAGCGCCGCTTCACCTTCCGAGCGCGACAGAAATCCGTTGTGCTTTCTTGCGCAACAAGGCCGGGACCCATCGGGATTTCAGATAGCGACCTGAATTGGACAGGCAACTTGTCTTGGATCGAGCACCTGCAAATTCTCCTCGGGCCTAGCCAATACACGTATAAATTGACCCCACGTCATGATACGCGAAGACCTTATCGAGGTTCGAACCTGAGAGAGTAATTGCATGTCGAGCAGGTTCGTCCGGCCCGTGGTGGTGCAAGTTGGCCGGCATGACCGTGAGCGCGTCATACTCGACGTGAACGAGGCAGCGACGATCCTGCTGCGGAGCTTCCCTCATCAGACGGAGAAGCGAAAACTGGCTATGGATGCATGTCTTCAGGTTCTGCGTGGTGAAGCTCAGCCGCCGGTTGCGAGACGGGCCTTCGTTGTAGCGGCGTTAGAAGCGAAGATCCTACGCAGCGACTGAGGTCCAAATGATGGTAGCCTCGATGGCTTCCAAAGTGACTGGGGAAGCGGACCTTCACGCCATCACAGCGATGACCGGGGTGGTGCAGCCGGCAGCAGAGCGTCCAGTCCTGCCGTCGTGGGAAACAACCCGAGGTTCATCTGCTTGACTCGACAACGGTCAGGAAGACGGCAATATTTACGTCGATCGGAGATGGCTTATGCGAGATTTGCCGAGCGACATCGCTGCTGACGTTGTGATCGAAGTCAGTCGGCTTCTCGATGATGTCGAGGATCTCGCGCCTTTGCCGGTGCACGCACTGGTCAAACGGATTCGTACGACACTGCAGACCCGCCTTTCCGATCAAGCGATCGAAGAACTAGTGGTCGAGATGGCGTCGAAACGTGGGTTGCCCATGGTCTTCGACAACCCTGCAGCATAGTCAGTTCTTCCACATCTCTTGTGAAAATATCGGCAAAAGCAGGCGGGGAATTGCCATCGCCCTCGAATGCACCGACAAGAATGGTAGGCCGAGAAAACGGCCATGGATCAGTCTTCAGCCGCCGGGCTGGCGAAGATAAGCCATCGGCTTGACAGCCTCTCATCATGGTTCTCATTTCACCAGTGAAGTGGCAACGCGATATTGGACTTATGCACAGCGAGATCGTCCAACCAGCGGCCGGACGTCGTCACCTCAGTCTACCCATTTCTCGCGCGCAAGAAAAAGGCCGGACCAAAGGTCCGGCCAGGTATGAAGGTTAAAACCTCCAGAGGGGAACGCGCCGGACGAATGGGAGGAAACATCCGACGCAGCGCGCATATAGGTCAGCGAAGGTGACACTTCAACGACGTGCCGACTCGACGTGCCGGTGGGCCACCAGACTTGATCATTTTGGTGCACTGAAGCTTGCTTGCTTGATGCGCTTGCCGAAATCGCATGGCTGGTTCAGCCAGCCTTGCTCAGGTTGCCGGCCACGATTTGCCGGTCCGCCGATCCTGTTCTATCTCATAATTGACCGTTTGGCCGTTAACGAGCGTCGGAACGGGCGAGCCCGCCTCAAGCCCGGGTACATCAGGTCTGCACAAGCCAGACTTTGCCGTGGTCGGCTTCGATCGTCGGATGCATGCCGTGGTTTTCACGGCGGGACCGAGCTGTTGTAGAGTTTGCGCCAGTAGGGCTGGATGAGGATGCCCGAGTCCCGGAGCATCGTCTGAATGTCTTTCAAGACGACCTTGCGCTTGTCGGCGTCGGCGATCGAGAGGGCCTCGTTGACCTTGGCGTCTAACTCGGGGTTCGAATACGCGGTTTCGTTCCATGCCTCGCCGGTGCGGTACGCAATAGCGATCACCTGGATGCCGAGGGGCCGCATGTTTGATCGAGGAGACACGCCGCACGATCAGGTCCTGACCTGTGGCCTTGCCAACGCGAAAAGCGAAACCAACCCGCTCACGGATGATGTCGAGGTGCCGGTTTGTGGCGATCAGCTCGACCGCGATCCGCGGAAACTGCGTCGTAAATCCGTGTAGGAAGGTAGGCATGAAATAGGTGGCTGTTAATCTGGGCAGGTGATCTTCAGCGTCCCGACAGGCTGTTCCTTCCGATAGGTCCTCGCCATGTTCGCGGCCGAGACCTCTGCGCGAACGCGGCGGCAGTAATCGAGATAGACTTGGCCGCTGCCGGTGAGGCTTATGTGCCGGGTGGAACGGTTGAGGAGCCGCAGTCCCAGACGTGCCTCAAGCTAGGCGATGCGCTGGCTGACCGTGGATTTGGGGATCCCGATCCGCCCCCGGCACGGGTAAAGCTGCCCGTTTCGGCGACTTCGGCCACAAGGATCACGTCGTTCACGCTGTCCAAAGCCCCGCATCCTGTTTCGTGTCATTGCTCATTGTACAATAACACGGACAAAATCCCGTATAATCGGAATTGTTGGAACGTTCTCGGCTCGGTAGCCTCATCCGGCGAACAATTCCTTGTAACCGGTCGTCACCATCCAGTTCGCCCGATCGAGATGGCTTCGCACGGTTTTCCGGGCGCGCTCCGGCTCTTGCACCGGATCGATGCCGAGGATGACCTGCGCCATCTCCTCATAGCTCGCCTCGTCGGCACCTGCATCCAGGAGCCTCAGGTAGGTTGTAAAGTGCTGGCGGTCGTAGGTGGTCAGGCTGTCAGACCAGGGCACTTCTTCTTTAAGGCCTGGTTTAACGTCTCGATATTTCATCATGATATTGGGCTCCGGAAGTAAGTGATCGAAGAGCGATTGTTTCTTTTCGACAGCCTAACCAAGCGGATGGGAAACATCCTAGCTAAGACAACATCGCGATCATAATCGCCAAGCGCCCGCTCGAGGCGATATGCGCATTGCGGTTCAACTCCAGGTTACGGATGAATTGCAAAAAGCTCAAGACCGTGCGGCTGCACATCGGGTTTCACGCGGGCTGCTTGGCCATCAAGGCCGTTTGTGACCACAGGATTAATAGGCAAAGCTTTGTGCTTGAATTACCCCGATGCTTAGCATCGGTCCAACCACCGTATTCGAGTTCGTAGCGCCTGCCGAGGGCGCGCTGGCCGGGGCGCGGGTCAAATCGAAAGTCATGAACCGAAGCCCAGCCACCGCATTCTTGATGTGCACGGCTTCGTGAGCTGCGGAAGGACGACTTTGGGCTTCATGGGTGGTGCAAAACATCTTTGACGCTTGGAAAATCACGCGGAAGGGATCGGGATTCAGACCCAAACTCCGACCCGGCCAACAGCGCGCAGATCAACACTGCACGAAGGCGGGATGCTGCGCTATAGACGTCGATGCCGACGAGCATCGCGATTTACATCCGGACTTGCCGTGTACTTCCGGCTCTTGCCGGGGGGCAGGAGAAAATCAGCCAGCTTTGCTGAGGCTGCCAGCGGAGGATTTGCCAGTGCGGCGGTCCTGCTCGATCTCATAGTTGATCTTCTGGCCGTCAGCGAGGGTCGAGAGGCCCGCGCGTTAGACAGCGGAAATGTGGACGAAAACGTCCTGACCACTATTGTCGGGCTGGATAAATCCAAACCCCTTGGTGCCGTTGAACCACTTCACGGTTCCAGTCGCCATATGCGTATTCCTTGTAAGTCGCGCAGAAGGAAGTTGGACAGGTGACCAAGCCCGCGCTCTATGTGGAGGCGGGTCTGCCACTCATGGACAAGGGCCAGCAAGCGTTCGAGCGGAGGATCAAGAAAGTGCCCGGCACGCTGGTGGCGCTCAACCAGGTCATGGCCAATTTCCGCGCTTCCGGAGGCAAGCAATGATCCTGAAGCGGTCCTGGAACGCCTTCTGGCGCAAGGTCGACCTGCCGGCGGCGATGGTTTTCATCATGGCCGCTCTCGCCGGCGTCGGCGTTGCAGTCCTGGTTTCATCGGCTTTGGACCGCCGATCGCGTTCGAACAGGCGACGGTCTTGACGCCAGAGGTTCCGCAAGGAGGTGTCCTCGATCTCCAATATACGAGCGTCCAGAGCCGGGTTTGTGCGGCCACGGTCGAGCGCTTCGTGACCGATTCCGAAGGGACGATCCATGTGCCTTCCACCTATACCGTCGACCGTCGCTCGCTTATCGAAGGCTATCTGCCGGAAGGCCGGGAGACCTATCAGCGCTCCGTCACGATCCCGTTGGCTGCCGCAGTTGGAAGGCGCGCTATGATGCCCGCTTTTCCTATGCCTGCAATCTCTGGCACAAGCTGACGAAGCCGATCGTCGTTTCGGCTCCGTCGGTGGAATTCATCATCACGCCAGCACCTGCCCCGCTCGAGCCGCTGACGCCCGATCAGCCGGCCGGCTGATCGTTCAGAAGTGACCCAGCCCTTAGCTACTGCCGGTTGGTAGACGCGTGCCGGCGGCGCGCGTAGAATTCCACACGATCCGGGCACACACTCCCGTCCACCCCCGTCGTGCCTGGTAAACGACTGATCTCCCGCCGTGCCGAAAGGTGCGGCGGGCTTTTTTTGTTTGCCGTACGGAACAACTTGGCTAGAGCGAATGTTCGGCTCCTGCAGCATCTCACAGACCTGCTACGATCATGTCGTTTCCCGGCAGCTCCTCTGAATGGGCGGGGCTTCTGCATGGTTTTGCGTTTATCGTCTGGGCGACAACCTTGGTCAAATTCTTACATTAGAAACTTGGAACTTAAGTGAGGCAGAAAACATTGTGGCGCCATGGGCAAGAACGATGGCGACAATCTTCCTGAGTGGTTTCCGGGCAACCTGCCCGAGGACCCTGTGATCCGAGCCGATATCGCGAAAAGAATTTCGAGAGAGACCGACGGTCAAATTGGGCCGACGGTTTGGTGGTCAGGAAGGCCAGGCGGGATCGCAATCTGCTCGAGGAACTGGAAAAAGGTGACGCCGCCCTCGACAGCCAGCCGTCCGTGGTTCCGTTGCTCCTGGTTTTGTATGTGCTCTCAATGTTGGGCTTCGCAGCGTACGCCATCGCTGGTTGGTATCTTCCATAGCGCGCTTTGAGTTTCCATTACCCACTCTGGCAATGAGCTGCGCCAAGCGGTTCCTGTCGGATTTGTCTTTCGCCCATGCTGAGCCGTTCGCGATGGTGGCGCGTGCTTCTCTCATTAACTCACAGGCTCGAGCGGTTGGTGCTCCGGCTCCGCATGGTGAAGCACCTGGCCGAGATCGCGCATGTCAAAGTCCTGACCGCACACGGCGCAATAGTCGCTTGGCAGTTAATTAGGTTCTTCCTCACTTTGTGTGGTGATCAGGCCGGTTGAGTGGCAGCATGCGTGCTCTAAGGAGTTCGGAGCCCGCTCTGCCGTACATCGCACGCTTGATCGTCTTCAGGCGGTTGATTGCCCTTCCGCCTGGCCGTTGCTCCACGGTAATTCAATGGCATTGCACGGCGTCAACGTCACGGCGTAGGACCGGCGAAACGCGTGATGGCGACGAGCCCGGAGTTGACGGCATCGTCGATCCAAGTGTCGAGCTTGTCCAATTCACGGGCCCCGCAAAATGCCGCGGAAGCGCATGGCAAGCCTGCGCATCGTGGCAAACTCATGTGATCCCTGCTTCAGGACGTCGACCTTCCTCGCCTGGTTGATGGTCAGCATACCCCGGGCATGCAGAGGGCCGCGGCGACTACCGGCGAGATCACATGGCCGGTCGCCGGATCCCGTATGGGGACAGCGTCGCGGGCTGGTTGACGGCGTATGATCGAAGCAGGCGACGCACTGTCCTTGCCCGGCCTCTCGGCGCGGCGCCAGCTTGCGAGAAGCCGCTCCAGATTCGAGAAACTGCCCGTGTCGCCGCGCTGTTTGATATCCGTGGAACAGGTGTCGTCCGCAGCGATTGCCGTCTCTCCAGGACTGGCTAAGAAACGCCTCGAAAATATAAGGGTGACGTCGGCTCGACGCGGCCCTGCGTCGGTCGGGTGGCGTGTCGAAAGTCAGCCATTTAGCGATGCTGCGCCGGCATAGCCGGTATGACGGGGGATCTCGGAACAGGACAGCCCTTCCTTGCGCAAGGCGTGAACCATTTCGAACACCGTCTGCCGCGATTGTCGATGAGCGTGGCGCACCCGGCGCCGATGCGTTGCGTCAAGGTGCGGATCAGCCTGAATCAGATCGACTTGCGCGCTCCCGATACCCTTATTAGGCAGCAATGCACGCCCCGTGGCGCGGCCCGAAAGGCTCATCTGCTCCTCGATTGCGACCCGCAGATTCTGCATGAGATGGAACCGATCAGCCACCTGGCGCGCTTGCGGTGCGCCCTCACGGACAGCCTGCGCATACAGGCCGCAGCGGTCTCGGCTGACGACCTCGACGGAAGGGTGGTCCCGCAACCACTTTGCTGCACTCTCGACGCTCCGATCATCGAGAATGTCAACAACCGAGCGACGCTCGAGATCAACCACGATGGTGCCGTATCGCGTCGCTCGCCGCCAACTCCAGTCATCTATGCCGACCACCCGAATCTCGGAGGTGCGGTGAGCGGCCGCGGCATCTCGCTTCAGCTGCCGCAGGATACTGTCGTCGCTGACCGGCATGCCGAGCCGTCGCATCAAGCGCTCGCCGGGACGGCCGCCGGTGCTATGGCCGAGCAAACCGACAATCTCCGCGACCCTCCTTGTCCGGCGCGCATAAGGGGAAGCAATCGTCGGCAGACGGTCGGTGAATGTTTGTCGTTCACATTTCTGATGTGCGCACCGCCAACGGCTCAGCCGGAGCTTCACCGTCACGGTCCTGCTCTGAACCGGCAGATCCTGAAGGCTGCGGTTGGACCAGCCATGCCGACTTCGGGTCCGTCGTCCGCAATCGGGGCAAATGCCGAACGCCGGTCCGGCAGCGGAAACAAGCCAACTGTCATCATCAGTGAGCGCGACACCCAGTATTTTAATCCCTGGGCCGGGGGACCATTTTGTTTTCGTTCGCATGCCCGCACATAGCGGCATCCTCGCCAACGGCGAATGAACCACACAAAGTGAGGCAGAGTCCAATTAAGTGCCAAGCGATACTTGGCACTAGCGACCGAGTGCAGTGGGTCTGGTTTATGATGGGGGTTGCGCGAGATTGCCGTTTTGCTGTCGATTTTGATGAGCTTTAGCTTTCGGCAAACTTTGAAATCTCGACACAGTGTCCTCCTTGGCGTGCTGCCCGCGCCAGCCTCGCACATTTCGCGTACGCCTACACTTTCACTTTTCCATTGCCCGACTTGCAGGCAGCGAGCCACTGCATCGCGGAGGTTGCATCTTCCAATATAGCGGCCCGTTTCGCAAAGCCGAAAAAGGCATTGCGCGCTGCGCTTACAGGTATTCGCTCGTCGTATGCATCATAGCACGCCTTGAGGGCGGCTTCGTGGATCAAGTCTCTGCGGTTTCCTGGCCACTCGTTGAGGAAATCGATAGCGTCGGCCAGGCTGGCAATCTCTTGCACGATGTACGTTGCACGCTTAACGAAAACTGGGCTGCGGAAAGCATCAGGGTTCATTCGTTCCTCCCGACCTGCTGAATACCTACTTTGCGTGATGAGCCGCCTCATCGACATCCGCCGAGCATTGCAGAATGTGTTGTCAGAGCGATGACGGTTTAAGAGGAAGGCAGCGGGTCGTAGTCCTCTGGTGCAGTCTTCGGAGGTTCGGAGGGGAGCTTGAGAGTCACAGTTTGGCAGCCCATCACCTCGGGCCATTGGGCAAAGATCTGCACGCTGTCTAGAGCGTGGCTTGGCAGTCTATTTGGGCGCTCACATGCCAATGCGGCTTCGCACCCGCGATCGGTCAAAGTTCTCCCGTTGGTCGTTCGCTGAAGGAAGCCTCGACATTGCCGACACGAGCGCGGCGTTCGGGCAGACCGCCGGCCGGTGGTCCTCCGCTTGCAGCGCCGTCGCCTTCTCCCAGAAAGAGCTCTGTGGATGGCTCCCGCGATGCAAGAGGTAATTGGACGTTACGGCGCGTTGGGCGGGTGCAGTCTTCTGTCCGGCCTGTTGATGCAGCCGTTCGAGACTGCTGGCCCTGATGGGTCGGCGAACTGGATCCCATCTGCCTATCAGGCTATGGTGCCTCCGATATTCGACGGGTTGTCCCTGTTCCCGGCCTGACCAGTCTCGCCATCACATCGCGTCGCTCTCACAACCTACTGGAGCCGATCGATCGGCCCGCCTGTTCTCTGTCCTAAAATTTATCTTCTTCGCAACCTTACACCGCAAGGTTCGCGGCATGACGAGCTTGAGGTCTCGCGCGTACCATGATCGCCCAGACCACACGGGCCATCTTGTTCGCCATGGCCACACTCGCCAAGCGCACGGGTTTCCTGGCGAGCAACGCGACAAGCCGAGGATCCGCTGCCGCCCCTCGAGTTTTGCGAAGGGGTCGGCCCGAGCCAGGCGGCGAACTCCCGACCCGAGCCGAACTGCCCCGGATCGGCAACGGATGCAGCCAATGCTAGAGCCCCTACCGGACCGATACCGGGGAACCGTGCGGGTGCGACGGCAGTCGGCCACGAAGCGACGGGCAATATCCTCGTTCGGCACCGCCATCTCGGCTTCCCGAAACAGCCATTCCTTCAGTTCGCGCGCACCAACAAAGAGATCGTCGGTAGGCAGGCCAAGCTGCATCGGGGCGAGGCTTAGAGACCGCGCCGACGTCGTTCGGACCGCTCTGCGAGCCGGAAGCCGCCTTGCCCTTCGACTTCTCATTTGCGACAGGCCCTGATGAATTACCAAGCCGGGCTGCAGCGGGAAACCTGTCCGGATAACAGGATCACAGCGTCGCCATCCCTGACGCGCAGTGGGGCCGTTCCACCTCATCAGCTTAGCCTAGGGCTCTCATAGTGCGTCGCAACATTTTGATGCTGCGATGCGGAACTTTCCGATAAAGCGGCAGTTCTCTATGCTTCTAGCACGCGAGGGCTCGATGAGGCGCTACAAGATTCTGCCGTCGGAATCAGGGCTGTGGTCGGTGATCGATAGCCTGACAGGGCTTCCCGCCGAGAGATACGGTCGGCCGCTCACCGGGCTGACGCGGTACGAGGCCGAAGAGGCTGCCTTTAACCTCAGCGAGAGCACTCCGCCATGGATGGCCAGGGTCAGACATCGCAGGCGTTAATCAAGGCTGCCGATTCCACAGATGGTCGGAGCGATGCGCCTCCACTCTCAGCACACCCGATCGCGTAGCCTCTCACCTCTTCCTTCGGGATGAGCGCGTCATGGCAGGGGCGCTTGTGCTCTCCAGTTCGCCGTACCATAAGAGATCCGGATCGTCGCGGTGCGCCATCACCGGCGCGAAATCCACGAGGGGCCGACAGCTTCATCTTTTCGGCAAGTGCGGTGAGGTCGCCACGAAACGGCTGGGATGTTCGACCCGTATGGGCACATCGACGAGATTAGAGTGAGGACGCGGGATTTTCTCTAGCCTCCTGGGCACTGCGGGTTCGGCGTGGACGTCGGAGGGACCTTTACCGATCTATCGCTGGTCAACGAGCTCACGGGTGAGTTGCACCACTTCAAGACGCCTACGACATCGCAGGAATCCGACGGCTGACGAATTTCTTTTGAGGTCCGGACTGTCTGTAACCGAATAGCCACAGCCTTTACCCAGCGTCATCACGTGAGGACTGACGGGTGGTTCGCGTAGCCATGTTCGTGCATAAGCACACCTGGAATGAATTCCTCCCTGTGAAACAACCATGACTAGTCGTTTTCGCTTGGAATCTTCGGCGCTGAACGGTGTTCGAACCTCGGCCGTTGAAGGGGTTTCGGAGTTGGACTGTTCCGAGGGGATCGAGGCGTTGATCGATGCCGCCAGCGCGGATGCCGTTGATAAGGCGCGTGTTTCGCTGGATCAGTTCAAAGGTAGGTCGGAAGCAATCGGTCCAGCAATTGACGAATTCCTGCTTGATCTGATGACCCTTGTGTTTGTTGCAGAAACCACCCGCGAAAGATTCCACAATCCGGTGCAGCGGTTGGTGCGCATGAGATTGACCAGGATCAGGCTGTTGTTGGGGCGCGGCGATGAGAAGGAGCAACCGCTATGCCAAAAAGCCGCCGCTTGATCCCGATGTCGCGGACGAGGCACCCCAGTCCCCGATCCTGACGGGCTATGACAAAGAACACTTTGTGACCTATCTGCGTTTGCTCGACGCAGCGGCGGACGATGCCGATTGGCGCGAAATGGCGCCTGTCGTGCTGCATATCGATCCTGAGTGCGAACCGGACCGGGCACACAGAGCTTGGGAAACTCACCTGGCGCGGGCGCGCTGGATGACGACGACCGGATATCGGTTTCTATTGCAAGGCAGTGCGCCGCACTGACTTTGCAGACCGTCTCGAGATCTCGCAAGACGATGTCCGCCTCGGCTGTTCTGCCGCCCTCGCGCCGAGGCCAGACTGTCGCCCAAGGCTCTTTCATGGCGCTCAGGGATGTAGATCATCTTGAAATTGTATTGCGGCGTAAACCATCGTTCGAAAACCCATGGCTTGAAGTCTCGATCGGCTGCTTCTCAGTCTCGCCGGACATTTAAACGCTCAACAGCGCCTTGTGGAACAATAGCGTTTTAGGCGGTGCGCGAGTTTTGGCCTGCTGTACATTGCAATAATCACCAGCCACGAGGATGCGTTCATCCATGCAGCCGATTGGTCGCCACCTCGCCACCCTTGCCGAAGAAGACGAAGCCGGTGGCGCGTTCGGATGATCCAAGATCGACCGTTTGCGGCAAAAGGGATTTGATTTTTGGCGGCAAGGTAGGCAAGTGTAGCATCCGGCGGAGGCGTACTGTAGGGGATGCAGATCATCTGAACCATGATTTTATATACCTACTCACTTGAGGCTGAGCCGAGCAAAGACCGCTGGAACGACACCGGAATCCCAGGTTTCTTCTTTACAGAACTGGACGAGGTGCGGCAGGTCGTCCGCGAGCTCCGCGACGAAGTCACCTCGGATGAGGATGAGGAGCCTTCATGGAGTCCGGTTCGCATCGAGCGGATTGAACTTCTCGCACCGACGACCCAGAACGTCCTGACCCTGCTCAACGAGGGGATTGGGCCGCTGATCCAGCGCTATGAGATCGTGGAAACCATTGCCTAATAACTAAGCCGAGAGCTTTCCGGCAAGTCCATGCCCGCGCACTTTGCTGACCTTCTGTTGGCCGTTTTCGCAGCGACGTGCGCACTGGGCCCACCCGACAATTGGGCGGGATAGGCTTTGGCGAATTGGTCGAGGCCGACGAGATGCAGATGATCGCGAACGAGTTCGCCTCTCTCGCCAGCGCCCAACCGGCTTTGGCGTAGCGCCGCGGCGACATTGACCTCGACATTGAGCCAGGGCAAAAGCCTGTGCTCCTGGAAAACGATCGAGCGGTCCGAGACCCGGCCGTTCCACCCTCTGTCCATCAAGCCGGATGTCGCCGTCATAATCAGTGTTGAGGCCGAGGACGAGTCGCAGCAAGGTGGACTTGCCGCAACCCGAGGATCCCACGATGCTGACAAACTCGCCCTCGTCGACTGCAAGATGGATATGCGACAGCGCCTGGACCTGATGGCCGGCGACACTGAATCTCTTGCTGACGTCAGCAATCTTCAAGCGTGGCTTTGGCCACGTCCCCGTTCAGAAATGGGGACAGGGCCGCTCATGGAATCCTCCAGCGCAGAAAGTGATGCTCCACGGAGCCGGCGATGACATTGAAGACCACTCCGACGCCACCGAGGAGGAGAATGCACAGCAGCAATAGATCCATGTGGAACAGCCTGGCCCTCGTTCATGCGCCCGCCGATCCCTGGTGCGATGTTGAGCAGAAGCTCGGCCCCCCTGTCGCGGTCCAGGCATAGATCAGCGCGGCATGAAGGCCCATGAAGATTTGCGGCAGCGCTCTCGGAATGGCGATGATCCGGGCGAAGTCGAAGCAGCCGAAGGTCAGCACGTTGGCAAGCTCGCGATAGCTGCGCGGGATGCCGGACACGCCCTGCCAGGTGTTGCTGGAACGCCGCGAGCGCGATGAAGACGACCTTGCCGGCCTCGCCTCCGCCGAACCACATCGAGATCAGGGGCACCCAAGCGAAGAGAGCGATCTGGCGGTGTACCAGCAGCACCGGCTCGAGCAAGCGTTTCATGAGGCGGGAAAACCCGATCGCCAAAACCAAGCGCGATTCCGGCCGCACTGCCACACACGAAACCGATCAGATCACGCTCCAGGCTCGCCAAGAGTTTAGGGCGCAGGGCCCGCCCCCAGGCAGCCTGATCGGACCGTGCGGCCCGATACCTATCCGGCCACCATTGCGCCGGACTTCACGACTGATCGTGGATGGCGACCGACCCAACCGGCGAGCAATCGAACGCAGCGAACAGAGGGTGCTCAGCCCTCTGGAAATCTCCTCCCGCTCACTAAGACTGAGCGCTTGGCTTGCCCGTTTCCGAGCGGCCGGACGAATTCCGCCTGTCGGCGAGATCACCGAAAAGACCGACGAGGACTCCCGATCAAATCGTCGCCCGATCGAACTCATCGACTCGCCAGCCTGCCAACGATCCCAAATCTCAGACCGCTGAGCTGCAGAGTAATAGATGCGACGTCGCTGCTTCATGCCTCACACTCCATCTTTGACAAAAGACTAGGCCTCGTGGACAAAGGGTAACCAAAGCTTGACTGCTGCGATGGCGACGAAGCCGAGGTAAGACTCCCTCGTCTTGTCGTATCTGGTGGCGACGCGCCGCCAATTCTTGAGCTTGTTGAACAGCCGCTCGATCAGGTTGCGCCACTTGTATTTTTCGGCATCGTGCGGCGCGGGGTCCTTGCGGTTGCGCTTGGCCGGGATGACTGCCTCAATCTCGGCTTTTGCCAACTCCTCCCGAATGGCGTCGGCATCGTAGCCCTTGTCGGCCAGCAGCGCTTCGATCTTGTCGGCGATCATCCGCAGCAGTGGTGCGAAGCCCTTGATGTCGTGTGCTTCTCCGCCCGTCAGGACGAAGCCGAGCGGACGGCCTTTGACGTCGCAGCGGGCATGCAGCTTGGTGGTGAAGCCGCCGCGCGACCGACCAAGCGCCTCTGTCTGCTGAGTCCCCTTTTTATGCCGACTGCGCAGTGATGCGCCCGGACGATGGTTGAGTCGATCATGTCGGCGGTGCCGGCTCGCTCGACCAGCTCGGCCAGCGTTTCGAGCATAGCATCGAACACGCCCGTTTCGACCCATCGTCGGTAGCGGCGGAACACGCTGTTCCACTTGCCATATTCGTCGGGCAGGTGCCGCCATTGCGCACCCGTCCGCGCCATCCACATCATGCCCTCGAAATAGAGCCGGTTGTCTTGTGCCGGTCGACACCCGCGCCCGCGCTCAGGCGGCAGCAACGGCCCGTCAGCGCCCACTCCTCGTCCGTCAGACCGATTTGTTCGCCCAAGGCTTCCTCCAAAAAGAAGCCTTGAACCAATCCGAGAGTCTCACGTCAACCTTTGTCCACGAAGCCTAGTGTGTTGCGTTCACCTGTTGAGCCCACCCCGCTAAGCGGGCAGAATTTCTGCGACAGCATTTGCTGAAACCCTACTTTACAACAGTGTGGCGCTTCCGGCCGAGCGAAAGCCGGATCGGGAGGTCTTGGGACGATATCATTGTATCAACCTCGACGACGTTGCCGTTGATCCGCACACCTCGTCCCGAGATCGCCCTTCGCGCTTCCCCTTTGGAGGAGGTCAATCCGGCGCGTACCAGCAAATCCACAAGGCTACTCCGGCCAAGCCCTCGGCGTCATTGAGATGAAGCGTCGGTAGCCCCTCTGCGGCTTCGCCATGCCCGAATGCTTGGCTAGCCGTGGCCTCCGCCTGTTTGGCGGCGTTAGTTCCATGTGCCAGGGCCGTAGCTTCGTTGGCGAGACGTTCTTTGACGGCGTTTAGCTCGGTTCCTTCAGCCTTTCCAAATCGCTCGATCTCGTCCATCGGCAGATCGGTGAAAAGCTTCAGGAACCGAACGACATCAGCGTCTTCCGTGTTACGCCAGAATTGCCAGTAATCGTATGGCGAAAGGCGATCTTCGTTGAGCCACACAGCTCCGGCAGCCGTCTTACCCATCTTGACACCTGAAGAAGTCGTCAGAAGCGGCGTAGTCACTCCGAAGACTTCCTTTCCATCCGTCCGCCGTATCAAGTCGATGCCATTGATGATGTTCCCCCACTGGTCGGCTCCACCCATCTGCAAACGGCAACCGGTCCGGCGGGATAGCTCAAGGAAGTCGAACGCTTGGAGGATCATGTAGTTGAATTCTAAGAAGCTCAGATTCTCCTGCTTTTCCAGCCGCGACTTCACACTGTCGAAAGAGAGCATCCGATTGACGGAGAAATGCCTGCCGACGTCTCTCAGCATGTCGATCCAACGAATGCTGTCCAGCCAGTCGGCATTGTTCACCATCACGGCATCCGTCGGGCCGTCTCCGAAGACAAGGAGACGGTCAAAGACCTTTCTGATCCCTTCAATGTTGGCGGCGATCCGCTCGTCCGTCAGCATCGGCCGCGCCTCCGAACGGAAGCTGGGATCGCCAATGCGGGTGGTCCCACCCCCAATGAGAACGATGGGTTTATGGCCAGTCTGCTGAAGATGACGAAGCGCCATGATCAGAAGAAGATGGCCGACATGAAGACTGTCAGCCGTCGCGTCGAAACCAGCGTAAGCGGGTACGATGCCTGCTTCAAAGGCGGCATCGACACCCGGCAGGTCGGTCCCTTGATTTACATAGCCGCGCTCAATGAGCGCCTTCAAAGCCGCCGAACGTGGTTCGGAATGACCGGTTGATAAATCGGGAAGTGCCATACAGGGAATCCTCCTGGTATTGCCGCCAGGGGGTCCTCTCAATGAACAAAGCCGCCTGACGGCGGCTTGTTTCAAGGCATGATCGAAACGCGCCGCTCCTTATGGAAGCGTCGCATAATAGATTGCAGCGATGAGCGCGGACTTGATCATGTGCCGATGCATAAAGGACTTTATCCGCGCCTGCAAGCAATCTGAAATGGCTACTTCGGGGAGCTGCCGAGCCTTTGTCGCGACGATTTTGCGACTTTTTCACCGTCGCAGAACTCAACTTTTGCGACAACATTTCCTGCTTCCCGCTTTCCTACTGATGTCGAGCCCAGACGCGCTTCACCTGCGCTTCGCTGCAGCCGGTCAGCTTTGCCGTCCTGCCGATACTGTTGCCGCCAGACCGGAAGACAATAATGCGTTCGTGTGTCATCAGTCAGCTTGGTCCGGCATATTTCCCGCCCGCCTTTGCCAATTCGATGCCTTGCCTCTGGCGTTCGCGGCGATCCTCGAAGTCGTCCCGAGCCATTTGCAGGGCGAGCTTCAGCAACATTTCCTGAATGGACTCGAGCACGATCTTGGCAACGCCGTCGGCGTCTGTCTTTGCCTGAAGCTGAAAAGCTGATCGAAACAATTCGGAATAAGGGTGCTGTCTTGCCGTACCTGGTGTTGTGGATCTTAGCGACATCGCGGCCAGCGACTGATGCGGTCTATCTTCTCCGCAACGACAACCTCCCCCGGCTGAAGGTCCGCGATTAGACGAAGCAGCTCCGGCCGGTCGGCGCGAGCGCCGGATGCCTTCTCGCGGTAGACGCCGGCGATGTAGTACCCGGCATCCCTCGCCTCAACGATGATCGATTCCTGGCGATCAAGATCCTGCCCTTGCGTACTGACCCGCAGATAAACACGAGCAACGTGCATATCCCTGGAATGAACCCCTCGCCTCACCCGCCCGTGGGGTCGGTTTCCCCTGTCAGAACGATCCCATCTGAAGGAACCCGGCCGTCATCACGACTACCGGTTGCCGCCGAGCGCCGAGGCAAGGCGCACAAGCGAGAGGAACTCGGACCTGTACCCAAACGGGCCGGCTCCTCGAGCGGCAGTGGCGATCTCCATGATCTTGTCGTAACCGAACTTCGCGGTCGCATCCTCGTCGCGCAGCTTCTGGCCGAAGGCCGCGACCGCGACCGAGAAACGCTGGTCGATGCTGGCCTGGTCGAAGGACGCAACCTCGCTGGCCGATGTCAGCGGTGTGGTGATCAGCTTCGAGACGTCCTCGTTCGGCAGCTTGTAGCGGATCTTGACGAAGGCATATTCATCCGCATTGGCGACGCCGCCATTGTCCACCGCCGCCTGGCGATAGCGCAGCGGATCGATCTGCTCGCCACCGCTGCCCTTGGGCGTGATCTCATAGATCGCGGTGACCGAGTGGCCCGAGCCGATATCGCCGGCATCGACGCGGTCGTTGTTGAAATCCTCGCGGTTCAGCGCCCGGGTCTCGTAGCCGATCAGCCGCTATTCCGAGACCTTGTCCGGGTTGAACTCGACCTGGATCCTGACGTCCTTGGCGATGGTGAACAGCGTCGAGGAGGCATCCTCGACCAGCACCTTTTCCGCTTCGGCAAGCGTGTCGATATAGGCCGCGGTGCCGTTGCCGTTCTGGGCGATCGTCTGCATCATCTGGTCGTTCAGATTGCCGCGGCCGAAGCCGAACACCGACAGGAAGACACCGGTCTTGGGCTCCTGTTCGATCAAGCGCTTCAGATCGTCGTCATCGCTTTGTCCGACGTTGAAGTCGCCGTCGGTGGCCAGCATCACCCGGTTGACGCCGTCCTTGACGAAGGACTTTTGCGCCAACCTGTAGGCTTCCTTGATACCCGCCTCGCCGGCCGTGCTGCCGCCTGGCGTCAAATTGTCGATGGCACTGAAAACCTTGTCCTTTTCGGACGCCTTGGTCGGCTCCAGCACGGTGCCCGCATCACCGGCATAGGTAACGATCGAGACCGTATCGTCGGCCTTCAGTTTGCTGGCCAGCAGCCGGAAAGCCGACTTGAGCAGCGGCAGCTTGTCCGGCTCGTCCATCGACCCCGAGACGTCGATCAGGAAGACCAGATTGGCGTGCCGACTTGAAGCGTTTCATGATCCTTTCGCGTCGTCGGGTCGGCTGGTGCGAATTTTCCGCTCGATTATTGAGGCCTTTGTGCGACCGGTGTTCGACGCCGGGCATGAGGTCGCGCCTGGCGGCACCATAGGATCGGAGCTTGTCGGTGATCATGATCCGTGGTGTCCGCCCTTGAGCCTTCAGCAACTTGCGCATCAGACGCTTTGCCGCCTTGGCATTTCGGCGGCTTTGTACCAGCACTTCGAGGACGAAGCCGTCCTGATCGACGGCACGCCAGAGCCACTGCTTCTTGCCACTGATAGCCACCACACATTCGTCGAGATGCCATTTGTCGCCCAGGCAGCCGGCTGACCGTCGCTTGATCTCCGGGGCGAAATGCCGTCCGAATTTCTCCGCCCAGCTTCGAACGGGCGATGATGCCGCGGGCCGCCAGCATGTCCTCAACCATGCGCAGGCTGAGCGGAAAGCGAAAGTAGAGCCATACGCCATACCGCGTGCGCAATGATCTCGGCGGGAAAGCGGTGGCCACGATAGAGCGGATCACGAGCAACTTCTGACATGGCCCAATGTACGCACATCTTCACAAGCTGTCGGTTGACTTTACGGTGCCGCGCCAAGCGAGCAGCATCCGGCCGGCGGGGCCGACCCCGTCTCCCGGCCGTGTGAGCAGAACGGCATCGCGCAGGGGCCGCTTCATCCTCGACGCGGCCAGCCTGCTTTGCCGTTACCGCCGCCGCCGAAAGCGCCAGGCGTTGCCGCCAGGCGCCGGTCCGCCGGCAGCGGTTCGTTTCCATCGATGATCCGATTGCCAACCAGTTCCACTTTCCCCGCAATACCTGCGTAACGCCGCCATGCAAATCTGGAACAAAATCGCGTATGTCGCCGCAGCATGACAGCCGTCCCGGCCAGCTATCGCTGCATCAAGCCGCTGATATCTTTACAGTGCCCGCACGCCTCCTCGCGCGCCAACGGCCAGTCGGGTGTCGCGAATTGAGGCGCGCTGAAGCCGTCCGGCTCAGCCGATCATGGCGCTTCGGTTGCCGGGTTCGAGGTCGTGGCCTCTGCCGCTGCGCGATTCTAGCATTTGAGCCTTGGAGAGCTCTGCTTCAGCCTCGGCGAGGCATGGCTCGGCTGTGGTTCTCTGCCGCAGAAGGTCCGATTGCGAATTCTTGAGGTTGTCACGACGTAGGCGGGCGGCCTTGGCGAACGTCGGATAAGCGAAATGATTGATATCGGAGATGCCGGCCTTCGTTTCCTCGGCGTTTATCTGGAAGTCCAGTTCTCGCGCCATGCGTTCGAAATCGGCAATCATCATGTCTAGCTGCTGCAACTGTCGCCGCTTCTCATTCACCTGAAATTGCTTCAGTCGGACCAGATTACCTCGTGGCTTCATGACTCGGTACTCCGGTACACATTTCGTCCAATCAAACCGCTCTCTCCCAGCCCCTTAACGTTAGGCCTACAGCGACTCTCACGGTTTCTGCTGCGAGAGGAAACATATTTTCCAAAATCCTTGGCGGATGGCTATGAGTTCGTTGGCATCGACAAGCATGCCAGCGAGGGACTTAAGGGGCGGTAAAAAAGGCGGAATAGGATTTCACATTGTCTGCATATGAACGCGTTGAGACCTGCGGCGGGCTTGTCACACAAACCAATCGTCAAGATTTGCGACATAGACGCCGGGGGGGCATGAATACGCCCGCCGTCAGCTACACGCCCCCCCGATTTCCGCCGCCTATTATCGCCCACGCGGTCTGGCTTTATTTCCGGTTTCCGCTGAGTCTGCGCCTGGTTGAGGAAATGCTGCTGGAACGCGGCATCGTGGCTTCGTATGAGACAATTCGCCGGTGGGGCATCAAGTTCGGGCCGGACTACGCTCGCTGCTTGCGCCGCAAGCCGCCGTGCCGGAATGATGTCTGGTACCTGAACGAAAGGGTTCTGTCGCAAACTTTTCGGAAAGGTCATTTGCTGCATAACGCTTGCTCTTTTTTCCGGGAGTTTGTCATGTTCAAAGGCCGCCATTTTGGCCTAATCGGCCCGAAGCTGCGATTTTGGCCAAGTTGGAGAACATTTGGCGAACATCAGGGCTTGCTCTGAGCTCGCAAGAGCATGGCGACGTTTTCGGCGGTAAATTTGAAGCCTCGGCGGTCGGGAATCCGTTCGGCGGAGATAGGATATCGCGGCCGCTTGGGATCAATGCCAGTGATCCGGAATCGTTCGCTTCCAGTGCTGAACTCGCGTCCGAGATCCGAGGGAGCCAATCCATAGCGTGCAGCCAGAAACTCGAACATATCCTTTTCGAGATTGAATGCTGTGCCGTCGGAGGCGGGAACGCTGACACGAAACATGGGCTCGAAGGAGAGCCCGGAATCCAGGCCGCGCCATCCGGCGCTCTCGATGACCAACCCATGATCCGCGGCGATCTTCCGGCAGACCTCGAGCATGCGGGCCTGGATTTCTTCACAGGTCGCGGGTGTCAGACGGGTTATGTGCTTGCCTTTGCTCATCCTGGTTTCCCCTTCCGCACCTGATAGACGGTTCCACGCGAGATGCCGAGATCGCGTGCGATGCGGGTCGGGCCGTGCCCCTGTTTTAGTCGGCTGATAATTTCGGCGCGGTCGATCTTCGGCGGCCGTCCGTTGTAGACGCCGCGCTTTCTGGCAGCGGCAATCCCCTCGGCCTGGCGCTCGCGCCGCAGATTGGTCTCGAACTCGGCAAAGACGCCGAGCATGTCAAAGAAGGCCTTGCCGGCGGCGGTCGAGGTGTCGACTGGCTGCTCGGTTGCGAAAAGATGCGCACCTTTTGCCTTGAGCCTGTCTACGATCGCCTGGAGGTCGCGCAGAGAGCGAGCCAGGCGATCGATGCGGGTGACGACGAGCGTCTCGCCAGGATGGATGAAGTCGAGAATGGTGTTGAGCTGCGGGCGGCCTTCCAGGGAGGCGCCGCTCTTCTGCTCCTCGCGAATGACCTCGCAGCCGGCGGCCTTGAGCGCGGCGATTTGCGCAGAAAGGTTTTGGTCTGTCGTTGAGGTGCGGGCATATCCAATGCGGGTCATACAAAACTGTTGATTTTGGGTGTGCCGAGATGTGAAGTCGTTCAATATCTCAAATCGGACTCGAAATAAACATGGCTGTGCGGCTGCAACGTGTTCATTCGCGCTGCGCAGGTCGGGTATACCCAAATTAGAACACGACCATCGGTTCCGGGCGGTCAGTTACGCCGTCTTCGTGGTTTCAGCTTTCTGGTAACCTCCGCCAGCCACGCGATTGCGCCGGGCGTGGCCTGCCAGGCCTTGCCGTTTTCCTCGACGTAGTCGGCCGCTTCGTCCTCGCCCCCCAAGGTGATATAGCCGTCTGGAGAGGCAACCAAAGGCTGCTTGCCGGACAGGACGCCGGGCACATGGCTGTTCGCGAGCCAGGCCTCCTCGGCAAGCTTCCCGGCGCCTGGATCGTTTTCACGAAAGGCAAGAAGGGCGCGCGTGTAGAGCCATGCAGCAGCGCAATCGTCTTCGTGCTGTTTGAGAAGCTTCCTCAGGGCCTTGATGTCGTCGCGTGCCAGCAAATGCCCGGCCAGCACGTAGCGGATGCCCTGATTGTCATTCGGATTGAGCTCGAGCATCGCCTGATAATGGTCGATGGCCTCCTGATGCCGACCAAGCCGCCAGAGTACGGCGGCAAGACCTGCCCGTGCCCGCATGTAGGGGCGCGTCTCGAGAAAACCCCAGAAGTGACCGGCATATTCCTTGAACCCTTCCGGTCCGAGCGCCTCTTCTCCGGCCTCTACGCCCTTCTGGTAGCAATCCAGCACTTCCTCGACGGAGTTGGCCTCTTCCTCCGCGAGCAACACATAAGCGTCGGCGCACAACGGCGAGATTTTGAGCGCTTTCCTGGCCAGCGAAATACGCTTGCTGCGACTGGTCGCTTCCCAGGCCTCATACATGACGTCTTGCGCGGCGTCGGTCGGGTCGCTCCCTCGTCCGCCGAAAAGACCTGCCATGAACCCCTCCATGCCACGCCGGTCCGGCATCGGAGGCAGAGCATTGTCATTTTCCGGCTGCTTGGACTTCGCCACTGCCTTCTTTCGGGGCTTCTTCGATACAGGCATTTCTACATTCCCTTCGATGGGTCACGCCGCTTGTTTCTGCTCGAAATCGATCCGGCGATCCAGATCGAGGTCGAAGCGGCCATAAGGGTTGACATGGGCATAGATGAGCGGCGTCAGGCCGCGGTAGTCTTCCGGCGTGAGCCGTGCCGACCAGTTCGGCTCGCTCAGCACCGACTGCATCATGCGCGTGTTCACGTAGACCAGCGACGCCTGTATGAGATGCGGAGCCATCGCCGATATCTCCTGGTCGTCGAGCCGGTTGGAAGCGATCTCGCCACCCTTGCCGAAAAAGACGAAGCTGGTCGCGCTGTTCCAGTTCTCGACGACGTTCAGGCCTTCATGGATTTCGCGGCGAAACGGCTCGTGGCGCAAATACCGGCACAGGAAGATCGTCTTGATAGCCCGGCCAAGCTCGGCCAGTGCCTTGTAGGTCGGGTGCATCACCTCGGCGCGGGCGAAGCGGCGCAGGATCGCTTCCGGATCGGCGAGCCCGCTGTGCATGGCTGCGGCATAATTGACCATCTCGTCATATTGCTGCTCGATCTGATCCCGGTTGATAGCGCTGGAAAGAACGGGAAGCAGGTTGGGCAGTTCGGCGCGGAGGCCCGCATGCGGCTGCGCCAGCTTCTGCCGGGCGATCGCTTTGAGCCGTGGCGCGAGCTCGAAACCGAGCAGCCTGCAGAAGGCAAAGCCGATGGCGCTCTGGCCATGGCTGTCGACATATTGCCGCTGGATCTCCATGTCCGTGCAATGCCGCAGCACGCCCTTGATCATCGAAGCGACCTCCGAAGACGAACAGCGCTTGAGCTGCGAGAAGATGCAGGTCGAGCCCTTGTCGACATGCCAGTAGATCATCACGCCGCGACCGCCATAGCGGACATGCCATTCGGTCATCAGGTTGCCGTCCCAGGCGCCGAACTTCTTGGAATCCGAAGCGCAGGCCGTACCGGCCTCGCCCCAGATGGCGGTGTTGCGGATGGCCAGTGTCGCGTTCGCAACGCTGGCGCAGGCTGCTTCGAGCGCTTCCCGGTGAACGAAGCGCCGGCCGACGTGAAGCAATTCCTCGTAACTGACGTCCGGGCATCCGGTCGCCACGCGCTTTAGGCCGGCATTCGTGCCCAATCCGTAAAGGCACAAGATCAGGCGCCGGTCGACCGCACCGCGGGAAAGCGTCACGCGAGAGGCCGATGTTTCAAAAGCATCCAGAAAGCCGGTGTCGAGGGCCGTCTCCTTCAAAACATCCAGCAGTTCCGTCATCGGCCAGCGATGCCCGATCTCGGCCTTGACCGAGCGAAGGCCCTGCGGTTCCGGCAGTGGCTCGAACGGCGTGATCGAGATGCGGTTTTCACCGCGCCAGAGAATGCGCACCTTATCGTTGCGGGCGATTTCGCCGTTCAGCAGCCGCAATTCCCGCTCGAGCTCGGCCTGGATTTTGCGCGTGAAAGCTCGCGCATCCGACGTCAGGTTGAGCGCGTCGTAGTAGGCCGCCCGTCGGCTCTCGAAATCCTTGGGCAGATCGTCGTCCGGATTTCGATAGCGGTTCGCCCCGACTACCCAGATTTCCTTGGCCCGGATGCGATCGCGCAGCTGGCTGAGCACACAGAGTTCATAGCTGATCCGGTTGATGCGCCCGTCCTTGCCGATGATCGCGCTGCGCCATTTCTGCGGAATGACCCCTTCGACTGGCACGCCATTCCGCGGGAACACGCGGCATCCGGTATCGAAGGCTCGCTTGATCCAATCCAAGGCTTCGAGCACCGGCCGATGCACGGCGTTGTTCGAACGAAACTCCAGGACCGAGAGCAGTTTTGGCAAGATCCTTCTGTAGTGGCCGGCATAGGAACCGCGCATCACTTGGTAGATGCGGCGCTCAAGCGTGCCTTTCGCCCGATGCTCCTTGATGATCGCCGCGAGCTTTTCCTTGCCTACCACGGGAAAGATCACATCGCACACCCGGCCGTCCGGCGTCTCGATCGCCGCACCAGCAATGTCGACCAAAAGCCGCTCCTTGCCATAAACCCTCTCGATATCCTTGGCTATCCCGGCCACCACCTTACGCTTCGAGCGAACCCCGATCTTGTGAATGGCCTCCACCAGCAGGTCGATCATCCCGTCGATGATCTGCGCTTCCCGCACCATCAGGAAAACGGCATAAAGACCCAGTTGTCGCATCGGCGTGTGCCGGCGCATCTCCGAGGCTTTTTCGGCACCGACCCGCCGGACAATCTGATCGATCCAGGTCTTGCCCGGGTCCGTCAGCAACTCCCTTGGCAGTTTTAGCTCTTGAATGAAGGCCAGCCGACCGGCGAGCGAAAGCATATTCTCCAGCGTTGTGGCACCTGCATCGGCTTTGATCGTGTGGAACCCCGTCGGGCTTTCCGGATCGGCGAGCGAAGCTTCCATCAGAGCGGCCGTTTCCGGAACAAGCCGGTGCGCCACACGGCCGAGAAATGTTTCTAGGAACCGTTGCCGTTCGGAACGTACAAGCCGCTCCATCTCCTTGCCCGACGGGCCGAAAATCTTGTGGTCGCGGCACCAGAGACAGACAGCCTCCAGCATCGCCGCGACCGACTGCCCGCCCGGGCAAAGCTCCGTTGCTATCCAGTCCGCAAGCGCCGCGCGATCCGCCAGCCTCATGCGGCGAACGCCCAGATGACGGAGAATCTCCGCGCAATGGCGCCGGCCCGAGCGCCCTGAAAAATGGTAGCCGCCGAAATCGGCCTTGCTGACGCCAAGCTGCTCGGCCAGATACGAAACCGCCTCGTCCGGAACCTCGGTCGCGTCGGTGACAAAGTATCCGAAGGCTGCGAAGAACTTCAACTGCACCGCCAGTCCGAGCCTCGACCCGGCCGGCTTGGCGTTCGCAAAGTCGATGTCGGCAAACGAGAGGCTCCACTCACCGACCAACGACTCAGGTGAAACACGCAAACCCATACATCCACTCCCTGTTCAGGGAGTGAATTCTCAGGCGATGGCGCCATGGCGGTCAATCCGTTCCGGCAACGTTCCACAACTTGGCCAAAATCGCAGCTTCGGGCCGATTAGGCCTAGTCGGATTATCGCGTCCTTGGGGCTTCGATGTCCTCAGGATACGCCTTGATGCCGCATAAGCTTCGTGGCGGCTACTCGCTTAGCGGTGGCTAGGAGCGGCCCGGCAGCTTTCGGCCCCAGACTGACATTCGGCAACGCGCCCTATCTCGGCCGCTGCGGTCAGTTTTGCCAGTGACTGGAAGCGGACATTGTCGGCAACCACGCTGGGGTCGCGGTCGCGCTATTGCAGCCGCTGCCGACGCGCGTACAGCCTGCTCCCAGGATAGTGTGGCACTTGTCAGGCTCTACTCGCACCATCTTCGGAAACGCCGGCACTTTAATCTCTGGCGATGAAGTTCGGCCGTCGCTCGAGCGTCGTCCGGAAGCCTCGTTCGGCGAGGAACGTTCGCACTCGTTCGGCGTCCCGTTTCCCCACGTGGGAGACCCATTCTGAGAATAATCGCACGGCGCGCCGGTTCATATGCCTCGACGGGCAGACGAGCCAATAGCCAGGAAACTCGATGACGTCGAACTCGTTTGAAATCGGTACGAGCGATCCTGCGGCAAGGTCTTCGAACGCGATCGTCGTGCTTTCTAGAACGACGCCCGCGCCATCCTTGGCCAGTTGGACCGACATGGACGACCGGTCGAAGCGAAAGGGGTATGTCATGCGAGCGCCCTGGATGCCGTTGCGGGGCAGCCAGTAATCCCATCGAAAGTAGGCCTTTGAGCTTTCTATGAGCCGCGCGGACAGCAGCTGCTCGCGCGGGTCGTTGGATTCGGCCTTGAGCTGCTCCAGATACGAAGGGGAGCACATAGGCAGGATGAAATCGTTCAAAATGCAGGACGAATAGAGGCCTGCCCATCCGCCGTCTCCGTAGCGCAAGTCGAGATCAATGACCTCCGTCTCGAAATCGGAGAAGTTGGGCGTCGCATCGACCCGCAGTTCCCACGAAGGATAGGCGCTGCTGAACTCCGCCAGCCGCGGCGCCAGCCATCGCTCTCCGAAGGACGGGCTGACGCGGATGCTGAGCTGGAAGCTCTCCCGCTGCCGCATGATCGCGTTACGAACCTCGCGAATGGATTCGAATGCCTGCGTCGCGGTCTGGTAGAGGCGCTCCCCGTCGATTGTCAGTGAGAGGTGCCGTTTCTCCCGGTGAAAGAGCCGAACTCCAAGCTGTTGCTCCAGAAGCCGAAGCTGCTGGCTGACGGCGGAGGGAGTCACCTTCAGTTCCTCAGCAGCTTTGATCACGCCGCCCAAACGGGCAACCGCCTCAAAATGACCCATTGAGTTAAGGTTCAGGTCCGCCATTCGTTTGTTTAGCTCAGCTTCACAGAACATTAAGAATCGAGAATTGAGGCCCAAGTCAATCGGCGTCATCATTCTCCGTACATCGGGAGGAGAAACCGGATGGGACCGAACGCGACCCAGGCTCTGGGCAGCGATGGCGACGCTTTGCCGCTCTCTGCTGGCAGAGCCAGCCGGGTGCTGCTGGAAGCCAGCAACATCGAAAAGAGCTACGGCGCGACCCGCGTTCTGCGCGGAGTCGGTTTCCAGGTTCGCGCCGGCGAGATCCACGCCCTACTCGGCGGCAACGGCGCCGGCAAGAGCACGCTGATCCGCATTATCACCGGTCTCACATCCCGCGACGCGGGCGAGATCCGCTTCGCCTCGTTGAAGCCGGGCCGCACGTCGCCGGTCATCGCCGTCGTCCACCAGGAACTTGCACTCCTGCCCGAACTGTCGGTCGCCGAGAACATCGGTATCGTCCACGCCCGCAACGGGCTTTCCGCGAGCAGTATTCACGCCATGCGCCGCGTCGCCATCGATGCGCTCAGGCTGATCGATCCGGCGACGCCGGAGGCTTTCGTCGACCAGGCGGCGCGGCGCCTGTCCCTGCACGAGGGCCAGGTTGTCGAGATCGCGCGCGCCCTGTCTACCGGAGCGGAAGTTCTGCTTCTAGACGAGCCGACGGCCAATCTCACCGCCGGCGAGACCGGCAAGCTTTTCGCGGTCCTCAGGCGGCTGGCGCATGCCGAGGGCATCGGAATCGTCTTCGTCTCACATCGGATGAAGGAAATCCGCGAACTCTGCGACGTCTGCACGATCCTGCGCGACGGCATCACGGTCGAAAACGCCACGCCGCTCGCCGCGCTGACCGATGCCGCGATCGTCCACCAGATGGGGCAGCCCGCCCACAGGTTGACGGCCGCTCGGTCTCGCGCGAAGGCCGAAACGGTCTCGCGGGCGGCGATATCGCTCGCCGGACCCGACGGCGCCTCAATCGAGCTCGCGTCCGGCACAATCCTTGGCCTCGCCGGCGCTCCTCCGGGACCGATCGGACTGATCGCGCCGCTGGTCGGCGCCGGCAAAGGACGCGACTGGCAGATTTCGCTGGACGGGGTGCAGGTAAAGTTCGCCTCGCCCACGCAGGCGGTGCGGGCGGGCGTCGGCTACGTGTCCGGCGATCGTGCTGCCAAAGGAATCCTGTCGCAGCTGCCGATCGTCGACAATGTGCTTGCGGCGCGGCGCATCCGCGACCGCCGCCGCCTTGTGCGCGGCGCCGAACTGCATGAATGCGCCGACCTAGTCTCGGCGCTCAAGCTCAAGGCTCGTTCGATCTGGGACCTGCCTTCCTCTCTATCGGGAGGAAACCAGCAAAAACTACTCGTCGCTCGCTGGCTCGGACTGCCGCTGCGCATGGTCGTGCTCGAAGAGCCGACCCGGGGCGTCGACATCGGCACAAAGCGCGACATCTACGATCTGGTCCGTCAGATGGCGGACGCCGGCGTGACGGTCGTCTGGTGGTCGACGGAGAACGTCGAGCTGCTCGAACTCTGCGACAGGATCTACGCCTTCGACACCGACGGCCGGCCGAAGGGCTTTCTCGACGCGGACCACTTCACCGAGGACGGCGTGGCCGAACTGACGGGGATGGCGGCATGAGCGAGACCGCGCAAAAGACTGCGTCCGAGCGCGCGGCGAGCGTGGGCCGGGCCGGGCACCCCGGCGTGCTCCAGATCTACCGCACGGAGTTCGCGATCGCCTGCGCCATCGTCGCGCTCATGCTCGCCGTCGGCACGTTCGTGCCGGCCGCGCTGAGCATGGGCAACATGCACAACATCATCCAGGCCGCCGCGCCGCTGATCATCATGTCGCTGGGCGTTTTCCTGGTCGTCTTGACCGGCGGTATCGATCTCTCTGTGGGCTCGGTCTTCTCGCTGACCGGCATGGTCACCGCGCTCGCGATGGCGAACGGCGCGGACGGTGTCACGGCGAGCTTCGCCGGAATGGGCGTCGGCCTCGTCTTCGGCTCGATCAACGGTTTCCTCGTCACGGTGGTGCGGCTGGCGCCCTTCGTGGTGACGCTCATCACCTACGCGGTGGCCGGATCGCTCGCCTTCATCGTCACCAACGGCCGCTCGATGCCGATCGGGGCGCCGGACTTCTGGCTGCTGAACTCGGGCGAGATGGTTCCCAGGATAGCCAACCACCTTTTGTTCTGCATCGTCCTGATGGTGGTGCTCGAGATCGTCCTGCGCAAGGTGGTTGTCGGACGGTGGTTCTATGCGGTCGGATCGTCCGCCAATGCAGCCCGGCTGCTCGGCATCCCGATCCTGCGCATTACCTTCGCGGCATACGTCGCGTCCGGCCTGCTCTCCTCGTTCGCCGGTCTGGTGACTGTCAGCTACATCCTGAACGCCGAGGCGACCGCCGGCGCGAGCCTGATGCTCCAGGCAATCGCGGCCGTGGTGATCGGCGGGGCGAGCCTCTTCGGCGGCACCGGCAGCGCGATCGGCGCAGTGCTCGGGGCACTGATGATCACCTGCATCCAGAACGGGGTGAACCTGATTGGGGTGAACAGCTTCTGGCAGGGCTCCGTCACCGGCGTCGCCATCCTGCTCGCAGTCCTGATCGACCGCTTCAGCAACACTAGTCGTACCTGAATCATCAAAGGGAGGAACCATGATGAAGACGAAGACTATCCTGCTTTCTGCGATCGCCGCGGCCACGCTTTCGAGCGCGTCCTATGCGCAAGACAAGAAGACAGTCGCATACATCGCCCCGTCGCTCGACATCTCGTACTGGCAATGGGTCGGCTACGGGGTCAAGCAGAAAGCCGAGGAACTCGGCATGGACTATGTCGAGTACACGTCCGAGAACTCGCCGGCCAAGCAGATGGACAATGCCCGCACGGCGGTGACCAAGGGCGTCGACGCCATCGTGATCGGGCCGGTGAGCTCAACCTCGACGCCGCCGCTGCTGAACTATCTCGAGCAGCAGACGATCCCGATCGCCTTCGCTGGCATAGGCCCGCAGCCTAGCCTGACGAACTTCACCTCCTCGGTGACCGCCAACAACTACGAGACCGGTAAGGCGCAGGGCAAGTTCACCTGCGATCTCGCCAAGGAGCGCGGCGGGAACAAGGTCGGTATGTTGTCGCTGCCGCAGGACCGTGAGAACGCGCAGAAGTATCTCACCGGCGCCAAGGAAGCCTTCGAGGCCGAGGGGTGCGAACTCGCACAGATGCTCGAGACGCGTGGGCTGACGATCAACGAGGCGGTCACGCAGGCCAACGATCTCCTGACGGCCAATCCGGACATCAAGGCGATCTATGGCATGTATGACGAAGCGGGAACCGGCGCGGCTAAGGTCGTCGAGACCCGGGGCCTGCAGGGTAAGGTCGGGATCACCGTCGCAGACGGTTCGCCGACAACGATCGACCTGCTCAAGAAGGGCGCCATTCAGGGCATCTTCTTCCAGGAAGCGGTCGGCCAAGGCATCGATGGTACCCAGCAGGTCTACAACGCCCTGACCGGCGCCCCCGTCACCCAGAACATGGCCTTGGTGATGCCTCTGGTCACGGCCGATAAGGTGGACAGCCCGGAGGCCCAGAAGGTCATCTCGCGCGTCTTCCCCCCGAGCAACTGAGCGCGAAAACGCGCCCGCCGGTCCTGCCGGCGGGCGCGCCTTGGACAAGCGAGGAGGACGACGTGGACGACATTCCCTTCATCGACCCGCACCATCATCTGTGGGACCTCGAGGAGAACTACTATCCGTGGCTGTCTGACGACGTGAAGCCGTCGGCCTTCGGCGACTACACGGCGATCGTCAAGAGCTACCGCATCGAGGACTATCTCGATGACGCGAAGAACCAGAACCTTTTCAAGTCCGTGCATCTCGACGTCGGCTTCGACCCGAAGGACCCGGTTGGCGAGACGCGGTGGTTGCAGGGCGTGGCCGACAAGCACGGCTTTCCGCACGGCATCGTCGGCTATGCCGACCTGTCGAAGCCGGATGTCGGCGACCTCCTCGACCTGCACATGGAATATGCGAACTTCCGCGGCATCCGGCAGTCGATGAACTATCATCCCGATCCGGCTAAGACATATCAGGCTAGGCCCGAGGTCAGCCGGACGCCCGAATGGCGGCGCGGTTTCCGCGAACTTACCAAGCGGAGGCTGAGCTTCGACCTGCAACTCTACTACCCGCAGATGGCGGAGTTCCTCGATCTCGCCCGCGATTTTCCCGACGTACAGATTATCCTCAACCACACCGGCATGCAGGTCGACGGGCCGGAGCATTTCGCGGCCTGGCGGCAGGGGATGCAGACGCTGGCCCAGGCTCCCAACGTCGCCTGCAAGATCTCGGGCCTCGGCATGGGGGACTTGACCTGGACCACCCAATCGATCCGTCCCTACGTCGAGGAAGCAATCGCCGCCTTCGGTGTGGAGCGATGCATGTTCGCGACCAATTTCCCGGTCGACAAGCTGTTTTCGAGTTTTGACGCGATCCTGAACGCATTCAAAGAAATAACGAAAGAATGTCCGCAGGCGGAGCGGATGGCGTTGTTCCATGACAACGCAGAACGGTTCTACCGACTTTGACACACAGCAATTGGAAATTCGAAGGAGTGCACTCATGTTGCTGAAAAGCAAGACGGCCGTTATTTCGGGCGCGGCGAGCCCGAGAGGGATCGGCCGTTCGACCGCGAGCCTAATGGCGGAGCACGGCGCCCGGGTCGCCATCTTGGATCTCGACCTCGGTCAGGCGCGGGAGGCGGCGGCGGCACTCGGACCCGACCATATCGGCGTCGCGTGCAACGTGGCCGATCGCGACGCCTGCGGGGCCGCGGCGGCGGAGGTCGTCCGCGCCTTCGGAAGGGTCGACATCCTCTGCAACAATGCTGGCATCACGCAGCCGGTGAAGACGCTTGAGATCATCCCCGAGGACTGGGACCGCATCCTCGACGTCAATCTTCGCGGCGTACTCTACCTCAGCCAGGCTTTCATTCCGCATATGCGTGAGAGCGGCGGCGGCTCGATCGCCTGCATGTCGTCGGTTTCGGCACAGCGGGGCGGCGGCATCTTTGGCGGACCGCACTATTCGGCCGCGAAGGCCGGCGTGCTCGGCCTCGCAAAGGCGATGGCGCGAGAGTTCGGCCCCGACAATATCCGCGTCAACTGCGTGACACCGGGCCTGATCCAGACTGACATCACCGCCGGCAAGCTGTCCGACGCGGCACGCGTCGACATCATCAAGGGTATCCCGCTATCGCGCCTGGGCGACGCCCGCGACGTGGCCGGCGCCTATTTGTTCCTCGCGTCCGATCTCTCGTCCTACATCACGGGCGCGGTGATCGACGTCAACGGCGGGATGCTGATCCATGGCTGACGCTGCCGTCCGAGAGATGCCGGAGGCCGGTAGCAATGTCAGCCTCGCGGAGCGTGCCTATCGCATCCGCCGCCACGCGGTGCGGATGGGAGCGGTGCAGGGCCAGGGCTACGTCGGACAGGCGCTCGGCATCGCCGACGTGCTGGCGGTGAGCTACTTCCATGCCCTACGTTACCGCCCTCAGGACACGCTTTGGGAGGGAAGGGACCGCTTCCTCTTGTCGATCGGCCACTACGCGATCGCGCTCTACGCAGCGCTGATCGAAGCCGGAGTACTGCCTGAGGAGGAACTGGAGACCTACGGGACCGACGACAGCCGTATGCCGATGTCGGGCATGGCAGCCTATACGCCCGGCATGGAGATCACCGGCGGATCGCTGGGTCACGGGCTTGGCATCGCGGTGGGCATGGGCCTCGGTCTGAAGCGCAAAAAGAGCGACAGCTTTGTCTACAACCTTTTATCCGATGGTGAGCTTGGCGAAGGGTCTACCTGGGAGGCGGCGATGTCTGCGGCCCACCACAGGCTCGACAACGTGATCGCCATCGTCGACTTCAACAACCAGCAGGCCGACGGCCCATCCCGCGACATGCTCTCGGCGGAGCCGGTCACCGACAAGTTCACCGCCTTCGGCTGGCATGCCCAGCGCGTTGACGGCAACGACATCGAGGCGGTCAAGGCCGCCTTCGACATCGCGCGCAACCTCGGCGAGGCCAAGCCACGCATGATCGTGTGCGACACGAAGATGGCCAAGGGAGTGCCCTTCCTGGAGCGCCGCGAGATCACGCATTTCATCCGCGTCGAGCCCGATGAATGGGTGCTCGCCCTAGAGGCTCTGGAGAAGGGGCAAGCGCTATGAGACTGTCCAAGTTCGAACCCCGCAAGCCGCTCACGGCCGGCGAACGCAAGACGACGTCGGCGATGATCGCATCGATCGCGCCCGATGGCGTGCCAACGCGTACGGCGCCGTTCGGAAACACGCTTGCGCGACTGGCGAATACGCGTCCTGACATCGTCGGGCTAACAGCGGACCTCGCCAAATACACCGACCTTCACGTCTTCGCGCAGGCCCATCCCGACCGCTTCCACCAGATGGGCATGGCCGAGCAGGTGATGATCAGTGCGGCGGCGGGCCTGGCGCGCGAGGGATTCACGCCCTTCGCCACCACCTACGCGGTGTTTGCCTCCAGGCGTGCCTACGACTTTATCTGCATGGCGATCGCGGAAGAGAACCTTAACGTAAAGATCGTCTGCGCGCTGCCGGGGCTGACGACCGGCTACGGGCCGAGCCACCAGGCGACCGAGGACGTCGCGATCTTCCGCGGCATGCCGAACCTGACCATCATCGACCCCTGCGACGCGCTCGACATCGAACAGGCGACCGAGGCGATGGCCGACCACAAGGGCCCAGTCTACATGCGCCTGCTGCGCGGCAAGGTACCCGCCGTGCTCGACGAATACGACTACCGGTTCGAACTCGGCAAAGCGACGGTGCTGCGCGAGGGCGCGGACGTGCTGTTCATCTCCAGCGGCCTGATGACGATGCGCACGCTGGAAGCGGCAAAAGCCCTTGAGGCCGATCGCATCGGCTGCGCGGTCTTGCACGTGCCCACGATCAAACCGCTCGACACCGCCTCGATCCTCGCCGCCGCGAGAAAGCCCGGCCGCCTCGTCGTCGTGGCCGAGAACCACACCGTCATCGGCGGCCTAGGCGAGGCTGTCGCAGCCGTGCTGCTCAACGAGGGAGTCACCCCGGCATACCGCCAGATCGGCCTGCCGGACGCGTTCCTAGACGCCGGAGCCCTGCCGACCCTTCACGACCGCTACGGCATCTCGACCAGCGCAGTCGTCCGCCGAGTCAAGGCCTGGCTCTCATGAAGCAATGGATGCTGCCCCGACAAATCAACAAGTGGAGGAGAATATGACCATTGCACTGAACCGCCGTACCATGCTGCGCACGCTCGGCGCCGCGCTTGCCGCGCCTGCCGTCCTGGCCTTCCCTCTTCATGCGCGTGCACAGGCAACGCTGACGCTCGGCCATGGCGCGGCGCCGGGGAATCCTCGAACGCTGGCGGCCGCCAAGTTCGCGGAACTGGTGACCCATAAGACCGAGGGCCGCATCACGATCAACATTGCCGGCTCAGAGACGCTTGGCAATGATGCGGCGATGCTGACCAGCCTGCGCACCGGCGCCCTCGACCTCACGGCCAACAGCCAGGGTCCCGCCGCCAGTCTCGTGCCGGAGATTTCCGTTCTGGGGCTGCCGTTCCTGTTCTCCGACGCCGCGCACGCCTTCAAGGTCGTCGACGGCGCGATCGGCGCGACGCTGGCCCAGAAATTCGAAGCACTCGGCATCGTCCCGCTTGGCTACTGGGACAATGGCGTGCGCCACGTCACCAACTCGAAGCGGCCCATCACCAAGCCGGACGACCTCAAGGGCCTGAAGATCCGGACTCCCGCCGATCCGATGACCATCGACATATTCCAGACCCTCGGGGCGGCGACCGAACAGATCGCCTTCGGCGAGCTCTATGTGGCCCTGCAGCAGGGCGTGGTCGATGGGCAGGAGAACCCGCTGGCCAACATCAACAGCTCGAAGCTCTACGAAGTGAACAAGTTCATCTCGCTGACGGCGCACAAATGGGAGTCGACACCGTTCCTGATGTCACAGGTCGCATCGGCCCGTGTCGGCGCCGATCTCGAGCATATCCAGGCAGCAGCCAAGGAAGCCGGTGAATTGCAGCGGGGCCTGTCCAACAAGGCCGCCGACGAGACACTTGCGGCCTTCAAGTCGAACAGCGCCATCGCAGTCAACGACGTCGACCGCACGGCCTTTCTGGAGGCAACGAAGCCGGTCGCCGAAGACTGGAAGTCGAAGGAATGTCGGCCCGTTCGTCGAAGAGCTGGTGGCCGCCGCCAAGGCCTAACTTAACGCGCAGAGCCTTCGCGCGCCTGCGACCGCATCGAAAGGAGCCGGCGATCTTTCGCCGGCAATGCGGGGCGCGCCGCAAGGCGCAGGAGAAACCATGCTCAGGATCGTTGACAGCATCGACTTCGCTATCGGGTGGCTTTGCCGGGCGACCATCATCGTTACCGGTGTCTTCCTTACCCTCGTGATGACCGCCAATGTCATCGCGCGCTACGTTCTGGCCACGGGCGGCTTCGGCTTCGCCCAAGAACTGCCAACGCTGCTGTTTCCCTGGTTCATCATGGCCGGAGTGACGCTCGCCGCCCTGGGCGGCGCGCATATGGCCGTCGAGTGGCTCTACGGAAAGCTGGAGGACACCGGCCGTGTCCGGCTTATGGCCTTCGGCAACCTGCTCGTAATCCTCTCGTTCGGCGTGCTGGCCTGGCAGTCGCTGGTGGTGGCCGCGATCGCGGGAGCGGAGCGGAGCCCCGTTCTTGGACTACCTAACTCCATCGGTTACTACTGCGTCGCGGCTGGTGCCGTGCTCGTCGCCGTGGTGACGGCCACCGCCACCCTGCGCATCCTCATGCTCGACTGGAACGCCCGACCGGCCACCAACGTCGAGGAGATGCCGCTGTGACCCTCATAATGGTTGGCGTGTTTCTGGTGCTGATGGTCCTGGCCGTACCAGTTGGATACGGCCTCATCCTTGCCGCCGGCGCAGCCGTGTTATGGAACGGCTTCCTACCGCTTTCCATCGTGGCGCAGCAGATATTCGACCAGACGCAATCCTTTCCGATGCTGGCGCTGCCCTTCTTCATGCTTGCGGGCACCCTGATGCTCGGCGGCAAGCTCGGCCGCGACTTGCTTGAGCTTGCCTCACTTGCGATGCAGCGTTGGCGCGGCGGGCCTCTCTCGACCACGGTCATCTCGTCTGTCGTCTTCGGCGGAGTGTCCGGCTCCGCAGTCGCAAATGCGTCGGCGCTGGGTTCGGTCCTCATCCCCTGGCAGAAGCGGCACGGGTATCCCGCGCCGCTCTGCGCCGCCAACAATGCAACGTCCGCGGTTATCGACGTGCTCATCCCACCTTCGATCCCGATGATCCTCTATGGGCTGGTCAGCGGGGTCAGTGTCGCGGATCTCTTCGTCGCCGGCATCCTGCCCGGCATCCTTATGGCGGCCGGCTTCGTCGGAGTGTGCTGGTGGATTTCGTGGAAGCGCAAATATCCGGTCAGCACAGATCCAGTGCGCAAGCGCGACCTCGTCAAGCTCGCGATACGCAGCCTTCCCGCGATCCTCTTGCCGATACTCATCATCCTCGGCCTGCGTTTCGGATTTGCGACGCCCACCGAGGTTGCCGTGCTGTCGGTTGTCTACTCACTGGTGCTGAGCGTGCTGGTCTACCGCGATCTGACATTTAAGCGTTTCTGCAACAACATGGTTGAGGCGGGCATGGCGACCGGCGTTGTGATGCTGGTGATCATGGGCAGCGCCGCCGTCGGCTGGATTCTGACCTTCGACCAGGTCCCGCAGAACTTTGCGGCATGGGTCTCGGTCAACATCTCGAACCCCATCATTATCATACTGATGATGAACATCCTGATGCTGATCGTCGGCATGCCGCTTGACCTGCCGCCGTCGATCCTGTTGCTCGGGCCGATCTTCGTGCCGCTGGCAGCTGCGATCGGCCTAGATCCGGTCCAACTCGGATTGATCATGGTGATCAACCTCGGCATCGGGCTCTACACGCCGCCTATTGGGACCACGTTGTTTATCTCGTCGTCCATCGCCAAGTCATCGCTTGGCGCTACGACTAAGGAGTTGTGGCCGTTCTTCGCCGTCGCGATGCTGCTTCTGATCGCCGTGAGCTACATCCCGGCGCTGACGATCTACTGACCGCATCAATGGCACGTGACATCTCTGGATTCCTGGCCAGGCGCCGCCAGCCCGAATGTCCGCAATCGAAGATCCGCCGGCCGAAAGCCGCCCGTCAGCTGTCGGCCCCGATTGAGACGTTCACAAAGTCGTCCCAGAGCGTCGGCAGTTGGCGCTTCTTTCTCGTTCCGATCGAGGAAGCTACGGAAGAAAACCACCTCTCGCGACTTTGCTTGTCGCGAAAACTCCCGATCAAAGCGACGGTTTTGCAACTGACTTTTGCACAGTCGCAGAACTCCACTTTTGCGGCAACATTTCCTGCTTCCCGCTTTCCTTCCGATGTCGAGCCCAGACGCGCTTCACCTGCGCTTCGCTGCAGCCGGTCAGCTTCGCCGTCCTGCTGATACTGTTGCCGCCAGACCGGAAGACAGTGATGCGTTCGTGTGTCACCAGGTCAGCTTGGCGTCCGGCATATTTCCCGCCCGCCTTTGCCAATTCGATGCCTTGCCGCTGGCGTTCGCGGCGATCCTCGAAGTCGTCTCGAGCCATTTGCAGGGCGAGCTTCAGCAACATTTCCTGAATGGACTCAAGCACGATCTTGGCAACGCCGTCAGCGCTGGCCGCGATGTCGCTAAGATCCACCACACCAGGTACGGCAAGACGAGCACCCTTATTCCGAATTGTTTCGATCAGCTTTTCAGCTTCAGGCAAAGGCAGACGACTGATGCGGTCTATCTTCTCCGCAACGACAACCTCGCCTGGCTGAAGGTCCGCGATCAGACGCAACAGCTCCGGCCGGTCGGCGCGAGCGCCGGATGCCTTCTCGCGGTAGACGCCGGCGATGTAGTACCCGGCATCCCTCGCCTCAGCGATGATCGATTCCTGGCGCTCGAGATCCTGCCCTTGCGTACTGACCCGCAGATAAACACGCGCAACGTGCATATCCCCCTCCTGCTCTCGGCTCATTTTGATATACCTCAATGCGCTCTGGCTCAGAATTCGGGCAAGCGGATAGCCCCATAGGCTGGGTCAGAAATACGCCGCAGCAAGCGCCATGGTTGCGGTGGTCGCGAAACTGCCTATTGGGGGACGGTGCCAAAATCAGACGCAAAACAGTCGCTTAATCCGGGACTTTTGCGAAAACCAGGCGGCCGGAATCGACGCTAAGCGGAAGCTCGCTTGCTCCGGGTCAATTCACCGCCATGACCCCAAGCTGACTTCGCCGTGACGTTGTCGAATGTCTGAAATGTGGCAAGACATGCACGTCGGCGGCGTCCCCTGTCACCCTCGAAGTTGTAGATCCGGCCCGTCAAGCGCGCCTCCCGATCGGTGCTCAGCATCGTAAGCTTTCAGGCATGAGGGTGAACAGATGGCGAGCCTGGATCTCACCCACCGGCACGCTGGAACACCGAACTTTCGTCCTTCCCTGTGTCTTCGTGTTATTATAGCGACTAGGGAGATGGCTTGATGAGCGAGAACCGCAAGCTAGCCGCGATCCTGGCCGCCGACGTGGTCGGGTACAGCCGGCTGGCTAGCGCAGACGAAGATCGTACTTTGGCAAGGTTGCGGGCACTGCGCAGCGACCTGATCGATCCGACCATCGCTGTCCACAACGGCCGCGTGATCAAGCGCACAGGGGATGGGGCGCTGGTCGAGTTCCGCAGTGTGGTAGACGCCGTGCGCTGCGCCCTCGAAGTGCAGAACGGCATGGTCGAGCGCAATGCCGGCGTGCCGCAGGACCGTCGCATCGAGTTCCGGATCGGAATTCATCTCGGCGACGTAGTCGTGGAAAGCGACGGCGACCTGATGGGCGACGGCGTCAACATCGCCTCGCGTTTGGAGGGCGTCGCTGCCCCCGGCGCCATCTGCCTGTCCGAGGACGCCTATCGCCAGGTCAAGACGCGGCTTGACCTCTCGGTCAGTGATCTCGGCAACACGCAGCTCAAGAACATCGCCGAGCCGATCCGGGTGTATTCGCTGCGTGTCGGCACCACCGAGGCAAAGGCAACCGCGACCTCCGAATCCGCGACAAGCCGGCCGACGACGGAACTGCCGCCGAAGCTGTCGATCGCCGTGCTGCCGTTCGCCAACATGAGCGGTGATGTTGAGCAGGAGTATTTCGCCGATGGAATCTCGGAAGACATCATCACGGCTCTCTCAAAGCTGCCGCAGCTCTTCGTCATTGCTCGCAATTCGTCGTTCACCTTCAAGGGCAAGAACGTCCACGTGCAGGAGGTGAGCCGGAACCTCGGCGTGCGCTACGTGCTGGAAGGCAGCGTCCGTAGATCCGGCAACAGGGTACGGATCACCGCCCAGCTTATCGACGCAGCCTCGGGTGGCCATCTGTGGGCGGAGCGCTTCGATCGCGACCTGACCGACATATTCGCGGTGCAGGACGACGTCACTCAGCAGATTGTGGACGCGCTGGCCATCAACCTGACGGAGGGCGACCGGCAGCGGCTGGCGCCCGAGCACACCGGCAACGTTGAGGCGTATGACTATTTCCTGCGTGGCCGAGAGCTGTGGCACCGGCTGACGAAGGAGACGAACATCGCCGCCCGGGATCTTTTGCAACGTGCAATCGAACTGGACCCGAATTTCGCCTCGGCCCACGCGTTCCTGGCCCTTACCCACGTACTCGACCACTTGAACGGATGGAGCCCGTCACCGCCGAATTCGCGCGAGCAAGCGGAAGAGCTTGCGACGCGGGCGGTAGCGCTGGACGATCGTGATCCTAGGGCGCACTGGGCGCTGAGCATCGTCGAATTGTATTCGCGACGGCACGACGTGGCCATCAGCGAGGCCCAGCGTGCGATAATCCTCAATCCGAACTTCGCTGAAGGGCACGTCGCCCTCGGCGAGGCACTGTATTACTCGGCCAGGGCCGACGAGGCGCTCAAGTATTTCGATCGGGCGAAGGTCTTGAACCCATATTTTCCGGATGTGCTATTGCACTTCCAGGCGTTGGCGTCGTTTCAACTGGGAAGGTACGAACAGGCAGTTGGCTTGCTGAAGGAGCGGCTGACCCGCAATCCCGTTACCGATGTCTCTCGCGCGCTTCTGGCTTCCAGTTTTGGCCATCTGGGCCGTTTCGGCGAAGCCCGCGCGGCTTGGCAAGAGGTGTTACGGGTCAATCCCGACTACTCCCTGGAATACCGTCGCAAAGTGTTGCCCTACAAGAACCCCGAGGATTTCGAGTTGTTGGTGGACGGGCTTCGCAAGGCCGGCTTGGTGTAATTGCGGACCAGGGGAACGCCCGGTTTCAAGCTTCTACAGCCACTCGCTCAAATGAGGAGCAATGACTGGTTGGCGCCTCTCGCTGGTTAAATCATCTGAGCTGCAGAGGGCCCGATCTGAGCGTCGAAGGACTTGTTGGGTCACGGAGCGGCCATTTGCCGAGCCGTCTCAAAACGCCGTCGCGAAGCTTGTCTCGCGCCGTGCTATACTGACCAAGCCGACCTGCACTCGCCGCGGTTAGGGAAATGCCTCACCGCTGCGGACGCACGAAATGTTGACCTGAGGGAGTCGCCAGTCCTGATCAGAAATAAAACGACAGGGAGGATGACGTGTCCCTCGACGCCAATGACTTCGATCAAGCAGTTGAAAAATACCACCTGGCTCTGGATGAGTTCATGAAAGGAAACCCCGCGCCTGCGAAGAAGCTCTATTCCCAACGAGACGATGTAACACTGGGCAATCCCTTTGGCCCTTTCGCGCTTGGATGGAAGCAGGTCGTTGAGACGATGGAGCAAGCGGCATCGAATTACAGGGACGGCGACGCTACCGGCTTCGAGAACATAGCGAAGTGTGTGACGTCTGAGCTGGCCTATCTCGTCGAAGTAGAGCGGCTCAGGTCCAAGGTTGGCGGTCGGAGCGATGTCACGCCTCTTGCGTTACGCGTGACGAGCGTCTTTCGCCCAGAAGATGGTCTCTGGAAGATTGTGCATCGTCATGCGGATCCGATAACGACGGCTCAGCCGGCCGATTCGGTACTCCGCCGATAGATGCGGTTGTGTGATTGGGGAAGCGATTCGATCTCGCAAACGCTTGCTGCGGCAGCGCGGCTATTCTTCAGTCCGTTTTCTATATTAGGGTCGGCCCGCGTCATCGGGCTCGCAGCATCGGACGGCCGCTCTGGGCGTGAAGGTCAGGTTTGGAGAAGCGCCGGGAATGGCAGATCCTGGTGCGACGGAGCTGATCCAAGGATTCGGTCTGCCGTCCCGCCACACAGCGTCGCGCTTGGGTGGATTGTCGACGTGGAGTGGCAATCCTGATTGGCGTGTATCTAGGCGATGTGGCGATTAGCAGTGCGGCTTGCAGGTTCCCGCCGTCGCCTTGTGTAGGCCGTTGCGCAGCTCAATGCCGGAGACTCTTTCGATGAGCATGAATTCGGACTGCGATATTCAAGCCATTCGGGCGCTCATTGAGCGCCAATTCGCGAGCATGAGCTGGACGGTGGAGGGAGAGCCTGATTGAGAGCTGTTCAAGGAAGACTTCATTCGCGACGCACAGCTTTTTCCATCATCGCGGCCGTTGCGGACCCAGGCAGTCCCTGCATTCATCGACCGCATGAGAGCACTCGTGGGGACCGCTTTGCAGTCATTCGATGAAACCGTTCTCGTCAGCAAGATATACGTCTTCGGCAATGTCGCAGTCGCAGTTACTGCCTGTGAGAACGTTGAGAACGAGAGCAATGTCGAGCGTGTGGTCGAAATGATGCTTCTGGTAAAGGAACAGGGGAGCTGGAAGATCGCCGCCCAGGCTTGGGATAAGGCGAGCGAAAGTCAGCCCATACCCGCGGACATACTTGGCTCATGAGCAGTCTGCGATAACAAATCGCGTAACATCTTGGCTTCGTCTCGGAGGTTCGGGTCGATTTGAGCCGTTGCGCGAAGGGCAGCTTTTGAGAGGCGCTATGAATGTCGCTATGGCGCATGCGCGCCCTTGCCGGACGTTGAAGGATTTAACCGCGTCGAATCCTGCCGGACGGGAATGATTGACCCTTCTCGGACATTACGATGAGTGTTGTGAAACGTCCCGAGTAGACCGAAAACCGGACGATCTTCGAATCACTTGACGCCGACTGCGCCGGAGAAAAATTAGCCCCGTCGCAATCAGATCGGACGTAGAATAAGCTGCTTAAGCGGTAAAGATGGGTCCTGGGAGGAACTGATGGTGCGTGGCGGCTCGCATGGTGCGGGTATCGGCCGAATATCGCGTCGTTACTTCTCGAAGTTGGCGTTGGTCAGCGCGGTCGCGCTCGCTTTGCCGAGGCTCGCACGCGCGCAGAACGAACCCTTCAAGTTCGGCCTGACGCCCGTATTCCTGTCCAACGACTTGGAGCTGCTCGGGCACCTGCGGGCGTACCTTTCCTCCAGGGTCGGAGGCGCGGTCGAGCTCGTCTCGCGGCGGACGTATCAGGAGATCACGGCGCTCCTCGTTTCGGGTCAGGTTCATGCGGCCTGGATATGCGGCTATCCCTACGTCCAGTACAAGGCCGATCTCGACTTGACCGCGACACCCGCGTGGCATGGCAAGCCGCTGTACCAATCCTACTAGATCGCGGCTGCCGGCCGGGCGGTGGATGGCTGGTCTGGCCTGCGCGACGATATCCACGCCTTCTCCGATCCAGATTCCAATTCCGGTTTCCTAGTAACGCGGGCACTGCTCGCTGAACACCGTCTGCGCCCCGAGCAGTTCTTCTCGCGCAGTTTCTTCACCTACGGACATCGCAACGTCATCAGGGCGGTGGCCTCCGGGCTCGCGCAGTCCGGCAGCGTGGACGGCTACGTCTGGGAGGTCATGCGCGAGATCGAGCCGGAGCTGGTGACCCGGACGATGATCGTCCGGAAATCGGAATGGCTGGGGTTTCCCCCGGTCGCGTCACCTAAATCGTTGGCCGGCGACCCGAGGATAGCCGCGCTGCGTGATGCACTGGTCTCGATGTCCGACGACCAGGAAGGCCGAAAGGTGCTGGAAATATTGCGCCTCGACGGGTTCGTCGTCGCCCCGCCCGAGCTTTTCGATACCATCGCCGCCAAGGTCGAAACGGTGAGGCAGTTCGGATGACTCCGCTCCGCCGCTGGCAGGCAATTCCGCTGTCCTTCCGGGTCCCCGCCATCGTGGCCCTGCTGATGGTCGTGATAAGCGCGGCCATCTCCGAGAGGGTCCTCGCTCGCCTTTCCCACACCCAGGAAACCTATCTCGATGGATTGGCTGGCACGTATCTGGACGGTCTTTCGTCGTCGGTACTACCTGCGGTCCTGCGTGGGGACGTGTGGGAAGTGTTCGACGCACTTGATCGCTCTTCTTCCGTTTACGAGTCCCTTGCACCGATCGAAACCGTGGTTACGGGCGCGGACGGACGCGTCCTCGCCGCGACCGACCCTAACAAGATCAGGGCATACTCGGCGCTTCCCGTCCAATACGCCTCGCGGTACGGCTCCGAGGCCGTGACGATCGACGAAGACAGGAAAACCGGCTTTGCCCGCCGCGAACTCATCTATCAGAGCCAGCCGATCGGCGCGATTCATGCCGCATTCGACGTATCACACCTGTTTGCCGAGAGGCGCGAAGTCCTTGTCACGCTCCTCGTGACGAACGCGATCGTCGCGGTCCTCTTTGCGTTTGGCGGCTTCCTGCTCGTCCATCGCATGATCGGTCCCATCCGCGTGCTCGAAACTCATATGCGTTCCGCCGCCCACGGCGCGGCCGAACCAATATCGCTGGGCGAGATTCCGCCGGGCGATGGCGAGGTAGCGAGCCTATTCCATGGTTACAACGCGCTCGTCCATGCCGAGCGCGAGCGCACGAATCTCGCTATGCAGCTTGCAGAAGAGGAGAAGCTTTCGAGCCTCGGGCGGCTCGCTTCCGGCATGGCGCACGAGATCAACAACCCACTCGGCGGACTGTTCAACGCCATCGATACGTTAAAGACGCACGGACAGACCCCCGGAGTACGCGACACCTCTATCAGTCTGATCGAGCGCGGGCTGGCGGGTATTCGCGACGTTGTCGAGGCCGCGCTCGCCACCTATCGACCGGAGCGCGCGCAGCGTCCGCTGACGGAGGACGATTTCGACGATGTCCGGCTGCTGATTAAGCCGGAACTGCGCCGCAAGCGACAACAGCTCGAGTGGAATATCTCATGGAACGGCGCAGGAGAGCTGCCCGTCAAGGGCGGCTTGGTGCGTCAGGCGGTTCTCAACCTCCTGCTCAACGCGACCGCCGTTACCGCCGAAACAGGCGTCGTTTCGCTCAGGGCAAGCAATGCCGACCAACGCCTCGTCATCGAGATCGGGGACCAAGGCCCCGGAATGCCGCCGGATATCGCGGGCATACTCGTCGATCCCGATCCGGGACCTGCGGTGCGCGCCGGACGCGGACTCGGTCTGTGGATGGTCAGGCGGGTGGTTGACGAACTCGGCGGAACTGCCAGTATCGCATCCAACAAATACGGAGGGACGGCGGTCACGCTGGCAATTCCCTTCGACAGGGAGGATGCCGAAGCCGATGCTGCCTGACCGCGCCATAGGGCTTGTGGAGGACGATCCCGTGATGGGCGGTTCCATCGTCCAGCGGCTCGAGCTGGAAGGCTGGCACGTCACGTGGTGGCAGTCCGGCAGCGAAGCGATCGGCGCCATTCCCGCGGCAGCGAACGCGCTCGACCTCGTCATCTGCGACATTCGGCTCCCGGACATGTCGGGCGAAACCGTCTTCAACGAACTCGCACGACAGCCGAACGCGCCTCCCTTCATGTTCGTCACGGGCTATGGCGAGGTCGACCAGGCGGTGCGGTTGATGCGTTCGGGCGCGGTCGATTTCATGACCAAGCCCTTTGAGATGGACGAATTCCTGAAACGCATCGAATCCGGCCGCCGCACAACCAGTTCGGGGGTCCGGCTGAAGGGCTATTATCTCGGCGAATCCCCTGCGATTCAGCACGCGGAGGATTTGATCCACCGCTACGCGAACCATGACCTGCCAGTGCTCATCACCGGGGAAACCGGTTCTGGCAAGGAAGTGGCGGCCAGGCTGCTGCACCAGATCTCGCCACGCGCCACGGAGCCGTTCATGGCGGTTAACTGCGCAGCGATTCCCGCAGAGCTTCTCGAGAGCGAGATATTCGGCCACGAGAAAGGTGCGTTCACGGGAGCCCAGCAGCGCCATCTCGGCTATGCCGAGCGCGCAGGCAAGGGCACGCTCTTCCTCGACGAAATCGGTGACATGCCGTTGCCCCTCCAGGCCAAGCTGCTTCGGCTGATCGAGGACGGAAACCTTACGCGCGTTGGCGGCGAGACGCCGATCCCGTTCCGCGCCCGCATTGTGGCGGCTACGCATCGCGATCTGGTAAATCGCGGCAGTTCGACTAGGTTCCGGGAAGACCTTTATTTCCGGCTGGCGGTTCTCACGGTGGAGATTCCGCCGCTCAGGCAGCGGCCCGAAGACATTGCCTGGCTCCTCGCTAGGTTCCTCGAGAATGCCGTCAGCCGCTCGGACACGCGCATCCGCGGGTTCAGCGCGCTCGCCGAGGAGGCTGCCCTTTCCTATGCCTGGCCCGGCAACGTCCGCGAGCTGCGCAACCGCATCGACCGCGCCGTCGCGCTGTCGACCAGCGAATGGATCATGCCGGGCGATCTCTTTCCCGAACACGCGTCCAAGGCAAGCGGCACGGGCTTCCTACCGCTTGCGGACGTGAGGGACGCGGCCGAGCGCCGCCAGATCGAGCGCGCGCTTGAAGAGACTGGCGGCCAGATCGCCAAGGCCGCGGGTCTGCTTGCGGTCTCGCGAACGACACTGTGGGAGAAGATGACGCGGCTTGGCCTGACCGAGCGCGCGCGTCCGGAATCCTGAACCTTCGGCGCTGCAGCATGTTCGGATTTCCGAACACGGACATCTATCCGAGACTTGCCGGAAGAGCGTTCCTGTAATCAAACCAGCCTCTTAAGCGTTTGGCACAAGCGTTGCTTCGCATTTGACGATGTCATCACGCCAAGTGGGAGGAACGCATGGAACGGTGCAACAGACTGGTCGATGTCGGCCGTCGTCAATTTCTGAGGGGCAGCGCTTTCGCCGCTGCTGGGGCTGCGGCCGCCGTCTCGCTGCCAGCGACGCAGGCTAAGGCAGCCCCCGGTCTCGCCCTCGTGGAATATCCTTCCAACAGGCTGGCAAACGTTTCTGAACTGAAGGTCAACGAACCGCTCGACGTCGGCTATCCCGATGACGCTGCTCCGGGCGTGCTCCTGAAACTCGGCACACGGGTTGAAGGCGGCGCCGGTCCCGACGGCGACATCGTCGGCTTCACCACTATCTGCCCGCACAAAGGCTTCCCGCTGAACTACAACGCCGAGGACCGCACGCTGAACTGCCCGGGCCATTATTCCCGTTTCGACTGCGAGGCCGGAGGCCTTCAGATCTGGGGCCAGGCGACGCAGAACCTGCCGCAATACCTGCTTCGCGTGGACGAGAAGGGCGACATTTTCGCGGAGGGGCTTGACGAGCTCATCTACGGCCGCCTGTCGAACGTGCTCTAGGGAGGACCAGTCATGGCTTACAAACGTCAGATCGACCGCCTGCCAATCATCCCGGCAGACGCGAAGGTTCACAATGTCGTCTGCCACTATTGCATCGTCGGCTGCGGCTATCACGCCTATACCTGGGATACAAACCGCCAGGGCGGCACAGCGCCCGACCAGAACGTCTTCGGTGTGGATCTTTCCCAGCAACAGGAGGCGGAGACAGCTGCCTGGTATTCCCCGTCCATGTACAACATCGTCAAGCAGGACGGGAAAGACGTTCACATCGTCATCAAGCCGGATCGCGAATGCGTCGTGAACTCCGGCCTCGGCTCGATCCGCGGCGCCCGCATGGCCGAAATGAGCTTCAGCCGGGCGCGCAATACGCAGCTTCAGCGCCTCACAGACCCGATGGTCTGGCGCTACGGACAGATGCAGCCTACCTCATGGGACGATGCACTCGACCTCGTCGCGCGAGTGACAGCGGCCGTAATGAAGGAACAGGGCGATGACGGAGTGTTCGTCTCGGCCTTCGACCACGGCGGCGCCGGCGGCGGCTACGAGAACACCTGGGGCACCGGCAAGCTCTATTTCGGGGCCATGAAGGTCAAGAACATCCGCATCCACAACCGCCCAGCCTACAATTCGGAGGTCCACGCTACGCGCGACATGGGCGTGGGTGAACTTAACAACTGCTACGAGGACGCAGAGCTCGCCGACACGATCATGGTCGTGGGCGCGAACCCTCTGGAGACGCAGACGAATTACTTCCTCAATCACTGGATACCAAACCTACGCGGGACCTCAACTGACAAGAAGAACGCGGAGCTGGCGGACGAGCCGCACGAGCCCGCCCGCGTGATCATCGTCGATCCGCGCCGGACCGTGACGGTGAATGTCTGCGAGGTCGAGGCGGGCAAGGACCGCGTCCTGCACTTGGCGATCAACTCCGGCACGGATCTCGCACTGTTCAACGCCTTGGCGACCTACATCGCCGAGCAGGGCTGGACGGACCGGGAGTTCATTGCCGCCTCGACCAATGACTTCGACAAAGCGCTCGCCGCCAATCGGACGACGCTGGAGCAAGCGGCTGAGATAACCGGCCTCACCGTCGATCAGATCAAGCAAGCGGCAGCCTGGATCGCTGAACCAAAGGAAGGAAAACGGCGGCGGACGATGTTCGCTTATGAGAAAGGCCTGATCTGGGGCAACGACAACTACCGGACCAACGGCGCACTTGTGAATCTCGCGCTGGCTACGGGAAACATCGGCCGCCCCGGCGGTGGTTGCGTCCGCCTTGGAGGGCACCAGGAGGGCTATTCCCGGCCGTCGGACGCTCATGTCGGGCGACCTGCTGCTTACGTCGACCAACTGCTGATTCAGGGCAAGGGCGGCGTCCACCACATCTGGGGATGCGACCACTACAAGACGACGCTCAACGCGCACGAGTTCAAGCGGCGCTACAAGGAGCGAACCGACATGGTGAAGGACGCCATCTCATCCGTCCCCTACGGAGACCGCCAGGCGACGGTCGACGCGATCATGGGCGCGATCCGCAAAGGCGGTCTGTTCTCGGTCGATGTCGATATCATCCCGACCAAGATCGGCCAGGCGAGCCATGTGTGGCTGCCTGCCGCAACATCGGGCGAGATGAATCTCACCTCGATGAACGGCGAGCGGCGCATGCGGCTGACCGAACGCTACATGGATCCTCCCGGCCAGTCGATGCCTGATTGCCTGATCGCCGCGCGGCTGGCCAACAATTTGCAACGGGTTTTGCGCGAGGCGGGCGATACCGCCATCGCGGACCAGTTTAAGGGCTTCGATTGGAAGACCGAAGAAGACGCCTTCATGGACGGCTATCACCAGCACGAGAAGGGTGGCGAGTTCGTCACCTACGCCCGGCTGCGGGCGATGGGAACCAACGGCTTCCAGGAGCCGGCAACCGGACTGGAGACCACCGGGCCCGTGGCGGCTGGAACTTCGACGGGTGAACCCGGCGAGGTTCTCGGCGGTCCGGCAATCGAGGGCGCGCGCGGCAAGGAGCCTGTGCAGGAGGCGGCGCCGACCAATGCCGGGGCTGCGCCGACGCCGCCTGCCGGAAGCGAGCGCATCATCGGAACCAAGCGTCTTTACGCCGACGGCAAATTCAACAAGGAGGATGGCAAAGCTGTCTTCATGGAGACGCAGTGGCGGGGCCTGCAGGCTGCAGGCAAGCAGGCGGAGAAGGACAAGTTCGCTTTCCTCATCAACAACGGCCGCACGAACCATGTCTGGCAGAGCGCCTACCTCGACCAGCAGAACGAGTTGGTCATGGACCGCTGGCCCTATCCTTTCATCGAGATGCATCCTGCCGATATGGAGGAATTGTCGCTGAAGCAAGGCGATCTGGTCGAAGTCTACAACGACAACGGCGCGACGCAGGCGGCTGTCTATCCCACACCGACGGCGAAGCGGAAGGAAACCTTCATGCTGTTCGCTTATCCCACTGGCGTGCAAGGCAACGTCGTGTCGGCTGGGGTGAACGAGTTCATCATCCCGAACTACAAGCAGACATGGGCGAACATCCGGAAAATTGCCGATGCGCCGGAAGGGGTGAAGCACCTCTCGTTCAAGTCGCAGGAATACCCGGCGGCCTGACACCGTCAACCGCGATCCCGCCGCGGCTCAAAGGCTTCGGCGGGATCGTCTTGTCCAGGACTACGCGACACGCCGGGAGGCCGACATGGAAACCGCCACCGCCCTCACAAACGAAAGCTGCGGCGCAGGTGCCGACGGCAGGGTAATCCCCGTTGATATCGCTGCCGCCAAGGCCGTGGCGATCGCCAGGGTCTTGAGAGAAACCGAGCATGTTCCTCTTATCGAAGCGACGGGGCGTGTCCTTGCCTGCGATGTCCGCGCCTCGATCCACCTCCCGCCCTTCGACAATTCCGCGATGGACGGATACGCGGTCAGGATCGCCGACTTCACCGGAGCGGGTCCTTGGGAGCTTTTGATCCAGGGCCGGATAGCGGCCGGTGATTTCCACGCGGGACAAGCCCCCAGTGCGAACGAAGCGATACGCATCTTCACCGGCGCTCCCGTGCCGGGAGGATTCGATGCTGTCGTCATGCAGGAACACTGCGAACGCACAGGCGACGGGATCACCGTGACGAAGCGCCCGCGACAGCGAGAAAACATCCGGCAGGCGGGCGAGGACGTCAGAGCGGGAAATCGCCTCATGGGGGCGGGTGACCAGCTGTCGCCGCAGAAGCTGGCGCTTCTGGCGGGCCAGGGCCAGGCTGACGTCGTGGTGCTGCGGAAGGTCCGCATAGGTCTGATCTCGACAGGTTCTGAATTGCGCGATCCGGGCGAGCCGCTCGGACGCGGCCAGATCTACAACACCAACCGGATCATGATCCGGGCAATGCTGTCGGCATTTCCATGGGCGGAGATCGTCGACTACGGGATCGTCCCCGATCGGCGGGATGCGCTAGCCGAGGCGTTCGGCGCGGCGGCATCGCGGTGCGATGTCCTCCTCACCACCGGCGGTGTCTCCGCAGGCGAAGAGGATTACGTCGTGTCGGCGCTTGGCCATCACGGCGGCACTCTGGACGTGCTCAAGGTCGCAATGCGGCCGGGCAAGCCGGTCAAGATCGGGATGATCGGGTCGATGCTGTTCGCCGGACTGCCGGGCAATCCGAATGCCGCGCTGGTGACGTTTCGCCAAATTGCGCTTCCTGCGATACGGACTGTCGCGGGCGTCGCGAGCGTGTCGCCGGAATGGTCTCCTGCAGTCGCGGGTTTCACCCACCAAAAGCGCCTCGGCAGAACCGAGTTCGTTCCTGTGAAGATGGTCGGTCGCGACGAGATCGGCCGACCCGTTCTCGAGATGCTGGGCTTGGGATCGTCGGCAAGCCTCATGGCGATGGCTCTCGCCGACGGCATCGCGCTGCTACCGCCCGACGTCGTCATGATCGAACGCGGGATGGCGCTGCGCTTTGAATCCTTCCGTCGGGGCTGAGCGTGCACCCTCAACACTCGATACGTGGAAACGCCCGCAACAGACAAACTTCGCTCCGTAGTTCAGTCATCCGAATATTCTTCGGATGACGCTGTCAGCATCCGCATCAAAGCAGCTGCCATGGCTGAGCACTATTCGCTGCGGCTGCCATGAATGAATCGTTCCGATGGCCGCCTTCGCCTTTCGCCGCTGGAAAAATAGCGGCAGGCGCATACCGAAGAATATCTGGCCGTAGGGATGATACATCCCGGCGATCTTGGTGGCCGTTCGCCATGGCTCGGAAATCTTGTCCAATTCGATGTTGATGATCGTATCGGTGAGTATCAGCGTCCTCGAAGCCTTATGGAAGAAAATGAACTCCTTGAAATAGCCGCCGGGAAATAGCGTCTGGTCGATCTCGCGACGCCACTCTTCGGGCGGACTGACGTCGAGATCTCTCGTGAAGTCGATATCCACGTGCCGTGCCCGTGCCCGCCGGCGCACACCTGGAGAGGCCCAGGAAATCGTTTCAGGAAAGGCCCTCGCCCATTCTCCGATGTGGGCATAATGGAATTGGTTGGGCGACACGAGATGGCGAACCCTCCCCATGCCGCGCAGTTCCCTAGCCAATTTCTCGTCGAACCTGATCGGCGAATGGAGGAAGAGGTCGCCGTTTGAGAGGTGTCGCTTGGCATTTAATTGTAAGAATGCAACCCAAATGTTTTCAGATGGTTAGCTCTGCACTTAATTTGAGAATTGGCATTTAACTTGAGAATTTGCTGCCATTCTTGGCAGTTTAATTGAGAATCGATCGGCACAACATTCTCTGCACTTCTGAATGTTCGAATAGGGCGATTGCCTTCTCAGGTGGAATGCAGCAGGAGCCAAACTCCATAGGTTTTCAGTATCATAGACCGGGCTGCGCGTGATCCCGCTTCATTCTCGCTTTGGCATCATATTTGAGAACCGAGGCGCCGAGATTCTCATAATTAAGTGCCCAAGATAACTGAAACGGCCGCTTTCTTACAATTAAGTGCCAAGCGACACGTCACGATCAGATCCAGCATCGGCTCACCCGCCAGCCATCGATGACGGCTGCCATCCTGATGCAGCAGCATCCCCTCGCACGGCTTCCTCTCCCGCTTGCGCCGGTGAGCACCGCGCCGCTTGGCCCGTCCCACCAGCCCAGCCGCATGAAGCTGCGTCTTGATGAAGGTGTAGCCCCAGCTGAAATGGTGATCACGCAGCAGGTGCTCGTGGAAATGCTTCACGTTCCACCCGAGATAGCGATGACGATAAAGCTCCAGCATCTCTTCAATCGCTTCCGCCGGCACCCGACGCGTCGAAATCTTGCCCAAACGCCGATCGAGCAACCCAGCTTCCCCAGCCTCTTCGTAGCGGTCGCGGTAGCGGCGAAATTGCCGCTCCGACATGCCCAGCAACTCTCCAGCCTCCATCATCGAAAGATCGCCGCCATTCCAGCGGCTCAATACGTCTCGAAACTTCTGCATTCTCCGGTCCTGTAGCCATGCCGCCCGATTCATCCCCAGCCTCCATTGGCTGACGATAAAACCGGACAACTCCTGTGCTACCTAATCCGGACAACTCGTGTGCTTACGACACACGCTTTGGGCGCGTTGACGGCCAACATTCAATCGACTATAGAGGCCTCGCAAGCGAATTCCTGACTGAAATAGTCAGGAAAGCCAGCCTTGGGTTTTGCGAGAATGAAGGCTGGCCAAGATGCGATACTGCCTGCTATCCCCGGCGCGGTTAACCCCCACTGAGGAGGTAAACCCTTACAGGGTTGCTGAGCTGCAGGCGCAGATCCTGCAGGCGGGCTGCTGGACTGTCCCGATCACGGCACAGAAAGACGCACTATTCGTGATGGACGGCCATCACCGGCTGACCGTCGCGCATCGCCTGGGGTTTGCGGCGGTACCGGTGATCCTTTTGGACTATGGCACGGTGCGGGTGGAGAGCTGGCGTGCAGGCGAGACAATCACTCCCGCGTGCATTTTTGCGATGGCCCGAAGCGGCCGAAAATTTCCCTGCAAGACGACGCGGCATATTTTTGACCAAGGCCTTCCCAGTTGCCACGTCCCGCTGGAAAGCTTGCGCCGCGTCGATCCGGTAGACCACATGCTGGCAAGCGCGCCAAGGGCGTGGTCATGACGCTGCATTGCCACAAGCTTGGCGCGGGTCTGCCCCCGGTTCTGCGGCCGTCGACGGCTGAACTGTTGGCCCGCGATGCACAGCGTCTTACGGAATGGGTCGCGCGACATGGCTCGCCGCTCAATCTGATCTGGCCCGATGAGCTGCAGAAGAACCTTGCGGCACTGAGGGGTGTGTTGACAGAAAGCGATGTGGCGCATGCAGTCTATTACGGGGCGAAAGTCAACAAATCGCCGGGGCTGATGGAGGCGGCGCTCCGCGCCGGCGCCGGTATTGACGTCTCGAGCCTTTACGAATTGCGCGACGCCAGGCGGCTTGGCGCCGATGGCGCACGGCTTGTAGCGACAGGCCCGGCAAAGACGACGGCATTTCATAGCGAGCTCGTTGGCTGCAGCGCTCTGATATCGGTGGACTCGCCGGAAGAGCTTGACGATCTTGTGAGCTGCTTGCCGGTGGGCCAAGTGGTCCAACCGATCCTGCTCCGCTTGCGCCCTACGGAACAGGGCATGAGCCGCTTCGGCATGCCAGCGGACGCCATACAGCATTGTCTTTCGCGCATCGCTGGTGAAGGCAGGCTGCGCTTCGACGGGTTGCATTTCCACGTAAGCGGCTATCGCTGGGAGTCCCGCGCGGCAGCGTTGAGGGAAGCCGCCAGCTTGATTACCGAAAGCCGGGCAAGGGGATTTGCTCCGCGCATGATCGACATCGGCGGCGGGCTGCCAGTCCAGTATGTCGATCAGCTGGCCTATCAGGCGCATCTGAAGGCACAGGTCCCCGAGGACTACCGGACCGGAAAAGTCCCGGGCTCCTTCTACCCCTATGGCGGCGCGCTTTCGGCGACTGACTGGCTGCGCCAGTTCTTGCATGCGCCGATGCCCAAAGCCCGCAGCATCGCCGGGTATTTTGCGGATGAGGGATTGGTGTTGGGAATGGAGCCGGGGCGTGCGTTGGCAGATCAGACGGCCATTTCCATCTTCCGGGTCTCAAGAGTGAAGGCCCTCAGTTCCGACAGTTGCGTCATTTTTGTCGAAGGCAGCAGTTTTAGCGCCTGCGAGACCTGGTTCGCATCCGAATTCCTGGTCGACCCTATCCTGGTGCCGGTCACACCGCCGTCCGCCCTGTCAAAACCCGTGCGAGGCTATCTGGCCGGTCATAGCTGCCTGGATGAGGACGTGCTTTGCAATCGGTGGCTTACATTTCCCGTGGCCCCGCGCGCGGGAGACCTTCTGGCTTACGCTAACACCGGCGGTTACCAGATGGACCTTCTTGAAAACGAATTCCACCGCCACCCGATGCCGCGCCGCCTGTGCGTGGTTCAGGATGCGAATGGGCAGCCAGCACTCGTCCCCGACATAATTGGAGAGGCATAAATGCTCTGCACGACCACAACCCAGCTGATCGGCCAGACACCGATCATGTCGATCGCCGTGCCGAACCGCGATGCCACGCTGGTGCTGAAGATCGAGAAGAACAATCCCGGCGGGTCGATGAAGGATCGCATGGCGCGCAGCATGGTGTGTGCCGCGCTCGAGGACGGGCGGCTTGCCGCCGGTGGCACGATCGTCGAATCCTCGTCCGGCAACACCGGCATCGGGCTGGCGCTGGCCGCACTGGAGTTCGGCCTGCGCTTCATCGCCGTAGTCGATCATCATGCCGCGCCGGACAAGATCCGCATGATGCGCGCGCTCGGCGCCGAAATCCGCTATGTCGAAGGGGATTTCCGAGAGGACGAAGTTGCGGTGGTCGAGCGGCAGCGCCTGGCAGCGCAGCTTGGTGCCCAACTTCCCGGCGCGCTTTTCATGAATCAATCCGACAATCCGGCAAATCCGGAAGGCTATGCCGGTTTTGTCGAAGAGCTTCTGGCGCAGCTCCCGAACGGCATCGACGCCTTTGTAGGCTGTGTCGGGACCGGCGGTTCGATTACGGGGATCGCTCAGCGCCTCAAGCGCCACAACCCGGCCGTGCGCACGATCGCGGTAGAGCCGGCCGGTTCGATCGTGTTCGGGAAGCCCGGACATCCCTATTACCAGTCGGGAACCGGAACGCCGGCAGGTGATGAAGTCGGCAAGGTGCTCGATTATGGCTGCATCGACGAAGGAGTGCAGGTCACCGACACCCAGGCGTTCGAGACAGCGCGCTATATCGCCCGGCGCAAGGGCCTGCTGGTGGGCGGCTCCACCGGCGGCACCATCTACAAGGCGCTGGAGTTCATTGCCGCAGGCAAGTTGTACGGCACGGTGGTCACGCCGGTGGCAGATGGCGGCGAAAAATATCTCGGTTCGGTTTTCGACGATGAATGGATGGCAAAGCGCGGGTTGCTGGATCCGGCAATTGCCGACCAGTTGGATGCGTGGCTGGCCGCAAGGGCATGCGCAGCATGAAGGTGACGATCTGCGGCGCGGGCCGCACCGGGCATTTGAACGCAGTGCTCTTCAAGCAGCGTCCCGGCATTGCGGTTTCTGTCCTTACTGCCTCTGCCGCGGTTGCCGAAGGATGGGCAAGCGGCGACGATGTCTGGCAGGCACGCACGCCGGACGGCCGCATCTTGAGCGCACGGCCTGACCATGTCGGCACCGATCCGGGCAAAGCGCTGGAAGACGCGGATATGGTGGTCGTGACCCAGCCGGCCCAGGCGCGGCCGGCGCTTCTACGCCAGATCGCTCCCTACCTTCCCCAGAACAAAAAGGTGTTTCTCGGCGCGATCCCCGGCTTTTGCGGTTTTGACTGGCTCGCGGCGAAGACCCTTTCGGGCCACGACAATGTGGTGATCTGGGGTATGAAGGACGTGCCCCATACGGCCTTTGACCTGGTTCCGGGCAGGCGCGTGCGTATGGGTGGCGCCAAGGCGCAGCTCTTTGCCGCACTTCATCAGCGCGAGAGCAGCGCCGACCGCGCTGTGCTCGCCGAGATGCTCGCCCGGCTTTTCGACGCGCCCGTCGCTATGCTGCAGAATTATCTGGAAATTACGCTCACGCCGGGCAATGCACTGATGCACCCAGCCGTGCTCTATGGCCTGATTGGCCCGGGCGCCCCTTGGCAGGACAAGCCCTTTGACGAACCAATATGTTGGTGGAGCGACTGCCCGCGCGTGGGCGCCGAATTGCTGGAGGCGTGTGACGCGGAAAACCAGGCGATCCGTGGTGCGATCGAGGCGCGTCTCGGCATTGATCTAAGCACTGTAAAGCCTCTCCGGCAGGAACTGATCGAGGCTTATGGCAGCCAGATCGGGGACGACCGCACCATGTATACGCTTCTGCGCACGAATCGCGCCTATGCCGGCATTCGCGCGCCGCTCGTACCCAATCCGCACGGGCCCGGTCTTCTCATCGATCGCGAGAGCCGCGCCTTCCACGAAGATATCGCCGTTGGTCAGGCGTTGCTCGTGGAGATGGCGGCGCGGCTGAATCTGGCCATTCCGGCCATTGCGAAAACCTATCACTGGGCGCGCCGCTATCACGGAGGGCTAGCCGAGGGTGCACCAGCCTATGTGCCCGCCGACTGGCCGGAGGCTGCCTGATGGACGAGAGGACTTCTTCCGCGGTAGATTCTCAAACCCAGGCGCGCGATGTGCAGCTTTGGAAAAACGCGTCGCGCAATGCGCTCAATCGACTGGTGCGCTGCCTGTTCGCCGAGCGTCTCCTGGAACCCAACGCATTGTTGTGGGCGCGGGACGGCAGGCAGGCATGGTTCCCCCTTTGGCCGTCGCGCCGGGTCCTGCATTTTACCGACCTGCGCCGTGCGCCTGCCGGAACATTGCAAAATCTCGGCCACATCGAAGTGCTGGACGGAACCGGCGCCCGGCACCGGCTCGATGATCCGTCCGCCCTTATAACGGAGGTCTCGCCGGCATTGGCGGTTTCACCTGCGCCGGATGGTCTGGCGCAACTGTTGCGCGACGTGGACAACAGCATGCGCAACGACGTCCTGGCGCGTCGCCACCGGGAGGGCTGGAGCGCAGAACTGCGCCTGAAAATAGCCAACGCAGGTGTGCCCGGCTTCCTCGCCTATCTCGAACAGAGTTTGCCGCCGCATTTGGCGGCCATGACCCTCGATCAATGGGGTGCGCTCGAAGGCCATCCCTTCTATCCGACATGGAAGGCCAAACCTGGCCTGCCGCCACAAGAGGTGACCGCGTTATCGCCCGAATTCGGCGCCCGCGTGCGCCTGCGCATCACGGCGCTGCGTAAGGAATGGGCCCATGTCGAGAAGATGCCGCATGTCGGCAGCTATTCGGAATGGTTTTCGCTAAAATTTCCCGACCTCTGGCGCGACTGGGCTGAAGGTTTGAAAGAGCGCGGAAAGTCTCCCGGGGACTGGCTTCCTCTCCCTGTCCACGGGTGGCATCTGGACAATTTCGTGCGCCGGCAATTCGAGTCCGAGATTACTTCCGGCGTTTTCGACCCGGAAGGCCCCGAGATCGTGACGCTGCCGTCCATGTCGTTCCGCACGATGCTGCCGGACACAGAGGAGCCCAGACCCTTCATCAAACTGCCAGTCGCGATCTGGCTGACCAGTGAGCAGCGCACCCTCCAGGCCAAGTCGATCCATATGGGGCCCCGCCTCAGCACCCTCATTTCCGACATTCTGGCAAAGGAGGAGGATCTCCGCGACACGCTGGAGATTTTCACCGAAGAGTTAGGTGCAATCCTGCGCCATCCCGACACCGGTGACGAGCATCCGGGCCGTTTTCTGTCGGTGGTCTATCGCAACACTGACGCTCTGGCACGCAGCGACGGACTGTTGCCGGTGACTGTCGCGGCGCTTCTGACGGCAAGCCCGTTCGATGAGCGCCCGCTCATTTGCGAATTGATCGCCAGAAACGGCAAAGAGAGCGAGGCGGCGGTAGCGGCATTTTTCCGTGGCTATGCGCGTACTGTCATCCGGCCGGCGCTCGCCATGTATCTGCTCTATGGAATTGCCTTTGAGGCGCATCAGCAAAACAGCACGATCCTGTTCGACCATACCGGCACCCCACGAAAGTTGTTGATCCGCGATTTTGGCGACGGCCGCAGTTTCGCGCCCTTGTTCGAGGAACGCGGGCACTGCCTAAAGCCCTTCACCCAGAGAGGGATTTTGCCCACGACGTTCGATGAAGACATCAGCCTCGTGCGCTCGTTCGTGATCGATGCCTGCTTCGTCTGCCACCTCCATGAGATCGCCCTGTGCTTGACGGAGCAATATGGACTGGCGGGCAACAGCCTGTGGCGCATCCTGAGGGAGGAAACCGAAGAGGCATTCGACACGCTTCGGCCGCGCGTGCCGTCCGATGAGTTCTGGCTGCGGGAACGCGCGGCCTTTCTCGAAAATCCGTGGCCGACACGCTCGGTGCTGCGGATGCATCTGGAGCGGTATCGCGACTATCGCGTCGAACACCAACTGCCCAATCCGTTGACGGACGCGGAATGACAAACGCCTCCGCCGCCCTTCGCGGTTTCGGGCCTGTTTTCGTGCTCCTGTTCGCCCTGCAATTCGTTTCCATGGGCGCGATGGAGATGAGTGGCCCTTTCTGGCCAATCCATATCAAGGCGTTGAGCCCCTCCGACAGTGTCTTCGGTCTCGCCGGAATCGGCGTCTATATCTGTCCGATGCTCGGCGTATCGCTCACCAGCGCCTTTTGGGGGCGTATGGGGGATCGCTACGGCAACCGGCTGATGATGGTTCGCGCATTAGCCGGTTTGGCGATCACGCAACTGCTCATCGCCTTTGCGCAAGATGTCTGGACAATTTTGGCTCTGCGCTTTCTGCAGGGCGCCTTTGCCGGTTACATCGCCCCGGCGCAGGCTTATGGCGTGCAGGTCACCGGTGGACGCGATCGCGCCGGCCTGTTCGCGTGGCTTCAGGTGGCGACCAATGTCGGCTCGCTTGGCGGGGCGTTTTTGGGCGGGCTGATCCTGGATGAATTGCCTTTTGCCGCCATCAATCTGACGGCCGGCGTGATCTGTGGCCTGTGCGCCGCCACCGCCTGGGCAAGTCTGCCTGTGCCGCCAAACGGGATTATTCCCGTACGGTCAGCAACCGCGAAAATTACTGCCCATGCACCCACGGGGAGTGCGCCGGTGCCGGGGCTTCTTATGCTGATGGGGATGTTGCTCGCAAGCCGCATGGTGCTGCAGGTTCCGTTTTCCTTGTACATGACGCAAGTTTTTGGCGCACAGCACTGGGTCACCGGCTTGAGCTACGGACTTCTGGCGCTGGGCTTTGTCGTGGGCGCGCCCTTGTGGGCGCGGCTCTTCGAGGGGCGCGCGAAATCCTATGTGCTCGGCTGGAGTGTGTTGATTTCAGCCGGTTGCCTTGCAATCACTCATTTGGCCGGGATCACCGGGTCCATGGCGTTTTTTGCAATGCTGTATTTTGTCTGGGGCGCTCTCCTGGGAGGAACAACGCCGGCTCTCCTGTCACTCATTTCGGCGGCAACGCAAGACGACCGGCAGGGTTCGGTGCTGGGTCTTGCGCAAAGCTGCCAGCAGGGCGCCTCGGTAGTCGGCATCGTCGCCGGCGTTGCGGTCACTCAGTTTTTTGGTCTCGACGCCGCGTTTCCGCTCGTCTCAACCCTCTACGCCTTATCATTGTTAGTGGCGCTCGGCATATGGCGCAAAGCGCGCCATTCACCTGACGAAGGAAGTTGATCGTGAAGAGATATCGTCCGCTGTTGCATGCCGCGATCGCGGCCCTTGCAGTGATCGTGGCTGGCCCGGCACCGGCATGTGCCGGGGAATCGGCGATGATGGAGGCGCAGGCGCCGCTCGTCGTCACCGATATTGCCGGCCGCGAGGTAAAGCTGAATGCGCCCGTCAAGCGCATGCTTCTGGGCGAGGGCCGTCAGCTCTATCTCATAGCGTCTTTGGAACCCGAAGATCCGCTGGCTCGTATCGTTGCCTGGCGCAACGACCTGATCGAGGCCGATCCGGCGACTTACGCGCAATATCTCAAAGCGTTTCCCGACCTGGCAAAGCTCACCGCTTTCAAGGGTTCGGAAGACAGCCTGCTCGATATCGAGTCAGCCATCATCCAGAAACCCGACGTGGTTCTGCTCAACCTTGAAGCCATGCGGGCCAATGAAGACGCCAAATTTGTCGAGAAGCTGGCGGCGCTGGACATTCCGGTTCTTTACATCGACTTCCGCCATCATCCGCTGGAGAACACCGAGCCAACCATCCGCCTCCTGGGCAAGATCATGGGGCGCGAGGCGCGCGCGGAAGAGATCATCGCGTTTCGCCACAAGGCCATGGCGCGGGTGAGCGACGTCCTCGCCGAACACAAACCGCAACGTCCAAAGGTCTTCATCGAACGTATCGGTGGCTATTCCGACGATTGCTGCCTGTCTTTCGGCGCCGAGAATTTCGGCAACTACGTCGAGCTCGCCGGTGGTCACAACATTGGCAGCGACATCATCCCGGCGACATTCGGGCAGCTAAACCCCGAACAGGTGATCGCCGCCAACCCCGATCACGTGGTCATTACCAGCGCCGACTGGGAGGCCTATGTCCCCGGCGGACACTGGATCCCCCTCGGTCCCGGCGCGGACCCGCAGGTGATGCGCAAAAAGCTCGAATGGTTCCCAACCCGCAAAGCCTATACCGGCATTGCAGCCCAAGAGACGCGAAATTTCCACGGCATCTGGCACCAGTTCTACAACAGCCCTTATGAATTTATCGCAGTCCAGCAGCTGGCGAAGTGGCTCCACCCGAACCTGTTCGACGATCTCGACCCCGATGCAACCTTTGCCGAATATCACCGCCGATTCCTGCCCATCGATCACCAGCCCGGCTACAGCGTCAGTCTCTCAGATAGCCCGTGATGACCGATGTCCGGCCCGAAGCGGTTTCCCGCTCGGGCATGGCATTTATAGAGCGCCCGCCTAGTGTCAGGCGACAGTTTGAGCGGCGGTCGGCGCCAGCTTGTCGGGCTTGCCCAATGTCTGGTGCGCGACCCGCCTGCTTTGCGAACAACCAACCAGCGCGCTCGATATGCACCGGCAGTTGGAGGCCATGCGGCGCCGCGTGCGGCCTTGTTTATGACAGCGGGATGATCGTGATGATCGCTCTGCACGACCTCAATTGCACTGAAATTCGCTGACCAGGTCGCAATTCTGTCAGGTGGAATCTTGCATGATTTCGGCACGACGGCTCGCGTCCTGACGCCGGCAAACCTCGCGGCCGACTTCGTTTCAGGGCGCGCGTTGGACGCTGCTTGGCGGGCAGTCCATCTGATCCTCGACGACGCGATTTGAAGCTGGGCGCGTCACGCGGGTCCCCGCCATCAAAAATCCGTTGTCATTGACAGCTTCACGGTAAGCGGCGCGCCCTGCGCCAGCGTGCCGTAACTGGCGACGCCTGACCAGTAGTCGTGGTCGAACACGTTCTCGATGGCGGCCCGGAAGGTGACCGGACGATCCTGAATGTCCGTATGATAGCGGGCACCCAGGTCGAGCCTCGTCCAGGAGGGAATCTCCTGCGTGTTAGCCGTATTGACATACTGGCTGCCGGTGTGGATGGCGTTGGCTGACAGCGTGAGCCCCTGCAGGAAGGGCGTATCCCATTCAGCGCCAAGATTGAACTGGACCGACGGCACGCCGATGGGCGTATTGGCGAGGGTTACAGCACTGTTTGTCTTCGTCAACTCGCCTTCGAGCAGCGTAATGCCGCCAAGCAGTCGCACACCCGGCGTCACTTCCCCGAAGACGTTGAATTCCAGGCCGCGGTTGCGTTGCTTGCCGCCTTCTACGAACACGAGATCGCTGCCGCGGGTTTCAAGCTGCCCAAAGGGCTTTTCTATCTGGAACGCGCTGAATGTCACGGCCAGGCGGCCCAGATCGATCTTGGTTCCAATCTCGATCTGCCTGGACCTGTACGGCGCCAATGTTTCGCCCGCATTCACGGCCGTCGTCGGCGCCGTATCGCCTATGCTCAGCCCTTCGACATAGTTGGCATAAAGCGACACGTTCTCCCACGGCTTGACGACTAGGCCGACCAGCGGCGTGAATGCGCCTTCGTCGGAGGATGAGGTGACGGCGCCGGTGGTCGAGTTGAAGTTTTCCGACGCGATATGCTGCCACCGCGCTCCGACTGTCAGCTGCGCCCTCTCATCAAAAATCGACAAGGTGTCGGCGAGGGCAAATCCGTATAACTCGCTCTCCGATACCTTCGGCGCCGAAGCTGGAGCCGGTACGTCTTGCCAGGGCCTGGCGACAGGATCGTAGATATTGGTGAACTGAGCCGTTCCCGAATTGAAGCCCCGGCCGAGGCTCTGATTAAAATGACTTGCCTGCAACGTGACGGAATGCGCAATGGCGGCCGTGTCAAAGCTGGCGCGCAGGCCCGTTTCCGCTGTCGTTCTGTCAATATCGAAAACGTAGTTCTGAGGCGTTACGCTGACGTCCCCGGCTGAGTTCAAGATGACTGGCGTCCCGAAGAGGCGCTCGATGCGCGAGTTGCCCCCGCCGGCAGCGGCAAACACCGTCACCTGGTCGGTGAGATCATATTCGACGCGTCCCAGCCATGACAGATCTTCGCTCTTGGACCACTCCCACGACTGCTGAACGTTAAGCCGGCCGTCTGGCGCCTCTGGTATTGCGAAACCGGAAAGTGGGAAGAACGGGCGTTGCGGCGCCTGGAAATCTTCCCGCTGTCCGATGACATCTAGCGTCGCTCTCAGCCGCTCGCCCTGATAATCGAGCGCCAAGGCACCAACCGGCACGTCCCGCGTTTGGTCGTCGATCGGTGTGTCGCCGCCATGATAGCTGCCGTTAAAGCGGACCCCGAACTGACGCTCGGCGCCGAAACGCCGGCTCACATCGACATGCCCGCCACCCTGCAGGTTCGAGGTATAATCCGCCGTAAACCGTGTCAGATCGACCTCGGCCGCGCGCTTGGGGACGATATTGATGGTGCCCCCGACACTGCTGTTCGGCGCGATGCCATAAAGCAGCGCCGCCGGTCCTTTGAGGACCTCGATACGTTCGGCATAGTCGGTGAACAGGCGATAGGTCGGCGCGACCCCGAACACGCCGTCGAACGCGACCTCGCCAAAATTGCCTTCATTGATCGGAAAGCCGCGAATATAGAAGGAATCCAATATCCCGCCGGTTGAATGGGTGCTCCGTACGGAAGGATCATTGATCATCACGTCGGCCACTGTGCGTGCCCCCTGATCCTCGATGGTTTCCGCCGTGTAGCTGCCTATGTTGAACGGCGTATCCATGATGTCGCGGTTGCCGAGCAGGCCCAGGCGCCCGCCTCGCGCGACTTGTCCCCCCGGATACGCTTCCGGCAAGGTGCCGATCGTTGCAGTCAGGGGCACACCACCCAGCCCCTCCACCACGATGCGCTCAAGCACCGTCGCCTCCTGCGCAGCGGCGTCCTGACCCACGACCACGGCCAGTGCGGCGCACAGCCCAACGGATTTCCTCATGCAAGTCCCCTCATGCCATAGACCAAGAATGTTTGCCTTGCCCTGGCAGGAGCTGGGTGAAAATGGTCAGGGGGTGGTAGCTAGATAACATGAGTGTTCTTGTCAACTACTAGGCTTCGTGGACAAAGGGCAGCCATAGTTTGATTGAGGCGAGCGCCACGAAGCCAAGATAGGATTCCTTGAAGGCTGAAACACGGTAAAGACGGCGCAGACCGTCACGCTCTTCCAAAAAGACTATTCTTCAGAGGGATCGTCATCATCGATCCGGCGGTCGGGAGGCCCGCCGGCTGAAAGAGGGCGATGGCATTGATGCGGTCAGGAGACAGATGGCACGGTCCAGGCCAGGCACCTGCACGGATGACTTCCCAAAAGTGGCGGACCGGTCCCGGAGTCGAGCCGCCGTCGCGAGATTTTCGCGCCCGCGGAGACTTCGCTGTCTACTGTCCGCAGGGCGAAGCGCGCAGCAGGTGAGAGCCTGCGGCGGGTGCACATGTGCCCGAACCACGATAGCGTTCGGCTTCCTGCGCCCGATCCCGGTTGCGGCGGGTCGCATCGCCATACCCCTTCTTCGTCCGGTGCCGCCAACCACTGGCGTTGGCGATGAATTCATAGGTCGGCCGCGCCGCTCGGGCAGGAGCTGAAGGCAAAGCCAAGCCTGTTTAGCGGGTCGCGGTGGATATCACGTTGGGGTTAGCCACCGGCGGGAATAAGGCCGCTCTCCTGGAACGGATCACCGATGCCATTCTAAGTATTGTCGATGCCGAGATGGTAAATCACGAGATCAACCAAGATGACCTCGACAATAATCCAGATCTTGTCACCGAAGGCGTCAAGGTAGGAGACATCATCAAAATTCCGAAGATTAACTAACCCAGTGAGACCTTGAGCGGTGCCGGTGAGAATGCTATTCTTGCCGGCTTTTGTGTACATTCGTCGATTGAGAGGCGGTCGCGTGGGTGTCTTTGATTCGAAGAACGACCAGGACAATCGCAACTACACTGATGGATACAAGACAGGCAGAGAGGGGGATTCCCTAACCCGAAACACCCTTCGTTTGCTAGGTTTTGTAGGCAGTGACGTTTGGTCCGATGCGTTTAAAAACGGGGAGAGTGACAGGAAGTACGACCCCGGCGTTTTTGATACTCCTCCTTCGAAGGCCAAAGAGAAATCGGAAAAGCGCGGCAGCGGTGGAGGTGGGAGGTCATATAGCTCGTCGAATTGGTCTCATTCTTCCAGCTCCTCCAGCTCTTCGAGCTCGTCAGGCGGTTTTAGCGTTGTAGTAATCGCCATCCTGGTTGGATTAGCGGTCGGCGCTATCCTGAATTATACGGCGAGTGACTACCCCAGAAACGCTACTCAGTCGCCTCAACAATACGCACCCGCATATACTCTTTCTCCGCGGCAGGCGGAGAGACAGCTGTCTCTTGGCAGGGTGGAGTGGGGTTCTATACAATTTGCGCTTCAACAGATGCGCTTCACCCGCAGTCGGCCGGATGGTTTACCGGGACCCCAGACCAGACGAGCGATCGAGCGTTGGCAAGCTGCGAACACTGTAGCTTCTACTGGCTTTCTGTCAAAGTCGCAGTATGAGTCACTTCGCAGAGAAGCAGTAAACCAGTTCCAAGCAGCAAGGTATGTTCTCGAAAAGCTCAGCAGATACAGGTGGAGTGGCACAAGAAATAGCGCCTGTAACGAGAACATTATCAAAATCACTGGATATAAAGATGGCGTCGTCTCTCTTGCAAGTGCTTCTGGCCGCAATGCGAGAGGCTCTCTCTTGTCGTTCAACAACGGACAAGCGGCTGAAGGCGCTGGAAGAGGAGAACGCGAAGCTGAAGAAGCTGCTTGCCGACCAGATGCTGGAAGCCTCGGCGCTGCGCGAGCTTCTTTCAAAAAAATGGTAGGGCCCGTCGCCAAGCGCGAAGCCGTCGCGCATCTGAGGGCCGCCATGGGCCTGTCGGAGCGGCGGGCCTGCTCGATCGTCGCTGCCGACCGCAAGATGATCCGTTACCGGTCCTGCCGGCGGCCTGAGACGGAACTGCGCGGCCGCTTGCGAGACCTTGCCACTGAGCGCCGGCGCTTCGGCTATCGGCGGCTGTTCATCCTGCTCAGACGCGAGGGCGAGCCGTCGGGGATCAACCGCATCTATCGGCTCTATCGCGAGGAAGGGCTGACGGTTCGCAAGCGACGGTCACGACGACGCGCGGTTGGCACCCGCGCACCGATCCTGGTCGAGGCAAGGCCGAACGCCCGCTGGTCGCTGGATTTCGTCCACGACCAGTTCGCCTGCGGCCGGCGCTTCCGCGTGCTCAACATCGTCGACGACGTGACACGCGAATGCCTGGCGGCGATCCCAGACACCTCGATCTCGGGCCGGCGTGTCGTGCGCGAACTGACGGAACTCGTCGCCCGCCGCGGCAAGCCGGGCATGATCGTCTCCGACCATGGCACCGAGTTCACCTCGAACGCCATCCTCGCCTGGTCGAAGGATCACAAGGTGGAATGGCATTACATCGCGCCGGGCAAGCCGATGCAGAACGGCTTCTGCGAGAGCTTCAACGGCCGGATGCGCGACGAGCTCCTGAACGAAACCCTGTTCTTCGGCCTCGACCATGCCCGGACGACGATCGCCGAATGGGCGGACGACTACCCGATCGCGCCCACATTCGGCGCTCGGCTACATCACGCCCGCGGCTTATTCCGCCAATCTCACCGCAACGGGCGATCAGCTGCACAACCCCGACCAGCTCCGCCGATCACCCGTTGCTCAACCCGCGCCATACGGCGTACAATCCGCCGAGGCTCTAATTGCCGCTGGATGAAAATTCGGTGGCAGGTCAGCATCGCCAGGCGGCGCATCTCTGCGAAAGCATCAGATCCCTGCTTCAGGACATCGACCTTTCTTGCCTGCCGTTCTGTCAGCAGGCCTCGCGGCTTGATGCACAGCGCTGCGGCAATCACCGGCGAGATCGCATGACCGGTGTCCGGATCTCGAACCGGCACCGACTAGCGCCTGCTCTCTTTCGGCCCGCCGCCAGGCTCCGAGAAGCCGCTCCAGATTGGCGAAACTGCCAGTGTAGCCGCGCTGCTTGACGTCATGAAACAGGTGCCGTCCGCAGCGGTTCCCATCCTTCCAGCATTGGGCGAGGAAGGCTTCGAAATACCAAGGTGATGTGGGGTTCAATGCTGCGCGCCGCCTGTCTGGCGGAGCCTTGAACTTGAGCCAATTCGCTACGCTGCGACGTTCATAGCCGGTCCGGCGGGCGATCTCGCTATACGACAGTCCCTCGTCGCGCAAAGCGTGGAGCGTTTCGATTATCTCCTGACGAGCTTGCCTATGCGCGAGACGGGCGCGCCGGCGATGTGTCGCAGCGTCGACGATTGCGTCCTCCGACAGGATGGCCCTGCCGGTGGCACGTCCAGAAAGGCTCATCTGTTCTTCGATGGCCGAGCGAAGATTCTGGACCAGGTGAAACCGATCGGCGACCTGTCGTGCCTGCGGTGCGCCCTCGCGAACAGCCTGCGCATAGAGGCCACAGCGGTCCCAGCTGACGACCTCGACGGAAGGATAGCTCCGCAGCCACTGGCTGCACTCTCGACGCTCCGATCATCCAGAATGTCGACAACCGAGCGGCGCTCGAGATCAACCACGATGGTTCCGTAGCTTGTCGCCCGCCGCCAGCTCCAATCGTCGATGCCGACCACCCGGACCTCGGAGTTGCGGTGAGCGACCGTGGCATCCCGCTTCAACTGCCGCAGGATGGAGTCGTCACTGACCGGCATGCCGAGCCGTTGCATCAAGCGCTCGCCAGGACGGCCGCCAGTGCTGTGGCCAAGCAGGCCAACAATCTCCCCGAACCTTCTCGTCCAGCCGCATAAGGAGCAGCGATCATCGGCAGCCGGTCGGTGAACGTTTGTCGCTCACATTTGCGATATGAGCATCGCCAGCGGTGCAGCAGAAGCTTCACCGTCACCGGCTTGCCCTGGACTGGCAGATCCTGGAGGTGACGGTTGGACCAGCCATGCCGACTTCGGCTTCGCCGACCACAATCGGGGCAAATGCCGATCGCGGATCCGGCAACTGAAACAACCCAACTGTCATCAACAGCGAGCGCGACACCCAGAATCTTGGCCCCTGGGCCGGGTGACCATTTCGATTTTGTTCGCATGCCCGCCCATAGCGACAGCGCCACTAACAGCGGATGAACCACACAAAGTGAGGAAGAACCCGTTCAAGTGCCAAGCGACAGCCAACAGGGTGTGGAGAACATGCTCAAGGAAAACACAACGCCAGCAGGGAATGCAGGCTAGTGCTCTGACGTCACTCCAGGTTGGCTGCCGCACTGCACCGGAGCCTCTGCTTTTGAGGCCTGCGCTGGCTACAATGAGAGCAGGGGTTCGGCCGTGTTGACAAAGTCCGTAAGTTCTTGATGCTGCGTGGGAGAATAGATGTTGACATCGTAGGGAGTGTCTCATGGCCGACCTCAAGGACACCGAGGCAAACCAGGCACCAGCCGAGATGCGCGTGAAGGAACAGATATCTGATATCAAGGAAATGGCGCCGAAGCCGAGGAAGCGAACCGGGCAGCAGAAAGGTGCTGTCCGAACCAGAGCCGCCAAGGCAGGCCAACAGGCGTCGTCATCTAAAGCGGTCGCTTCTCCTACGGTCCGGACAGCGCGGAGAATATATTCCGAGAAAGAGCGGGCCCAAAAGCTGGGCGAGATCGAAAAGCAGATCGGGCGGGGAGAGAGCATTAAGGGCGCTGTCCAGAACGCCGGAATATCGGAACAGACCTACTATCAGTGGAAGAAGGCTGCTGGGCAGACAACACAGAGCGATAAGCTCACGGATCTGGTGAAGCTTGAAGAAGAAAATGTCCGTCTGAAGAAGCTCCTCGCCGACCGGCTTCGGAAGGAAAACGCCGACCTCAGGAAAAAGCTAGGGCTTGCTTGAGCTGCTCGGGGCCACAGCTGGCGGTCGCGCTCAGCCCGTCGGCGACGTGATCGAAGCGAGCTTTTCAGTTCCACACTGCACGCTTTTGCAACATACCCTGACCCGATGTCGGTCGGCAACTCCCGCCACGAACGAAGTTCCCGGTACTTCTCTGAAGCTGTCCTTCGGCCGGTCTGCTGCTTGCGCTGCGGTTGCACTCGGAGCATTTGCCTCTTTGCCTCGGCAATTGCACTGAATCACATTCACTATCTCTGCAACGCAGAAGGCCACCGGGTGTCTCCAATAAATTGTTGCAGTAAGTTTCGGACAATCCTCCATCGTACCAAGGTACGCTTCGCTCACTGTGCATCTTGCTTTCTGAGAAACTCGGTCGCTGTGTTTATTTTATCTTTGTTGTCATCACAGAACTTAGCCAATTCCTCGAACGTAGACTTGGAAGTGAGCATCGTTGCGATCTGCTTCTCATATCCATCGGCCGCCTGGATGGGGTCAGAACAAGAGCTGTTCAGAATCGTACGCTAAGGCCAAACGAAATATGAACATCATGCCGCCCGTCGGATTGGTGCTGGCAAGCGAAGCGATCTGAAGCCTTCGGGCATCTGGTGTTCAGAATCCCAGGTGTAGATGCCTGTGAGGTTGATGTGTTCCCAACTGAGCGGCGCGACGTGTTTGAGCAGGTCATCCGGGATAGTCCGACCCGCCATTCGCAGGTGTGTGGCTGCGCGGTCAAGATAGACGGTGTTCCAATGGACGATGGCGCTGACGACGAGATTGAGACCGGAAGCGCGGAATGCTTGGCTCTCGAATGAGCGGTCACGGATTTCGCCGCGCTCATGGAAGAACACCGCGCGTTTGAGCTTGTGCGCTGCCTCGCCCTTGTTGAGGCCGGCTTGGCACCGCCGGCGCAAAGCCGGGCTTGAATACCATTCGATCATGAACAGTGATCGCTCGATCCGGCCGAGTTCCCGCAGCGCCTTGGCCAACTGGCTTTCCTTCGGAGACGCCGAGAGCTTCTTCAGGATCGTCGAGGGGACGACGGCGCGCGTCGCGATCGATGCGGCCAGATGCAGCAGGTCGTCCCAATGGTCAAGGATCAACGCGGTGTTGATCGGTGCGCCGATGTGGCTCGTCAGCGCCGGGTAGGCATCGCCCTTCTCGAATGTGTGAAACTTTCGATCTTTGAGGTTGCGTAGCCGAGGCGCGAAGCGTTTGCCGACAAGGGCGAACAGCCCGAAGACGTGATCGCTCGCGCCACCGGTGTCCGTAAAATGCTCCTGGATGTCCAGGATCGTTTCCTGGTCGAATAGTCCGTCGAGCACATAGGCCGCTTCGCTTTCCGTGGGGCTGATGGGCAGGATGCTGAAGTAGCCGTACTGGTCCGACAGGTGGCTGTAGAATTTCGATCCCGGTTCGCTGCCATAATGCAGATTGACGTCGCCGCGTTTTGCTGCTCGGTCGCTCGCACGGAAGAACTGTCCGTCGGACGACGCAGTCGTTCCGTTGCCCCACAGACGGGAATGCGGGTGCCCGGCGTGTGCGTCGGTGATGCAGGCCTGAGCGCCGCGATAGGTTTCTGATCGGGCATGGAAGGTGCGCATCCAGCCAATCTGATGGGCGCTGATGCCCTTGGAAGCGCCGGCCATCCGCTTCGGACCGAGTGGTTGCATCGGCCAAGATGCCGGCCAGCATGGCAGAGACGTTTCGTGGGGCGTCGCCTGTGCGGACATGTGTGAAGTGATCGGCAAAGCCCGTCCACTCATGCACGCTTCCCTCAGCAGGTCAGGAACTTCGACCAGCGGATACATCTCGCTGATCTCTGCGTTCAGTTCTTCGGCTGCCGCAGGAACGTCGCCGACAGTCGGCGTCACGATCAGCGTTCCCGCTTCGAGACGAACACCATTGAGCTTACCTGCGCGAGCGCGATAGGCCAGGCGCTTCAAATTGAAGTTCAGCACCTGCTTTACTTCGTTCAGCCAGGCGGCGCCGTCACGGCCCACACCAAGGCCAAGCCGATCCTCTTCCTTCATCGTGGTGAACGTAGATCGCGGCATGAGGTGCTCGTCGATCGGGCGGAACGAGCGGCTGCCCTCTACCCATATATCCGCCGAGCGAAGGCGCTCGCGCAATGCGGCGAGCGTGGCTATCTCATATAGCCGGCGATCAGGCCTCTGCTGCCCAAAGATCAGTTTCCGATCGGTTGGACTGAGATGGCTGGTCGGAACACGCTCGGGCAGTGCACGCCGTCCCTCCGAATGAAGCCTTTGGAGCATCGCAATAGCTGTGAGCAAGGAGTCGTGGCGGCGCGCTGAACGGAACGTAAAAGTCGCCAGGAACGCCGTCGCGTATTTGAGGACGCCACTATACTGCTCGGCCGCCAGGACCAGTGGGGATGCTTCATTTTCCTCGACCATTGCTGCAAGCTCCGGCTTCATCCGAAGCAGCCTGTGCCAACCGACCTTCTGGTCGACCACCTCAAGTGCGTCCTGACCCCGATCGTTGGCCGACTGCAGCGCCGATATCGTATCGAGGAACAGACGCAGGGCCTTGGAGGTGTCTGTCCGATGGTCCATGTGACGCCGTTTCTTGCGGCTATGCGCCTGGGAGAACAGCCGCCCGATCAGCTTGATGAACATCGTCACCGCGTCATCGGTTAGCTTCTCGCCGAGCTTGATGACCTGCGCGACGATCAGGGCGTGACGACGGCTCGCATTGAAGTCGTTGGCCAGCCACGCCGGCGTGGCATTGCCCTCACGAACCATCTGGTCCCACCGCCCGGAAGCCACGCGCGCCCGCAAACCGGGATCGATTCCGAGCGTGCGCAGGAATGCAATCCGTTCGGTCAGTCCTACCAGATTTGAAGCCGCGGGCGCTTCCCGCGCAGACCGCAACCAATGGAAGCGGGTCTGACCGATCGCCGCATCAACCTCGAGCAGCTTGTCGAGCGCCTGCAGCTTCTCAGGTGCCAGACCTTCGATAAGCGCCCCCTCCGCGTGGCGGCGAGCTATGGCACGGGCCGCCAGCCCCATTCGCTCGATGATCTCCGCCGCGGGCAACAGTGTTCCGCGTTCTCGCAGCGTGGCAACGATGGCATTCACAATCGAAGCGCCGCTGTCGGACATCGCGGCCGCCTCTATTGCCGACAACAGCGCGGCGCGACGATCCTGAGCTGTCGCGCTTCTGACGCCGAGACAGATCATCAGGCGCGCAATGTGATCGCGACGCGTCTCTTCCCGGCGGGCATAGTGTGAACACAGTGGGATCGGCGCCGATCTGGTCGGCGACATATTTCAGCATCGCGCGGGGCGGAATTTCGCCTGCCGCCAGCACCCGACCTGGATGTCGCATCACGCAAAGCTGAACAGCGAAGCCGAGCTTATTGTGCTCGCGCCTGCGCAGGCCAATTTCGAGGCGATCAGCGGCGGACAATGAATAGTGTCGGATCAGGCTGTCCTCATCAGCCGGAATATCGAAAAGCTCCTGACGATCCTGAGCTTTGAGAATCTTGCGCCTGGCCACTGCTCAACTCCGCATACAACACCAACTGCCGATGAATGTTGCCGAGCGGACTGGATGTGGAAACAGCAGCAATCCTGCTGCTACGGTTATCCACTGGGATCAGACGTCGCGCCCCGGAAATCACGCGACACAAGCAAACTCAGTTCACGCTTCGTTCGACCTTAGCGTACGATTTTGAGCAGCTCTTGTTCTGACCCCTTCAAGGGCGGGACGTCGCTGTTGTCGGGTGCCAAGCGTCAGGTTTTCACCCACTAGGCAGCGAGAATAGCTAACTCCAGATAACGGCAGAAGGCATTCGCGAGCTGCATCTGACGTGGCGTGCGGCATTGCGCCTCCAACACTGATGGTGAGGCAACGAGGATGCACAGGCACTTCGCACGAGACGTCGCGACGTTCAGTCTGTTGGGCGAATAGAGGAACTCCATGCCACGCGGCGCGTCGGCATGGCTGGACGACGTCATCGAGTAGATGACGATCGGTGCCTCCTGCCCCTGGAACTTATCGACCGTGCCGATTCGCGCACCGGGTATCCGGCCTTGGAGTTCAAATACCTGCGCGTTGTAAGGCGCGATGATGAGGATATCGGACAGCGTGATTGGTCGCTCGATGCGGTTCCTGTCGATCCAGCTGGAAGCTGAGCCGAGAATTTCCTGCACGATCGCTCGAACGCGGTCCGCTTCCTCAGGAGAACAGTTCTGGTTACCCTCGGTAGGAACGGCCACATAGCGCAGGCCCGTACCCGAGAAAGAACCTGCGGACTGTATCTTTTGGGCCTCAAGTCCAGGACGGGGCCGCAGGCGTCCGGAGTAGAAGAGTTCCGAAGTGTAGGCGCAGATGTCAGGATGCAGCCGCCAGGTCTCCGCCAGGAACAGGCCTCGTTCGGCTCCGATCGTCTGTTCACCGTCAAGCAGGTGATGCAGTGCCGATACGTCCGTCCCGTCTGGGTGGCTGCCCTGCATCGGCTGCTCGAGTTGCTGGGGATCACCGAGTAGCACGACGCTTCTCGCGGCCTGCGACACCGCAAGCACGTTGGCCAGCGACATCTGGGCTGCTTCGTCGACGAAGAGCACATCAACTGCCTTCGCCGCGTCGCGCAAAGCCCAGAGCCAAGCAGTCCCGCCGGCTACGTGCGCACCATTGCCGACCGCGCCGAGCAACTCGGCACTGTCGATGGTGAATCGCAGACTTGGCTGGTCCGCCTCTTTCTCGGCAGGCTTCTGGATGCACTGGACGACGACGCCCGTTTCTTCGGCTGCCCTTATGACTTCGTCGAGGAGGTTGCGAATGACTTTATGGCTGTTCGCCGTCACTCCGACGGTCTTGCCCGCAGCAACCAATGCACAGATCATTCGTGCGCCGGTATAGGTCTTTCCGGCACCTGGCGGCCCTTGGATCGGGAATATTCCGCCGTCCATGGCATGCGCTATGCGCCGGGCCGCCTGGAGTGCCGTCTCGCCGTCCATCTGAATGGGCTGGCCGCCGATCCGCGGTGGAAGCCGCATCAAAAGATCGCTCGCGGCCAGGTACGGACCATCGCCTTCCATACCGTGCGCGGCGGCATATTCTCCGATCCGGAACACAGCGTCGGCGAGCACTTCGTTGTCGATCCGCTTGTGCGAGAATACCGCCTCTGGATGGACGGCGACGCTGTCGCCCCGTTTTTTAATGTCAACCCATCCTTCTTCGACGGAAATGCAGTCCACCGTGCCGAATGGGCTGCCGCCAACGCGATGGAGCTTTTCACCGCCTCGGAATTCCGTTTCCTGCGGGGGAAATCTGTAACGGTGGACCGGCGATCTAGCAGTTCCGCCAGTCACCGCGACGAAGGAAAGGTCCGAGAGCGCTGCCCGTTCATCTATGAGATCCTCAGCAGCCAGGTCACTCAGTCGAAATTTCTCCCAATACACAGCCTTCTGCTCACGCCGGTGCCAGTCCAGCGAATTGGCGAGCAGCCAGCGCGCGTGCTGTTCGTTGCTCCGCTCACCGACATCGGCCGGAATGTCTTGGGTCAGCTGCTCCAGAAGTGCCTTGGCCTTTGCCTGTCGCTCGCTGAGCTTTTCCGAGGGTTGTCCTTCCGGCGAAACAGGTCTCGGAACGTGGATCCCTCGTTCCACGAGGGAGTCGCGGCGTTCTTCCAGCCAGTTCTTGAGCCTGAGGGTCGAGACGCAATCGTCTCGATTGTATCCTGCGACGATTTCGCGATCGGAGGTCCCGATCAGGTCTAGATCGCCGAGTTCGAGCCCCGCCTGCAGCTTTGCCAGTGCCCTGTTCGCGTCAGAAAGGGGGATAGTGCGATGAAATCCGTAGAGAGGTTCGAGCTTCTTGATCGAATAGCTTTCGACACTCACCCTCACGCCGCTTCGCATCACGCTGTAAAGGTCAACGAAGCACTTGGATCGCAGCAGGAAGTCAACCTCTTCCTCACGGCTTGCATAGCGTCCCATGAGCCGCTTCAGCGCGGCGGGTTCGTAAGGCGCGAAATGATATATATGAAGGTCGGGATACGCCTGCAGCCTTGCCATGACAAAGTCGATGAAGCGTTCAAATGCCGCCTTCTCCTCATCTCTTGTGAACGCCCAGTCGCAGGTATAGGCGATCGCTCCACCTGTTTCCGCACAAACATAGCCGAACAAGTACTCGAGCCCACCTTCGCCTGCGAAAGGATCACCCTCCAGATCAAAGAACACGTCGCCCGGAGAAGGCTCGGGAAGACAGGCAAGCCCGAAGCCCGATTCCACCGGCAGCAGTTCGTGCAGCAATGTACCAGCTTCTCGGCCAGCCACCTGAAGTCTCGCCTGTTCGCGAATCCTTTCGTAGGAAAAGCGCGCGCCGCGGGAAGGCTTCCAGGGGAGTGGTGACGGCATCGCCCCCAGCGAAGCAACGGTACGGACCCCGTGTCTCTTCAGCTCCTCGATCTGGACTTTCGTCGCACCCGCCACCAGCGAAAGATGATCGTCGGCGCGCCACTGCCCCTCGCAACGTCTCTGCCAGCGGCAGACGTCGCAGTGCTCGCAGGGTTCCGGATAAGTTTCAAAGCCATCCCAAGAGTCGACATGTCCGGCCAGCGCGCTCCGGATACGCCGGAAATACGCGCCATAGTCCTGCACCCGGTAAGTTTGCGCTACATAGTTGGTCCATGGCGCGACGACGTAGCAATGTTCGGGCGGCAGGCCCTGCACGTCAGCTAGGAGCTCGGCGTAGAGGCAGAGCTGCAGCACGGTTCCGCCCTTGGTCTCCCGAGCAAGCTTGGTGTCGATGACCTCATAGGACCAAGGGCCGAGGTCGGATGGGGTGCTCGTCCGCCTCAAAATGTCCGTTCGCCCAACCCAGTTGCCGGACCGGAAGGCACCCTGAACGATGATCTCGGCGCCGTCCAGCATCGCCTGGCGAGTGCGCGCTACCGCTTCATTGTCCACGCCAACGCCCTCGATGGCCGTTACCCCAAGCCCCATTGATTTCAGGTGGTCGACGTAGCCCTGCTCATGACGCGCGCCACGCTCCCACAGGATTTGCAGTAACGGGTCCCAGACGGCAGGCTTTGAAAGCGTGCCGTTCGCAACTGCGACATCCAACGTTGTCAGCTGATGGCAGTTCAGATGCCCTACGAGGTCTGAGGCACTGAGAAATAGAGAATCTCCAACCTTTTGCATTCAGTAGCTTCGATCCCGCTGCTCGACTCTGTTAAACCCTTTTCACTAACTTACCAGATTAGGGTTCCTGCCGGGGACAAGGAATTTGGACGGTGGAACGTGATTATCATAAGTTCAACTTGCTAAATCCAGGTGCGGGCGCATGAAGCTGATTCGGAACGCAGGCGACGACCGTGTCGTTGATTATCTCCAGGACTGGCTCGCCCACGGTGCCAGGGTAGACGCGATTTCACCCGGGATCTCCGTGCATGCTTTTTCGGAACTCCGGGATCGACTTGAAAAATCGGGTCGCTGCCGGTTCCTTCTTGGTAATGACGCGACCTTGCCATCCTCGATTTTCGATGGTCCGGCGGACATTGCCTCACGCGCGAAGCTCGACGGGCGTTGGCTCGCCCGTCGATTGGCAGACTGGATCAGCAGGCATTCAGATGTCCGACAGGCGGCTTCAGCACCTCCGCAGTCCCTGATTATAGTGGAGGCATCCGGCACGCGTCGAGCATTGCTGGGAACCTGCGCGTTCACAACAGAAGGATTCGGACTGACGCCTGCAGACCGGATGTCACTGGTCCAAGCAACCGAAGCCGAGGATGAATCCTCGGCTTTTGCAGAGTGGTTCAATTCGAACTGGGAGGCAATCAAACCGGCGGCGGATGCCAAGGAGCGTCTTGTCCGGTTGCTAGAGGATGCCAGCTCGCAACGCCCGCCGTCGTTGATCTATTTTCAAATGCTCTTCCAGCTCTTCAAGGACCTCGGTGACGAGCTGGATGAAGAGCGGATCATCAAATCCGCCACCGGTATTCGGAGCACCGTAGTCTGGAAGAAGCTGTTTCGATTTCAGCGAGACGGCGCGATCGGTGCCATCGACAAGCTGGAGCGGATCGGCGGCTGCATCATCGCCGACAGCGTTGGTCTAGGAAAGACGTTTGAAGCCCTTGCGGTGATCAAATACTACGAGCTGCGCAACGACCGTGTTCTGGTGCTCTGCCCGAAGCGGCTGCGGGACAACTGGACTCTCTATAAGGCCAACGATCGGCGCAATATGCTCGCGGCCGACCGCCTCAATTACGACGTTCTCAATCACACCGATCTGTCGAGGGACGGCGGCCTCTCCGGCGACATCGATCTCTCTCATGTGAACTGGGGGAATTACGATCTCGTCGTGATCGACGAATCCCACAACTTCCGCAACAAGGCGACGCATAAGGAACGCGACACCCGTTACGACCATTTGATGAAGCGGATTATCAAGGCCGGCGTAAAGACCAAGGTGCTGATGCTATCGGCGACCCCCGTCAACAACAGGCTTGCCGACCTGAAGAACCAGATCGCATTCATGACGGAAGGCAACGATCTGGCGCTGATCGACAACGGCATCCCGAGCATCGAGGCGACCATTCGGAAGGCGCAAGCGCAGTTCAACCGCTGGCTCGACCTTCCGGAACCTGAGCGCCGTCAGGCGCGCCTGATGGACATGTTGGGATTCGACTATTTCAAGCTGCTCGACATGCTGACCATCGCTCGTTCGCGCAAGCATGTGCAACGCTACTATGGAACGGCCGAAACTGGCCAGTTCCCGGACCGTCTCCCTCCGACCAACATCAAGTCGGACGTGGACCTTGCGGGCGAATTCCGCCCCATCCGGGAGATCAACAACGAGATTCGGCGTCTGACGCTCGCGGCATATGCGCCCCTGAGATACGTGCTTGCCCACAAGCAAGCGGCCTATGACGAGAAGTACAGCACCAAGATTCGCGGCGGAGAGAGCTTCTTCAGGCAAGTCGACCGGGAGGAGAGCCTTATCCACCTGTTACGGGTGAACATCCTGAAGCGAATGGAAAGCTCGGTCGCGTCATTTGCTTTGACTATCAAACGGCAGCTAGCCGACGTGGAAGCGCTCTTGTCGAAGATCGACGCCCATGCCGAGACCGTCGAAGAAATGATGATCGAGGATGTTGATGTCGATGATCCGGCATTCGAATCCTTACTCATCGGACGGAAGGTCAAAGTCCTGGTCCAAGACGTGGACCGTGTTCGGTGGCGGCAGGATCTCGTCGAAGACCGAAACCGACTCGCAACGCTGCTGTCCGCCGCGCGCTCAGTCACCGCGGATCGCGATGCGAAGCTCGCCGACTTGAAGCGGGTGATTTCCGGCAAGGCCCGTGCGCCGATCAATGGCGGTAACCGAAAGGTCCTTCTGTTCACGGCCTTCGCCGACACCGCCGACTACCTGTATCGGGAACTCGCGCCGTGGGCGAAAGAGGAGCTTGGCCTCAACGCTGCGGTCGTGACAGGCACGGGTGCTAACAAGACAACATTGTCCGGATTGCGGAGCGATATGAGCAGCATCCTCAGCGCTTTCTCGCCGCGCTCGAAGGAGCGACCGACAGAAATGGCCGCTGAGGGTGAAGTCGACTTGCTGATCGCCACCGATTGCATCTCCGAAGGTCAGAACCTGCAGGACTGCGACTTCCTGATCAATTACGACATTCACTGGAATCCCGTCCGGATTATCCAGCGGTTCGGCCGTATCGACCGGATCGGGTCCCCGAATTCGCAGATACAACTCGTCAATTTCTGGCCCAACATGGAGTTGGACGAGTATCTCGATCTCGAATCCCGGGTCAGCGGCCGAATGGTTCTTTTAGATGTCTCGGCGACGGGCGAGGAGAACGTCATCGAGTTCCAGGCGGGCAATCAGATGAACGATTTGGAATATCGCCGCGCCCAACTCCAGCAGCTGCAGGACGCGGTGATCGATCTGGAGGACCTTTCCAGTGGGGTCTCGATCGCTGATCTCACGCTCAATGACTTCCGCATCGATCTATCGGGCTATCTGCGCGAGAACAAGGAGCAGCTAGAGACTCTTGCCCTAGGAACCTATGCGGTCACGACGAGTAGGGAGGTGGATGAAGCGGCAATCGCCCCCGGTGCGATCTTCTGCCTTCGTGCGGTTGGTGACGCCGCGCTGAAGTCTCCGGAACCCGGATATCCGCTCAGCCCGCATTTCGTCGTGCACGTCGGGGCTAATGGGGAAGTTCAGCTTCCCTACACACAGGCCAAGCAGGTTCTGGATAGGTTGAAGAAGCTGTCGATCGGTCGGGATCTGCCTGATGCGGAGGCTTGCATCCGTTTCGACAAGGAAACGCGTTTCGGCCGCGATATGGAGTCCTATCAGAGGCTGCTGGCCCGCGCTGTCGCCTCGGTGGTCGGGAAGAAGGAAGAACGCGCCGTCGCCAGCCTGTTTTCTTCAGGCGGGACGCACGCGATGAAAGGCGAGTTCGCCGGCATCAATGATTTCGAAGTCGTCGCATTCTTGGTCATTCTGCCGGACCTTGGGGACTTGGCAGCGTGACGGCGGAGACCGACACTGCGGCGTTCGTCGATGCTCTCGGTATTCCGCCCGAAGCGCGTGTCGATGCGCGCGTTCCAAAGAAGCTGTTGGTTGAACAGGGCGCGCCCACGACGGCCGACAAGCGTGCCATTCAAGACGGCATCGACGAACTGCAGTGGTTCGCGGCGTGCAAGCCGACGACGATCGGCGTGCCGGCGTTCAAGGACGATGTCCGCGAGTATCTTGAGATTGCCGTTGTCGGCTGCGTGTTCCGGCCAGGGGCAAAGGCGAGGCGGCTGATCGAGCTGATCCATCGGGCGATTCCCTACCCGGTGCTGCTGATCACATCGGACGAGACGGGCATCGCGGTCTCGGTCGGGCACAAGCGCCACGCCCAGAACGAAGCCGACAAGGTGGTGATCGACCGCGTGATTTCCGTAGGAGCGTTGCGCCCGGACAGATTGGATGAGAGCGAGAGAGCCTTCATGGGAAGCTTAACGCTTGCCCGTCAGCCGCGTCACGATCTATTTAGGCTCTACGAAGGGTGGCTGGCCCGAATCGAAGCATTGAGCGCTGCTCGGCTGGCTGGCGCCTTTTCCGTGAGCGACGACGAAACGGCCATCGAGCGCCGCCGCGACGCGATCGACGAGTACGAACGGCTCCAGCGCGCGTGCTTGCAGTTGCGGTCACAGGCTGCCCGTGCGAAGCAGATCAGCCAGCGCGTTGATCTGAACCAAAAGATAAAGACCATCGAACGCGCGATGGATGAAGCAAAAACAGCGATGCTGGGGGGCAACGCATGAAAATCTCGACCATTCTCGACCATATCGACAGCGGCCATATGGCGCTTCCCGAGTTTCAGCGCGGGTACGTCTGGAACACCGAGCAGGTGCGCGGCCTTTTCACCTCGCCCTACCGAAAGCATCCCGTCGGCGGATTGCTCGTATGGGCAACAGAAGCCCAGACCGCCAATCATCGCGGCGATGGAAAGCTCGCCTCCGGTATCGTTAAACTCTTGCTGGATGGGCAACAGCGCATCACGTCCCTCTACGGGGTCGCCCGCGGCAAGCCGCCGGCGTTCTTCGACGGCAATGCCCGCGCCTTCACGGGGCTTCACTTCCACCTAGCCACCGAGACGTTCGAGTTCTATCAGCCGCTGAAGATGTCTGGCGACCCGTTGTGGATCGACGTTTCCGATCTCATGAAATCCGGCAACGCGGGGATCGGCAAAGTGATCCAATCCTTGGGCCCAACACCCCCGTCGGACTATTTTGGGCGGCTCCTAAATCTGCTTGGAGTCCTTGACAAGGAGCTGCACATCGACGAGGTCACCGGCGCCGACAAGACGCTCGACGTTGTCGTTGACATCTTCAACAAGGTGAACAGCGGCGGCACTAAGCTATCGAAGGGCGACCTCGCTCTTGCCAAGATCTGCGCCGAATGGCCAGAAGCCCGGATCGAGATGAAGGGCAAGCTAAAGGCCTGGAACGGCGCCGGCTATGATTTCAACCTCGATTGGCTGCTGCGTTCGATCAACACTGTCCTTACAGGCGAGGCGAAGTTCCTCTACCTGCACAGCCAATCGGCCATCGATATCCAGGACGGGCTGAAGCGCGCCACAAGACGTATCGATACCTGTCTCAATCTCATTGCCGGCCGGCTCGGTCTTGACCACGCCCGGGTCTTCTTCGGCCGCTTTGCCGTCCCGGTGATTGTCCGCTATCTCGACCAGAAGGGTGCGGCGCTGAACGAGATCGAGCGGGACAAGCTGCTGTTCTGGTTCGCGCAGGCAGGAATGTGGGGCAGATACTCCGGATCAACGGAATCCTTTCTGGACAAGGATCTGGAGGCGCTCGAAGGTCCGGATGGCGGCCTCGACAAGCTCTTGGAGCAGCTGCGGCTGTGGCATGGCGGCATGCGTGTGGAGGCCGGCCACTTCACCGGCTGGAGCCTCGGGGCGCGGTTCTATCCCATTCTCTACATGCTGACCCGTATGGGAGCAGCCAAAGATTGGGGGACGGGGATTGCACTGAAATCCGACCTCCTCGGGAAGATGAATGCGCTAGAGGTGCATCACATCTTCCCGAAGGCCCAGCTCTATGGCCGGAAAGTCCCTCGGTCGCAGGTCAACGCTATCGCCAACTTCTGTTTTCTGACCAAAGACACCAATCTCAACATCCGGGACACCCTTCCGGAGGTCTATTTTCCGAAGGTGGAAGAGAAGCATCCGGGAGCGCTCGCCTCCCAATGGATTCCCATGGACGAGTCATTGTGGAAGATCGAGCGCTACGCAGACTTTCTCGATGCCCGGAAGGATCTCCTGGCGGCTGAAGCCAACCGCCGGTTCGCGGAACTGCTGCATGGCGATGACCGCTGGATAGGAGAAACTGCGCGTGTGGTGACGGCGCCGGTGGCCGAAGTTGCCGGTGACGTGTCGAGCGTCGAGGAGGAGGCGGAGCTTCAGGCACTCAATGCGTGGGTCGCAAGCCAGGGCTTCGGTGAAGGCGTGATCGCTTTTGACCATTCGAATGCTGAGACGGGCGACCAGATCGCGATGTTCGATCTGGCTTGGCCGAACGGGCTTCAGGAAGAGCTTTCGGAGCCCGTCGCCGTTCTGTTGAATGAAAGCGACGACATCATCGCGCTGGCTAGTGCGGCGGGCTTCCGCTGCTTCACCAGCGTCGCCGTCTTCAAGGATTATGTGAACAAGGAAATGCTGGGTGAACTGGCGGCGTGACGCTTCCTTCCTGGCTGCGAACGATTTGGAAGTACCGATGCTAAAACTTGCTTTGAACGATCCCGAGACCAAGAGCACCGACGTGGTGGAGGAGAATGTCGACGCGCTTAAGGCGCTGTTTCCGGAAGCCTTCGAGGAAGGAAAGATCGACTTCGAGGTGCTGAAGCAGCTCCTGGGCGGCGCGATCGATGAACGGGACGAGAAATATGGACTGAACTGGCACGACAAACGCCGCGCGCGGCAGATTGCATTGACCCCATCCACCGGTACTTTGCTCCCCTGTCCTGAGGAAAGTGTGGATTGGGACACAACTCAGAACTTGATGATCGAGGGGGAGAATCTCGAAGTTCTCAAGATAATACAGAAAAGTTATGGAGGTAAAGTAAAACTAATATACATCGATCCACCATATAATACGGGGAATGATTTTGTATATCCTGATGATTTCAGTGACAGTATCGCGAATTATCTGAAATACACAGGCCAGACAGATAACGAGGGGCAAAAGGTCAGCTCCCGATCTGAGGCGTCTGGACGCTTCCACACTGACTGGCTCAATATGATGTACCCTCGTTTGAAGCTGGCGAAGACTCTCCTTCGAAACGACGGCGTGATCGCAATCTCAATTGATGATGGTGAAATATCTAACCTCATCAAATTGTGTGACGAAATATTTGGTGAAGAAAATCGTCTTGGGAACATTGTTTGGCAAAAGCGATACGTTTCCAACGTTACTGCTAAATGGTTATCTGATATGCATGATTTCGTTGTCGTGTACGCCAAGAACCGAGAGAATGTAAAGATCAATTCTTGGACTCGCACGCCGGAACAACTCGAGGCGTACAAGAACCCTGATAACGACCCGCGTGGCGTCTGGCGCGCGCAAGATTTATCGGCCAGCAAGCCCTATGCAGCAGGTCTCTTTACGATCATTGGCCCTACCGGGAATAGCTTCGATCCGCCTCCTAACCGATACTGGCGGTGCAATCGTGAGCAATTTCAGAAGTGGGTTGACGACGGCAGAATTTGGTGGGGTGTTAACCGAGATGCTCGCCCGATGCTCAAGGCGTTCTTGGAAGAGAGTGAGCGGGGAATTACTCCGAATACTTGGTGGGACTATGACTTTGCAGGCCATAATAAGGAAGCGACCCTCGAGCTAAAGGCGTTGTTTGACGGGGACGCGCCGTTTGATACGCCTAAGCCAGTTAAGCTAATGAGGCGTTTGATTGACCTATTCACCAGCGGGGGTGATACGGTTCTAGATTTCTTTTGTGGTTCTGGTGCATTCGGACAGGCCGCTCTTGAGGCAAGCGTTGAAAGTGAACTGCCGTTTCGCTTTACTCTCGTGCAGTTTCCAGAACCGTTGTCCAGAAAGGATTACCCTACCATATTCCGTGTAGCTTCAGAACGGCTGCGCCGGGCAGGAAAATCGATCCGCAGTCGGACCCCCAAAACGAAGGCTGATCTTGGGTTTCGGGTCTTCAAACTCGCTTCTTCCAACATCCGTGCATGGGAACCAAATCCTGCTGATATGGAGGAGAGCCTCCTCACGAACGCCGAGCACCTCGCTCAGGGCCGATCCGAGCACGATGTGCTCTACGAACTCCTCCTCAAACTCGGCCTCGATCTCTGTGTACCGATCGAGATGAAGGTAATTTCGGGAAAGACGGTCCATTCCGTTGGCGGTGGCGCGCTGATCGTCTGCCTTGCCGACGGTCTCAACAAGGATGTGGTCGAATCCCTCGGCTCCGGCATCGTGGCATGGTACGAGGTTTTGGCGCCAGCGGTCGATACGCGCGTCGTGTTCAAGGATTCCGGCTTCGCCGATGACATCGCCAAAACCAACATGGCGGCGATCCTGAATCAGAACGGCATCACCGACGTGAGAAGCCTGTGATGTCCATGGACGGTGTGGGCACAAAAACCATCACGGCCTTTGCATATGGTTCCAACATGCTGACCGCCCGCCTTCGCGAGCGATGTCCGTCCGCGAGGCCGCTCGGTGTCGCCGAACTTCGCGGATACGAGCTTCGTTGGCACAAGCGAAGCAGAAAGGACGGTTCCAGCAAGTGCGACGTGATTCAGTCCACAAGCGCTGGGGCATCTGTTTTCGGCGTTCTCTATGAGATCGCAGTTAGTGAGAAGGCTGATCTCGATCGAGCCGAAGGCCTCAGGTCGGGCTATGACGAGGCTGAAGTGAAGCTCCATACCGCAGGCGGTGAGATAGCGGCCGTTGCTTATGTAGCTACCGACATAGACCCGGACCTGAAGCCATACTCCTGGTACCATGCCTTTGTGCTCGCTGGTGCCCGAGAGCACAGACTGCCTGAAACCTACGTCAACATCCTTCAGTCCGTCGTTGCCACCCAAGATCCGGATCGTACCCGTCACGACAGGAACATGCTGCTGACAGGTAGCGAGGCCCGCCAATGAAGCTCCATTTCGAATCCGACCTCGACTACCAGAAGGCGGCGATCGAATCCGTCTCCGATCTGTTTCGTGGACAGGAGATCAACCGCACGGAGTTCACAGTCACGCGACGTCCAATGGCGGAGCGCTCAGGGCAGGGTAGTCTCGAGTTGGGCGGCTTTCTCGGCGCTCAAGGCGAACTAGGGCTTGTAGAGAGCGAGCTTGGTATCGGCAATCGGCTGACGCTGCTCGACGACGAGATCGTCGCCAACCTAAATGATATTCAGCTTCGCAACGGCCTCGCGCCCTCATCGGTGCTGACCTCCGGCGATTTCACCGTCGAGATGGAGACGGGTACTGGAAAGACCTATGTCTACTTGCGGACCATTTTCGAACTGAACAAGCGGTATGGCTTCACGAAATTCGTTATCGTCGTTCCGTCGGTGGCCATCAAGGAAGGCGTGTACAAGACCCTGCAGATCACTGAGGAGCACTTCAAGGGGCTCTATTCGGGACAGCCTTTCGACTACTTCCTCTATGATTCCGCGAAACTCGGTCAGGTGCGAAATTTCGCCACCAGCCCAAACATACAGATCATGGTGGTGACCGTTGGCGCCATTAACAAGAAGGATGTCAACAATCTCTACAAGGACAGCGAGAAGACTGGCGGCGAGCGGCCGATCGATCTGATCCGCGCGACCCGGCCGATCTTGATCGTGGACGAGCCACAAAGCGTTGATGGAGGCCTCTCCGGCGCGGGCAAGAACGCCCTCGGCGAAATGAATCCTTTGTGTACGCTTCGGTATTCGGCGACCCACGTCGATAAGCACCACATGGTGTTCCGCCTGGACGCGGTGGACGCGTATGAGCGGAAGCTGGTGAAGCAGATTGAGGTGGCCTCGCTGGAGGTTCAGGGTGGGCACAACAAGGCCTATGTCCGTTTCATCGAAAGCCGCAGCAGGGCCGGTACGATCGAGGCGAAGGTCGAACTCGATGTTCAGGATGGCCGCACCGTACGGCGTGCCGAGAAGTGGGTACAGGACGGGGATCCCCTTGAGGAGCTGACAGGCCGCGCGATCTATGCCGATTGCAGAATTGGAGAAATCCGGGCTGCCCGTGACGGTCAGCTCCTGGAGGTGAAGTTGCCCGGCAGCGAATCTTTCCTGCAGCCCGGCCAAGCCGCGGGCGACGTGGACGCCGACGGCTTAAAGCGCCTGATGATCCGCCGGACCATCCATGAACATCTGGAGAAGGAAAAGCGGCTCGCGCCCCTGGGTATCAAGGTGCTCAGCCTCTTCTTCATCGACGCGGTCGAGCACTATCGCTCCTATGATGAAGACGGGAACCCGGTGAAGGGCAAGTACGCCCGCTTATTCGAGGAGGAATACCGTCGCGCCGCGAAGCTTCCCGAGTTCGGCAGCCTGTTCAAGGAGGTCGACATGACCTCCGAAGCCGAGGATGTCCACGACGGCTATTTTTCGATCGACAAGGCGCGCCGCTGGACGGACACCGCCGACAACAATCAGGTCGGTCGCGACAACGCCGAGCGCGCCTACAATCTAATCATGAAGGACAAGGAGAAGCTTCTGGGATTCGAGACGAAGCTGAAATTCATCTTCTCCCACTCCGCGCTCAAGGAGGGTTGGGACAATCCCAACGTCTTCCAGATTTGCGCCCTGCGCGAGATTGGCACTGAACGGGAGCGGCGCCAGACCATCGGCCGCGGCCTGAGGCTCTGCGTCAATCAGCAGGGCGAGCGCCTGCGTGGTTTCGAGATCAACACGCTGACCGTCATCGCCACGGAGAGCTACGAGGACTTCGCCGGGAACCTGCAAAAGGAGATCGAACGGGACACCGGCATTAAGTTCGGCATCGTCGAGAAACACCAGTTCGCAACGATTCCTGTCCTGCAGGATGACGGCTCGGCCAGAATGCTTGGTTTCGAGGAATCGGCCGCGATTTTCGAGCACCTGAGAACTGAAGGACTCGTGGATGCGAAGGGCAAGGTGCAGGACACGCTCCGTGTCGCTCTCAAGGAGGGCACGTTCACCCTCCCGGACGGCCTCGATGCCCATTTGCTTGCCGTTCGCGAGCTTCTGAAGAAGGTGGCTGGTAAGCTAGACATCAAGAATGCCGACGAGCGAGTCGTGGTGAAAACGCGGCGAGCGGTTTTGGAGAGCGCCGAGTTCCAGGCGCTATGGGATCGCATCAAGCACAAGACCACCTATCGCGTTCACTTCGATAACGAGAAACTGATCGCAGACTGCGCCAAGGCAATTGCCAACGGGCCGCCGATCTCGAAGGCGCGTGTCCTGATCAGGAAAGCAGATCTTTCGATCGGCCAAGGCGGTGTCGCGGCGAAGGAGCAGGCCAAGGACAGCGGAACCCTCGTCACCATCGAGGAAGGCGACATCGTCCTGCCGGACATCCTGACGGACCTGCAGGATCGCACCCAGCTCACGCGCAAGAGCCTTGTTCGGATCCTTACGGAGTGTGGCCGCCTGAACGACTTCAAGCGAAACCCGCAGGCGTTTATTGAGATCGCCGGAGAGGTCATCAATCGAACCAAGCGCCTCGCCCTAGTCGACGGCATCAAATACCAGCGGTTCGGCGACGGCGTCTATTTCGCCCAGGAACTGTTCGAGCAGCAGGAACTGACGGGCTACCTGCGCAGCATGCTGAAGGACGCGACGAAGTCCGTCGTCGAGCACGTCGTGTACGACTCAGGTGTCGAGCGGACCTTTGCGGAAGAGCTGGAGAAGAACCAGTCCGTGAAGGTCTACGCCAAGCTTCCGGCGTGGTTCAAAATTCCAACGCCGCTTGGCACCTACAATCCGGATTGGGCGGTGCTGGTAGAAGTCAGCGGCGAGGAGCGCCTTTACTTCGTGGTTGAGACGAAGGACAGCCTGTTCACCGACGATCTGCGCGACGCGGAGGCCGCCAAGATCGCCTGCGGCGCAGCACATTTCAAGGCGCTGGCTACGGACGCGAACCCGGCGCGATATGTGAAGGCCACCAAAATCGATGACGTTTTCGCGCAGGTCTGATCATTCGATGGCGAGGTGCGGAAGAGCAGCCAGGATCTCCTCGCGGTGAACGAGATCCTAGGGTCGCACCGTGACGTTGAAGGTCAAATATTCAGATTTCCAGCAGGTCACCCGGAGCCGGACAGTGACGTTGCCAGCCAACGCCCAGACCGAAATCGAGCACATTGCAAACGGCCTACTACGACGCTTTTTCTCCCCGAAAAGGCATCGGGCTGCTCGTAATCATTCTGTGCGAGGACTCATCGGTCGACGAACGGCCGTTACGGAATGGAAATTGAGATCGTGCCGTCTGCGGAACCGGCAAAGACGTCCACAGCCTTTCCAACGGCACCACCGAGGCCGAACAACCCTCATTTTCGGAAAAATCGACCTCGCCCACTGGTCATGGGCGTCTGGTGTCGAACTACTACTCGTTTATGTGCAATCCGCTTATATCTGCGGTTAGACGGTGCGTCTTTCTTTACCAGCCATCCTTGACTGGTAGCCTAGCGACACTTATGTCTGGTCCCTTCAAGACATATACGTCCGGTTGCACGCCCTTGCGAACAGCTCCAACGCTGCGCATTTGTGTCCCGGAAGCTAGCAAAAGGACACTAACATGACCGCGATTCCCCTACAAGAAGACGCCGCAAAGCCGGCGCCGACAATCAAGACCAACAAGGCCTCCGCCGACAAATGGGGCCAACAGGTGATCGAACTTGGTTTCTGCCTCGTCCCATCTCTCTTGCTGCGCGCACAGCAGCGCATCGGCCTCAATCCCACTCAGCTCGCCGTTCTCCTGCAGCTGTGCGATTTCTGGTGGGATAAAGAGCGGAAGCCGTTCCCAAGCAAGGAGACGCTCGCACAACGGTTGAGCCTGAGTGAACGGCAGGTGCAGCGGTATGTTGCAGAGCTCGAGCAGGCTGGATTGGTCCAGCGGATTGAGCGCCGTAGCAGCAACGGCGGCAAGCTTAGCAACACCTATGATCTGAGTGGCCTTGTGAAGCGCCTTCAGGAACTCGAGCCCGAATTCCGCGAGATCGAAGAATCGGCGAAGGCCGCTCGCAAGGCAGTGACGAAGCGTGGATACAAGGCGGCGGCCAAAACTGGCGCTGAGGTCTCACGGTGACCGCCCGCAGTTCTCCGAAGAGCGAGGGCTCGGTATGAGTTGGGCGCTATTTATCGACGAGTCAGGCCAGGATCGCCGGAATTCGCCATATGAGGTCCTGGCAGGCGTTGCGATCGAGGACCGCAAGATCTGGCCGCTGATCAGGCAATTGTCCGATGCCCAGCAGCATATCTTCGGGATGCGTCTTTATCAGGCCTACGGCCAGGAGGCGAAAGCCAAGGAGCTGCTCAAGCCAAAGACTTTCAGACACGCTGCACAATTGCCAACCTTCGAGCAGAACACCCGCAGCCGCCTTGCGCGGGAGATTCTTCTTGATGGGACAGCAGTCACTCGCGATCGGTTGACGGCGCTGGCCCAGGCGAAGATCGCCTATTGCGAGTTTGCGCTCAACCTTGCTCGTAGTCACGGAGCACAGGTCTTCGCAACTATGGTCCCTCAATCAGCACCGCGGCCACCAAGCGATGACGCGATGCGGAAGGACTACGCTTTCCTGTTTGAGCGGTTCTATTACTTTTTGAATGGAATGCCGGACGATCCGATGGGATATCTCGTGTTCGACGAGCTCGACAAGGCGCAGAGCCATGTCCTCCTTGGGCAGGTATCGAACTATTTCATACGGACGCGGAACGGCAGGGTGCGCTCCCGCCTCATTATTCCGGAACCGTTCTTCGTACACAGCGATCTAACGACGCTAATTCAGCTGACAGACATCGTCGCCTATGTAATCAGTTGGGGCTTGCGATTAAACGGCATGACGCTGCCGGCCAGACCCGAGCTGGCTGGACTAGCTGATAGCGTGAAGCGAATCCGATTCAGTCGTGAGACCGAAGGAGGTGAAAAAATCTGGGGGATCAAGCACATTCGGGACTTGAGGCCAGTTCCCCTCAATCCGGCATAAAAAAAGGCAATGCCCACGTTTCCGCGTACAAAGCCTCCGAGAGGACATCTATGTCATGGGGGGGCTAATGTCAACCTTGCCTCAGTAGCGCAGGGTGGCAGCGGCGAAGCGACCTAACGTCGATGAGGATGCCGCAGGTCAAATCACGCCTCAACTATATGTGCAACCGCAACGCCACCGCAAAGGCCGCAATATGATCGTTTTCAACGATCTAAACCACGATCTGCTCGAACCGAGCAGAGACGTTCTGATGGCGCCTACGACGTTCGCGGCGACGCTGGAAGCACATGGTCTCTACAGCACCAAACAGTTCGTGCTGCGCTTGAGCCCACGTGTTCATGAGTTGGTCGACGCGCTCGCCTCTGGCGACTTTGGGAGTCATGAGCCTGCAGACCTCATCCAAGCCTATTCGACCTACATCCATGAGACCGTCCACTGGTGGCAGCATGTAGGCTCGACCGCTGGCCTTATTTTCAGTCTCTGCTACCCGGCGCAATTCTCGAGCAGCCTGGAGCACCTTCAAAATGCGATCGCGGAGATTGGGCCAAAGAAATCGCTAAAACGGTGGGCTGATGATGCGCTTCGCCATGGCACGGCGCCCTCACCCAAGGCGCTCGCCGAGGCGAACATCGCCGTCAACAATGCGCTGGACGTCGAGTTCTACAAATTCTTCGCGCATAGCCCAAACCGGTCATCCGAGCTCAGGCAGAACCAGCATTTTGAAAGTGTGGGTCATTCTTATCGCATCGCCTATAGCAACACGTTGATGGCGCTGGTGCAGTCTTGCGATCTTGCGTCCGACAGCCTGCCTGATGCGGAACGATGGCAAGCAGAGTTCGATCGCCTCATGCTCACGCGCCACGAGGGCTTCTACCATGGATCGCCAATCACCCGTGGTGACGTGGGGCTCCACGCTATCTTCGAGGGGCAGGCGCGCTTCATCCAACTTCAGTTTCTCGCTGCGTCAGGCGGCCCCTCGACCTGCGCGGCCTATGCTGCCGGCGGTTATCTGAGCGGTATCTACGTCGATGCGTTTACAGAATTCCTTCGCCTCAGTGAATCCGAATGGCCCGAGACAATCGACAGCCCCATCGTCGGGCTGTTTCTGCTGATCTGCGACCTCTCGATCAACCCGACCCGCGGCTTTCCCCTCGATATCGAACGTTTCGAGGATTTCATTTCTGATGTCGATGCCGGCGCACGTTTCGCCCTGCTTTGTCAGGCCGCGCGAGAGCATCCTGAAGTGAAGCAAGCGATCCAGGCCTATAGCTTTGAAGAGTATGCATTCGTTTCGCGCGTCCTCGCAGACCGCTGCGGCTACGACGATCCACTTGTCGCCCTACAAGCTGTTATAGCCTTGTCTGAGACGGCGGCGGGCCAGGCCCTCATGGCCCAATGGGCGAGTTTCGAGTACGCCACTGGTAACCTGCCTATCCGGGTTATGACCTCACATTTTATGGATTTCTGCAGGAGTAAGCTCACCCATCCACACTTCTTCTGTTGGCTGGCAGAGCGTTGGCCCTGGGCCGCACGACTGAGGTGTCGCAGGGGCTCTTCCTGCGCCACGTGTCGCTCTTCACCGACCGCGCCGACACGGAGCAAATCTTTACGCGCGCGTTCGCGGGTCGCGAGGGGACAGCGATCAAGCGTATGCTCGATACCTTTATGGCATCGACAGTTCTTTACGATCTGACATGGCAATGGATTCTTCGGGACGGACCCTTTCACTACAATTTTCTGTCAATCGGCCTGGAATGGGGACCCCGGACCGGCGCGCAAAAGGGACCCCCTTTTTGAGGCACGACGGTCAGCGCTCGCCGGGCGGAGCTGGTCTGGGTTGCGCAGCCCGGCGAGTGCGGATCGCGCTTGGCAGCTTGATGGGGTGATCAGGCGCGGTTCTTGAAGCGCCAGGACTCGTTTCCGGTCTCGATGATCTCGCAGTGATGGGTGAGACGGTCGAGCAGCGCGGTGGTCATCTTGGGGTCGCCGAAGACGGCGGGCCATTCTCCGAACGCCAGGTTTGTGGTGACGATGATCGAAGTGCGCTCGTAAAGCCGGCTGATCAGATGGAAGAGCAATTGCCCGCCGGCCTGGGCGAACGGCAGATAGCCGAGTTCGTCGAGCACGACGAAGTCGAGCCGGGTGAGGTAGTCGGCGATGCGGCCTTGCTTGCCGCCGCGGTGCTCGGCCTCCAATCGATTGACGAGATCGACGACGTTGAAGAAGCGACCGCGCGAGCCGTTGCGGATCAGGGCACGGGCAAGGGCAATCGCCAGATGCGACTTGCCGGTTCCTGTGCCGCCGATGAGCACCGCGTTGCGCTGGTCGGCGACGAAGGTGCCGTTGCCAAGGTCCCGGACCAGCACCTCGTTGACCGGCGTGCCGTCGAAGTCGAACTCCTCGATGTCCTTGGCGAGCGGCAGCTTGGCGACGGTGAGCTGGTATTTGATGGAGCGGGCCTGCTTCTCGGCAATCTCGGCCGACAGGAGATCACCGACGATCCTCGGCGGCTCGTGCTGGCGCTTGATACCCGTTGCCATGACCTCGTCATAGGCGCTGCGCATGCCATAGAGCTTCAGCGTCCCCATTAGTTCCAGAACCTGCGTGCGTTCCATCAGCTTGCCCTCCTGAGGCTGTCGTAGCGGGCGCAGTCGGCAACCGGCTCATGCGCCAGGCGGAGTGCTTCCGGGGTAAGAATGGTGATTGCCGGCGCCGGATCGCGCTGCCGTGCAAGGATGTTGATGATGACGGCTGACGAGCAGACGTTCTGGTCGAGCGCCTCCTGGCAGGCCGCCTCGACCGCGTCGAGGCCGTCACTGAGAACGGTAGCCAGGATCGCCACCATCTGCCGGTCGCCATCGTCCGCGGACTTCAATCTGCGCCGGACCCGTTCCATTGCCGATGGCAGAACCCAGTCCTGGAACGGCGCCCCGTTGCGCAGCGCTCCGGGCTTGCGGGCGAGCACGGGGACATAGTGCCAAGGGTTGTAGATCGTCTCGCCGCGCGCGAACGAACGCACATGTTCGGCAACAACCACGCCATCCTGACGAATGACGATGCGATCGGCATAGGCCTGGATCTCGACCGGCCGGCCGACGGCGGTCGACAGGACCGAGTATTTGTTGTTGTCGAAGCGCACCGTGCAGGTCTTCGACACCGAGGCGGGAACCGTGTGGAAGCCGTCGAAGGGGCCGCGATATTCGACCAGTTTGTCGCGCTCTTTCTCGAACACGTTCCAGATCGTGCGCTCCGGCTGGTCGATATGACGATGGGCTTTCGTGTAGGCGATGCATTTGTCGAGGAGCCAGGCGTTGAGTTCCTCATAGGATTTGAAGCGCAGGCGCGGTGTGAAGAAGCGCTCGCGCACCAGGCCGACCTGGTTCTCGACCTGCCCCTTCTCCCAGCCCGACGCCGGCGTGCAGGCGACCGGCTGCACCAGATAATGGCTGCACATCTGTAGGAAGCGACGATTGTATTGCCGGTCCTTGCCGACAAACACCGTCTCCACCGCCGTCTTCATGTTGTCGTAGATGCCGCGCGTGCAGGCGCCACCGATGAAGGCAAACGCCCGATCGTGGGCGTCGAACACCATCTCCTGCGTCTCGCGCGGATAGGCCCTCACGAACATCATGCGGCTGTGGCAGAGCCGAACATGGGCGACCTTCACGGTCACCGTCACGCCGTTGATCAGAACGATCTCGTGGCTCCAGTCGAACTGGTAGGCCTCTCCCGGCGCGAAGAACAGCGGCACATAGGCTTCCGCCGTTGCCGATCCTTGCGCCTTCGCCCAGCCCTTGGCGTATCGACGGACCGCATCGTAGCTGCCTTCATATCCGAGCCCGCGAAGCTCCTCGAAAATCCGGATCAGAGTCAGCCGCTCGCGCGCCGCCTTGCCGTGGTTGCCACTTAAAAGCCCGTCGAGCTGATCCTGCCAGGGGCCGATCTTCGGCATCGGCTGATGCTCACGCTCGTAGCGGAACTCCGTCGCGTCCGACCGCAGCACCTTCCGGACAACCTTCCGCGATATCCTCAATTCGCGGCAGATCTCCTTGATCGACTTCCCCTGGACCAGCGAAAGCCGACGTATCTTCGCAATCGTCTCCACAACCAACATCCAAAACAAATGCCTCCGATGAAACCGAAGGCAGTGTGACAACCCTGCGTTACAGGGGTCCTTTTTGGACGCCGATCACCCCTGAAACGGGGTCCTTATTCCACGCCGAAACACACAATTTTCGATCGCTGACCGGCGACAGTCTGAACAGGGCCACGGAAATCTGGGCCAAGAATGCCTTCAAGGAGGCGTTTGGCCACCACCCGGACGATTTCGAGCAACTAACGTAGGGCCACTGCTCGAAGCCTCAGGATACCGACCAATCGGCGGCTGGAGAAATTTTATCGATGCTGGTCAGCCCCGGATCGTGCATCCACATCCGGGGCATTTAAACTCTATGGATGGCTGACAAGACCGCATCAGCGAGCTCCCGATCTCTTCTTTTGGCGCTAAAATCGATACCAGCTCACACATAATATTTGAACGGCTGTTTCTCCTCCCCCTTCGCCGATCCCATTGTGAGGACGTCGCCTACCATCCGGGCGAAGCGGACGGTGACCGGCAGGCCATCGTTGAAATTGCAGGAGTTGTAGTTGATTTTTGTGAGGCCCATGATGTCTGCTAGGACAGTGCGAATGTCAGGCTTTACGTCCTTGCTCCGCATCACGGTGATGTGCAGGGGATTTGGGGTTTCCGGTCCGATGTAGGTGTCCAGCTGCGGAACATACCCAGTTGTCCAAAGGTAGGCAGTCTGGTCGTCGAGCAACAGCGCTGTCCCGCGAAGAACTGGATAGTCGCCATCGCGAAAGAGCTTCATCTCGCCGCCGGTTGAGCGTATCCGCACGCCGATGACGTTTGTTTCCTTCGGTGCCGCCTCTACGAACGCATTCCACTCTTCGTCATTGAAATAGGTCTGTCCGTGGATGAAGAGCTCCTTCGGCGCAGCGTTGTGAGTCGAAATGTAGGTTTCGAGAACGAGGGCCAGAAGGCTCTTCGCCGCGTCTTTCTTCAAGTGAAACTCATAGTCGCCGGTCTTCCACGGGCCGTTTGCTCCGCGGAAGACCACGCCATCTCCCTCGTTCAGAAACATCTGGGCGGCGCAACATGCGTGGCCATTGGGATCACGCGGCAGGCTCTTGTAGACCATACCGATGTAACAAACCCCCGGCCGAACACGTGCTAGTCGCCACGGCGGTCTCGCTTGGGTTTTATAGTATAGTCCGGTCGCCAAGTTCCACGCGATGGTTGCTGCGTCCTGCGTCTTGCGCGAGGGGTAGCCGGCCTTGTTGAGGTAGGCGCCAGGCGCGAGCGTCGTTTCGCGGACCAGTTGGGTTGGCGCGATCTTCAGGAATTCCGCTTTGATCCTGCGATGGAAGTCCGGGACGTCCTCGAAAATCTCTTCGTCTGTTTGATCAATGACACCAGCCGTGGACAACAATGGCAAGCTCTCCTTGGCCTTCTGCTTCTTGCCGAAATCGCCTTTCTCCATGGGCAGACCGGTCCTCTTCGAGCCTGGTCGGCAACGCTCGTAAACGATGTCCGGCAACACGAGAATCCAGACGTCGACGGACTGCTCTTCGTTGCGGAGATGCTTTTTCACCCGGTCGATATACAACCGGGCGACTTTCTCGACGGCCTCGTTGAGGTTCCAGATGCGGGTGGCGCGATCAATATCCTGCCGCGGAATTGACAACGCGCTGCATTCGTCGGGATCGAAGGAGATCCCGAATGTTTCTTCAAGGCCAGGAAAGTTCGCGAGATGGAGACGGTCTGCCTTCTCGCCCTTGCCGGGTGGCGGAACCTGAACAACTTTCTTGAGCTTGTAGCTCCACGCTCGGAAATGCCCGATCCCCTCGGTGGTGCCTACGACGCCGACGCTGATTTCACGGGTCTTTTTCCCCTTCGCATGCGGACCATAGAGGAAAAGGCCATCTTTGGGATGCGGGCTGCGCTGCGAGAATGCGAATTCGAGCTCGGGTTCGTGAAAATGTTCGACCTGGAGCGACTTCTCTGGAAATCTCATCCTTCGGCCTCTTCGTCGTTATCAGGTCGACCCAAGGTGCTGGGATCCGCCTCTTCATCATCAGCATCGAGAATATCCGGAAGGGCCGTGCTGACCGGTGAAGAGAACAGTATCGGCGCCGCCTCAAGCACAACGGCGCTGTTTGCGGATAGCGCCAGTCCGATGTAGGCCGAGTCGCCGGAAAGTAGCTCGATGAATGCAAGCATGCGTCCGTACCACTGCTTGTTTCGCCATCCCTTGCACATGCTTCTTCGCAGACGGTGCAGCTTTTTTGGATCGTCGATCTCAAGCCCGGAAGGTGTGCCGTTGTCGACTGAGAACAGCACCCTAGACTTGAATTTGAAGTGCCAGAACGGCCAGAAATAGGGGACCGCAGTGACGCCGAATTGCCAGATATGTCCCTTGGCCGAATTGCGGAGCATGGAGGAGCGTCGATCACCCTGCTTGCCCCAAGGTATTCGCTGCCCCGTCGGCGCCTGTGCAGACGACGCGTGGAAGCCAACCGCGTTTGAATAATGGTACTCAACAAAGCCGTTTTTCTTGCAAAAAGAAAACCAGGCTCTCTTGAGCATCGCGATCATCAGGTTGGACGCAACCTGGCGTTCGATACCAAGTTTCGGAAAGCCTTTATCTACGAAGTCCAGCAGCGGGATCTCATACTTCAATTTGAACCGGCCGACCGACTGGAAAGCGGAATCGATCTCCGACTGATCCGCGAATGCTATGACTGCCGATCCCTGGATGGCAGACGGATAGGGAAAAGCCTCGATGGCTCTGTCGAGCAATCTCCGGTCGACGACCCCTGAGCTCTCGAAATATCGAATGACATCCGGACCTTCCACGATCCGAAGCCAATTCGAAGTCAATCGCTCAGGCTCGTCGACAAGCGGGATCGCGCCGCGCCGACGAAAAATCTCCCAGTTGGGATCGACGACCGCATGGTCAGCGCTTCGTGGAACTTTCTGCCGTTGGAGCGCATCAAGAAGCGAGCCGAGCCCTTCTCCCCAACCACGAACGAAGTCGACTATCACGGCATCACCGATGCCCTTAACCTTTCGCCCCGGCTCCAGCCGAAGTGGAATAATGAATCGCGGGTCGGCCAACTCCTTTGACAACGCCAGCGCGATATCAAGATCGTCCTGGACGTTGGAGTCGGCGAGTGTAGCGTCGCGGCTAACGAGCAGAACTTTTGCGGCTCGATACTGAAGCGCGACATTGATTTCCCTGCGCCACCGGTCGCCGGGCTGAAGCGTTAGGATATCGGCGAAGACGCGGTATCCTTCCACCTCCAGCTTGGGCGCGAGCCAAAGAGTAAATTCGTCGTCGGTCGGCGAGGACTTGATCAGAAAGATTACGTCCCGAGCACCTTTCTCTGCCGCGTCTCCGACCGATTGTCTGGCGGATGTCGCCGGAGGAAGGAGGTTCCCGAGAACAGCCGGGACCGCACCCGGCTTGGCCATCGCCTTCTCGACGGCGCCGGTGACGATTGCCTCCAACACGGTCGTGCTTTGAGCCCATAGTCTCTGGTGCGCCTTTTCGACATCCGGATGTTTGCGGAGAAGCGAGTTCAGGTCGTCAGGTCCAAATATGTCGCCCGGCGTCTGAAGCGAGGGACCAATGATGCCCGCAAGCGTGCTCTTGTTCGCAGGGGTGAGCGACGTCGACGTAACGAGAATGTAGCGTTTGGGCTGCAACCGGTCGATCGACCGCCGTTCCTTCGCCATCTTAGACTTCAGGGGCGAGAACCCGGACCGGAGATAGTGCTTCGCCTGCAGGATGATCGATCCGTCGGCCAATGCGTGGCGGCCATCCATCCCATCATCGGGACCCTCAGGAAACGCCTCGAAACGCACTCCTATCTCGCGCCCTATAAGGTCGCGAGCCAGCCCCTCGAAATCGTTGTGCGACAGACTCGAAAAATCATAATTCATACAATCAGAATGAGAGCCAATTCTCCTAGCAGTCAAGCAATCGAATGCACTGGTGCGTCGCAGCTAAGCCCTAACAGAAGCAAGATAAATCGTCAGATACTCCAGCAGTTACTGGCGGTTAGTCGGTCGCCGCATCATAGACCTCAAATCAATCCCCACGCCCGAAACCTCCCCCTGCCCGTCATCTCACGCAAATTGAGCTCACCGACCAGGTTGAGAGCGCCCTGCTTCGAGACTTTTAGCACCTCCTGGATCATGCCGGTCGAGACGATCGGCCGCGAGAGTACGAATTCGACCAGGTCGGCCAGTTTCGAGCTGGTGCGCCGTTGTTTGAGCCGCCGCTCCATCTGGCTTTTCGCCATCACCAGCCGGTCGTGCTCCTTCAGCCCCACGAGTGCGGCCTCATGGATCGCATCGAGGGAGGCCAGCAACCGGTCGGACCGATTGCGCGCCCGCCGCCGCTCCCGCGGAATGTTTTTGGCGCCGAGATGCAGACAGGCGAGATGGTGGGCGGAAAGATCCTCCTGGCGCAGCAGCGCGGCGCAAAACAGCGGCCCGAGCCAGGCGGCATGCTGCAGCACCTCGATGTCGGTCCAGGCCTCGAGCAGGATCGCGCCGCTCAGGACGACCGGCAGATCCCGCGTCCTGTCGATAACGTCCTGCCATTCGGCCAGCCGTTCTTCTTCATTCCAGTCGAGATCGTAGATCAGGCCGTTTTGCGGCTCCGGCCGGTCACGTCGTGACGTTTCCTCCTTTCGAGCCGGCACGTCGGCGCCACTCAGAATCCTGGATGAGCGGGCCAGAACGGCATCGATCTCGGCAAATTCTTCGGCCAGCAGATCGTCCTCAACGTCATCCCGACCGTCGGCTCCAAAAGAGCTGGCTCCAGCCCCCTGCCCTTCCCGGCTTTTTTGTCCCGACGCCGTCATCGCCTCGCCCCGGCCGGTCAGCGCCAAAAAACCGTCGCGGCCGAGCGCCCAGTCCGGTTTTTGCGCAAAAATGCGCCGGCGGGTTCGCAGCACCGCGTGCGCGCGGGTGAGTTCGTGGGTCGGCGTTCGAATGTCCATGTGGGCGTCGTGCAGGACCAGGTCCTCGATGTGGACGAGCTCGCCCGCAAGCCAAAGTGCTGCGGCCGCGTCGGCAAAATGCTGGCGCTCGACAAAACCGTCGCGGACCGGCGAGCGGGCGACCCGCTCGTCGAGCCGCGCCAAAGCCGCGGTCGCGCGGGAAACCGGCCCGATCAGCGTGTTCAGAGGCAGACTGTTGAGCGCATAAGCCATTGTTTTCATGATGGCTGATTCGCGTTAGTCAAGCTATCCGGCACTTAAGTTGACTTGCAGGGGATTTTCTCTGGCGCCTTTCTCACTATCGATAATGACCTCTTATCGATAGTGATTGTTTTTGACCCGCAAATCAGCCAGAATCGCCCTTGAGATGGCCGCAGGCGTCGTGCGGCCGGCGTTCTGGACGGCCTTTCCCGGCCGATACAAAGGCAGCCTGCATGTCCGAGCAAAAACAAAAAACCGTCCGCCTGCCCGACGCCGCTTCCGTCGAAACCGTGCTCGCGGCTCTGCCGCCGCAGTCGGCCGACGCCGAGCTCGCCCCGGCCCTGAACAAGGCTTTTCCGGGCTTCGCCTTTACCGTCGCGACGATCAACGACCCCTACTGGTGCAACCCTCATGCCGTCGTCGCTGCCGACGGCACGCGCCTCGGCGACCATCGCGCCTGGGTCGAGCGCGCTCTGGCCGATATCGGCGGCGACCTCACCGCCTTCTGGAACCGGCATCGCGAGAGCGGAAAAAAATTCACCGAATGGCGCGGCACCAGCGCCTTCGCCTTTGCGCCGACCGGTCCGGGCGTCGCCGATTTTGTCCAGCTCTCGCTCGGCCGCGAGACGGAATTTGTGGCCGGCCTGGTGGTCGATCGCGACTATCGCCCCGACAGCGCCGACCAGCTGTTCGAGCCGACCTGGGTTTCTCGCGAGTCCGCGGTTGAGGCGCAGCAGCTCGCCGGACCGGTCTACCGGCTGCGCGGTCGCACCGGCGGCGGCATCGTCCACATGAGGAGTTTTTTGGCGCGCCGGACGCGGATCGAACGCGAGCAGCGCGAGGCAAGCCGCCCGGAGCTCGAAAACCGCATCATCCGTGAGGTCGGCCCCGACGGCACGCGCGACACCGCGTTTTTAGACGCCAATCCGGGCTGGTTCGAGTTTGTTCCCCGCGAAAACCGCTTTTTTGCCGATTGGGCGCGATCAAGTGCCGCAAGCGTACGCATCTTTGACCACTGGGCCTTCGACATCCACGATCTTGAAGATCGTGGCCGGTGCGAATTCGGGTTTATTCCGCGGCCGCTGAAGAATCCGGCCGAGCGGCTGCTGGGCGAAGAGGGCGTATCGGTGCACCGGCTGATGGAACGGATCGAAGCAATCGACCAAAAAATCGGACTGCCCTTCGCCTGGTTTTTTCTCATGACCCACGGCCAATTTGTCGATCCCGACGTCGGCCACGGCGTCGCTGACGGGCTGCGGACCGGGCGCGTGCGGCTGGCCGATCGTGACGCCGCCGTGCTGCTCGCCTGGGCCGACAAACCCTATCTGTTCTGAGGCGGCGTCATGGACCTTCGCCTGCCAAAACCCGCATCCGACCAAAAACTGCGCCGCGCCGAAGCGCTCGATGCGCTGGAGTCGGTGCTGCCGTTCGACCGGCGCGACTTTTTGGCCAACATCCTCACCGACGACGATGTCGCCACGCTGCGCCATCTCGCCAAAGAAGGCATCGGCGAGAATTCGCTGCGGGCGCTGGCCTCCGACCTCGGCTACCTCGAGGCCTGGTCGCTTGCCGCGACCGGTTTTTCGCTGCCCTGGCCGGCGCCTGAGGCACTTTTGATCAAATTCGTCGCCCATCATCTGTGGGATTTTTCGAAACGGGAGACGGATCCGGCGCACGGCATGCCCGCCGAAGTCGCGATAACGCTGAAAGCTGAAGGGCTTTTGCGCGTCGACGGACCGCACGCGCCCAGCACCGTGCGCCGGAGGCTGTCCAGCTGGTCGACGCTGACCGGCTGGCGTGGCCTGAAGGGAAAGTTCAATGCGCCGGGTCTGCGCAGCGCCATCAAACTGGCCGTGCGTGCCAGCGCCCGCCCCCGCGTACGAAAAAGCAAAAAGGCGGTGACCGCCGATATTTTGACCACACTGCTCAACATCTGCGCCGGCGACCGTTTCGTTGACGTCAGGGATCGCGCGATCCTCATCACCGCCTTCGCCTCAGGCGGCCGCCGCCGCAGCGAAATTGCTTCGCTCAGGTTCGAGCAGATCGTCGAAGAAGAGCCGGTACCCGCCGATCCCAAGGATCCAGAGGGGCCAAAACTGCCCTGCCTAAAAATCCGGCTCGGCCGGACCAAGACGACACAGGCCGACACCGACGCTTTTGTGCTGCTCGTCGGCCGCCCGGTGCTGGTCCTAAAAGACTGGCTCGAGCGCGCCGGCATCACCGAGGGCGCCGTGTTCCGCGGCATCGATCGCTGGGGCAACCTGGAAAAACGCGCCCTGACGCCGCAGGCGGTCAACCTGATCCTGAAGCGCCGCGTCGCCGAGGCTGGGCTCGACCCGGCGGCGTTTTCCGCGCACGGCCTACGCTCCGGCTATCTGACTGAGACCGCTCGCCGCGGCATTCCGCTGCCGGAAGCCATGCAGCAGTCGCGGCACCGCTCCGTCCAGCAAGCCTCGAATTATTACAATGACGCCGAGCGGACGCTTGGAAGGGCGGCAAGACTCATCGTTTAGAGACCCTGAGGACTGCCGGTTGCGGCGCCGTCCACCATCTCCATCGCCGCTCGGCGGCAAAGCCCATCATCTCGCGCAAAAGATCAGCGTCAGGGGTCTTCACCACGAGCGTGCGCCGGTTCATCATGTCGTCGGTCATCGGTGGGTCCTTCGAATCAGGTTGGTGTGAGCAACTCGACCTTGCCGGCGAACATCGATGCCCCCGCTACGCCGCTCGCTCCAGCGTTGTTGAGAGCGCTCGCGAGCGACTTCGTCACCGCCCGGTACACCATGCGGCGGGGCAGGATCGAGAACAGCTCGTGGTACCGACCTCTGATGCGTTGGCTCCACGCCACTCCATTTGGGACGCCGAACGACAATGCCCGTCAGCTTCAAGGACATAGAGTTAGCTTTCGGATTCGTCAGCTCCGGGGCACGGGAGAACATCAGGCCTTTCTGTGCAAGCAGTCCAGCACGCTCTACTGGCATTCCGAATTCACGGGCGATTTGGATGAATTGCCGGATGATATCGACGACAGTGAAAAATACGTCCAGATACCTGGCAAGAAAGAACTCGACCTGGGCAAGCCGCTCGTACTGGACTTCGCCCGCCATTTTCTGCCTGACAACGTCGGTGACGTTCAAGAGATCTTCAGCAAAAGAGGCGCGTACGCAAGATTCAACGATCTGTTGCAGCCAACGGGTGCACTCGATCTGTGGTACGCTTTCGAAGCGAATGCTGAGGGAAGAGCATTGAGGACGTGGTGCGATCTCAATTTGATCGAGGTCGGTGACTGATATCGCGCCCGAAAGCTCGCGCGTCGGCCGTGAACTATCCGCAAACCGTTGATCTGGCATCCTGATTAGGGCGGAGGTCGGCTTTGGAATTGCAGGATTTGCGGTGTTTGGGCACTGTTTTCTTGCAATTCGATTTTGCGATTCCCTTGTGCTGCGGAGCGTGATTCACTCGGTCGGCGGCGGCGAATCGAGGGGGACGCAGTGTCCAGGCCACGCGAGAAGCGCGAGACGGGAGAGCAGGATCTTTTCCGCTCCAGGCTCGATCAAATCATCAACATGAAGCACGAGCTGGTGCGCCTGGCGCAGGCGATCGACTGGCCGGTGCTGGAGGAGCGTTTCGGTGCGGTCTATTCGGACGGTCCCGGCATGCCGCCGCTGCCGACCCGGCTGATGGCGGGGCTGGCGATCCTTAAGCACACCTTCAACCTGTCGGACGAGGTGCTGTGCGAGCGCTGGGTGGAAAACCCCTACTTCCAGTATCTGTGCGGCGAGGAGTTCTTCCGCCACGACTTGCCCTTCGACCGCTCGTCGATGACGCGCTGGCGCAGCCGCATGGGCGAGGAGCGGATCGTCGCGCTTTTGCAGGAAAGCCTCAGCATTGCGGTCAAGACCGGGGCGATGAAGCCGACCGACACGCGCCAAGTGATCGTGGACACGACCGTGCAGCCGAAGAACGTGATGTTCCCGACCGACGCCAAGCTCATCCACCGGGCCCGCGAACGGCTGGTGCGGCTGGCCAAACGGGCGGGGCTGGATTTGCGCCAGACCTATGTGCGGGTCGGCAAGCTGGCGCTGATCAAGCAGCAGCGCTATGCGCACGCCAAGCAGTTCAAGCGGGCCAACAAGGCGCTGCGCAGGCTCAAGACCTATCTCGGCCGGACCGTTCGCGACATCTCCCGCCAGATCGCCGGCGATGCGGAACTGGACGCGCTCTTCAAATGGTCGCTCTACCAGGCCTCTACCGTTCTCGAGCAGCGTGAGCGCCAGCGCGGCCGCAAAATCTACAGCCTGCATGCGCACGAGGTGGAATGCATCGGTAAGGGCAAGGCGCATGCACCCTACGAGTTCGGGGTGAAGGTGTCGGTGGCCACCACGCTGAAGCGTTCAAAGGGTGGCCAGTTCGCCCTGCATGCAAAAGCGCTGCCCGGCAATCCCTATGACGGCCACACGCTCGCAGCGATCATCTCTGACATGGAAAAGACCATCGGCAACGAGATCAGCCGCGTCCTCGCCGACGCCGGCTATCGCGGCCACAACGCACCGGAGAGCCACAAGTTCAGGGTCTTCACCAGCGGCCAGAAACGCCGTGTCACCCCAGCCATCAAGCGCCAGATGCGGCGGCGATCGGCCGTCGAGCCCGTGATCGGCCACATCAAGGCCGAGCACCGGATGGGCCGCAACTATCTCGCCGGCAAGCAGGGCGATGCCGTCAACGCCATCCTGGCCGCCGCCGGCTACAACTTCTCCCTCCTGCTTAGGTGGCTGAAGGCTCTTTTGTGGATTCTCCTCGCCGCCCCTCAAAGTCAGCCGAAGGAACTCGAAGCCTGATCCCTCTCATTGTTCACGGCCGACTCGCGCGACACCTGCAGCCGAAAACGTCCCTGCCCTTCGCGAATTCTTCATCGCCAGGACAGCTGGTCCTTTGGCAGCCGGCCGCTCGGGTCGAATACAGTTACCTTATGCGGAAGATGCGGACCCCAGTCCCAAAGCACCAGGTTGCGATCCTCCGTCTCGGCACCGGGAGCAAAACTCGGAACCAGACCAGGCCATCGCTTGTTCCTTGCCGCCCGCCCAATCCGTCACCCGACTGATGATCTCGAGCATTTCACGCAGACGTCCCTGTGTCTTTACCGTCCGGCTGCGCTCAGACCGATAGAGGGTCTCGCGAGCAAGACCGGCGGTCTGGGCCAACTGGCCCTTGGACATGCCAAACCCATCCGCGACCTGCTCGATCGCGATCTTCCCGCTCCGGTCCATATAGGACAAGACGAGAGGTTCATTCTGCACGGAAGTCTTGAGTGCCTGGCTCATAGGATCCACTCCACCATATAAAAGCCACGTCTCTTGTGCAAAAAATATGGCAATTTTCGGCAGTTTTCAAGCTCCTAATCGAACCAGCTTGAGCGCCTACATTAGCGGATCACAAGGGGATCTGCTCGATGGTCGGCTTCGTCAACCTGCCCCATCGAGCCCAAAGGCTTGCTCTCGTGGCAGAACCAGTCATCTCGTGATCTCGATCCGCAGGGACCGCCGTCACTTTATAGTCCGCGGTTGACGCTCAACATTTCCGAGCCGCTTGTACGCTACCCAGGCATCCGCAGGGACGGCGCTGCCGGCCAGCGCCAGCCAAGCCGCGCGATCGGCGTCCGTAAGTGAGTTCCACCGCATTATTCCGGCGGTTTCATCGGGCGTCGGTTCCCGGTCGTGTTCGTTTTTCATGTCCTTGATCCTCGCATAGGGCTTTCTTACCGACAAGCGCTGCAGCCACTGTCCAGGCCCTATCGCGCGGAGCAAACCCTGAGCCCTCGTTCCGAAAATCCCGGTACCCACACTCATCCGGTCATTCGCGCCGTTGCCCCGTTGGCCTTCAGCGCCGCCATCAGCATCGGTCCGACCGAAAACTGCCCCGCCCGCGCCTTTTCGGTCAGCACCCGCAGATAGCCGCCTGCGGAGTTGATGTGCTGTGCCCTTTGCACAATGCAGGCAATCACCATTGCGGCGACCTCCTGGCCCATCACATGGCACGCTTCCTCATATGCTGACGGCGAAACGCCAAGGTAGCCCCGCACCTGGGCCGCCGTGATCATTAAATCGCGCCAGTTGCCGATCCCGTCGACGGCGTAATCCAAAAATTCCGGGCAGGCCTTCAGCACAAGCCCTAGCGGATAGGTTTTCGGGGGCTCTGCGGTCCTCGTCCTTGGCTCGGCCGTCGACCCGCTTTTCTCTAAAGCAGGTTCAAATTCAAAAATAGAGTCGGTATTTGAATCAGATTGCTGCCGCTCGTTTTGGCAGTCATTGCCGCTCGTATTCGTGGATTTCATGTGAACTTCCAGCAGCTTATCCACTTCGTCATGCAATGCGGCCAGATCGCCCACGATCGGCTCTAGCTCGACAATCGAAGCACGGCGCGGAATTGCCTCCACAACGGCGCGGAACCGCCTCCACAGGCCTCCCCAGTCGCCTGGCACGTCTTCCTCAACCGCCGCCTCGACCAACTTCTGGATATCCCGGCGGTGCAAAGTGATCCGCTCGCGCATAAGCCTGAGCGCCCTGTTGCCGGCGCGAACACGCTCAGCCGCCGCCTCGAACTCGTGAGCACGGGCCAGCAGCGGCGCCAGGGAGAAGCCAAATGCTTCCTCGATCTCGCCTCCCCTCCCCTTGCGCGCGTAACGCTTGCCGTTCGGGCTGTCCCGACGGATGATCAGCCCGCAGTCCACAAGGGCCGCCAGGTGCCGCCTGACTGTGGGCTCGGGCATGCCGTGCGCCCTGAGGGACAGCTGTGCGTTCGAGGGAAACACAATGAGGCCGTTTTCCTCACTCAGCTCGCTGTCAGGATAGAATGATAGCAGCGCATTCATGACGGCCAGGGCGCGATCGCCGATGCCGACGATGCTCTTGCCCTCGCAGAGGTCGCGGTAGATCTGCCATTTCTCAACGACCCTGTCCTTGGGGATTTCACGTGAGTCGTTTTGCGCTGCCAGCATGGCAAGCGACATCGGCCGCCGCCCAAAGGGCGTCGTTGCAATACCCGTCTCCATTTCTTCCTTCGCCTTCAATTAGGCAAAAGAAATCTGCTCGCCGAATCGACGCCTAGACTCTTGACAGTGATTCGTGGAAATGCGATTCTCAGTTTGCGACAACTTTGAAAGAGGCTTCCACGGCTAAGGTCGTTTGGGGGCCTTTTTCTTTTGCGGTTTACTCCTGCTTCGGTTTTCTGTTTGCCTGCCAGTCGGCATAGAGATCGTCCAGCCGTTCTGTCAGATATGCGCCGAAGCCCTCATCGGCTTCGGCAGTCTTAAGGGAGAGCGTATAGGCCCTCCCGGCGTCCTTGATCTTTGCCGCGACATTGCCACCGTTCGGTTTCCACTCCCTGACCTGTTCTCGCCGCGGCTTCTTCGAAACCTCCGCAAGAACCATCATGAAGCGTTCGTCCGAGCCCAAGGCCTCGAATTCAGGCCTGTGGATGGCATTTCTAGCGGCTTCTAGCGCTTTGGGATCAGTGATCTTTTCGGCAATATCCATCCACCTGCGACGGCCCATAGAGGGTGCGGCACCGATCACTTTAACTAGGCTGGCCGGAATGCCCTTGGCGACAGACAACAGTTTCGACAGTTCCGTCTTGTCAGTGCTTAACGCCTGCATGATCAGATCGCGGCCGAAGCCGTGTGTTTCGAGGCTTAACGCAAAGACCGCCCTCTCGATATAAGAGAGATCCTTTCTCGCAGTGTTTTCGATGCCTTGTGCGACGACGAGTTCATTGTCCGTTAAGGGCCTGACAACCGCCCTTACCTTCCGCCTCAGGAGCCTGACAGCACGAAGCCTCCTATGGCCATAGGCAACCTGGTATCGTCCTTCGAGATCGGGATGCTGCCTGACGAGAATGGGCACTTCCTGGCCGTTTTCCTCGATCGACCTCACAATATCGTCCGTAGCGGTCACCTCGCCGTCGAGGCGATCACGCACGAATGAGCCGTCAATGAGTTCGGGATCAAGTTCGACAACCCTCTCGCCGGACTTCAAGGCTTCCCGAAGTTCTCTGGCTTCCTGGTCCATGCGGTCGAGGGCAAGTCCCATCGTCCTTACGGGCCCCGCCAGGACACGACCGCCATCCGTCTCTTTGGAAAAGTTGGCCGCGGCCAACTCTCGGGTCGTATCGGCAAATATTCCGTTCAGAACGTCTCGCCTGCTCATGACCGCTCCCATGCCTTTTCGATGCCGCCGAGGATTTCCCCGTTGACTGCATCCAGGGACTCGATCGCCCTATCGAATGTCGAGCGGCGGACTTGTCCTCGTTCGATTTCATAGAGTGTCTGTTTCGTAAGCCCAGCATCGGCGATTGCCGTCGATTTCAGGACTGTCGCCGCCAAAACCTCGTCCCCGAAGAGACTTCTCAACAGGGCAACGATCTGTGCTTGCGGACCATCGTGCGGCTCATGGCGCGTTATGACATACCGGATGAAATCGTGGTTCAGATCGCCGCCTGCTTTCCGGACGACCGACAGAAGGTCGGAAGTCATCAGCAGAAACTGCGACATTGACGCCACGTCGACCATCTGAGGATGGACGGTGATCAGAAGCGATGTCGCTGCGCAAACCGCGCCAAGCGTCAGGTATCCGAGTTGCGGCGGGCAATCGACCACCACAATGTCATAATCGGCTTCGACTTCGGCCAAGGCCTTGCCAACGCGCCGAAAGAAGATTTCGCTGTTGCCTGTTTTCCGCTGCTCCATCAGAGCAGTCGGGGTTTCGTGCTCGAACTCCATCAGTTCCAAGTTTCCGGGAACGAGGTCGAGGCCAGCGAAGTACGTTTTTCTGATTATTTCCTTCAGCGGCCGCCGCTTCTCGTCGTAACGGATCGCACCGTAGAGCGTATCGCCTTCCGCTAGATCGAACTCCGGCTGAACACCGAGCATCGAAGACAACGAAGCCTGTGGGTCGAGATCAACCGCGAGAACACGGTATCCCTGCAGGGCAAGGTACTGTGCGAGGTAGATGGATGTCGTTGTCTTTGCACTGCCGCCCTTGAAGTTGGCGACGGCAATCGTCTGGAGCTTTTCGCCTCTCTGCCGCCACGGAAGGTAAGTGAGTGCATCCTTCGGCTTGATAGAAGCCATGTACTGCCGCAACTCATGAATTTGGGCGAGAGAATACGAACGTCGTCCCGTCTGGGACACCTCGGGCAAAGGGCCTTTGCCATCTATTGAAAGCTGCCGTAGGTAGCCGTCTGATACCCCGACGAGCTGAGCGGCCTCGCCGGAGGTGAACGTTTTCAACATTTTCTGGGAGGACGGCGGGAACAGGCGCTCCCGCAGTAACTGTAGCTGCATAGACAGCTGGCGCGCATGATGAGCAATCCGCGCGTCGGAAGAAATGGCCGTCGATACGTTTTGAGTCTGCAACATCGAGTTCCCCTTTCGATGCGCTTTTTAGCGGTGAATTGCTAAAAAACCGTATCGAACATGGCACGATTCGGTAACCATGCCAACAACCCTTATGATTCAACGGTTTCCGGTGAACGACGGCCGATAGTTGGCCGCGGCCAACTCTTCTTTCGTGCGAATCGACTGGTTCCAATAGTGCCTCTGTCGCGGCCAACCAGCAAAGTTGGCCGCGGCCAACTTCTCCGTTCTAGATTCACGTGAAGCAAAAAAAAGAGGAATAAAGCCGCTGAATCCCGAACGGCACACCGCGCTCCGCTCGAACCCGGCCTCCCGAGCTTGCGCCATACGTTTACGCCAGTGCGCTGTCCGCCGCCTGTCCTGGCCACTACCCTGCGCGCTCGAACCACGACTGCAGCACAGTCGCTGGCCGGGGACGAGCAGCACGAAAGCGTCGCTGTCGGCCTGTTCGTCCTGGTGTGGCCTCATCCATAGGCAGGGCAGTTTTTCGCCGTCGGGTGCCTTGGGATCACGCCGGCTCGGACTCTTCCTGGATCAGCGTTCGACCCGGAGAGCAGCAATTTTGCTGCGACGGAGGCCCGTCAACGCGAAATCGTCAGCAAAACGGCACGGTCGCGGACGTCGCGATTTGAGCAGGTCATACGGCGGCGCGAGTGAGCGGGTCCGTTTTGCAGAAGAGCCTACAGGGAAGCGCTTAATAGGCGCCAGCGGGTGCCACTGTGTAGACCCCCCTCCCCCGTTCCGCAGAACCGCGCAAGCTAATGAAAGGAGCCGCTCGACTGGGCGGCGGTGAGGAAACAGCTGCGGCTCGATAACGAGCGTCACTAATTGTGCTCGCCGAGAGCAACCGTTTCGTTTGGCTCACGCGGAAGGCGGCTGAAAGGCCGGTGTCACGGCCCTCTTTTGCCGAGGTCAAGGCCGTTTCGCTCGGATCGCCAACGACAAGCCACACAAAGCACGCCTCGAGCTGGCTTTTCGCTCTGCAGCAGTGAAGGAGAGAGCTTGAGCCTCGCCCTGAGCGGAAGCGGAATGCCAGAACTTCTGCATCATGCTTCGTCAAGCAACGCCCTGCCCAGATCCTGCAGGGGCACCGCTTCGATGCCACGCTGGAGCGGAAAACGCTCCGATCCTGGAAAGACGACGAAGCGCTGCTCCGGAGCAAGGTCCTCGCAGGCCTGATAGAACCCTTTTCCAGCTTTGGCGTCAGACTACGCTTGATTTCGATGGCCCAGAGGCGCTGGCCCGGCAGCGTTAGTAGCAAGTCGATCTCCGCACCCGCAGCTGTTCGGTAGAAATTGCTTAGGGCGCCGGCGGGGGCGGCGGCAGTGAGGGTTTCGATTACGAACCCTTCCCAGGAGGCGCCGGCCACCGGATGAAAGGACGTCTTCCTGAGTTGCGAGACCAAGCAGCGTATGGGTCATGCCGCTGTCGCGGACCATAAACGCGCGGGGATTTGACCAAGCGCTTGCCGACATTAGCGTGCCACGGCTCCAACCGGCGCACCAGCAGGAGATCGACCAGCAGATCAAGATAGGACGCGACGGTCTTACCGTCGACGCCGAGCGCGCGGGCGAACTCGGCTGCGTTGAGAAGGCCGACCTGGTGGGGGGCCAGCATGGTCCAGAAGCGGCGCAGCGTCTCGGCCGGAATGCGTGGACCGAGGAGGGAGATGTCGCGCTCCAGATAGGTGCAGATGAAATCCTGCCGCCATCGTTGACTGGCGCAGTCGCTAGTGGCCAGAAAGCTGTCGGGGAAGCCGCCGCGTACCATAGCGGCCCAAGGTCGGCGGCGCCGACTTCCAGACCGTCGATCGGACGCATCTCGAGATAGGCGATACGGCCAGCAAGGCTTTCGCCCGACTGCTTCAGGAGATCGATCGATGCCGATCCCAGGAGCAAGAAGCGGCCAGCTTTTCGCCCAACGCGGCGGCCGCGGTCGATTAGTCCTCGCAGGTTTTGGAACAGGTTCGATAGCCGGTGGACCACATCCAAGATGACCAGCTTATCTTCATGGTCGGCCAGATATAGTTCCGGCTCCGTGAGCCGGGCGCGGTCGGCGTCGGATAGGTCGAGATAGATAGAAGGTCGCCGTTCGGCTATTTCGAGCGCGAGCGTGGTCTTGCCAACCTGGCGTCGTCCAAGCAGCGCCACGGCGGGCATGTTGTCCAATAGCTCGGTGAGTTCAGTAGCTCGGTGAGTTCAGTCGTGATGCGCCGCTCGATTATCCTTGCAATTATGGAGTAACGTTCCGATTTTGCAAGGAACAGGCCGCCGCGCACACAGGAAGGAACAGGCCGCCGCGCGCGCACAGGGATTGCAGCTATCCGCTGATGCTGGGTATTCCCGACTTTAATTGAAGCGCTAGCTAAAATCTCGAACCGCAGTTTCCACCTTACGGCTTCAAACGGGGGGAGGGGGAGGGCTTTGCAGAGCCCTGCCGCTGTGGTGAGGTTGACCCGGAACCGGTCGCGTCGATGCTGGTATTTGCGGGTCATCTTGGAGGGATGGCCAAGCTGCTTCTGAACATAGATCGTCGACCTCGGCCGAGGAGGCCAGGCCAGCCCAGCGGTTGGCCTGCAAAGGGCCTTTCCTCCTCTGCCGGCCGAGGCTGGATGGATCTGTGAGCCCGCGTGCCGGCCGCCGTTTCCATCGTCACAGCAGTCATGTGTCTCACGGCTCATTCGTCGCCTGCGAGGCCATCAAACGCCTCAAGCAGCGCATCGACGATCGCCTGGCCGAGCGCCTGTGCCGTCGCGCCGATTTGGGCTTCGTTTCCGTTGCGGGCGACGGTGGCGAGTTCCGAACCCTGATCCGTCAGGATCGCATTGGCCCGATCGATTGCCCATTGCGCGAAATCGTCCCGGCTGTCGATGATCCTGGTTTCCATCAATACGCGCTCCCGCGTTTGCGATTTGTTGAGCCTACTTGGGCCAAGATCAAGGTGCGCGATGGGTACTGCGTTCGCGCTACAATACGTTTCGATCCTTGCAACGTCAGGCCCCGCTGAGCAAGTTCCCTGGCACCCGCGAAGCGCAATTTTTGCGGCTCAGCGGCCATGTGCAGCGCAGTGGGATCGTTTTGAGCCGAACAGCGCGGCTGGGACCAGTGAGCCTGAGGCCGGTCAGACGATCAGCCGCGCGGCGCGTCCCAATTGGCGCTCGGCGTCGTTGTAATAGCGCGATGCCTGTTGCACAGAGCGGTTGTCGCTTTTACTTCCCGATTTCAATTGAAGCGCTAAGGTGAAATCCTGTCTTCCCCGGACCGCCATACGGTGGCCTGAAGCGGGGAGGGGAGGGGGCTTTTCACAGCCCCGACCCCTTGGTGAGGTTGACCCTAAACCGATCGCGCCGTCGCTGGTATCTGCGCGTCATCTCGGCGCTGGTGTGGCCAAGCTGCTTGTGCACATAGCGCTCGTCGACTTCGGCCGAGGATGCCAAACCGGCGCGCAGCGAATGGCCTGCAAAGAGTTTTTCGCGTTCGCCTTCCGGCAGGTCACCGCGCACGCCGGCGGCCAGGGCGGTCCGCTTGACGAGGCGGGCGACCTCCTGGTCGTTAAGCCGATCGGCGCCGACCGCCTTGCCCTGGCCGGTGACACGCCGGAAGAGGGGGCCGTGCGCGATGCGCGCGAGCTTGAGCCAAGTTTCCAGAGCTACCACCGGGCAGGTCGCATCGGACGAGCCGCGTCCGACTTCGACCTCCCGCCAGCCGGTCTTGCCGCGCAGGCGGACCAGCGTGCCTTTGTCGAGGATTTCCACCCAGCCGCGGCCATTCTCGGTCTGGTCACGGCCGCAATCCAGGCCGACGATCTCGGAGCGACGCAGGCCACCAGCAAAGCCGAGGAGCAGCATGGCGCGGTCGCGCAGGCCACGCAGGCTGCCGCGGTCAAGCGTTTCCAGCATTGCGATCAGATCCTCGGGCAACACCGCTTCCTTCTGCCGGGGAGGGGAGGCGTGGCTGTTGCGAATGCCGGCCATGACGGTCGCGATATGGCGGTCTTTTCTGTCCAGTGGCTGGCCACGCTGAGAAAAACTCCAGGTCAGCGAAGAGAGACGTCGCTCGATTGTCGAAACGGAGTTCGGCTTCTTGTCGCCCGTTAGCTTACCGGAGGCGCAGGCGGTGATGTAGAGGCCGACAGTCTGCGGTTCCGGCGGGAATACCTCCAGACCTTGGCGGCGCGCCCAAGCGCAAAATTGCTTCCATTCGGCGGCGTAGGCGCGGCGGGTGTTGGCCGAGCTCGCCGCCTCGACATAATCGCGTGCGCGCCCGGCGAGTGCGTCGAGATGTGCCGGCAGTCGGGGATCCGCGACGGCCGGAAGGGGCGAAGGGGTGTCGGGCGTCCGCTCTTCCGGCGTTCTGCCCATCTCCATGACGACGTCGATAATGTCCGGCATGTCGTTGGCGATCGAGGCCTCCGCCTCGGCCGAGCCTTCGGGCGCGATCTGGTCGACACCCGGCACCGTTTCCTGTGGTCGAGCGGAGCGATGCCGGGCACGCTTTTCGGGGTTTTGATCGACGAGAGACGCCATTTCCTATGTAAAGCCTAAAACGACCGATAAGGCATTATCATTCATTACATGCAAACGACAGGCGCGGCGGTTAGGATGCGCGCGCTTGCCAAAAGCGCCGCCATGATTCATCGTGCTTTCGATGATTGTGCGTCCCTAGCCCTCTTTACCTCACCACGGTACCTCCGGCGCCACGGCGGCCGCGCCAATGGCGGCGGTGCCGACTTGGCTGCGCAGGGCTGTCCCCGACGCCCAAACGGCTGCGGGACAAGGCATTGAGGACATTGCCATCACAGCCGGCGCCCCCATCGGCGCGCTCGATGCAAGGTCCGCCGGCAAGAAAGGTGGGCTGGCACCTAGCGGCAGCGCTTGGCGCTCGCCGCGGCGGCGGTAACGGGGAAGCAGGCCGGCCGCGTCGAGAATGAAAGCGCGCTGTCGCCGTATTGCTCACGCGGCCAGGCGATGATGTCGGTCCTGCCCGTCGTTTGCTTCTCGCCTGGCGCCGGCTGGCCGCAACGCCTGCGGAGAAACTGCTGACGGATGCGAGCATCGGCGCGGTGCTGGATGACCTCGGTCTCGCGCGCAATGACGAGGGCGCGAGCGATCTGACCGACGATCTCCGGCAGCTCGCCGCCAGCGAGGGGATGGCAGGAGTGATGACCGGCGCCTTCGCGATCGCCGAACGTCACGGCTTTTCGCGCGCCCTTGGAGCCTGGCGCGGCGACGCCCTGCTGGCGCAACGGCTGGGCTGGTCACATGCAGTGCCTCTGCTGGGCACCGAGGTAGCCTTGGGGGTGGGTTCCGGTCGTTCACGTCGGCCGGCACCTCCTATTGCGACAACCGGGAAAGAGGTGGGATCTGAGCAGGCGGAAGGTCTGCTTGCCCCGCAGGCGCGCGCGGCGCTGCGCGCGATTGATCTTTCCGCTGAGCACGAGCACCGCGCGCACCGGCTGCTTGCGGTCGCACCGAAACTGCGCGCCCGGGCGTCGGACCTGGTCGTCGAAAGACTCTTGTCCGACGACGCGATCGTGGCATCGGAAAAGATCGCTGGCATGAGCGACTGCGGCCTGCGCCGCCTGTTCGACCGGTTGGTCGAGCTCGGCGCCGTCCGCGAGCTGTCCGGCCGCACCACGTCCCGCGTCTACGGGCTTTAGGAAATGGCTGAAGCGGTGCGCAAGAGGCGAGGCCGGTCAGATGACCATCGATCAGGCGACCGCCTGTTTGATCGTGAGCTGGATCATCTGCCGCCGGAGGCGCGATGGCGCGAATGGATGCATCGCGTCGAGGCGACCATCTTTGCGGGCAGCGAGCCGGTCGGCCGCGAAACGCTGGTCCGCATTGTCGGAAAAGCTGCAGCATCGACCTTTTGATCGATGACATTCGCGAGGAGCTGCGCGGCCGGCCCTACGATCTGGTGGCGGTAGCCGGCGGTTTTCGGCACCTGACCCGGCCGGCCTATGCCGACGCCATCCGTGCGGCCACCGGCTCCAGCGGAAAGCGCCGTCGACCTGACGCAATCCGAAGTGCTGGTCTTGATGTGCATCGCCTTCTTCCAATCACGCGCGCCGAACTATCGTCCGTCTTTGGCAAGGAGATCAGTCGCGACCTGATCGGCCATTTGCGCTCCTTCGGCCTGATCGCCTCCGGCCCGCGCAGCCCGACGCCGGGCGCACCTACACCTATGTCACGACGAAAGCGATCCTGCTGGAGTTCGGGCTCGAAACCTTGCGCGATCTTCCCGACTTCGAGGCGATCGAGGATGCGGGGCTGCTGTCGAAGGAAAAGCTGCTTGCGGGCGATATCATGCCGGGGTTTTCGGGCCCGGCGAGAGTGATGCCGACGTCGACGAATAGAGCGCCTGTGCCTGGCCGGACGACCGCTATCGTCACCGCAACTTCTCGAGCTATATGACGGCAAGAGCGTCCGAAGGCGGCGATGCCTGTGGACGCGCATGCCAGGATAGGCACCCTGCTGAAGGATCGATTTTCCCCACGAGGTCCCTCAACGGCGCACAAGGCATCAGCATGGACTGTGCGAGGCGGAGGTCCTCGATGTGTTGTTCGCCAGATCCCCGCCCATTCGGGCCTTGCAAGCGACCAGTTGTGTTGCCGCGCCCAGGCGTCCCGTTCGGCAACTTTGGACGAAACACTCCCTGCGTAAGGTTCGTCGGCCCCGACGTGATGTTTTGCCACTGGATCGTACCAGGCACTTGCATGATCACGTCCCGGCAGGCGGGCCGAATACCCGCCTCGGGGTTCGACGCGTGCCTTGGATGGCCGCAGACCGGTGATATCCATGAACTGCAATACCCTTGCAGCCCCGCGAGCGCGCGCCAGCGGCGCGTACGCCGAGTCTGGCCTTATTCATCGATCACATGGTCCGAGGCGTGGCGCCGGAAACGACCGAGCTTATGAGCATATCGATACTGAGATGGCTTGATCAACTCATCGAGTGGCGTTGATAAGAATACCCAGATCGTCTCACGGCCGGCGGTTCGTGTTTGGCCATCGCGCCAGAAGGTGGAGATGTAGACGGCCTGCCGCGTCGGGCCGGCTTCCGTTGAACATGCATCAATGATCGGCGTGCATGCTGAAAATTGCCAAAGCCCGATACTTGTGATGCCGTGTCGAGGGCTTTGCTGTGTGAGATCGAATCTCGCTTTGAAATAGCCTTGGCAAGGCGCTTTATGCCCTCAATCGAGGACGGCTTCTGTCTTGGACACGCCAGTTCTCCTGGCTCGTAGGGAAGTGTCGCCCGTCAACCACCTCGCGAGCCCGAACATGACATGAACGGGGAGCGTCAGCATCGGCAGTGCTATCACCAGCTTCGCAACGACGGGCGGCGCGCTCCTGCCAGAGCACCGATTCTTAGAATACAACTGATTGCTTTTCGGGAGAAGGGTTTGAACCACTGCCCCTCTCTGGCCCTGACGCGATTGACACGTGAGTAGGCCTCAAGCAGCGCGGGAAGATCGCCGCCGGCGGGCGGCGAGTGCTTCGATCGTTGTGAACTCTGGTAATTCTCCATGAATTCCGCGAAGCGGGTCATCAACCGCTCATTGCGACCGGCTGCCAGGATACTCTGCCGGCGTCGCGCCACGGCCGCGTCCGCGCCTGCGAACAACCATTCAACACGCCGCGTCAGCTGCTCAAAGCAGCGGACGCGCGCCGACGTCGACAGGTTTTTGTCGCCGAAGTGCTGTCGGCCAGGGCCGGTGCGCGCAACAGGCGTGAAACTATGGTCAGCTCCACCTTGCAGATATCGTCGATGCATCTTTCGAGCAGCCTCTGTGAGGCCTTGACGAGAGCTTTCGGCGCCAGGCGCAGATCGAAGCCGCATCGGGAGCAGAAATGCTGAGGGATAAGTTCGTCCTGATCGAAGGAGGCGATCCCACTGCGGCAGGCGGGACAACGATCACGCAGGCCACGACCATGCACGAAACAGGAAATGCGCGACGGGCTTGACCATGGCTGAGCAATCCGGCGCCCGGAGAAAATATGCCCAGCGAGCGCGGCCAGACGACCGGCTACTTGATACCGAACTGGAGCATTTGCCGGCTGAGCTCCGCTGGCGCGAGTGGATGGGCGGGTCGAAGTGGTGATCTTTGCCTCGGCCGAACCGGTGACGCGCGAGGTGCTCGCACGCGTCGTCGGCAAAGGCTGCAACATCGATATGATTATCGACGACATCCGCGACGCGCTTCACGGCCGCCCCTACGATTGGTATCGGTCGCCGGCGACTGGCAGCATCGGACGAAAAAGGGATTTGGCGATGCAATCCGGGCCGCCGCCGGGCTCGGGGCGCAGGAATCCGCGCTGTCGCAGTCCGAAGCCCTGGTGCTGATGTGCATCGCTTACTTCCAGCCGATCACGCGCGGCGCGAGCTTTTTCGGCAAGGAAGTGTCGCGCGACCTGATCGTGGTCTTGCGCTCGCAGGATTTTATCGCCTCGGGTCCGCGCAGTCCGCAACCTGGCGCGCCCTAAACCTATGTCACGACGAAAACCTTCCTGTCCCACTTCGGCCTCGACACGCTGCGCCAGCTGCAGGATTTCGAGGCGCTCGAGGATGCTGGGCTGCTGTCGAAGGAGAAGCTGTTGGCGGGCGACATCATGCCGGGGTTTTCCAATGACGGCGACGGGGATTCTGGCGTCGCCGGCGATGAACGAACATGGCTTTTTCGCCCAGCGCTGGCCTCTGGCCGCTGACCTACGAAAGATCTGGACCTGGTCTTCTTGCCGGTTGCGCGAAGGCCTCGAGCTGACCGGCAAGATCGACACCCGACACTTGCGCACGGACCAATCTGGGGACTCCCAGGAAATCGGCAAAGCAGGCGATCCCTCGCGGCCGATGCCGCCAGAATAACCCGACCGCGGTGCGCCACGACAGCGTCCCTGTCGGGATCATCCATTCCACGAAGTGGCGGCAAGTTGGTCCAACATAATCGCATGCGAATCGCGTGATGGCGTAAGCGTGGCGTTTGGCTGCCATCGCCCACTTCAAGCGAAAACGCGAGCCGCATCAGGCCACGTAAATTTCGACAAAAGCGTTTGCGCGAAATATAAAATCAATTAATACCATTCGTTGTAAATGGCACATCATCTGTAGCGGGCGATATAACTGAATGCCTATTCCGACACTTCCCAGAGCCGCAAAAAGCTCTGCTCCGGCACAGTATCTCGGCTTTTCGCTTCAGCAGGTGCGGCTCTGCTATTACCTCCTGAGCGTGGCCGACGGTATCGCCGTCTCCCTCGAACATATCGACGATGTTGGCGTCCATCGTCCTGACGGAACGGCGCTCTTCGAACAAGCCAAAAGCACGCTGAGCGGAAAGAACCCGGCAAGCAACAAATCGGAAGAGCTCTGGAAGACCTTCGGGAACTGGGCCGACACCTGCCTTGATTCAAACATCGATCCCAGTACGTCTGAGTTTCGCTATTATGTCTCAGACACGAAAGCCGGTGCGCTGCTCACCGCGATCAGCAAGGCCGGCAGTCCCGCCGAGGCGGAAAAAGTCCTCAAAAAAATTAAGGAGCTCTTCGAAGAATGTGAAACGGGAACGGGGTGTGAGCCACATCTCGCCCGCTTCCTCAAGGCTGGGGACGCTGTATGCTGCGCCATCATCCAACATTGCTCGTTTCATGCGGAAGCCGATCCGGTCGCCGCCATCCGTGATCGCTTGAACGTTCTTCCCGTCGATGCGATCGACGATTTTTGCGCAGCAGCCATCGGGCTGGCGGTCGACGACATGGACGAGCTGATCCGCCAGGGACAGACACCTGCAATCGAGGCTTCCGCGTTTCGAAAGCGCTTTTGGGCCTTCGTGCGAAAGCACAACTTCTCGAATGTCCTGACACCCAGCATCGATGCGCCAGAGCCACAGGCAATCGACAGGACGCTCCTGGGCGCGCCCCTGTTCGTTCGCCAGCTGAACGCGATCGAAGCAAGCAACATCATGCTCGTGACCGCAGTCAGCGACTACATGAGAACCACGGCCGACAAGGTCAAGTGGGCAGACGACGGCGCCGTCTACGCTGACAGCTTTTCCGAGCTGGATGAGCAACTCGTCCGCCGGCATTTGCTGGTTTGCGATGAAGTTGACGACACCCAACCGGTGCTTGCCGTGCCGGATCGAGGCCGCCGGGTCTACCGCGAGTGCTCCAACACAGGCATGCCGTTGGAAGGCCAGACCCTCCCCTCCTATTTCATTGCCGGCGCCTTCAACTGTCTCGCGCAAACCCGCCGTGTCGGGTGGCATCCCAAGTATCTCACATTGTTTCCACCCGAGTGACCGAAATGACCGATGGCAAAATCGAAGGCGCGTTACCGCAGCCTTCGCCCTCCGACACGGCGAATCCTATCGCCTTGGTGCAAAATCCTGCCTTTGGTGTTCATCTACTGTGGAGCTTCGGACGAGGCTTCCAGGCTGAAAAGATCGATGAACTTCTGCCCATGCCGACTTTCTTCCTGGTGCTGCCGCTCATCCTCCACGCCCGCACACTCGCCGACCTCAGATCGACGAACCTGCCTTCGGGTCTCAGTAAATTTGTCGCAAAGTTGAGCGAACAGCGAGAGCGTCTCATGGCGGTCCATGACAGGACCTTGCGCATGCGCGAGCTGACCCTCCAATCGATCGGGACCGGGATTGCTTCCCGGCTTCTTCACGTTGACTACGCGACGGGCTTCGTGCGGGCTAACGATGTCGACGTTCCCCGGCCGCCCGAGCGGCTGAAATTTCACGTCGCCAACGCCGACAAGTTGGGGCGGTGGTGTGCAAGGCTGCCCCAAGCACAGGTGTTCCAACTTCTACAGGTAACTGTCTAATGCATTTTCAAATTCGCAAGCTCATCCTGTGGCCAAAAAGCGGAGGCGAACCGCGGATCGTTGAATTCCATCCGGGTATGGTGAACGTCATCAGCGGATCGTCCAAAACCGGCAAATCCGCCGTCATTCCCATCATTGACTACTGCCTGGGATCGGGAAAATGCAGCATTCCTGTGGGAACGATCCGGACAGCCTGCGCCTGGTTCGGCCTTCTGATAGAGACGTTAGAGGGACATAAGCTTCTAGCAAGGCGGGAGCCGGGCGATGCTCGCCAGACTGGCGATATGTATCTAGCCGAGGGAGCAGCGCTTGAAGTGCCGATGCAGGCACCCGAAAAAAATATCACTGCGGATGCCGTTAAGCGAAAACTCGACGCGCTCGCCGGTCTATCCCAACTCGGGCTCGACCCGAATGCCGATTCCGGGTTCCAGTCACGCGTAAGCTTCAGGGATCTGCTCGCTTTCACATTCCAGCCCCAATATATCGTCGCCAATCCGATGGTGCTGTTTTTCAATGCGGATACGAGCGAGCATCGTGAAAAGCTCAAGGCGATTTTCCCGTACGTGCTGGGAGCCCTCACACCGGAAATGCTTCTGGCGAAGTGGGAGATCGACCGGCTCCAGCGTGAGGCCCGCCGAAAGGAAGCAGCACTCGAGGCGGCGAAAAAAGCGGTGAACGCCTGGCAGGTGGAGACCCAGGCTTTGCTGCGTCAGGCGCTGGAATTCGGCCTGTTGCCGGCAGCCACCCCGATGCCTAGCGAATGGCCGGACGTCGTCGATCTCCTCCGCCAAGCCGCCGAAGCCGATACCCGGCAGTCGTTCACTACCGTCGAGTCGATCGACGGCACACTGGCACGCTTGCAGGAACTTCGCCAGCTGGAAAGCCAGGCATCCGCCGATCTGACGGAAAAACGCCAAGCCTATAACGAATTGCAGCGCCTGCTAGACAGCAGTAACTCCTACGGCGACGCGATCCTCATTCAGCGGGATCGCCTGAACATCTCAGAATGGTTGCGCAAGCGCGTAAGCGATTCAGGCGATCCTCTGGTTGCCATGGGCTCCGTCGGTCGAACCAAGCTCGATACTCTGACACAGGCGCTAGCGGGTATTGAAATCGAGATGCGCTCGCAGCCGAGTCTATCGCACACTTTCGACAAGGAACGTTTGCGTCTGCGAAAGGAGGTGGAAGACGCCACAGCGACATTGACCGCTGTCCGCCAGGAAATCACCCTGCTCGAACAAAGATCAAAGGAAGTGCAGGGGGCGCTTTTCCAACAGGACAGGCTCGAGCGTTTCGTCGGCGGCTTGCTGCAGGCGCTCCTCTCGCTCGACCGCACGCAGGAAGGTTCGGACCTGACGATCGAATTGGATCGTCTGCGAGAGCGGGTCAACGAGCTTCGAAAGGTCTATTCCGAGCGCGAAGTCGAGCGCAAAACGCAAAATGCCCTGCAGATCATCCAGAACATGGCGTCCACCATTCTGCCCTTGCTCGACGCGGAATGGCCCGAGGCGCCGATCCTGCTCCTGCTAGACGATCTGACCATTAAGGTCATCCATCCGGATCGGTCCGACTACCTATGGGAGATTGGCAGCGGCGCGAACTGGCTAGCCTATCACATCGCGGTCACACTGGCCCTTCACCGCTTCTTCCTCGTCGGTCACCATCCGGTTCCGGGACTGCTAGTCTACGACCAGCCCAGCCAGGTCTATTTCCCGCGCGGCTTTGCAGCAGGTGACGAAAGTGCCACAGGGCGTGGCCGCGACAACGACATCGCCGCCGTGCGGTCCGTCTTCGACGCGATCGCGAAGGAAGTCATGCGCTCGGAAGGCCGGTTGCAGGCTATTGTCCTTGACCACGCCGCGACGGATGTTTGGGGCGGTCTCACAGGAGTGACCCTGACTGAGGAATGGCGTGACGACATCAAGCTGGTGCCGGTCGATTGGTTGTGAGACGGCACTGCCGTGGCGTAGTCGCCTGTGACACATTTCGGGCGTACCTTCCGACGAACGCAAACGCCACGTCACCGTCCACATGGGGTAATCGCGGGAGCGAGTCGCCCTGAAACCAATCATATCCTTGGAAGGTGGCTGTTCCCCGATAAGATGGAGATACGGGCTCACGACCTGACGCCGGGCCCAAGCATCTGATGGAGAACAGCCATGGAAGAATATATCGGTCTCGACGTGTCGATGAAAGAGACAGCGGTGTCGATCCGACGTGAAGGCAAGCGCGTCTGGCGCGGGAAGTGCGCCTCTGATCCAAAGATCATTGCCGAGCTTATCCGCAAGCGGGCGCCAGCCGCCAAACGCGTGGTGTTCGAGACTGGACCCCTTTCCGTCTGGTTCTATCACGCGCTACGCGCGGAAAGGGTGCCAGCGATCTGCATCGATGCTCGCCATGCCAAAGCTGCGCTCGATATGGCGGCGAATAAGACCGACGCGAACGACGCCGACGGTTTGGCGCATCTTGCAGAGGTGGGATTCTTCCGTGAGGTGCGGGTGAAAGGATTTGACAGCATGCTGACCCGCACGCTCGTGGCGGCACGCACCCGGCTGGTCCGGATCACCACCGAACTTTCCAACCAGATTCGTGGAATCATGAAAACGTTCGGCCTGCTCGTTCCTGCAGGTAAGGGAACCACGTTCGAGAAGAACGTTCGGAGCCTTCTTAGCGATCACGGGGAACTTGCTCTCATCGTGCTGCCGATGTTGGAGGCCTGGCGCGGCATTCGCATCCGTGCCGCCGAGCTTGGGCGCCAGCTCGTCGCAGATGCACGTCAGAGCCAGGCATGCCGCATGCTCATGTCGATCCCTGGCATCGGCGCCATCACCGCAACCTCATTCGCCACTGCCATTGAAGATCCGGGCAACTTCAAGACGTCCCGATCTGTTGGCGCCTGGATAGGCCTAACGACGCGCCGCTACCAATCCGGAGA